>NZ_JBIBYN010000076.1:0-1031 GCF_043083325.1 Streptomyces sp. NPDC014734 | reverse complement strand
GGGGCGGGCAGGGCTCGCTTGTCGATCTTGCGGTGGGCGGTGAGGGGCAGCTCGGGCAGACTGACCACCGCGGCCGGGACCATGAACTCGGGCAGCAGCTCACCCACGTACTGCCGCACCCGACCCGCGTCCAGAGACGCGCCGGGCTGCGAGGGAACCACATACGCGACCAGGCGCTTGTCACCCGGCCGGTCCTCACGCGCCATCACCGTGACCTGCGCCAACCCGGGGTGCGAGAGCAGCGCCGCCTCGATCTCACCCAGCTCGACACGGAAACCGCGTACCTTGACCTGCTCGTCCGCCCGCCCGACATACTCAAGCTCACCGTCCCGGCGACGACGCACCACATCACCCGTCCGGTACATCCGCACCCCCGGCCCACCAGCAAACGGATCCGGCACAAAACGCCCCGCCGTCAGACCCGGACGATTCAGATACCCACGCGCCAACTGCACCCCGGACACATACAGTTCACCAGCCACCCCGACCGGAACCGGCCGCAACAACGCATCCAGCACATACGCCCGCATATTCCACACCGGCCGCCCGATCGGCGGCACCCCCACCATCCCCGGCACCAACGGCCCACTCGCCGTCGACGCCACCGTCACCTCGGTCGGACCATAAACATTCACCATCCGACGACCACGCGACCACCTACGAACCACCTCCGCCGAACACGCCTCACCCGCCACCACCAACGTCAACCCCGCCGGAAGCCCCCCCGACTCCTCCAGCACCGGCAACGTCGCCGGCGGCAACGTCGCATGCGTCACCCCGAACTCCGACACAAAACCCGAAAGCCGCACACCAGGAACCAGACGCTCCGCCGACCCCAGCACCAACGCCGCCCCAGCCAGCCACGCCGGCCACATATCCGCAACCGCAGCATCAAAACTCGGCGACGCAAACTGCAACAACCGACTCCCACCATCCACACCCAGCCGCCCGATGTGATCCCACGCCAGATTCACCACACCCGCATGACCGACAACCACACCCTTCGGCCGACCCGACGAACCCGACGTATA
>NZ_JBIBYN010000075.1:0-1185 GCF_043083325.1 Streptomyces sp. NPDC014734 | reverse complement strand
ACTCAAAACCACCCTCCAAACCCGCCGGAGCACCCTCACCGTCAAACCGCTCGGTCAACCCCAGTGACAGATCGAACTTCGCCGCGCCACCGTCGCTCTGCTCCGTGCTCAGCGAGAGGCCGGGCAGCCGCAGGTCGGACTGGTTCTGGTTCTGGAAGGCCAGAGCCACTTGGAAGAGAGGGTTCCGGGCCATGGAGCGGATCGGGTTGAGGATCTCGACGAGGTGCTCGAAGGGCACGTCCTGGTGCGCGTACGCCGCCAGGTCGGTCTCGCGGACGCGGTCGAGCAGTTCGCGGAAAGTGGGGTCGCCGGACAGGTCGGTACGCAACACAAGGGTGTTCACGAAGAAGCCCACGAGGTCGTCGAGTGCCTCGTCCGTGCGGCCCGCCACCGGCGAGCCTATCGGGATATCCGTACCCGCACCCATCCGCGACAGCAGTGCGGCGAAGGCCGCCTGCACCACCATGAAAACACTGGCGCCGGACTCGCGGGCCAGCCCGACGAGACGGCCGTGCAACTCCGCGTCCAGCGTGAACGTCACGCTGTCGCCACGATAGGAGGAGACGGCAGGGCGTCGACGGTCCGTCGGGAGTTCCAGCTGCTCCGGCAGGTCGGCCAGTTGTTCCGTCCAGTAAGTGATCTGTCGGCCGAGGATGCTGTCGGGGTCGTTCTCGTCGCCGAGCAGCTCGCGCTGCCAGAGCGCGTAGTCGGCGTACTGCACCGGCAGCGGCTCCCACTCCGGAGCACGGTCGGCGCTCCGTGCCTCGTACGCCTCGGCGAGATCCCGCGCCAGGGGTTCCAGGGACCAGCCGTCGCCGACGATGTGGTGCAGCACCACAACGAGGACGTGCGCGGCCTCGTCCACGGCGAACAGCCGTGCTCGCACCGGAAGGTCGACGGCCAGGTCAAAACCGCGCGAGACCTCGGCAGCCACCAGCGACGGCACTTCCCCCTCCGGCACACTGACGACATCAAGACGCACGAATGCCTGCTCGGGGTCGACGACCGCCTGGTACGGGGTGCCGTCGGTGCCCTCGGGGAAGACCGTGCGCAGCGATTCGTGGCGGGTGATGACATCGCGCAGAGCCGCGGCGAGGGCGTCCCGGTCGAGGGTTCCGGTGAGACGCAGGGCGATCGGGAGGTTGTACGTCGATGACGTCTCGCCCTCCAGACGGTTCAGGAACC
>NZ_JBIBYN010000074.1:0-1223 GCF_043083325.1 Streptomyces sp. NPDC014734 | reverse complement strand
CCCCGCACCCCCACCGAACAAATCCTCACCACCATCTTCGCCCACACCCTCAACATCAACCACCTCACCATCGACGACAACTTCTTCGACCTCGGCGGACACTCCCTCCTCGCCATCCAGCTGATCAGCCGGGTCCGTGCCGCCTTCGGTGTGCAGTTGTCGGTGCGGGACCTGTTCGAGGCGCCGACGGTCGCCGGTACCGCGGCACGTCTCGGCGACGCGGACGGGGCGCGGGCGGAACTGGTGCCGATGGCGCGGCCCGAGCTGCTGCCGCTGTCCTTCGCCCAGCAGCGCCTGTGGTTCCTGCACCAGCTCGAAGGCCCCAGCGCCACCTACAACGTGCCGACGCTGCTGCGGCTTTCCGGTGATCTGGACGTCACCGCGCTGCGCACCGCGATCGAGGACCTGGTCGCACGGCACGAGAGCCTGCGGACCGTCTTCCCGGAGCAGGGCGGCACCCCCTACCAGCACATCCTCCCGGTGGAGGAGGCCCGGCCGGTCATCGAGGTCGTCCGTACGACCCCGGACCGGCTCGACGGTGACGTGGCCGCGGCGGCCCGCCACACCTTCGGCCTGACCCGCGAGATGCCGCTGCGGGCATGGGTGTTCTCGCCCTCGCCCGACGAGCAGGTGGTCCTGCTGCTGGCCCATCACATCGCGAGTGACGGCTGGTCGATGGGTCCGCTCGCCCGTGATCTCTCCCTCGCCTACGCGGCGCGGCGCACCGGCCGGGCCCCGGCGTGGGAGCCGCTGCCGGTGCAGTACGCCGACTACACGCTGTGGCAGCGGGAGGTGCTCGGCGAGGAGTCCGACCCGGAGAGTGTCATCTCCCGGCAGATCGACCACTGGCGCACCGCCCTCGCCGGTCTCCCGGACCGTCTCGACCTGCCGACCGACCGGCCGCGCCCGGCCGTCGCCGGCCACCACGGCGCCACCGTGCCCCTCTCCTGGGACGCCGAACTGCACGCGGGAATCGTCACACTCGCCCGCGAACACCAGGTCACGGTGTTCATGGTGCTACAGTCCGCCATCGCCGCCCTGCTCACCCGTCTCGGCGCGGGCAGCGACATCCCGATCGGCACCCCGGTCGCGGGCCGCGACGACGACGCCCTCGACGACCTCGTCGGGTTCTTCGTCAACACCCTCGTCCTGCGCACCGACACCTCCGGCGACCCCACCTTCACCGAACTCCTCGACCGGGTCCGCGACACGAACCTCGCCGC
>NZ_JBIBYN010000073.1:0-1226 GCF_043083325.1 Streptomyces sp. NPDC014734 | reverse complement strand
GAACACGCCGTATCAACCGTGACCGCCGGCCCCTCCAGACCAAACGTGTACGCCAACCGCCCCGAAATCACACTCGCCGCATTACCCGTACCGACAAAACCCTCGACACCCTCGGGCGCCCGGTCCAGCAGCGAGGCGTAGTCGTGATACATCACACCCGCGAACACACCGGTCCGGCTCCCGCGGAGCGCACCGGGGTCGATGCCCGCGCGTTCGAACGCCTCCCAGGACGTCTCCAGCAGCAACCGCTGCTGCGGGTCCATGGCAAGCGCCTCACGCGGCGAGATCCCGAAGAACGCCGGATCGAAATCACCCGCACCCTCGACGAACCCGCCCTCACGCGCATACGACGTACCCGGATGATCCGGATCCTCGTGATACAGCGCATCCAGATCCCAGCCACGGTCGACAGGGAACCCGGACACCGCGTCCCCACCCCCCACGACCAGCCGCCACAGATCCTCCGGACTCTCCACCCCACCCGGATAACGACACCCCAGACCCACGATCGCGATCGGCTCGTCATCCACCGCCGCAACCACCACCGGCCCCGCAACCCCCACCACCGCACCCACCAACTCGGCACGCAGGAACTCCACCAGCACCACCGGCGTCGGATAATCAAACACCAACGTCGCCGGAAGCCTCAGCCCCGTCGCACCACCCAACAGATTCCGCAGCTCCACCGCCGTCAACGAGTCAAAACCCAACTCACGGAAGGACCGCTCGGCCTCGACGCTCTCCACGTCCGCGTATCCGAGGACGGCGGTGACCTGGGTACGGATCAGCTCCAGGAGCACCCCGCGCTGCCCGGCCTCGTCCATCCCTGCCAACTGCTTCGTCAGCACGCCTGATTCCGCGGCAGTTCCCTCGGCAGCTCGACGGGTCGGCACCCGGACAAGGGAACTGAGCAACGCGGGCAGCGTGCCCTGGACTGCCTGGGCCCGCAGCGCGGCGACGTCGAGGCGGATCGGGACGAGCACCGGATCGGCCAGCCGACCCGCCGCGTCGAACAGCTCCAGCCCCTCAGCAGCACTGAACGCACCGGCACCACCACGACCCAGCCGGGACACACCCCCGTCACCCAGCTCACCGGCCATACCACCCTCATCGGCCCACAGACCCCAGGCGAACGACGACCCCACCAACCCCCGGCCCACGCGATACTCCGCAAGCCCGTCCAGGAAGGCGTTCGCCGCCGCATAACTCCCCTGGCCCGCATTACC
>NZ_JBIBYN010000072.1:0-1316 GCF_043083325.1 Streptomyces sp. NPDC014734 | reverse complement strand
CTGCCCGAGTTCATGGTCCCGGCCGCGGTGGTCAGTCTGCCCGAGCTGCCCCTCACCGCCCACCGCAAGATCGACAAGCGAGCCCTGCCCGCCCCCGAGTACGTCGAGGCGCGGCGCATACGCGACCCGCGTGACGCCCGCGAGGAGGTCCTCTGCGCGATCTTCGCCGAGGTGCTCGGGGTGGAGAAGGTCGGGATCGACGACAGCTTCTTCGAACTGGGCGGACACTCCCTGCATGCCACCCGGGTGATCAGCCGCATTCGTGCGGTGTTCGGGACGGAGGTCCCGCCCCGGGCCATGTTCGAATCGCCTACCGTCGCGGAGCTGGTCGCCCGCATGGCGGACGCGCAGGGTGCCCGCACTGCGCTGGTGCCGGCCGACCGCCCCGCCGAGGTCCCTCTGTCGTTCGCACAGCGCAGGCTGTGGTTCCTCAACCGCTTCGAGGGCCCCGAGTCCGTCACGTACAACATGCCCATCGCCCTGCGGATTACGGGTCCGCTGGACCGCGACACCCTGCGCGAGGCCCTGTGCGACGTCATCGCACGCCATGAGTCGCTGCGCACGGTCTTCCCCGAGGGCGAGGACGGTGTGCCGGTCCAGCGTGTCCTCGCCGCCACGGACTCCACGATGGAGATGCCGGTACGGCAGATCCGCGAGGACGAGGTTCCGGACGCGATAGCCCGGGCCGCGCGGCGCGGGTTCGACCTGACGGCCGAAGCTCCCCTGCGCGCATCGCTGTTCGGGCTCAGCGACACCACACACGTCCTGGTCGTCGTCCTGCACCACATCACGGGCGATGGCTGGTCGATGGCACCGCTGGCCCGTGACGTCGCGTTGGCCTACGAGGCACGCACCATGGGCCGCACTCCGGGCTGGGAGCCGCTGCCGGTGCAGTACGCGGACTACGCGATCTGGCAGCGTGAGCTGCTGGGCGACGAGAACGACCCGGACAGCCTGATCAGCCGTCAGCTCACTTACTGGAAGCAACAACTGAGTGCACTTCCCGAGCAGTTGGAGCTACCTGCGGACCGTCCCCGCCCGGCGGTCGCCTCGCACCGTGGTGCCACGGTGCCGGTGACCGTCGACGCGGATCTGCACAAGGGTCTCGTCCGCCTTGCGCGCAAGTCGGGTGCGAGTGTGTTCATGGTGGTGCGTGCGGCGTTCGCGGCGTTGTTGTCGCGGATGGGTGCGGGTGCGGACATTCCGATCGGTACGCCGGTTGCGGGGCGTACGGACGAGGCGCTCGACGACCTTGTGGGTTTCTTCGTGAACACGTTGGTGCTGCGGACGGACCTGTCCGGTGATCCCACGTTCCG
>NZ_JBIBYN010000071.1:0-1383 GCF_043083325.1 Streptomyces sp. NPDC014734 | reverse complement strand
ACCTGGAAGTCCGCACGCCCCAGAAACTCCACCGTGCCATCCGCCCGCCACCGGCCCAGATCACCCGAACGGTACATACGCTCACCCGAACCCACAAACGGATCCGCCACAAACCGCTCCGCCGACAGACCCGGACGATTCAGATACCCACGCGCCAACTGCGCACCCGCCAGATACAACTCACCCACCACACCCACCGGCACCAGACGCAGAGCCCCGTCCAGGACATACACACGGCTGTTCGCCACCGGAACACCGATCGACGGCGACACCGGCCACCCCGCCGGATCACCCTCCAAAGACAGAGCCGTGACCACATGGGTCTCGGTCGGACCGTAAAAGTTGTGCAGCCGCCTGCCCGGCACCGACGCAAAAAACTCCCGCACCGCACCACGCACAGCCAGCGCCTCACCCGCCTGCACCACATCCAACAACCCCGGCAGAACCACACCCAGCTCAGCAGCCGCCTCAGCAACCGCCTCCACCATCGGCATCGGAGCGAACAACTCACCCACCCCATGCTCAGCAAACCAGCGCACCAGCTCCACCGCACCCCGCCGCGTCTCATCACACGGCACCACCAGCACCTTGCCCGACCACAACGCCGAGAACATCTCATGCGCCGCCGCATCAAAACCCAACGCCGCGAACTGACCCGTCCGACCACCCACCCCACCCGGCAGCACCCCAGCATGCCAGGCCAGCAGATTCACCATCGCCCCCGCCGGGAACACCACACCCTTCGGCCGCCCCGTCGAACCCGACGTATACATCACATACAACGGATGCTCCGGCCGCAACACCACACCACCCCGCTCCGCCACAGACAAATCCCCACCCGCAAAACCCGACAGCCCCCGCACCGTCCCCTCATCCAGCACCACCCGCACCCGCCCACCCACCAACGACTCATCCAGCGCAACAGCCGACACCACCACCACCGGATCCGCATCCCCCAACATGAACGCAACCCGCTCCACCGGCAAACCCGGATCAACCGGCACATACGCCGCCCCCGACTTCACCACCGCCAGCAACGCCACCGGCAACCACTCCGAACGCGGCAACACCAACGCCACCACACGCTCCGGACCAGCACCCCCCTCCACCAACAACCGCGCCAGACGATTCGCCCGCACATTCAACTCCCCATACGTAAGCTCAACACCCCCGAACACCACCGCCGTCGCCCCCGGCGACACCGCCACCCGCGCCTCAAAACCCTCCGCCAACGACACCCACGGCACCCCCACCACCGCACCACCCCAAACCCCCGACAACCCACACCGCTCAGCCTCCGACAACACCTCCAGACCACTCACACGAACACCCGCATCAACCACCACCCCCGCCAACACCCGACCAAACCGCTCCACCAACCCC
>NZ_JBIBYN010000070.1:0-1389 GCF_043083325.1 Streptomyces sp. NPDC014734 | reverse complement strand
ACTGTTCGAGGCCGTCGTGCTTCCGGCCGGGATGAGCGACGCCGTCCTGACCGGTGTGTATCTGCCGGCCGTTTCGGGTGGTCCCTGGGTCAACAACCCGGCGGCCGCACGGGGTTTCGTACCGATGGCGAAGGCCGCGCGTGAGCGGCTGGCGGAGCGGTTGCCGGAGTACATGGTGCCGTCGGTGGTGATGGTGCTGGACCGGTTGCCGCTGACTCCCAACGGCAAGCTGGACCGCAGGGCGCTTCCGATGCCGGACTACGCGGCGACGGCCGGCGGTTCCGGCCCGCGTACCCCGCAGGAAGAGGTGTTGTGCGGGCTGTTCGCCGAGGTGCTGGGCGTGGACAGGGTCGGGATCGACGACAGCTTCTTCGACCTCGGCGGCCACTCCCTCCTCACCACCCGCCTCGTCAGCCGCATCCGCAGCACACTCGGCGTGGAGGTTCCGATCGCCGCCGTTTTCGAGGCTCCCACTGTGGCCGGTCTGACAACGCGCCTCAGCGACAGCGGCCGGACGCGTAAGGCCCTTGTGCCGATACCGCGGCCGGACGTGGTGCCGCTGTCGTTCGCTCAGCGCCGCCTGTGGTTCCTGCACAAGCTTGAGGGCCGGTCCGCGACCTACAACATGCCGCTGGCATTGCGCCTGACAGGTGGTGTGAACGCGGAAGCGCTCCGCAGCGCACTGCGGGACCTGATCGGCCGACATGAGTCGCTGCGCACTATTTTCCCGGAAATCGACGGCGAGCCACACCAGCTGGTCCTCGATGTGCGGCGAGCGGAGCTCGGCTGGGAATACAGGTCGGTGACGGAGGAGGAGCTGCCGAAGGCTCTGGAGGAAGCTGCTCGTTACGGGTTCGACCTCTCCTCCGAGATCCCGATCAGGGCCTGGCTCTTCGAGACCGGCACGGAGGACAGCGTCCTGCTGCTGCTCGTGCACCACATCGCGGGCGACGGTTGGTCCATGGACCCGATAGCACGCGATGTCGTCGCCGCCTACACGGCACGTACGGAGGACACCGCGCCGCAGTGGCCCGAGCTGCCGGTGCAGTATGCCGACTACACCCTGTGGCATCGGGAGTTGTTGGGAGACGAGTCCGACCCCGAGAGCGTCTATTCCCAGCAGATCAGCTACTGGCGCCGTCAGCTGGCCGAACTGCCCGAGCAGGTTACCTTTCCCGCAGATCGGCCTCGCCCGGCCGTGGCCTCGTACGAAGGGACGCACCTCGTCTTCGAGATGGACGCGGATCTGCATCAGCGACTGGTTCGGCTCGCACGGCGGTCGAACACCACCGTGTTCATGGTGTTGCAGGCCGGTATGGCGGCGTTGCTCACGCGCCTCGGCGCGGGCACCGACATCGCGCTGGGCAGTGGTGTCGCCGGCCGTACGGA
>NZ_JBIBYN010000069.1:0-1454 GCF_043083325.1 Streptomyces sp. NPDC014734 | reverse complement strand
AACCGCCCAAACCGCTCCACCAACCCCACAACCGTCACCCGGTCAAACAAATCCGTCGCAAACTCAAAACCACCCTCCAAACCCGCCGGAGCACCGTCGTCCCCGTACTGCTCGTGCATGCCCAATTGAAGGTCGAACTTTGCGGCGCCGTCCCCGGTCGGCTCACTCGTGAAGGTCAGTCCAGGGAGCTGGAACTCCGCCTGTTCGTTGTTCTGGAAGGTCAGCATCACCTGGAAGAGGGGGTGACGTGACAGCGATCGCTCGGGGTTGAGAACCTCGACGAGGTGCTCGAAGGGCACGTCCTGGTGCGCGTACGCCGCCAGGTCCGTCTCCCGCACCCTCTCCACCAGCTCGCGGAAGGTGGGGTCGCCGGACAGATCGGTACGCAGCACAAGGGTGTTGATGAAGAAGCCGACCAGGTCGTCCAGCGCCTCGTCCGTACGCCCCGCGATCGGCGAGCCGATCGCGATGTCCGTCCCCGCGCCCATCCGCGACAACAGCGTCGCGAACGCCGCACGCACCACCATGAACACACTCGCACCCGACTCCCTCGCCAAGGCGACGAGACCCGCGTGAACCTCCGCCCCCACCTCGAAGACCAGTCGGTCGCCACGGTGCGAGGCCGCTGCCGGGCGGGGGCGGTCGGTGGGCAACTCCAACTGCTCAGGCAGGTCGGCCAGTTGTGTCGTCCAGTACGCGAGCTGCCGGCCGAGTACGCTCTCGGGGTCGTTCTCGTCGCCCAACAGCTCACGCTGCCACAGTGCGTAGTCCGCATACTGCACCGGCAGCGGCTGCCACTCCGGTGCGTGCCCAGCGGCCCGCGCCTCGTACGCCTCCGCCACATCCCGCCCCAACGGCGCCATCGACCAACCGTCACCGGCGACGTGGTGCAGCACCACCACAAGGACGTGCTGGTCCTCGCCCAACGCGAAGAGCCGCACTCGGAAGGGGATCTCGGCGCTCAGGTCGAAGCCCTGGTTCGCCACTGCCGCGACGGCCGTGCGGAGCTCCGCTTCGGCAATCTCCGCAACTGGCAGGGGCAGGCTGACCTCCTCGGGGGCCAGGATCTTCTGACACGGAGTGCCTTCCGCACTCTCCAGGAGGAGCGTCCGCAGGCTCTCGTGCCGTGCGACGACGTCCTGGAGCGCGAGTCCGAGCGCCTCCCTGTTCAGCTCGCCGGAGAGGCGCAGCGCGATGGGCACGTTGTACGTGGCCGACGCCGGTCCCTGGATACGGTTCAGGAGCCAGAGCCCGCGCTGGGCGGGAGACAGGGGGATCTCCGCGGGGCGCGGCCGAGGTGTCAGCGCGGCCCGTGCGGTGTTCGCCTGCTCAACCCGGTCGGCCAGCCGGAGCACGGTCGGTCCTTCGAAGAGGGCGCGCAGCGGCAGTTCGGCGTTCAGGACGGTGCGGATGCGGCTGATGACGCGGGTGGCGAGCAGGGAGTGTCCGCCCAG
>NZ_JBIBYN010000068.1:0-1472 GCF_043083325.1 Streptomyces sp. NPDC014734 | reverse complement strand
GGCGGGTTCTATTGATCCCCGCAACACCCTGTTGTTCAGGGAGTTGCGGGGATCGTGGATTTTGGAGACCTGAAGGCGAGGTTCTTCGAGGCGTTGGATCGGGAGGACGGCAGTGTCTCGGGTGCTGCTCGGGCGGTCGGGGCGAACGTTCACACCGCGGCTGCGTGGGCGCGCAAGGCCGGTGTCCGTGGCCGTGGCAAGCCGGGAACAGGCGGACATCCGGGGCGGACGGAGTACGACAGGCTGCGTGCGTCCGGGGTGCGGCAGCGGGAGGCCGCGGCGCGGGTCGGGGTTCATGAGCGCACGGCCCGGGACTGGGACCGCGGGATCCGTAAGAGCAACGGCGCGCGCCTGTATCCCGATGGGCGACGGATCGACTACACAACGGGCATGACCTGCACCGTCACCGCCACGTCGGCGCCGTCCCTCGCGGCCGTCGAAGCCGCGTTGCACCCACGGTTCCTCACCGTGACCGAGCGGGAGTCGATCGCCGACATGCGCCGTGCCGGCCGGTCGCTGCGCGCGATCGGGCGAGCCCTGGGCCGGCCGGCGTCCACCATCAAGCGCGAGATCGACGCCCGTGCGGTCGACGGCGTCTACCGGCCTCACCAGGCCCAGCGGGCGTGGGCGAAGAGCCGCTCACGCCCCAAGGACTCCAAGCTCGCCCAGGACGGTCCACTGCGCGCCTTCGTCGCCGACAGGCTCCGGGAACAGTGGTCGCCCGAGCAGATCTGTCACGCTCTGGTCATCGAGTTCCCCGACGACGAGAGCATGCGGGTGAGTCCGGAGACGATCTACCAGGCAATCTACGTCCAGGCCCGTGGCGGACTGCGCCGCGAGGTCACGGACGCACTACGCACCGGGCGCACCCGCCGCAAGCCGCATCGCGGCCCGCACCAGCGCACGTCCCGGTTCGTCGAGGAGATGGTGATGATCTCCGAGCGCCCTGCCGAGGTGGAAGACCGGGCGGTGCCCGGCCACTGGGAAGGCGACCTGATCGTCGGCACCGGCAACGCGAGCGCGATCGTGACCCTGGTCGAGCGTTCCACCCGCTACGTGATGCTCGGCCACCTGCCCGGCGGACACACTGCCGAAGAAGTCCGTGACGTACTGGTTCCGCTGATCCAGACCCTGCCCGCCCATCTGCGCGGCTCGCTGACCTGGGACCAAGGCAGCGAGATGGCCGCGCACAAGCAGTTCACCGTGGCCACGGGGGTGCCGGTCTACTTCTGCGATCCCCACTCGCCCTGGCAACGCGGATCGAACGAGAACACCAACGGCCTGCTGCGGCAGTACTTCCCCAAGAGCACCGACCTGTCCGTGCACGGCCCCGAAGACCTCGAACACGTCGCCCAGAAACTCAACGGCCGCCCACGCAAAACGCTCGGCTGGAAAACCCCAGCCGAGCGCCTGCGTGATCTACTGACGACCACGTAAGCCATCAGGTGTTGCGAGGACCCCAAGAATCCGCC
>NZ_JBIBYN010000067.1:0-1720 GCF_043083325.1 Streptomyces sp. NPDC014734 | reverse complement strand
AACACATCACCCAACGACAACCCAGGATCAACATCCAACTCAGCAGCCAACCCCACCACATCACCACGCTCAACCACCTCCCAGAACCGCTCGTCAACGGCCCCACGAGAGCTCACCTCAACCGAGGCGACGGGCTCTTCCGCCAACCAGAAGCGCTCCCGCTGGAAGGCATAGGTGGGCAGTTCCACGCGGCGCGCGCCGGTGCCGGTGTAGTAGGCGGACCAGTCCGGGGTGACGCCCCGGACGTAGAGCTGTGCCAGCGCACCGGTCAGCGTCTCGGCCTCCGACCGGCCCTTGCGCAGGACAGGTGTGAAGGCAGCGTCCTCGCCGGTGACGCACTCCTGGCCCATGGCCGAGAGCACCCCGTCCGGACCCAGCTCCACGAAGGTCGTGACACCCTGCGCCTCCAGCGCACGGACGCCGTCGACGAAACGGACCGCCTCGCGGACATGCCGCACCCAGAAACCGGGGTCGGTGATCTCCTCGGCGGAGACCAGGTCGCCGGTCAGGTTGGAGACGATCGGAATGCGCGGCGCCTCGTACGACAGTCCCTCCGCGACCTCGCGGAAGGCCTCCAGCATGCCGTCCATGCGGGGCGAGTGGAACGCGTGCGAGACCGTCAGCCGCTTCGTCTTGCGACCACGCGCCTCGAAACCTGCCGCGATCGCGACAGCGGCATCCTCATCACCCGCGATCACGACGGACTGCGGACCGTTCAGGGCCGCGATGCTCACGCCCTCGGTCAGCAGCGGCGCCACCTCGTCCTCCGACGCCTGCACCGCCACCATCGCCCCACCAGCGGGCAGTTCCTCCATCAACCGCCCACGAGCCGCCACCAGCTTCGCCGCATCCGCAAGCGACAACACCCCCGCCACATGCGCGGCAGCCAGCTCACCGATCGAATGACCCGACAGAAAATCAGGCCGCACACCCCACGCCTCGACAAGCCGGAACAACGCCACCTCGACCGCGAACAACGCGGGCTGCGTGAACCCCGTCCGACCGATCAAATCAGCATCGTCACCGAACACGACCTCACGCAACGGACGGTCCAGATACACATCCAGATGAGCACACACCGCATCCAGCGCATCCGCGAACACAGGAAACGCCTCGTACAGCTCACGCCCCATACCCGGACGCTGGCTCCCCTGCCCCGTGAACAGGAACGCCGACCGGCCCTCCACCACCGAACCCTCGACCAGACCAGCAACACCCCGCCCGGAAGCCAACCCCTCCAGAACGGCGAGCAACTCGCCACGATCGGCCACAACACCTGCCGCACGGCTCTCAAGCCCGGCACGACCGACGGCGAGCGAGAAGGCGAGATCGGCGGTGCTCGGCTCGGGGCGGGTTCGCAGATGGGCGGCAAGCTGAGCGGCCTGGGCGCGCAGCGCCTCGGTGCCCTTCGCCGACAGGGTCCACAGCGACGGGGTGTGCGCCGCGCCGGGGGAGACACCGGCTGCCGGTTCCTGTTCCTGTTCCTGTTCGTCGGCTGCCGGGGCCTGCTCGATGATGGTGTGGGCATTGGTCCCGCTCAGGCCGAAGGAGGAGACGCCCGCGCGGCGCGGACGGCCGGTCTCCGGCCAGTCGACGGCCTCGGTCAGCAGCGCCACCGCACCCGACGACCAGTCCACGTGGGGGGTCGGCTCGTCGACGTGCAGGGTCTGCGGCAGCACCCCGTGTTCGATGGCCTTGACCATCTTGATGATCCCTGCGA
>NZ_JBIBYN010000066.1:0-1817 GCF_043083325.1 Streptomyces sp. NPDC014734 | reverse complement strand
GGCGGACACTCCCTCTCCGCCGTCCGCCTCCTCAGCCGCATCCGCACCACCCTCAACACCGAACTCACCGTCCGCGACCTCTTCGAAACACCGACCGTCGCGGGTCTCGCGGTGCGTCTCGGTGAGGCCGACGGAGCCCGCACGGCGCTGGCGCCGATGGCGCGGCCCGAGCGGCTGCCGCTGTCCTTCGCCCAGCGGCGCCTGTGGTTCCTGTACCGGCTGGAGGGCCCCAGCGCCACGTACAACGTGCCGATGGCACTGCGGCTGAAGGGCGAACTCGACGTCACCGCCCTGCGCGCGGCGATCGAGGACCTGGTCCGGCGGCACGAGAGCCTGCGCACCGTCTTCCCGGAGCGGGACGGCACCCCCTACCAGCACATCCTGGACGGCGAGGCCGCCCGGCCCACGCTGGAGACGGTGGAGACCGACGCCGCCGGGTACGACGAGGCACTGGCCCGGGCGATCAGGTACCCCTTCGACCTGGCATCCGAACTTCCTCTGCGCGTCACGTTGTTCCGCCTGGCGGAGGACGAGCACGTGCTGCTGCTGCTCGCCCATCACATCGCCAGTGACGGCTGGTCGACCGACCCGCTGGCCCACGATGTGGCACACGCCTACGTCGCGCGCGGGGAGGGTGGTGCGCCGCGCTGGGAGCCGTTGCCGGTGCAGTATGCCGACTACGCGTTGTGGCAGCGGGAGGTGCTCGGCGAGGAGTCCGACCCGGAGAGTGTCGTCTCCCGGCAGATCGACCACTGGCGCACCGCTCTGGCCGGCATGCCCGAGCAGCTCCGGCTGCCCACGGACCGGCCGCGTCCGGCCGTCGCCGGGCACCACGGCGCCACCGTGCCCCTCTCCTGGGACGCCGAGCTGCACGCGGGAATCGTCGCACTCGCCCGCGAGCACCAGGTCACCGTCTTCATGGTGCTGCACGCCGGTCTCACCGCCCTGCTCACCCGCCTCGGCGCGGGCAACGACATCCCGATCGGCACCCCGATCGCGGGCCGGACCGACGACGCCCTCGACAACCTGGTCGGTTTCTTCGTCAACACCCTCGTCCTGCGCACCGACACCTCCGGCGACCCCACCTTCACCGAACTCCTCGACCGGGTCCGCGAGACGAACCTCGCCGCCTACGCCCACCAGGACGTCCCCTTCGAACGACTCGTCGAAATCGTCAACCCCACCCGCTCACTCGCCCACCACCCGCTCTTCCAGGTGATGCTGGTCCTCCAGAACGCCGCACAGGGCGACTTCGACATGCCCGGCCTCCAGGTCACGGAGGACGAGGACGTGCATGCCGGCATAGCGAAGGTGGATCTGGCCGTCAGTCTCGGGGAGCGCTTCGACGCCCAGGGGGCGCCGCGCGGGCTCGGCGGGGTCGTGGAGTTCGCGACGGATCTCTTCGACCGGGAGACCGCCGTCGCGGTCGCGGACCGGCTGGAACGGCTGCTGCGGTCGGTGGTGGCCGATCCGTCCCGAGCGCTGAACACCCTGGAGGTCCTCTCCGAGGAGGAACAGCGGCAGCTACTGCGGGAGTGGAACGACACCGCGCACACCGTCGCCGTCGCCACCCTGCCCGAACTGTTCGAGGCACAGGCCGCCCGCACCCCGCACGCCGTCGCCGTGGAGCAGGACGGCAGCGCCC
Source organism: Streptomyces sp. NPDC014734 (assembly GCF_043083325.1). NCBI lineage: Bacteria > Bacillati > Actinomycetota > Actinomycetes > Kitasatosporales > Streptomycetaceae > Streptomyces > Streptomyces sp. NPDC014734. The sequence continues at coordinate 172 of NZ_JBIBYN010000066.1, read as the reverse complement.
TCACGTACGCGGAGCTGAACACCCGCGCCAACCGCCTCGCCCACCACCTCATCGGCCGGGGCATCGGACCCGAACACCACGTCGCCCTCGCCCTGCCCCGCGGCACCGACCTCGTCACCACCATCCTCGCCGTCCTCAAGACCGGCGCCGCCTACCTCCCCATCGACCCCGA
>NZ_JBIBYN010000065.1:0-2252 GCF_043083325.1 Streptomyces sp. NPDC014734 | reverse complement strand
CCGACTCCACACCATCACGCAGATTCGCCCAGAACTCCGCCAGATCACCCGCCCCGGGAAAACGCCCCGACATCCCGACAATCGCCACACCCCCGGGTTCCGGAAGATCCGTGGGCTCCGCTTCCGCCTGGTCCGACATCACTGCCCCCTCGCCCTGCGCCGCCGCTGCAACTGCTGGTGCCGGCGCCGCCGCTGCATGTGTTCCCCGCGTTCCCCGGCGCCCTCCGGGACAACGGCGTCCGCCACCTTCCGCGCCCGGCCCTCCGCGAGTTCGGCCAGGTGGGCGGCTGTGAGCCCCTCGTACAAGTCGCCCAGGGTGAGCCTGACGTCAAGTCGGGCGTGGATGGCGCCCATCAGCTGAACGGCGATCAGCGAGTCACCCCCCAGGTCGAAGAAGCTGTCCTGAATGCCGACCCTCTCGAAGCCGAGCGTTTCCTGCCACGCCTCGCATATGACGTGCTCCGTGGCGGTGCGCGGCGGCACGTATTCCGTGGGAATGTCGGGACGGGCGTGTGCGGCGGTCGCCGACGTCCTCGGCGGGGACGACCGCTCCGGCGCTGTCGCGCCGTCCACGGAGAAGGCTTCCGCGAAGAGTTCCGGCAGTGCGGTGGGGGACACGATGATCTGCGGCTCCGCAGCATCCATCAGGATCATTTCAAGCGCTCTCAGCCCCTCCGCCGCCGACATGCCACGCTCTTCCACGTCTCGCCTGCGGCTTTCGTCCAGCCCGGGCGGCAGGGCTGTCCCGACCGCCATTCCGATGCCCCGCCACGCACCCCAGTCGATCGAGATCACGCGCTGTCGCCGTGCCCGGTCCTGGGCGAAGGCGTCGAGGAAGCAGTTGGCGGCGCAGTAGTCGACCTGGCCGGCGCTGCCGATGTTCGCGCCGTTGGAACCGAACAGCACCATGAAGTCCAGGTCCTGGCCGGCCAGCACTTCCTCCAGTACGAGCGTGCCGCGCACCTTGGGCCGCATCACCGCTGCCGCGATGTTCATGTCCTTGAGCTCGATCAGGCCGCCACCGGCCACACCCGCGGCGTGGAAGGCTCCGTGGACGGGCCCCCATCGGCGGTTGGTCCGCTCGACGGCCGCACGCATGGCCGCGGGGTCGCTCACGTCGGCCTGCAGGACCATAATCCTCCCGCCGGTACTTCGCAGACGGCTCAGGCGGCGCACGGCTTCCACGACCGGGCTCCCGGCGGAGGCGCGGGCCAGAAATGCCTCCCACTCCGCCTCGGGAGGAAATCTCGTACGCGCGGTGAGAGTGACGTGGCCTCCCGCGGCGACGATGTGCTCCGCCAGCGCCAGCCCCAGACCGCCCGTTCCCCCGGTGATCAGGTACACGCCGCCCGGCCGCAGCGCGGAGGGTCCGTCGCGCTCGGGCAGCCGTAGCGGAACGTAGTGCTGGGCCCACCGGTGAATGCCTCGGTGCGCCACCGTCTCCGTCCCGGAGACGGGCTCGGATGCCAGCTCGGTCATGAGCCGGTCCAGCTCGCGGGCCCCGGGCGGCGCGAGGCAGTCGAGATCCACGCTGCGACAGCCGGTACGGGCCATCTCGCGGGGCAGGACACGGCTCGGGCCCAGCAGCGGGGCCTTGGCCGGGGAGAGCCGTTCGGACCCCGTGACGTTGTGCAGCCCGTTGCTGAACACCCAGATACGACGCGATTCGGCGTCCACGTGGCGGGCCAGGGCCTTGGCCATGTGGACGAGGCTCCCGAAACCGAGACGGAGGCCGGTCTCCTCGTCGGCCGGTTCCGCCTCGGTCATGGCGGTCACGCTCCAGCCATGGATGATGCGGGTGGGCAAGCCCCCGGGCCCGTTCCGCAACGTGTCCAGCAACCGGTCGTAGTCACCCCCTCGTGCGGGGTCGATGGCGAACAGGTCGGGGGCCGCCCGGTGCCAGGCGTCCGAGGGCTTCACCACGGTGACATCCGCACCGCCGGTGCGCAGACGCCGGGCCAGTTCCTCACCCACCCCCAATGCGTCGGCGAACACCAACCAGTGCCGCGCGAAGTCCGGAACCCCGCCGGAGGGAAGGGCCGCTCGCTGCCAGGACGGCGAGTAGAACCACTCGGCGACATCGTCACGGCGTCGCGCGGCACCTCCCCGTGCCCGTGCGGCGGGCGGGACCTGCGACGTTCCGCCGGGCCGGTCCGTGTGCGGGGGTTGTGGGTCGAGCCAGTAGCGCTCGCGGTGGAAGGGATACGTGGGCAACGGAACCCGACGACGGCGTTCCCGCCCGTAGAAGGCCC
>NZ_JBIBYN010000064.1:0-2332 GCF_043083325.1 Streptomyces sp. NPDC014734 | reverse complement strand
CGGTGCGCAGGACGAGGGTGTTGACGAAGAAGCCGACGAGGTCGTCGAGGGCGTCGTCGGTACGGCCCGCGACCGGGGTGCCGATCGGGATGTCGCTGCCCGCGCCGAGACGGCTCAGCAGGGCCGCGAGCGCGGCCTGGACCACCATGAACACACTGGCCTGCCGCTCCCGCGCCAGCCGGACGACATCCCCGTGCAGCGCGGCGTCGAGGACGAAGTCGACACTGCTCCCCCCGTATGCGGCCACCGCGGGGCGCGGCCGGTCCGTCGGCAGCTCCAGCCGCTGCGGCAGTTCCGCCAGCGCCTCGCGCCAGTAGGCGATCTGACGCGACAGCACACTGTCCTCGGCGGACTCGTCGCCGAGCACCTCCCGCTGCCACAGCGTGTAGTCGGCGTACTGCACCGGCAGCGGCTCCCACGCCGGGGCCCGGCCGGCGCGCCGCGCCGCGTAGGCGAGGGACAGGTCACGGGCCAGCGGACCCACCGACCAGCCGTCTCCGGCGATGTGGTGCACGATCAGCAGCAGCACGTGCTCGTCCGGGGCGACCGTGAACAGGGTCGCCCGCAACGGCAGTTCCACCATCAGATCGAAGGTGTGCCGCGCGGCGTCGGCCACGTCCCCGTCGACCCGGTCCGGGGCGGACACCACCGTCTCCAGCACCGGACGCGCGGCCTCACCGTCCAGGATGTGCTGGTACGGGGTGCCGTCCTGCTCCGGGAACACGGTCCGCAGGCTCTCGTGCCGCTGGGCCAGGTCCCCGAGGGCCGCCCGCAGCGCCGCCACGTCCGGCGCACCCGGCAGCCGCAGCCGCATCGGCACGTTGTAGGTGGCGCTGGGGCCTTCGAGCTGGTGCAGGAACCACAGGCGCTGCTGGGCGAAGGACAGCGGCAGCCGTTCCGGCCGCGCCATCGGCACCAGTTGCGCCCGCGCCCCGTCCGCGTCGCCGAGACGTGCCGCCGCCCCGGCGACCGTCGGCGCCTCGAACAGGTCCCGCACCGACAGTTCCACACCGAAGGCGGCACGGACCTTGCTGATCAACTGGATGGCGAGCAGCGAGTGCCCGCCGAGCCCGAAGAAGTTGTCGTCGATGCCGACGCGTTCCGCCCCGAGGACCTCGGCGAAGAGTCCGCACAGCACCTCCTCGCGGGCGTCGCGCGGCGCCCGGCCCCCCTCGCCGCCCGCGTACTCGGGCACGGGCAGGGCCTTCTGGTCCAGCTTCCCGTGCGCCGTCAGCGGCAACACGTCCAGCGGCACGAACGCGGCCGGCACCATGAACGCCGGGAGACGGCGCGCCGCCAGCTCCCTCAGCTCCGCCACCTCCCGCCCGTCCGCGCCGTCGGCGGGTACCAGGTAGGCGACGATGCGCTGGTCGCCGGGGCGGTCCTCGCGGACGACGACGGCGGTGCGGGCGATACCGGGGTGGGCGGCCAGGACGCCCTCGATCTCGCCGAGTTCGATGCGGTAGCCGCGGATCTTGACCTGGTGGTCGGCGCGGCCGACGAAGTCGAGTTGTCCGTCGCGGCGCCATCGGGCGAGGTCGCCGGTGCGGTACATGCGTTCGCCGGGAGCGCCGAAGGGGTTGGCGACGAACCGGCCCGCGGTCAGGTCCGGACGGCCCAGATAGCCCCGCGCCAGCCGCGCCCCGGCGACGTACAGCTCGCCCGGCGTGCCCACCGGCACCGGGCGCAGCGCGCCGTCCAGCACGTACACCCGCGTGTTCCGGCCGGGGCGGCCGATCGGCGGCGCCTCCGCACCCGACAGCGGGTCGCTCACCGTCACCCAGACGGTCGCCTCCGTCGGACCGTACGCGTTGAACACGTCCCGTTCCGCCGACCACCGTCCGGCGACACCGGCGGTGAACGCCTCCCCGCCGACGATCAGCGTCCGCAGCTCCGGCAGCGGTCGCACCGGCATGCTCGCGAGCGCGGCCGGTGACATCTGCACATGGGTGATCCGTGCCTCTTCCAGCAGCCCCGCCAGCACCTCGCCGGCGAGCGGACCCGTCGACGGCACCACCAGGCGGCCACCGGAACGCAGCACCATCCACAGCTCGAACACGGACGGGTCGAAGCTCGGCGGGGCCACCTGCAGCACCCTGCTGCTCCCGTCCAGTTCCCAGCGGTCCACGACGTCGGCCGAGAAGTCCACCACGCTCGCGTGCGGGACGACGACGGCTTTGGGGTGTCCGGTGGAGCCGGAGGTGTAGATGAGGTAGGCGGGGTTGTGGGGGTGGAGGGGGGTGGTGCGGTCGGTGTCGGTGGGGTTGTGGGTGGGCTGGTTGTGGTGGGGGTGGGTGTCGAGGGTGAGGTGGGGGGTGTTCGTGGTGGGGAG
>NZ_JBIBYN010000063.1:0-2356 GCF_043083325.1 Streptomyces sp. NPDC014734 | reverse complement strand
ACACCCAGCCGCCCGATGTGATCCCACGCCAGATTCACCACACCCGCATGACCGACAACCACACCCTTCGGCCGACCCGACGAACCCGACGTATAGATCACATACGCAGGATGCAACGGAGACAGAGCACAAACCCGCTCCTCGTCCCGGACATCCGCACCCGACTCCAGACCCACCACATCCGCAACGTCCTCAAGAACCAGACAACTCACACCATCCGGAACAACACCAGAAACAGCACCCGAAGTCAGCACCACAACAGGACGCGCATCACCCAGCATGTACGCAACACGCTCGGCCGGATACTTCGGATCCACCGGAACATACGCACCACCCGCCTTCAACACCGCCAGCATCGCCACCAACAACTCCGGCGAACGCGGCAACACCAACGCCACCAGACCCTCAGGCCCCACACCCCGGCCCACCAGAAAACGAGCCAGACGATTCGCCCGCACATTCAGCTCCGCATACGTCAAACCCACACCCTCACACACCACCGCCAACGCCCCCGGCGACCGCACCACCTGCCCCTCGAACGCCACCGGCAACGACACCCACGGAACCCCCACCCGCTCACCCTGCCAACCCGACAACAAACCCTCACACTCCCCCGAGGACAAAACCTCCAACTCCCCGACCCGACCATCAGGATCAGCCACCACCCCCGCCAACAACCGCCCAAACCGCTCCACCAACCCCACAACCGTCACCCGGTCAAACAAATCCGTCGCAAACTCAAAACCACCCTCCAAACCCGCCGGAGCACCCTCACCGTCAAACCGCTCGGTCAACCCCAGTGACAGATCGAACTTCGCCGCGCCACCGTCGTTCGACTCGACGCTCAACGCGACGCCCGGTAGCTGGAGATCGGGCCTGCTCTGGTTCTGGAACGCCAGCGCCACCTGGAAGAGCGGGTGGCGCGACATGGAGCGGGCCGGGTTGAGCGCCTCGACAAGGTGCTCGAAGGGGACGTCCTGATTACTGAAGGCGCCGAGGTCCACTTCGCGCACTCGGTCGATCAGTTGACGGAACGTCGGGTTTCCGGAGAGATCCGTCCGGAGCACGAGCGTGTTGATGAAGAAGCCGACCAGGTCGTCCAGCGCCTCGTCCGGACGCCCGGCCACCGGCGTGCCGATCGGGATGTCCGTCCCCGCGCCCATCCGCGACAACAGCGTCGCGAACGCCGCCTGCACCACCATGAACACACTCGCACCCGACTCCCGGGCCAAGGCGACGAGACCACGGTGCACGGCGGCGTCCAGCGTGAACTCGACGTTCTCGCCCCGGTATGTCGCGACGGCAGGCCGGGCACGGTCCACCGGCAGGTCCAGCTGCTCCGGCAGACCGGTCAAGACACCTTTCCAGTAGGTGATTTGCCGACACAACAGACTGTCGGGGTCGTTCTCGTCGCCGAGCAGCTCGCGCTGCCAGAGCGCGTAGTCGGCGTACTGCACCGGCAGCGGCTCCCACTTCGGGGCGCCACCACCGACCCGCGCCTCGTACGCCTCCGCCACATCCCGCGCCAGCGGCGCCATCGACCAGCCGTCACCGGCGATGTGGTGCAACACCACCACAAGGACGTGCTCGTCCTCGCTCAGCACGAACAGGCGTGCCCTCATGGGGGCGTCGACCGTGACGTCGAAGCCCTCGCTCCGAAAGGCCGACACGCCTGCGAGGCCCTCTTCGCCTCCGTCCGTCGACACGGAGTCCATCCCTGCCCAGGCCTGATCAGTGTCGAGGATGCGCTGGTACGGGGTGCCGTCGGGGCCCTCGGGGAAGACCGTGCGCAGCGACTCGTGACGCTCCATGACGTCCCGCAGCGCGGCGGCGAGGGCGTCTCGGTCCAGAGTGCCGGTCAGCCGCAGCGTGACGGGCAGGTTGTATGTGGCGGCAGCAGTGCCCTCAAGCCGGTTGAGGAACCAGAGCCGACGCTGGGAAAAGGACAGAGGAATCATCAGTTCTCCTTGGGGCGCGGCATGCGCCGCAGTGCGGGCCGCTGCGGCTTCGGCGCGGTTCCCAGCTGTTCGGTCAACATGGCCACGTTCGGTGCTTCAAAGACGGTGCGCAGCGGCAGCTCGGCGCCGAAGCGGGTGCGGATGCGGCTGATCAGGCGGGTGGCGAGCAGGGAGTGTCCGCCCAGGTCGAAGAAGCTGTCGTCGATGCCGACCTTCTCCACGCCGAGCACCTCGGCGAAGATCTCGCACAGGGCGCGTTCATGTTCTGTGCGCGGGGCTCGGAAGGCGGTGGCGGCGGCGTAGTCGGGTGCGGGCAGGGCGCGCCGGTCCAGCTTGCCGTTCGCCGTCAGGGGCAGCGCGTCCAGGACCACGACCGCCGCCGGGACCATGAACTCCGG
>NZ_JBIBYN010000062.1:0-2789 GCF_043083325.1 Streptomyces sp. NPDC014734 | reverse complement strand
CGCCAACGCACCAGATCACCCGTCCGGTACATCCGCTCACCCGGCTCGAACGGACAAGCGACAAACCGCTCCGACGTCAGACCGGCACGCCCCACATATCCGCGCGTCACTTGGACGCCGGCAACGTACAACTCACCCACTACACCGACCGGCACCGGCTGGAGCCCGGCATCGAGGACGTACATCCGGGTGTTCCACGTAGGCCGTCCGATCGGCACGATGTGCCCGTCGTCGGCGCCCTGCCAGACGGAGGAGGCGACTTGGATGGTCGTCTCGGTCGGGCCGTACAAGTTGCAGAGTGCACTGCCCCAGGCACTGCTGACCTCGTCGGCGAGGTCAGGACGCAGCGCCTCACCACTGGACCAGATACGACTGATCGAGTGGGTGGCGGGCGGGTGGGGCAGGTTGGCGAGCAGGGACGGCGGGAACTGGGCGACGGTGACGCCGTTCTCCGCAATGTAGGAAACCAGCCGTTGGGGGTCGCGGATCACGTCGTCGGGGGCCACACAGACCGCGGCGCCGGACAGCAGCGGGAACCAGATCTCCAGCCCCACTGAGTCGAAACGCACCGAGGTGCGGAACAGCAGCACATCATCCGCTCCGACCGGGTGGGTGTCCTTCATCCACTGAAGGTTGTTGACCAGGCCACGGTGCTCGACCATCACGCCCTTCGGCCGGCCGGTGGAACCCGAGGTGTAGATGACATACAGCCGGTTGGCCGGGGTCAGCGGGGCCCTACGATCCACGTCCGACAGGTCGGCGGTGGACTGCCGGGCGACCGCGGCGCGGGTCTCCTCGTCATCGATGACGAGGAACGGGATCTCAGGGTCCGGAGTCGGGAGCGTGCTTCCGCTGGAGACGAGTGCCAGTACAGGCCGCGCGTCACTGAGCGTGTACCTCAATCGCTCGGCCGGGTCGTCGGGATCCAGCGGAAGATACGCACCGCCGGCCTTGATCACCGCAAGCAGCCCCACGATCGTGTTGGCAGAGCGCGGCAGGGCCACCGCCACCACCTGCTCGGGACCGACGCCCGACGCGACAAGGTGGCGGGCGAGCTGGTTGGCCCGCGCGTTCAACTCGGCGTAGGTCAGAGTCGCACCGTCGAACAGCACAGCGGTGGCGTCGGGAGTGCGCCGCACCTGCGATGCGAGCAGGCTGACCATGGTCTCCTGGGTGACCTCGGTCTTGGTGTCGTTCCAGTCGGCCAGCACCTGCCGTCGCTCGGTTGGCGTCAGCAGGCCGGCCCTGCTGATCGGCTGGACCGGGACGCTCAGCGCCTGTTCCAGGAGGCGTATCCATCGCTCGAAGAGACGCTCGACCGTGGACCGGTCGAACAGGTCCGTGGAGTACTCGACCACGCTCTCGATGCCAACGGGGTTCCCCACCGAGTCATGCCGCTCGGTGAGCGAGAGGAGCATGTCGAACCGCGAGGTGCCAGGATCGACCTCGGTTGTGCGGACCATCAGCTCCGGGAGGCTGAAATCGCCTTGGTCTGTGTTCTGAAGGACCAGGGCGACCTGGAAGAGGGGGTGGTGAGAGGTCGATCGATGGGGGTTGAGCAGCTCCACCAGGTGCTCGAACGGAACGTCCTGGTGGGCGTAGGCGGCCAGGCTCGCCTCGCGGACCCGTCCCAGCAGCTCCTCGAAGCTCGGGTCTCCGGAGGTGTCCGTCCGCAGCACAAAGGTGTTCACGAAGAGGCCGACCAGATCATCAAGCGCCTCATCCGTACGGCCGGCGACACCACTGCCCAGCGCGATGTCGGTGCCCGCGCCGAGGCGCGTGAGCAACGCCGCCATACCGGCCTGCAACACCATGAAGACCGTCGCACCCGACGCACGCGCCAGATCCGCCATCCGTCGGTGCAATTCCCCGTCGACCTGGAACGTGGCGCAGGCGCCTTCGTACGAGGCGGTCGCGGGCCGGGGCCGGTCGGTGGGGAAGGTCACTTGCTCGGGCAGGTCACGCAGTTGCTGCCGCCAGTAGCGAACCTGTCGACCGAAAAGGCTGTCCGGGTCGTCCTCGCCCCCGAGCAGTTCACGCTGCCACAGGGTGTAGTCGGCATACTGCACCGGTAGGTCGGACCACTGCGGGACAGCCTCCTGCGCACGCGCCGTGTAGGCGGCGACGACATCGCGCGCCAGCGGGCCCATCGACCAGCCGTCGGCGGCGATGTGGTGCAGCAACAGCAACAGAACGCTTTCGTTGCGGTCCACGACGAAGAGGCGGGCACGGACCGGTATCTCGGAGGAGAGGTCGAACTCGTAACGGGCCGCCTCTTCCAGGGCGGTCGGCACATCCGCCGAGGAGACCGACCGGCATTCCCAGCCGAGCTCGGCATCCGCGGTGGCCAGCACCTTCTGCCGCGGCTCGCCGTCGATTTCGGGAAAGACGGTGCGCAGCGACTCATGCCGGGCGATCACATCGAGCAGCGCGGTGCGCAGCGCCTCGGCGTCCACGGTGCCCGTCAGACGGAATGCCAGCGGCATGTTGTACGTCGCGGACCGGCCCTCAAGCTTGTGCAGGAACCACAGGCGGCGCTGGGCGAACGACAGCGGCACGACCTCCGGCCGATCCACCGCGACCAGGGCCGCACGGCTCCGGTTGTCGTGGTCCAGCCGCTCCACCAGCTGAGCCACTGTACGCGCTTCGAAGACGTCCTTGATCGGCAGTTCCGCTCCGAGAACGGTGCGGATGCGGCTGACGAGGCGGGTGGCGAGGAGGGAGTGGCCGCCGAGGTCGAAGAAGCTGTCGTCGATCCCGACCCTGTCCACGCCCAGCACCTCGGCGAA
>NZ_JBIBYN010000061.1:0-3586 GCF_043083325.1 Streptomyces sp. NPDC014734 | reverse complement strand
TGGAACGGGTGGACGTCGTCCAGCCCGCGCTGTGGGCCATGATGGTCTCCCTGGCCGCCCTCTGGCAGGCGCACGGCGTCGAACCGGCCGCCGTGCTGGGCCACTCGCAGGGCGAGATCGCCGCCGCCTGTGTGGCGGGGGCGCTCTCCCTGGACGACGCGGCGATGGTGGTCGCCCTGCGCAGCCGGGCCATCGTCTCCCTCGCGGGAACCGGCGGCATGGTGTCCGTCGCGCTGCCCGCCCAGGAACTGCGCCCGCGCCTGGAGACCTGGGGCGACCGGCTCTCGATCGCCGCGGTGAACGGTCCGCGCTCGGTCGTGGTGTCCGGCACCCCGGAGGCCCTGAACGAGCTGATGGACGCCTGCGCCGCCGACGACATACGCACGCGCCGGGTTCCGGTGGACTACGCGTCGCACTCCGCACACGTCGAGTCCATCAGGGACCGACTCCTCGCGGAACTGACGGACCTCTCGCCCCGGACGCCCGGCGTCACGTTCGCGTCGACCGTCGCCGGGGGCACCTCCCCGGAGGTCCTGGACGCCGAGTACTGGTACCGGAACCTGCGCAGCACCGTGGAGTTCGACGCGGCCACCCGCGACCTGCTGCGCCAGGGCCACGGCATCTTCATCGAGGTGAGTGCCCATCCCGTGCTCACCGTGGCGATGCAGGAGAGCTTCGAGGCGGAAGGCGTCGAGGCGATAGCGGTTCCCACACTGCGGCGGGGCGAGGGCGGCGCCGGCCGGTTCCTGCTGTCGGCCGCGGAGGGAAGCGTGCGCGGACTCGACGTGCACTGGCCCGTGCTGTTCGAGGGCCGTGGCGCCCGTACGGTCGATCTGCCCCCGTACGCCTTCCAGCGTGAACGCTACTGGCTGGAACCGGCCGAGGACACCCACGACGTCGCGTCGGCGGGGCTCTCGGCAACCGGCCATCCGCTGCTGGGCGCGACGGTCGAACTCGCGGGCAGCGACAGTCTGGTGCTCACCGGAAGACTGTCGCTCGACAGCCACCCGTGGCTGGCCGATCACGCCGTGCGCGACACCGTCCTGCTGCCCGGCACGGCCTTCGTCGAACTCGCGGTCGCGGCCGGCCGGTACGTGGACTGCGCGGTCGTCGAGGAACTGACCCTGGAGACTCCGCTCACGCTGTCCGAACGCGAGGCCGTACGGGTCCAGTTGGTCGTGGAGGCGCCCGACGGAAACGGCACCCGGCCGGTCTTCGTGCACTCCCGCCCCGAAGACGGACCTGACGAGGGAGGCGAGACGTGGACCCGGCACGCCGCCGGACGGCTGAAGGCCGAAGCACAGGCGGTCCGGGCCCCCGGCCACGAGGGAGCATGGCCGCCCGCCGGGGCGCACGCCGTCTCTCTGGACGACGCGTACCGGCGGCTCGCGGAACAGGGCTACGCATACGGTCCCGTCTTCCAGGGGCTGCGGGCCGCCTGGCAGGAAGGCGAGCACGTCTACGCTGAAGTAGCTCTTGACCTGGGCGAACAGTCCGACGCGGCCCGCTTCGCCCTGCACCCCGCACTGCTCGACGCGGCCCTTCATCCCCTGGTGCTCGGACTGCTCGGCGAACGCGAGCCGGGCCTGCTCCCGTTCTCCTGGAACGAGGTCTCCCTGCACGCCGCCGGCGCGTCGACGGCGCGCGTACGTCTCTCGTCGGCCGGCTCCGGAGGCGTCTCGCTCACCGTGTACGACTCGTCCGGCACGGTTGTCGCCGAGGTCGGGTCGCTGCTGCTGCGGCCCCTGGCACCCGAGCGGCTGGGGTCGGCCGGCGCCCCCGCCGAACAGGCGTTGTTCGGTGTCGGCTGGATCCCCGCCGACGGTGCGCAGCCCCTCCCCGAGCGGCGCGGCTGGGGGATCATCGGGACCGACGGGCACGGTCTCGGCACCCCGGTGCCGGACCCGGCAGCAGAGGCAGCGGTTCCCGAGGTGATGATCCTCCCTGCCGCCCTGCCCGGACATCCGGACGTCGGCACGGTGCCCACCGCGATACGGGACCTGGCGGGCGGTGTGCTGAGCACGGTGCGGAGCTGGCTGGCCGACGACCGCCGTGCCGCGTCGACACTGGTCGTGCTGACCCGGGGCGCGGTGGCGGTCACCGATCCGGCCGAGGTCACCGATCCGGCGGCGGCAGCCGTCTGGGGCATGGTGCGTACCGCGCAGACCGAACACCCCGGTCGTCTGGTCCTGCTGGACGCCGACACCTGGCAGCCGCGCTCCGTCGCCGCGGCTCTGGCGACCGGAGAGCCCCAGACCGCCGTCCGCGGCGGCCGCGCCTTCGTCCCCCGGCTCAAGCGGAGTGTCCCGTCCGTAGCGGAGCACGTACCCGGGCTCGGCGCGGACGGCACGGTGCTGATCACCGGAGGCACCGGTACGCTCGGCAGCCTGCTGGCCCGCCACGTGGTCACCACACACGGCGTCAGTGACCTGCTGCTGGCCGGACGGCGAGGACCGGAGGCCGACGGTGCGTCGGAACTCGCCGCCGAACTCACCGAGTTGGGCTGCCGTACCACCATTGTGTCGTGCGATGTCGCGGTGCGTGAGGATGTCGCCCGGCTGCTCTCCCGGGTCGATCCGGATCGTCCGCTGTCGGCGGTGATCCATGCGGCGGGGGTGCTGGACGACGGCACGGTGGAATCGCTGTCCGCGGAGCGGCTGGACGCCGTGCTGCGGCCCAAGGCCGACGCGGCCTGGCACCTGCACGAACTCACCGAGGACATGGACCTGTCGGCCTTCGTCCTCTTCTCCTCCGTCGCCGGCACCCTCGGCACCGCGGGACAGGCCAACTACGCCGCCGCCAACACGGCTGTCGAAGCGCTCGCCGCCCACAGGCGCGCGGCCGGACTTCCCGCCACGGCCCTCGCGTGGGGTCTGTGGGCCGACGGCAGCGGCATGACCGGCCATCTCGACGGGGCCGATCTGGCCAGGATGGGCAGGACCGGACTCGTCCCGATGACGGCCGAGTTCGCGCTCGCCCTGTTCGACGCCGCTCTCGCGGCCGACGCCGTGGTGTCCGTACCCGCCCGTCTGGACCTGGCCGCGCTGCGCTCCCGGGCCGCCGAGGACGATCTGCCCGCCATCCTGCGCGGCGTGGTGCGGATCCCGGCCCGACGGGGCCCGCTCACCCCGTCCGTTGACGACGGCACCGAACTCGTCCGGCGGCTCCACACGCTCCCCGCGGACCAGCAGCGCGACACCCTGAGGGAGCTGGTGCGGGCCACCGCCGCCGTGGTGCTGAACCACCGGGGAGCCGAGGCCGTCGATCCGGGGCGCGCGTTCAAGGAACTCGGCTTCGACTCGCTGACCGCCGTCGAACTGCGCAACCGGCTGGCCGCCGCCACCGAGACACGGCTGCCCGCCACCGCGGTGTTCGACCACCCGACACCGGACGCGCTCGCCGCGTACCTCCACGGTGAACTGCTCGGCACCGCCGGGAACGTGGCGTCGACGGTCACCGCGGCGACCGCACTCGACGACGATCCCGTCTGCATCGTCGGTATGGCGTGCCGTTATCCGGGGGGTGTGCGTGATCCGGAGGGGTTGTGGCGGCTGGTGGAGTCGGAGGCGGATGCCATCGGTGGTTT
>NZ_JBIBYN010000060.1:0-4184 GCF_043083325.1 Streptomyces sp. NPDC014734 | reverse complement strand
GCCAGCACCCGCCCGATCACCTGACTCCGCAACGCCACCACCCGCGCCGCATCCCGCAACGACAACACACCCGCCACACACGCCGCGGCGATCTCCCCCTGCGAATGACCCACCACCGCCGAGGGGCGTACCCCGGCCGAACGCCACAGCGCCGCCAACGACACCATCACGGAGAACAACACGGGCTGGACGACATCCACCCGCTCCAGCGACGGCGCGCCCTCGGCCCCGCGCAGAACGTCCACCAACGACCAGTCGGTGAACTCCGCCAGAGCAGCCCCACACTCATCCATACGCGCCGCGAACACCGGCGAAGCATCCAACAGCCCGACGGCCATGCCTACCCATTGCGACCCCTGTCCCGGGAACAGGAACGCGGCCTTACCCCCGATTCCGGCCCCTTGTACCAGCTGGGGCAGGGCCTCGCCGCGGGCGAGGGCGTCGAGGCCGCGTCGGAAGTCGTCGCGGTCCGTTCCGGTGAGCACCGCGCGTTCGTCGAGTACGGAGCGGGTGGCGGCCAGCGAGTGGCCGATGTCCGCCGGGCGGAGGTCCGCATCGGTCTCCAGGTGGGCGAGCAGCTTCGCGGCCTGGTCGCGCAGCGCGGCCGGGTTCTTGCCGGACAGCACCCAGGGCAGCACGCCGGGGGTCGTCACGGGTTCCTCGGCGGGGGCGGGCCCCTCGGCGGGGGCGGGCCCCTCGGCCGGGGCCTGCTCGATGATCGCGTGCGCGTTGGTGCCGCTGAAGCCGAAGGAGGAGATGCCGGCCCTGCGCGTCGTACCGCCCTGCGGCCAGGGTGTGGCCTCGGTGACGAGGGAGACCGCACCCGCTGACCAGTCCACGTGAGGGGTCGGTTCGGTGATGTGGAGCGACTCGGGCACCACACCGTGCCGCATGGCCAGCACCATCTTCATCACGCCCGCGACACCGGCGGCCGCCTGGGCGTGGCCGATGTTGGACTTGACGGAGCCCAGCAGCACCGGCCGGTCGGCGGGGCGGTCCTGGCCGTAGGTGGCCAGCAGCGCCTGCGCCTCGATCGGGTCACCCAGCGTCGTCCCCGTGCCGTGCGCCTCGATGACGTCGACATCGGCGGCGGTGAGGCGGGCGTTGGCGAGCGCCTGGCGGATGACCCGCTGCTGCGACGGACCGTTCGGCGCCGTCAGGCCGTTGCTGGCGCCGTCCTGGTTGATGGCGCTGCCCCGTACCACCGCGAGCACCGGGTGGCCGTTCTTCCGCGCGTCGGACAGCCGCTCCACGAGGAGCATGCCGACGCCCTCGGCGGGGCTGAAGCCGTCGGCGTCCGCCGAGAACGCCTTGCTGCGGCCGTCCGACGACAGTCCGCGCTGACGGCTGAACTCGATGAAGGTGCCGGGGGTGGCCATCACGGTCGCACCACCCGCCAGGGCGAGTTCGCACTCTCCGGTACGCAGTGCCTGGACCGCGAGGTGCAGGGCGACCAGCGATGCCGAGCAGGCGGTGTCGACGGTGACCGCCGGGCCCTCCAGGCCGAAGACGTAACTGAGCCGGCCGGAAACCACACTGGCGGCGCTGCCGGTGGCCAGGTGGCCCTCGTAGCCGTCGGTGGTGTTCCGCATGAGGATGGAGTAGTCGGAGCCGTTCGTCCCGACGAAGACGCCGGACTGGCTGCCGCGGAGCGTGGCCGGGTCGATGCCCGCCCGCTCGAACGCCTCCCACGATGTCTCCAGCAGCAACCGCTGCTGCGGGTCCATCGCCATCGCCTCGCGGGGCGAGATGCCGAAGAAGGTGGGGTCGAACGCGGCGACGCCGGTGAGGAAGCCGCCCTCGCGGGTGTAGCTGGTGCCCTGCGCGTCCGGGTCCGGGTTGTACAAGGACTCCACGTCCCAGCCGCGGTCGGCCGGGAACTCGGACAGTGCGTCACCGCCGGAGGTCAGCAGCTGCCACAGTTCCTCGGGGGTCCGCACACCGCCGGGGAAGCGGCAGCTCATCGCGACGATCGCGATCGGTTCGTCGTCGGCCAGGGAAGCCGCGGTGGGGAGCGGGGCGGCGAGCGCCGACGTTCCGCCGGACAGCTCGGCACGCAGGTGTTTGGCGAGCGCGTTCGGGGTCGGGTAGTCGAAGATCAGCGACGGTGGCAGTTTGAGCCCGCTGGCGGCACCGAGCCTGTTGCGCAGTTCGACGGCGGTGAGCGAGTCGAAGCCCAGCTCCTTGAAGGCGCGTGCGGACTCGACGGCTTCGGCGTCGGCGTAGCCCAGTACGGTCGCCACGGCGCCGCGCACCAGTTCCAGCAGCAGCCGCTCCTGCTCGGCGTCGGGCAGCCCGGCGAGCTTCTGCACGAGACCGGTGTTGTCGGCGTGGTCCGTATCGGCGTCGCCCCGCATGTCCTTGATGACGTCCCGCGCTTCGGGCAGGTCGTGGAGCAGCGGCCGGGACCGGCCGGAGGTGAAGGCGAGGACGAAGCGCTTCCACTCCATGTCGACGACGGTCAGCACCGACTCGTCCCGGTCCAGGGCGTGTTGGAGGGAGGTCACCGCCTTCTCGGGTGTCATCTCGATGACGCCGTGGCGGCGCATGCGGTCGCCGACGCCGCCCTCGGCCATGCCGCCCTCGCCCCACGGGCCCCAGGCCAGCGAGGTGGTGGACAGTCCGGCGTCGCGGCGCCATTCGGCGAAGGCGTCGAGGAAGGCGTTGCCCGGTGCGTAGTTGCCCTGACCGGGGGCGCCGAAGGTGGCGGCGAAGGAGGAGAACAGCACGAACGCGGAAAGGTCGAGGTGCCGGGTCAGCTCGTGCAGGTGGAGTGTGGCATCGACCTTGACCTTCAGCACCCGGTCGACCTGCTCGGGCGTCAGTCCTTCTATCACACTGTCGTCCAGCACGGCGGCGGTGTGCACGACGGCGGTGAGCGGCCGGTCGGCCGGGACGGCGTCGAGCAGCGACTCGACGGCCTTGCGGTCGGCCACGTCACAGGCGGCGACGGTCACCTCGGCGCCCAGTCCGGTCAGTTCCTCGCGCAGTTCGGCGGCGCCGGGAGCGTCCGGGCCCCGACGGCTGGTGAGCAACAGGTGCTCGGCACCGTTCCGGGCCAGCCAACGCGCCACCTGCGCACCCAGCGCACCCGTGCCCCCGGTCACCAGCGTCGTCCCCGACGGCCGCCACTCCCGCACAGCGGGCGTTTCGGCGAGCGGGGACCTGACCAGTCGTCGTACGAACAGCCCGGTGGGCCGGATCGCGACCTGGTCCTCCTCCTCGGCCCCGGCCAGGGCCGTGACCAGCCGGGTCAGTGCCCGTTCGTCGGCGGCCCGCGGCAGGTCGACGAGTCCGCCCCAGCGCTCGCCGTGTTCCAGGGCGGCGACCCGGCCCAGGCCCCAGACCAGGGCCTGCTGCGGTGACTCCAGCCGGTCCGAGCGGCCGGTGGAGACCGCCCCCCGGGTGGCGATCCACAGTGGTGCGGCGATCTCGGCGTCGCCCAGTGCCTGGATCAGTGCCAGTTCGGCGGCGACTCCGGCGGGGACGGAGGTGTGTTCGGGGTGCGGACGGTCGTCGAGTGCCAGCAGGGACAGCACTCCGTGGAACGGAGCGTCCTCATCGGCGGTCGTCCGCTGGAGCAGTTCGGTGAGGGAGGTCCGGCCGTCCGCGCCGGTGTCCATGACGAGTTTCCGTACGGCGGCGCCGCGCTCGGCGAGGATGTGGGCCGCGCCCTGCGCCCACTCCCCCTCTGCCGCGTGCTGCGGAACGATCAGCAGCCAGGTGCCGGACAACCGCGCGGACTGGTTCTCGGCAAGCTGCTTCCAGGTCACCCGGTAGCGCCAGCCGTCCACGACGGAACGCTCGCGTGCCTGCTTGCGCCAGGTCGACAGCGCGGGCAGCAGCGCGCTGACCCGCTCGTCGCCGTCGACCGCAAGCTCGGCCGCCAGCGTCTGCCAGTCCTCTCGTTCGACGGCTTCCCAGAAGCGGGCCTCGACGGGGTCCGCGGTCGTGGCGGCGGACACGGCGGGGGTGCCGGCCTCCAGCCAGTAGCGCTGGTGCTGGAAGGCGTAGGTGGGCAGGCCGACGCGTCGGGCACCCGTTCCCGCGAACACCGCACCCCAGTCGACGTCGACACCACGCGTCCACGCCTCGCCCAACGACAGCCAGAACCGCTCCAGCCCACCCTCACCACGCCGCAACGACCCCACCACAGCCACATCCCGCCCCACATCCTCCGCCGT
>NZ_JBIBYN010000059.1:0-4472 GCF_043083325.1 Streptomyces sp. NPDC014734 | reverse complement strand
CCGTGACGCCGGTGCGCTGTGCGAGGCGCTCGCCGCGCTGGAGGAGGACTTCACCCGGATCACCGACACCGCCTCCCAGCGCGCCAAGGGCACCCGCACCGCACCGAACCGGTCGCTGGTCTACTCCGACACCCGGCGCTCCGCCACCGCCCGGCTGAGCACCGCCGTCCTGGACGAACTGACTCCGCTCTCCCTGTGCCTGACGGCCGTGGGATGGCTCACCAGCCGGTACGCGGAGTCCATGCGCGCCCGGATCCGCGAGAGCTTCGACCGGGTGCGCGGCGACCGGCCGACCACCGACCTCGCCTCGCTCTGGTTCGCCTGCCTGCCGGCCCCGCACGCCGCGTCCATGCCGGAAGCGGACCGGATCGGCGCCGAACTGCGCGAGCGCTGGGCCCGGATCATCGACGCCCCCGAAGGCGCTCGCCGGGTGCAGCTTTCCTGCGCGGACATCGCCGACCGGGTCCGCGAGGAGTTCGACGGCCCGCGCGACGGCTGGTCGCTCTCCCGCTACGTCAGCCCCGACGTACTCATCATGGCCAAGGACGCCGCGGCGGTCGAGCGGGGCGATTTCGAACTCGTCCTGGGCGAACTGCACATCGCCATGAACACCGTGGCCGCCTCGCTCTTCGTCAACCAGCACCCGGCCGTCGAGGAGCTCCTCGCCGAGACCAGCCGCGACTTCCCCGGGCCCCGGCTGATGCCGATGCTGCCCAAGGAACTGCCGCTGAAGTGGTCGGCGCGCAGCCGCCCCGCCCTGGACCGCCCGGAGGACTACTTCGTCGCCGTCGCCGACCACACCGCCGACCCGCACCGGGACCGCACCGTGCTCAGCGCGGAGGTCACCGTGGCCGACCGCGACGGCCGGCTGACGGCCGTTCTGCCGGACGGCAGTGAGTTCGACGTACTGGACGTCTTCAGTCACGCCCTCACCAACCGCGTCATGGACCGCTTCGCGCTCCGACCCGACGCGGACCATGTGCCGCGGGTGGCGGTGGACAAGCTGGTGGTGAGCCGGGAGTCGTGGCGGTTCACGGGCGGTGATCTGGGGTTCGCGGGGGAGAAGAGCGAGGCCCGGCGGTATGTGCGGGCGCGGAACTGGCGGAGCGAGCGGGGTCTGCCGCGGTACGTGTTCGTGGTGTCGCCGACGGAGCCGCGTCCGTTCTACGTGGATTTCGACGCCCCGGTGTATGTGAACATCCTGGCCAAGGCCGCGCGGCGGCTGGCGCGGAAGGACCCGGAGGCCAAGCTCACCATCACCGAGATGCTGCCCACCCCCGAGCACGCGTGGCTCACCGACGACCGGGGCAACGCGTACACCTCCGAACTCCGCTTCGTCGCCGTCGACCAGGAGCACCGGCAGGGAGGCGTGCCGTCATGGTGAGCTTCCTCGACACGATCCGCGCGCACGCCGTGCGCACGCCCGGGGCCACCGCTCTGCGCACTCCGGCCGGCTCCGTCAGCTACCGTCGGTTGGACACCTGGACCGACGGGCTGGCCCGCACCCTGACCGCCCGGGGAATCGGGCGGGAGCGGGTCTGCGCCATCGCGCTGGAACCGGGGCCGGAGAGCGTGGTGGCGGTGGCCGCGGTACTCCGCGCGGGAGGCGCCTTCCTCACACTGGACGTGACGCAGCCGCTGCCCCGGCTGGCCGCCATGCTCCGCAGCGGCGGCGCCACCGCCCTGCTCACCCGGAGCACGGTGCGGCGGAGTACGGGGCTGACGGTGGAAGGACCGGTGATCGACCTCGACGAACTGGACGGGCCGGACGGCCCGGACGGTCCTGCCGGTTTCGAAGGAGTGGAGACCTCCGACGGGTGGCCGGAGGCATCCGGACGGCAACTCGCCTACGTCAGCCACACGTCCGGCTCCACCGGCACCCCGAACGCCGTCCTGATCGAGCGGGCCGGCCTCGACTCGTATCTGCGCTTCATCGTCCGCGACTACGGCCTCGGCCCGCACACCGTGGCGCTCCAGGTCGCTCCCCTCGGCTACGACGCCTCCATCCGCGACACCTTCGCCCCGCTGGTCGCCGGGGGCACCGTGCTCCTGGCGGAGCGGAGCACCCTGCTGCGCGCCGACAGTTTCGCGGAGACCCTGCGACGTGAGGGCGTCGACACCCTGCTGAGCGTCACCCCGTCCTTCCTCACCTTCCTCGCCCAGCAGGACCGGGCCGAGGAGCGGCTGAGCGGACTGCGCCTGGTGGTGGCCAGCGGCGAATCGCTGCTGCCGTTCCTCAGCTCCGGCGCCCGCCGGCTGCTGCCCGGCAATCTGGTCAACCAGTACGGCCCCACCGAATGCACCATGACCGCCACCCGCTACGCGGTGCCCCCCGAACCGGAGACCACCGCCGACCTGGTCGGGACCCCGATCGACGGGATGTCGGCGAGACTGGTCGGCCCCGACGGACGGGAGGTGCCGCCGGGCGAGACCGGCGAGATCGTCCTCGGCGGCATCGGGGTGGCGCGCGGCTACCGGGGCCGGCCCGAGCTGACCGCCGACCGCTTCCGCCCGGATCCGGGCGGGCCGCCGGGCGCACGCGCCTACCGCACCGGAGACCTGGCACGGCGCAGGCCGGACGGCGTACTGGAGTACCTGGGCCGCTCCGACCGGCAGGTGAAGATCCGGGGCTACCGGGTCGACCCCGCCGAGATCGAGGGCGTGCTGCTCGGCCACCCCCGGGTGACCGGCGCCGTCGTCACCGCCGAACCCGACGAACGGGGGCGGGTGTTCCTGTACGCCCATGTCACCGGAGCGCTCGACACCGTCACCGACGCGGAGCTGCGCAGGCACCTCGCGAAGGCCCTGCCGCCGCACATGATGCCGCGCCGGTTCCACCGCATCGACCGGCTGCCCACCACACGCACGGGCAAGACGGACCGGGCCGCCCTGCACCACGGCCGCCCGCAGGTCGCGGGCCGGACGCCGTGACCGCCGCCGGCATCCGCCTCGGCCCGGCCGAGGTGCGGGAGGCGGCGGAACGGATCCGCGGGCCGGTGCGCCGTACGCCGCTGCTGACCGCCGACGCACTGCCGGAGTCGCCCGGCCGCGGACTGCGCGGACTGCTGCTGAAGGCCGAACACCTCCAGCGCGGCGGCTCGTTCAAGGCCCGGGGCGCCGCCAACGCCATGCTCGGCCGGGACACCCCGGCGGTGGTCGCCGGCTCCTCCGGCAACCACGGGATCGCGGTGGCCGCGCTCGCCCGCCGGACCGGCACCGAGGCCACCGTGGTGATGGCGTCCGGAGCGGGCCGGGCCAAGGCCGACGCCATCCGCGGGCTGGGCGCCCGGGTGCTGACGGTGGACGGCGGCGTCGCCGCACGCGACCGGATCGCCCGGCAACTGGCCGCGGACACCGGTGCCCTGCTGGTGCCGTCCTCGGACGACGAACGTGTCGTCGCCGGGCAGGGCACCGTGGCCCTGGAGATTCTGGAGGAGGTGCCCGATCTCGATCTGCTGTTCGTGCCGGTCGGCGGCGGCGGGCTGCTGGCGGGCAGCTGCCTGGCGGCCGGCCTCGCCGGGCGCCCGCTGCGGGTCATCGGCGTGGAGCCCCGGCAGGCGTGCCGCTACGCCGCGTCGGTCGCCGCCGGACGTCCGGTGGAGCTGCCCGCCTCGCAGACCGTCGCCGACGGACTGCGCGGCCAGCGGCCCGGCGAGATCATCTTCCCCATCGTCCAGCGGCGCGTCGACGAACTGATCGCCGTCGAGGACGAGGAGATCCTCCAGGCCATGGAGCTGCTGCACCGGGCCGGCCTGCCCGCCGAACCGAGCGGATCCACGGCTCTGGCCGGCGCGCTCCGGCGCGGCTTCCGCGGACGTACGGCCGTGGTGGTCTCCGGCGGCAACTCGTCGGCCGCCCTGGCCGCCATGGGCGCGGGCGCGGCCGCCGGGCCGGGCCCCCAGGCCCCGCCGCCCCCCGTACCACCGCTGCCCGTCCTGTCATGACGTCAGTGCCGCTCCCGGCGACGCCCGCCCTGCGGGACGGCCCTTGCCGGTCGCGGCACTGAACCCACTCAAGACCGCTTTCGTCTCTGCCTCTACTTCGAAGGAGCCACTATGACCGTCCAGGACCAGGTCGTCGCGCGGGACCTGCGGACCACCGCCGGGCTGACCGAACTGATCACCCGCTTCTACCAGGAGGCGCTGAGCAACGAAGGACTCGACGCGGACGCGGACTTCTTCGAATCCGGCGGTGACTCACTGACGGCGTTTCAGATCACCGGCCGCATCCAGGAGGTGCTGGACACCGAGATCGCGGTCGCCCTGGTCTTCGCCTACCCCACCCCCGCGGAGCTGGCGGAGATCGTCGCCGAGGACCTCGCACAGGCTCCGGCGGGCGTGGCCCATGAGTGACGACGGCGCCCTGCTGCTGGGCCGCCGTTGGCGGTTGTGGGAGCAGTTCTCGTTGCGTGGGCCGGGTTTTCCGGTGGGGGGTGTGTTGGATCTGGCGCCGGTGGATGTGTCGGTGTATGC
>NZ_JBIBYN010000058.1:0-4633 GCF_043083325.1 Streptomyces sp. NPDC014734 | reverse complement strand
GGGGTGTCGTTGGCGGTTGCGGATGGGGCGGGTCGTCCTGTTCTGACGGTGGGTTCGTTGGTGTTGCGGCCGGTGTCGGTCGAGCAGATCAGCGGCGCGTCGCGTGACTCCCGGCAGGACTCCCTCTACCGAATCGACTGGGACGAGGTGTCCGCGGCCCCGGCGAGCGGCCGGTGTGCCCTGCTCGGTTCCGACGGGCAGGGCCTGGCGGCCGGTGCAGGCGACCCCCTCGACGTCTACGCTGATCTGTCCGCGCTGGCCGAGGCGATCGAGACCGGTGCCCCGGTACCGGACGACGTGCTGGTCACGTTCGCGCCCGATGCCGATGCCGATGCCGATGCCGATGCCGATGCCGATGCCGATGCCGATGCCGATGGCGGCTCGGTGCACCTGGCCACGCGGCGAGCGCTGCTTCTGGTCCAGGCGTGGCTGGGCGACGAGCGTTTCGCGGGTTCGCGGCTGGTGGTGCTGACTTCGGGTGCGGTGGCGACCCGTGCGGGAGAGGCCGTCGACGACCTGGCGGGCGCCGCGGTCCGGGGTCTGGTGCGCTCCGCAGAGTCGGAGAATCCGGGACGATTCGTTCTGATCGACACCGACGGCACGAACGGATCACAGCGTGCCCTCCTGGCGGCGCTGGCCTCCGGCGAGCCACAGCTCGCGGTGCGCGAGGGCGTGCTGTGCGCTCCACGACTGGCCCGCGCGATCGCGCCGACGACGACCGCAGAGCGCTTTGCCCCCGAGGGAACGGTGCTGGTCACGGGTGCGAGTGGCACCTTGGGCGGTCTGTTCGCCCGGCATCTGGTGGTCGAGCGCGGCGTGCGTCGGCTGTTGTTGGTGAGTCGGCGTGGTGACGCCGCTCCGGGGGCCGGTGAGCTCGCGGCGGAGCTGTCGGGGCTGGGTGCCGAGGTGGTCTGGGCGGCGTGTGATGTCGCGGACCGTGAGGCGTTGGCCGGTGTGCTGGCGTCCATACCGGCGGAGCATCCGTTGACCGCGGTCGTGCACACCGCGGGTGTGCTGGACGACGGCGTGATCGGGTCGCTCACACCGGAGCGTCTGTCGCGGGTGCTGCGTCCGAAGGTGGACGCGGCGTGGAACCTGCACGAGCTGACCGAGGGCCTCGACCTGTCGGCGTTCGTGCTGTTCTCCTCGGCGGCCGGTGTCTTCGGTGGTGCGGGGCAGGCCAACTACGCGGCGGCCAACGCCTTCCTGGACGCCCTCGCCCAGCACCGCAGGGCCCGGGGGCTCGCCGGATCCTCACTGGCCTGGGGCCTGTGGGCCGCCGAGTCGGGCGGCATGGCCGGTGAGCTCGACGAGGCGGACGTCTCCCGGATGAACCGGGCCGGTGTCACCGCCCTGTCCGCCGCCGAGGGCGTGGAACTCTTCGACGTGTCGACCGGGGCCGATGAGGCACTGCTGGTACCGGTGCGGCTGGATCTCGCGGCCGTCCGAGCCCAGGCAGCCTCCTCCGGTGCCGTGGCCCCGCTGCTGCGCGGCCTGGTGCGGGTACAGGCGCGCCGTACGGCCGCGGGCACGCCCTCTCAGGGCGCACTGGCACAGCGCTTGGCCGGACTCGATGAGACCGAGCGACTCGACACGCTGCTGGAACTGGTCCGCACCCAGGTCGCCGCCGTGCTCGGCCACAGCTCCGGCGACGCGGTCGACCCCGAGCGCGCCTTCCGTGATCTGGGCTTCGACTCGCTGACCGCCGTCGAGCTGCGCAACCGCATGAACGCGGTAACCGGTATGCGTCTGCCCGCCACCCTGGTCTTCGACTATCCGACCTCCGAAGTGCTCGCCCGGTACCTGCGGGACGAACTCGCCGGATCCGGCGCCCACGTGGCAGCCGTGGCAAGGACCGTGACCGACGACGAACCGATCGCGATCGTCGCCATGAGCTGCCGCTACCCCGGCGGTGTCCGGACCCCCGAGGAGCTGTGGAGGCTTCTGTCCGAGGGCGAGGACGCGATCTCCGGGTTCCCGGTCGACCGTGGCTGGGACCTGGACGCGATCTACCACCCCGACCCGGAGCACCCGGGCACCAGCTACACCCGTGAGGGCGGCTTCCTGCACGATGCCGCCGAGTTCGACCCCACGTTCTTCGGAATCTCGCCCCGCGAGGCACTGGCAACCGACCCGCAGCAGCGTCTGCTGCTGGAGACGTCCTGGGAGGCGTTCGAGCGGGCGGGCATCGATCCCGTCACCCTGCGCGGCAGCCGTACCGGTGTCTTCGCGGGCGTGATGTATCACGACTACGCCACCCTGGTGGAGCAAACCCCGGACGGCGGCGGCGAGGGCGCGCTGGGTTCCGGCAGCACCGGCTCCATCGCCTCGGGCCGGGTGTCGTACACCTTCGGCCTGGAGGGCCCCGCCGTCACCATCGACACGGCATGTTCGTCCTCACTGGTCGCCCTGCACTGGGCGATACAGGCGCTGCGCAACGGCGAATGCGAACTTGCTCTGGCCGGCGGTGTGACCGTGATGTCCACTCCCGGCACCTTCATCGGCTTCAGCCGCCAGGGCGGCCTGTCCGCCGACGGCCGCTGCCGTGCCTTCTCCGCCGACGCGAATGGAACGGGCTGGGCGGAAGGCGCGGGCATGCTGCTCGTGGAGCGGTTGTCCAACGCGCGGAAGAACGGTCACCCCGTGTTGGCGGTGGTGCGGGGCAGCGCGATCAACCAGGACGGTGCGAGCAATGGCCTGACGGCGCCGAACGGTCCGTCGCAGCAACGCGTCATCCGGCAGGCGCTGGCCACGGCCGGACTGTCGGCGTCCGAGGTGGACGTGGTCGAGGCACATGGCACGGGGACGACGCTGGGCGACCCGATCGAGGCGCAGGCCCTCCTGGCGACCTATGGTCAGGAGCGCTCCGACGACCGGCCGTTGTGGCTGGGATCGATCAAGTCGAATCTGGGCCACACGCAGGCAGCGGCCGGTGTCGCGGGCGTCATCAAGATGGTCATGGCGATGCGGCACGGCATCCTGCCGAAGACCCTCCACGCCGATCAGGCGTCGCCGCACGTCGACTGGGAGGCGGGCGCGGTCTCGCTGCTGACCGAGGCGGTGGACTGGCCCGAGACCGGCCGCCCGCGCCGTGCGGGTGTCTCTTCCTTCGGAATCAGCGGTACCAACGCCCACACCATCATCGAGCAGGCCCCGCTGGACAACCCTGCGGCGGTGGAGCCGGGAGACACCCCGGCGACCGGCACCGGTGTGGCGCCGTGGACTCTTTCGGGCCGCAGCACCCACGTGCTCCGTGCCCAGGCCGAGCGCCTCCTGGCCCATGTGACCGCCCACCCCGAGGTGTCCGCCGACGACATCGGCCACTCCCTCACGACCGGCCGTTCGGACTTCGACCACCGTGCGGTCGTGCTCGCCGCCGACCGGACCGCTCTACTGGACGGTCTGGGGGCGCTGGCGGAGGGGCGCAACGCGGCTGCGGGTCTCGTGACGGGTTCGGTGACCGGTGGCAGGACCGCGTTCCTGTTCACGGGGCAGGGAAGCCAGCGGCTGGGTATGGGGCGTGGGCTGTATGCCGCGTTCCCGGTGTTCGCGGAGGCGCTGGACGCGGTCTGTGACGAGCTGGACGCGCATCTTCCGCAGCCTCTGAAGACGGTGTTGTTCGGTGGCGCCGATGCCGGGCTGCTGGACCGGACGGACTTTACCCAGCCCGCGTTGTTCGCGGTCGAGGTGGCGTTGTTCCGTCTTGTCGAGGCGTGGGGTCTGCGGCCGGACTTCCTGTCGGGTCATTCCATCGGTGAGCTTGCCGCCGCGCATGTCTCCGGGGTCTTCTCCCTGGCGGACGCGGCGAAGCTGGTGGCGGCTCGTGGGCGGTTGATGCAGGAGTTGCCGTCCGGTGGGGCGATGGTGGCGGTGCAGGCGTCGGAGGACGAGGTGGCGCCGCTGCTGACCGGGGGTGTCAGCATCGCCGCGCTGAACGGCCCGTCGTCCGTCGTGATCGCTGGTGATGAGGACGCGGCTCTCGCGATCGCGGCAGGTTTCGAGGCGCGGGGGCGCAAGACGAAGCGGCTGACGGTCTCGCACGCGTTTCACTCACCCCGTATGGACGGGATGCTCGACGCCTTCCGTCAGGTGGCGGAGACACTGGCCTACGAGGCGCCGCGCATTCCGGTCGTGTCCAACCTGACCGGTGGTGTGGTCTCCGCCGAGGAGATCACCGACCCCGGCTTCTGGGTGCGGCACGTCCGCGAGGCGGTCCGCTTCGTCGACGGTGTCCGTGCGCTCGAAGCACAGGGCGTGACGACCTTCGTCGAGCTGGGCCCCGATGGGGTGCTCACCGCGATGGGGCAGGACTGCGTCATCGGCGAGGACACGGTGTTCGCCGCCGTGCTGCGCAAGGGACGTGACGAGGCGGAGTCGCTGGTCGGCGCACTGGCGCGGGCGCATGTGCGCGGTGTGAAGGTGGACTGGACGGCGTACTACGCGGGCACCGGTGCTCGGCGTGTCGCGCTGCCCACGTATGCCTTCCAGCGCGAGCGGTACTGGCCGGCGACTGCGGTGTCCCAAGCGGTTGGCATGGCGGGGTTGGGTCTGGGGTTGGTTGAGCATCCGTTGGTGGGTGCGGTGGTGCCGTTGGCTGGTGGTGAGGGGTTGGTGCTGACGGGGCGTGTGGGTC
>NZ_JBIBYN010000057.1:0-5306 GCF_043083325.1 Streptomyces sp. NPDC014734 | reverse complement strand
CCCCGCTTCGACCGGGGGTCGGACACTGAAAAGGGTCTGATAGAGTCGGAAACGCAAGACCGAAGGGAAGAAGCCCGGAGGAAAGCCCGGAGAGTGTTTCGGGTGAGTACAAAGGAAGCGTCCGTTCCTTGAGAACTCAACAGCGTGCCAAAAGTCAACGCCAGATATGTTGATACCCCGGCCTGCTTCTAGCAGGTTGGTGGTTCCTTTGAAAGTCCTGCGGGGTCTCTGGCCCGGCAGGCAATTACACAGCGAGGACGCTGTGGATGACCGGTCCTATTCCGACCGGTTGTTCCGCTCTCGTGTTGTGTTGTCCCGATTACGGGAAAACATTCACGGAGAGTTTGATCCTGGCTCAGGACGAACGCTGGCGGCGTGCTTAACACATGCAAGTCGAACGATGAAGCCTTTCGGGGTGGATTAGTGGCGAACGGGTGAGTAACACGTGGGCAATCTGCCCTTCACTCTGGGACAAGCCCTGGAAACGGGGTCTAATACCGGATAACACTCTGTCCTGCATGGGATGGGGTTGAAAGCTCCGGCGGTGAAGGATGAGCCCGCGGCCTATCAGCTTGTTGGTGGGGTGATGGCCTACCAAGGCGACGACGGGTAGCCGGCCTGAGAGGGCGACCGGCCACACTGGGACTGAGACACGGCCCAGACTCCTACGGGAGGCAGCAGTGGGGAATATTGCACAATGGGCGAAAGCCTGATGCAGCGACGCCGCGTGAGGGATGACGGCCTTCGGGTTGTAAACCTCTTTCAGCAGGGAAGAAGCGAGAGTGACGGTACCTGCAGAAGAAGCGCCGGCTAACTACGTGCCAGCAGCCGCGGTAATACGTAGGGCGCAAGCGTTGTCCGGAATTATTGGGCGTAAAGAGCTCGTAGGCGGCTTGTCACGTCGGTTGTGAAAGCCCGGGGCTTAACCCCGGGTCTGCAGTCGATACGGGCAGGCTAGAGTGTGGTAGGGGAGATCGGAATTCCTGGTGTAGCGGTGAAATGCGCAGATATCAGGAGGAACACCGGTGGCGAAGGCGGATCTCTGGGCCATTACTGACGCTGAGGAGCGAAAGCGTGGGGAGCGAACAGGATTAGATACCCTGGTAGTCCACGCCGTAAACGTTGGGAACTAGGTGTTGGCGACATTCCACGTCGTCGGTGCCGCAGCTAACGCATTAAGTTCCCCGCCTGGGGAGTACGGCCGCAAGGCTAAAACTCAAAGGAATTGACGGGGGCCCGCACAAGCAGCGGAGCATGTGGCTTAATTCGACGCAACGCGAAGAACCTTACCAAGGCTTGACATACGCCGGAAAGCATCAGAGATGGTGCCCCCCTTGTGGTCGGTGTACAGGTGGTGCATGGCTGTCGTCAGCTCGTGTCGTGAGATGTTGGGTTAAGTCCCGCAACGAGCGCAACCCTTGTTCTGTGTTGCCAGCATGCCTTTCGGGGTGATGGGGACTCACAGGAGACTGCCGGGGTCAACTCGGAGGAAGGTGGGGACGACGTCAAGTCATCATGCCCCTTATGTCTTGGGCTGCACACGTGCTACAATGGCCGGTACAATGAGCTGCGATGTCGTGAGGCGGAGCGAATCTCAAAAAGCCGGTCTCAGTTCGGATTGGGGTCTGCAACTCGACCCCATGAAGTCGGAGTTGCTAGTAATCGCAGATCAGCATTGCTGCGGTGAATACGTTCCCGGGCCTTGTACACACCGCCCGTCACGTCACGAAAGTCGGTAACACCCGAAGCCGGTGGCCCAACCCCTTGTGGGAGGGAGCTGTCGAAGGTGGGACTGGCGATTGGGACGAAGTCGTAACAAGGTAGCCGTACCGGAAGGTGCGGCTGGATCACCTCCTTTCTAAGGAGCTTCTTGGCCCTGTCACAGGGGTCCAGAGCCAGTACACCGGCGAGTGTCCGGTGCTGGTTGCTCATGGGTGGAACGTTGACTATTCGGCACGGGTTTTCAGGATGTCATTAGTACTGCTTCGGCGTGGAACGTGGTTGTTCTGGGGGTCTGTGCCGGGCACGTTGTTGGGTGTCTGAGGGTTCGGCCGTGATGGCTGCCTTCAGTTGCCGGTCCCGGTGTAGCACTGCTGTTGGGTGGTGTGTGACGGGTGGCTGGTCGTTGTTTGAGAACTGCACAGTGGACGCGAGCATCTGTGGCCAAGTTTTTAAGGGCGCACGGTGGATGCCTTGGCACCAGGAACCGATGAAGGACGTGGGAGGCCGCGATAGGCCCCGGGGAGCTGTCAACCGAGCTTTGATCCGGGGGTGTCCGAATGGGGAAACCCGGCAGTCGTCATGGGCTGTCACCCGCTGCTGAACACATAGGCAGTGTGGAGGGAACGAGGGGAAGTGAAACATCTCAGTACCCTCAGGAAGAGAAAACAACCGTGATTCCGGGAGTAGTGGCGAGCGAAACTGGATGAGGCCAAACCGTATGTGTGTGATACCCGGCAGGGGTTGCGCATGCGGGGTTGTGGGAGTTCTCTTGATCAATCTGCCGGTTGGTCGGTGAGTCAGAAACCGTTGATGTAGGCGAAGGACATGCGAAAGGTCCGGCGTAGAGGGTAAGACCCCCGTAGCTGAAACATTGACGGCTTGCTTGAGAATTTCCCAAGTAGCACGGGGCCCGAGAAATCCCGTGTGAATCTGGCGGGACCACCCGCTAAGCCTAAATATTCCCTGGTGACCGATAGCGGATAGTACCGTGAGGGAATGGTGAAAAGTACCGCGGGAGCGGAGTGAAATAGTACCTGAAACCGTGTGCCTACAAGCCGTGGGAGCGTCGCATGCAAGCTTGCTTGTATGTCGTGACTGCGTGCCTTTTGAAGAATGAGCCTGCGAGTTTGCGGTGTGTTGCGAGGTTAACCCGTGTGGGGAAGCCGTAGCGAAAGCGAGTCCGAATAGGGCGGTTGAGTAGCACGCTCAAGACCCGAAGCGGAGTGATCTAGCCATGGGCAGGTTGAAGCGGAGGTAAGACTTCGTGGAGGACCGAACCCACCAGGGTTGAAAACCTGGGGGATGACCTGTGGTTAGGGGTGAAAGGCCAATCAAACTCCGTGATAGCTGGTTCTCCCCGAAATGCATTTAGGTGCAGCGTCGTGTGTTTCTTGCCGGAGGTAGAGCACTGGATAGGCGATGGGCCCTACCGGGTTACTGACCTTAGCCAAACTCCGAATGCCGGTAAGTGAGAGCGCGGCAGTGAGACTGTGGGGGATAAGCTCCATGGTCGAGAGGGAAACAGCCCAGAGCATCGACTAAGGCCCCTAAGCGTACGCTAAGTGGGAAAGGATGTGGAGTCGCAGAGACAACCAGGAGGTTGGCTTAGAAGCAGCCACCCTTGAAAGAGTGCGTAATAGCTCACTGGTCAAGTGATTCCGCGCCGACAATGTAGCGGGGCTCAAGCGTACCGCCGAAGTCGTGTCAATCCAGCATGAGGGCTAACGCCTGTTGGGTTGGGTAGGGGAGCGTCGTGTGCCGGGTGAAGCAGCCGCGGAAGCGAGTTGTGGACGGTTCACGAGTGAGAATGCAGGCATGAGTAGCGATACACACGTGAGAAACGTGTGCGCCGATTGACTAAGGGTTCCTGGGTCAAGCTGATCTGCCCAGGGTAAGTCGGGACCTAAGGCGAGGCCGACAGGCGTAGTCGATGGACAACCGGTTGATATTCCGGTACCCGCTTTGAAACGCCCAGTACTGAATCAGGCGATGCTAAGTCCGTGAAGCCGGCCCGATCTCTTCGGAGTTGAGGGTAGTGGTGGAGCCGACGAACCAGACTTGTAGTAGGTAAGCGATGGGGTGACGCAGGAAGGTAGTCCAGCCCGGGCGGTGGTTGTCCCGGGGTAAGGGTGTAGGCCGTGTGGTAGGCAAATCCGTCACACGTTAAGGCTGAGACCTGATGCCGAGCCGATTGTGGTGAAGTGGATGATCCTATGCTGTCGAGAAAAGCCTCTAGCGAGTTTCATGGCGGCCCGTACCCTAAACCGACTCAGGTGGTCAGGTAGAGAATACCGAGGCGTTCGGGTGAACTATGGTTAAGGAACTCGGCAAAATGCCCCCGTAACTTCGGGAGAAGGGGGGCCATTTCTGGTGATGGGCTTTGCGCCTTGAGCTGGGGGTGGCCGCAGAGACCAGCGAGAAGCGACTGTTTACTAAAAACACAGGTCCGTGCGAAGCCGTAAGGCGATGTATACGGACTGACGCCTGCCCGGTGCTGGAACGTTAAGGGGACCGGTTAGCCGACTTTCGGGTTGGCGAAGCTGAGAACTTAAGCGCCAGTAAACGGCGGTGGTAACTATAACCATCCTAAGGTAGCGAAATTCCTTGTCGGGTAAGTTCCGACCTGCACGAATGGCGTAACGACTTCTCGACTGTCTCAACCATAGGCCCGGTGAAATTGCACTACGAGTAAAGATGCTCGTTTCGCGCAGCAGGACGGAAAGACCCCGGGACCTTTACTACAGTTTGATATTGGTGTTCGGTTCGGCTTGTGTAGGATAGGTGGGAGACTTTGAAGCGGCCACGCCAGTGGTTGTGGAGTCGTCGTTGAAATACCACTCTGGTCGTGCTGGATGTCTAACCTGGGTCCGTGATCCGGATCAGGGACAGTGTCTGATGGGTAGTTTAACTGGGGCGGTTGCCTCCTAAAGAGTAACGGAGGCGCCCAAAGGTTCCCTCAGCCTGGTTGGCAATCAGGTGTTGAGTGTAAGTGCACAAGGGAGCTTGACTGTGAGACCGACGGGTCGAGCAGGGACGAAAGTCGGGACTAGTGATCCGGCAGTGGCTTGTGGAAGCGCTGTCGCTCAACGGATAAAAGGTACCCCGGGGATAACAGGCTGATCTTCCCCAAGAGTCCATATCGACGGGATGGTTTGGCACCTCGATGTCGGCTCGTCGCATCCTGGGGCTGGAGTCGGTCCCAAGGGTTGGGCTGTTCGCCCATTAAAGCGGTACGCGAGCTGGGTTTAGAACGTCGTGAGACAGTTCGGTCCCTATCCGCTGCGCGCGTAGGAATATTGAGAAGGGCTGTCCCTAGTACGAGAGGACCGGGACGGACGAACCTCTGGTGTGCCAGTTGTTCTGCCAAGGGCATGGCTGGTTGGCTACGTTCGGGAGGGATAACCGCTGAAAGCATCTAAGCGGGAAGCCTGCTTCGAGATGAGTATTCCCACCAACTTGATTGGTTAAGGCTCCCAGTAGACGACTGGGTTGATAGGCCGGATGTGGAAGCCTGGTAACGGGTGGAGCTGACTGGTACTAATAGGCCGAGGGCTTGTCCTCAGTTGCTCGCGTCCACTGTGTTG
>NZ_JBIBYN010000056.1:0-6179 GCF_043083325.1 Streptomyces sp. NPDC014734 | reverse complement strand
GACCACCGACGACAGACCCCTGCACCACACCCGGCGCCATACCCTCGCCCGCAACCACCCCCAGACCCGCCAACAACTCCTCACGATCCGCGCCCCGGATCAACGCACGGTGGTCCAGGGCCGCGCGCGTCGTCGCCAGGGAGAGACCCACATCGGCGGGGCTCGGCGAGGACTGCTCCGTCAGGTGTGCCAGAAGCCTTTCCGCCTGAGCGCGCAGGGCCGCCGTGCTCTTGCCGGAAAGGACCCACGGCAGCACGTCCGACGTCGTCGTTCCGGGCTCGGTGGGCCGGTGTTCGGACTCCGTCCCGTCGGGTTCCTCGGCCGGGGCCTGTTCGATGATGGTGTGGGCGTTGGTGCCGCTGAAGCCGAAGGAGGACACGGCGGCCCGGCGCGGCCTGCCGGTCTCCGGCCACGGGGTGGTCTCGGTGAGCAGGGACACGGCGCCTGCCGACCAGTCCACGTGCGGGGTCGGCTCGTCGACGTGCAGGGTCTGCGGCAGCACCCCGTGTTCGATGGCCTTGACCATCTTGATGATGCCCGCGACACCGGCGGCGGCCTGGGTGTGGCCGATGTTCGACTTGATGGAGCCGAGATGGAGCGGCAGGTCGGCGGGGCGGTCCTGGCCGTAGGTGGCCAGCAGCGCCTGCGCCTCGATCGGGTCACCCAGCGTCGTCCCCGTGCCGTGCGCCTCGACGGCGTCGACATCGGCGGCCGAGAGCCTGCCGTTGGTGAGTGCCTGGTGGATGACCCGCTGCTGCGACGGGCCGTTGGGGGCCGTCAGGCCGTTGCTGGCGCCGTCCTGGTTGACGGCCGAGCCACGGACGACGGCAAGCACCTTGTGGCCGTTCTTCTGCGCGTCGGAAAGCCGTTCCACGAGGAGCATGCCGACGCCCTCGCCCCAGCCGGTGCCGTCGGCGGCGGCGGCGAACGGCTTGCAGCGGCCGTCGGCGGCCAGGCCGCGCTGCCGGCTGAACTCGGTGAACGTGGAGGGAGAGGCCATCACGGTGACGCCGCCGGCCAGGGCCAGCGAGCACTCGCCGGAGCGCAGCGCCTGCACCGCCATGTGCAGGGTCACCAGCGACGAGGAGCACGCGGTGTCGACGGTGACCGCCGGACCCTCCAGGCCGAAGACGTAGCTGACCCGGCCGGAGGCGATGGAGCCGGAACTGCCGGTGCCGAGGAAGCCCTCGACGCCCTCGGGCACGGACTCCAGCCGCGAGGTGTAGTCGTGGTACATGACACCGGCGAACACGCCGGTACGGCTGCCGCGCATCGAGGCCGGGTCGATGCCCGCGCGTTCGAACGCCTCCCAGGACGTCTCCAGCAGCAACCGCTGCTGCGGGTCCATGGCAAGGGCCTCACGCGGCGAGATCCCGAAGACGGCGGGGTCGAACGCCCCCGCGTCGTAGAGGAATCCGCCCTCGCTGACGTAGCTGGAGCCCCCCTGGTCGGGGTCGGCGTCGTAGAGCGTCTCGATGTCCCAGCCGCGGTCGGCCGGGAAGCCGGAGATCGCGTCCTCACCCGTCACGACCAGCCGCCACAGGTCCTCGGGGGTGCGCACCCCGCCGGGGTAGCGGCAGCTCATCGCGACAATGGCGATGGGCTCCTGGTGCCGGTCCTCGACCTCGCGGAGCCGACGGCGTGCCTGACGCAGGTCGGTCGTCGCCCGCTTGAGGTAGTCGCGGAGCTTGTCCTCGTTGTTCACGGCCGCGCCCCTGCTCCCAGCTGCGTCTTTGTTCACCATTGCCGTCGGCTCCTTGCGAAAGGGAAGGTCGTGCTCATCAGTTCAGGTCGCTCCCCTTCAGGAGGAGCCGAGTTCGTCGTCGAGCAGGTCGAACAGCTCGTCGTCGGTCGCCGCTTCGAGGTCGTCGCCCGTGTCGGCGTCGGCCGTCGCGTCCTGGGCGTCGTTCCACTTGGCCATCAGGGCCTGGAGGCGCATCGTGATCCGTGACCGGACCACACTGTCCTCGGCGGCATCGGCCAGCGCTGCTTCCAGCCTGTCGAGTTCGCCGAATACGGACGGTCCGCCGTCGCCGTCGACCGGTAGCGCCGCGCGCAAGTGGTCGGCGAGGGCGGCAGGGGTGGGGTAGTCGAAGATCAGCGTGGCGGGCAGCCGCAGACCGGTGGCCTTGCCCAGCCTGTTGCGCAGCTCCACCGCGGTGAGCGAGTCGAACCCCAACTCCTTGAAGGAGGAGCCCGATTCGATGGATCCCGCACCACCGTATCCGAGCACGGTGGCCACCTGGGAGCAGACCAGGTTGAGCAGGAAGCGGTCCCGCTCGGCCGCGGGCAGGCCCGCGAGGCGTTCGACGAGGCTCGTCTCCTCGGACGCGCCCGCGCCGCCGGCGGCGGCGCGCCGGACCGGGGTGCGGATGAGTCCGCGCAGCAGCGGGGCCACGCCGTTGGCCGACTCGGCGCGCAGCGCCGCGATGTCGAGTGCGGCCGGAATCAGCAGCGGGTGCCCGGACCGGCAGCCCACGTCGAAGAGTGCAAGGCCCTCCGCATGACCGAGCGCGCCCATGCTGCCGCGGTTCATGCGCTGCCGGTCGGTCTCGGCGAGCGTGGCCGCCATGCCGCCTTCGTCCTCCCACAGCCCCCAGGCCAGCGAGACGGCCGGACGGTGCTGGGCCCTGCGGTGATGGGCGAGGGCGTCCAGGAAGGCATTGGCCGCCGCGTAGTTGCCCTGGCCCGGGTTGCCGAAGACACCGGCGGCGGAGGAGTAGAGCACGAAGGCGGAGAGGTCCAGGTCCTCGGTCAGTTCGTGCAGGTTCCACGCCGCGTCCACCTTGGCGCGCAGCACTCGTGACAGGCGCTCCGGCGTGAGCGATCCGATGGTCCCGTCGTCCAGCGCACCGGCGACATGAACCACCCCGACGAGCGGGTGTCCGGACGGAATCCCGGCGAGGAGGGCGGCCAGCGCCTCACGGTCGGCCGCGTCGCACGCCGCCCAGACCGCCTCCGCCCCGGACTCGGCGAGTTCCGCGACGAGTTCCGCAGCGCCCTGCGCCTCGCCGCCGCGCCTACTGGTCAGCACCAGGTGACGCACACCGTGCTCGGCCACCAGGTGCCGGGCCACCAGACCGCCCAGCGTGCCACTCGCTCCCGTGACCAGGACCGTCCCCGCCGGGTCGAAGGCCGGGACAGCCTCCCCGGCAGGGCCGGACACCCGCGCGAGCCGGGGCGCGTGCCAGGCACCGTCGCGCAGGGCAAGCTGTGGTTCGTCGGTCGCCAGTACCCCGGGCAGGTGCCGCAGGGTGTCGGGGCCGTCCGCACCGTCGGTGTCGATGTCGACGAGGACGAACCGGCCAGGGTGTTCGGCCTGCGCGGATCGCACCAGGCCCCACACCGCGGCGTGCGTCAGGTCGTCGACCGATGCGGCATCGCCCACGGCCACGGCGCCGCGGGTCAGCAGCACCAGCCGGGAGTCGGCGAACCTCTCGTCGGTGACCCACTGCCGCACCGCTGTCAGCACCCGGCCGGTGACGGCATGCACCGCCGCCGCGACATCCCCGGCGGTGGCCAGGTCGGGCAGGCACGGCAACAGCACCACGTCCGGGGCCGCCGCACCGGTGTCGCTCGCCGCGGCGAGCGCGGACAGGTCCGCGTACGTCACGGTGTCGACACCTGCGGCTTCCAGTACGGCCGCCGCCTTCAGGTCGCCGCCGCCGAGGACCGCGTACGAACCGGCTTCCTCGGCCGCGTCGGCGGCCGGTGCGGGAAGCGCGGCCCAGTCGAGACGGAACAGCGATTCGTGGTGCCCGGCGTGGGTGGCCTTGAACTGGTCGGCGTCGAGCGGGCGGAGCGCGAGCGAGTCGACCGACGCGACCGGCGCGCCGCTCTCGTCGGTGACGGTCAGCGCCACCGCCCCCGGTCCGGCCGGGGACAGCCGCACCCGCAGCGCCGCGGCGCCGACGGCGTGCAGCCGTACCCCGTCCCACACGAACGGCAGCCGGGCCCGCCCGGTGTTCTCCTCGGTGTTCTCCTCGGTGTCCTTCCCGGTGTCCTTCCCGGTGTCCTTCTCCCCGTCCTTCTCGGCGTCGAAGAATCCTCCCAGGCCCACCGCGTGCAGCGCGGCATCGAACAGCGCCGGGTGCAGGCCATAGGCACGGGCGTCGCCGTGCTGTTCCTCGCCGAGCGCGACCTCGGCGAACACCTCGTCGCCGAGCCGCCAGGCAGCGCGCAGCCCCTGGAACACGGGTCCGTAGCCGAGGCCGAGGGCGGCAAAGGCATCGTAGAAGCCGTCGGTGTCGACCGTTTCGGCCCCGGCCGGGGGCCACTGCCCCGCTTCGGCCACGGGCGCGGCGGTTCCGGCGACCGCGAGGGTACCGGCAGCATGCCGGGTCCACGGGTCGTCGGCAGCGTCCTCGGGCCGGGAGTAGACGTTCAACGCGCGCCGGTCGACGGCCCCGTCGGGTTCACCGACGGTGATCCGCAGTTGGACACCGCCGCGCTCCGGGAGGATCAGCGGCGCTTCCAGCGTCAGTTCCTCCAGCAGATCGCAGCCGACCCGGTCGCCCGCCCGCACGGCAAGCTCCACCAGGGCGGTGCCTGGAAGCAGCACCGTGCCCATGACGGCGTGGTCCGCGAGCCACGGGTGGGTACGCAGTGAGAGACGTCCGGTGAACAGGCAGCCTTCGGAGTCGGGCAGGTCCACCGCCGCGCCCAGCAGCGGGTGGTCCGCCGTGCCCAGCCCGGCCGAGGCCACGTCCCCGGCGGCCCCGGCCGGGGCCTCCAGCCAGTAGCGCCGACGCTGGAACGGGTAGGTGGGCAGGCCGTCGATCCGACGGACCCCGGTGCCCGCGTGGAGGGCCGCCCAGTCCACCGGAACGCCCCGGGTGTGTGCCCGGGCCACGGCGGCGACCAGCGCCTCCGGCTCGGGGCGGCCGGCACGCAGAACGGCGGCGAACGCCGGACCGGTGGGGTCGATGACGCAGTCCTGTGCCATGGCGGTGAGTACTCCGTCGGGGCCGAGCTCGATGAAGGTGGTGACGTTCTGGGCTTCGAGCGCGCGGATGCCGTCGAGGAAGCGGACGGCCTCGCGGACGTGCCGCACCCAGAAGCCGGGGTCGGTAATCTCCTCGGCGGAGACCAGGTCACCGGTCAGGTTCGAGACGATCGGAATGCGCGGCGCCTCGTACGACAGCCCCTCCGCCACCTGACGGAAGGCGTCGAGCATGCCGTCCATGCGGGTCGAGTGGAACGCGTGCGAGACGGTGAGCCGCTTGGTCTTGCGGCCACGCGCCTCGAATGCTGCCGCGATCGCGAGAGCCGCGTCCTCGTCGCCCGCGATCACGACGGACGACGGGCCGTTCAGCGCGGCAATGCCGACACCCTCGGTCAGCAGCGGCGCCACCTCGTCCTCCGACGCCTGCACCGCCACCATCGCCCCACCGGACGGCAACTCCTGCATCAACCGCCCACGAGCCGCCACCAGTCGCGCCGCGTCCGCCAGAGAGAAGACCCCGGAGACATGCGCGGCGGCAAGCTCACCGATGGAATGCCCCGACAGGAAGTCCGGCCGCAGACCCCACGCCTCGACAAGACGGAACAACGCCACCTCGACCGCGAACAACGCGGGCTGCGTGAACCCGGTCCGGTCCAAGGGCTCGGCGTCGTCACCGAACACCACAGTCTTCAGAGGTTGCGGGAGGTGCGCGTCCAGCTCGTCACAGACCGCGTCCAAAGCCTCCGCGAACACCGGGTAGGCGGCATACAGCTCACGCCCCATGCCCAGCCGCTGGCTTCCCTGCCCCGTGAACAGGAAGGCGGTCCTACCACCGGCGACCGTGTCCTCGACCACAGTCGTGTTCGGCTCGCCGAGCGCCAGCGCCTCCAACCCCGCCGCCAGGGCGTCCCGGTCCGGAGCGACGACCACCGCACGGTGGTCGAGGGCGGTCCGGGTGGTCGCCAGCGAGAAAGCGAGGTCGGCCGGGGCGATGTCCGTGCGGTCGTCCAGGAAACGACGGAGGCGGTCGGCCTGGGCACGCAGCGCGTCGGCCGTCTTCGCCGAGATCGGCAACGACAGCACGGGCGGCGGCGTCGGGGCGGGCGCTGTCGCGTGGTTCTCGGTTTCGGTGGGGTTGCCGGCCGGTGCCTGCTCGATGATCGTGTGCGCGTTGGTACCGCTGAAGCCGAACGACGACACCGCGGCACGACGCGGACGCCCGGTCTCCGGCCAG
>NZ_JBIBYN010000055.1:0-6430 GCF_043083325.1 Streptomyces sp. NPDC014734 | reverse complement strand
GCGGCGCTGGGCGAACGAGAGCGGCAGCATCGGGCCCTCCTTCCTCGTAGGTGTTCCGGCGGTGGCCCGGTGGCGTCCGCGCGCATGGGCTCGGAGCGTGTCGGGTGGTCTCGGATCGGAACTTGTCGGGTGGTCTCGGATCGGAGCTCGTCCGGTGGCCTCGGATCGGATCCTGTCGGGTGGCCTCGGATCGGACAGTGGACGCGGGCCGGTGCGTGCGGTTCCCGGGCGGAGGAGGGAGTCGACGCGGAGCGTCGGCGACCGACGACAACGTGGGAGGCGTGCGCACCGGGGCGTGACCGCTCGGGCCTGAGGCCGACCCGGGGGCTCTCAGGCGTCGTGCGCTGTCACGAACCGTGCGAGCCGGTCCAGGCCCGTCTCGATCTCCTCCGGCTCAAGGTGGCTCACCGACAGCCTGATCTCCCGGCGGGCCCCGCCACCGGCGTAGAAGTGGTGCATGGGCGTCCACAGCACCCGGTGCTCGCGGGCGCACTCCTCCAGCAGGTCGTCGCCCGCCGCGAAGGGCAGGGCGCAGACCAGGAAGAAGCCGCCGGTGGGCCGGTTCCACGTCACGTGCGGTCGTCGGCCGGCCGGGAAGCGGCGGGCCAGGCCGTCCAGGACCATGCGGAGGTTGCGGCGGTAGACCGCGCATTCGCGCTCGTTGGCCGTGCGCAGGCTCCCGCCGTTCTCCAGGAGCTTGCCGCCGATCACGGCCTGGGCGATCGGCGAGGTGTTCACCGTGAGCATGCTCTTGAGCTCGCCGAGCCGGTCCGCGAGCAGTTCGGTACGGCCGTCCGGGCCCGTCTCCACCCGCTGGTCGGCCACGACGTAGCCGACGCGCGTACCGGGGTTGCCCGTCTTGGCGAAGGAGCCGAGGTAGACGACGCCGCGCGTGGTGTCCAGGGCCTTGAGTGTGGGCAACGGAGCGCTTCGCCCGGTCGGTTCGGCGCCGAACAGGCCGTACGGGTTGTCCTCCAGGAGGAGCAGGCCGTTGTCGTGGGCGGCCGCGAGGAGCCGTTCACGGGTGGCCAGGTCGAAGCTGATGCCGGACGGGTTCCCGAAGTCGGGCACGACGTAGCAGGCGCGGGGCCGCAGACCCTGCTCCCTGGCCCGCCGGGCGACCGCCACCAGGTCGTCGACGTCGATGCCCGCGGCGGACTGGGCGACCGGCAGCACCCGCATGTCGGCGAGGTGGGCGGCGCCCGCCGCGCCCACGTAGGTCGGCAGTACGGCGAGCAGCACGTCCCGGTCGTCGCGGCGCAGCGCGCGCAGGGTCAGGTAGAGCGCTTCCTGACAGCCCACGGTGACGACGACCGCCTCCGGGTCGACGACGATGCCCTCGTCCACCTCCAGGTTGCGGGCGACGAGTTCGTGGATGATCCCCTTGGTCCTGCCGTACTGGAGCAGCGTTCCGCGCACCCGCCGCTCGTCGCCGTCGAACCGCTCGCGCAGGTGCGCGGCGAACAGGTCGATCTGGCGGTGCACCGACGGCAGGTCGAGGAATTCCTCGTAGGGGCGGCCCGCCGCGAAGGAGATCGCGTCCGGGTAGTGCTGGGCCACCTCGTTGAGGAAGTTCATCGACTTGGTCGTGGGAGAGGACAGCGACCCGTGCAGTTCGTCGAGCCGCAGGTCCGCGGGCCGGGGCGGGCTGATCGGGCCGCTGGTCACGAACGGTCCCGCAGGCCGGCGGGGCGCAGGTCCGTCCAGTGCTCCTCCACATGGGCGAGGCACGTTTCGCGCGGGGCGTCGTCGAGCACCGTCGTCCAGCCCTGCGGGACGTCGATGCCGCACGGCCAGAGCGAATGCTGCAGTTCCGCGTTCACCAGAACCTTGAAAAGGCGTGACTCGTCGTCGAAGGGATTCGACATTCTGGCCCCTTGGGATGCGTGAGGGAAAACGCTTGAGGATGAATGGAGCGGGAGTCGTGACCCATTGGACTCTCCCTGGAATTCCGCGCCGTGAAGCAGCCTATGAAGGTGCCCGCGGCGGGAGCAAGGGCCGCCGGACGCCTTCCGCGTCATCTACCTGTCATCCCGGGTCCGGGCGCGCGGCCACGCGGTCCGCTTACGGACACGCGGACCGCGGGCACCCGGCGGGCTCTCAGAGCCTGTCGGACGGCCTTCGGCCGGAAAGCGGACGCGGCATGGTGCGTGCGATTCCCAGGCGCCGGGAGGGCCCAGTAGCGGAGCTACTCGGTCATCCCGGCAACGCCGGAAGCGTGCGTGCCAGGACGTGGCCGCCCGGCCACAGGGCACCCGGCAGGCTCTCAGGACGCGCGTCGGGCCACGAGCCCCAGTTCCGCGGCCCTGATCCCGGCCTGGAAGCGGGAGGTGACGTCGAGGCTCTTGAGGATGCGGGCGACGTAGCGCCGGTAGGTGCGCACGGACACGCCCATCTGCCGGGCCGCGGCCTCGTCCTTGGCGCCGGAACACAGCAGCCTCAGCACCTGGCTCTGCACCGAGTCGGCGGTGATCCGGCTCAGGACGCCCAGGGGCAGGCCGGTGGCCGACGCGACACTCGACACGGCTGCGAGGGCAGGTGCGGAGGCTGCGGAGGGTGCGGACGCGGCGGACTGTTCCCACAGGGCACCGTGCACGCGCCGCAGCAGGTCGACCATCTCGACGTGCTGAAGCAGCAGGCCGCGCGGCTCCCCGGACGGGTCCGCGGTCTGCACGACGCCGGTCACCGGCCCCAGGGTGATCATGGTGGGCAGCAGCGACGAGGAGAGCCGGACGTCGGCGCCGGCCTCGACGAGTCGGCGCAGGTGGTGCCGGGCGGCGAGGCCGCGCGCCGCGTCGCGGTGCAGCAGCAGGTGCAGGCCGTGGCCGGTCCCGAGGATGTCGCGGCTGCAGAACTCGGTGAACTCGGGGTCGACGCTCCGGCACCAGGAGACATGTGCGACGACGCGCTGTCTGCGCAGGGTGAGCGAGGCATCGCGCAGGACTTCCAGTACCGCGCTCATCTCAATTCTGCGGATTGTGCGGGCGATACCGGTACGGTAGCTTGCCAGGGCCTCTTGAATTATCTGTTCAGCATTGCTGATTGCGGCGTCCGTCGGCGGTAATATTTCGCCGTCCGGCTCAACGGAATTTCGAGGATCCTGATCCAGATGCCAGCTAGCGTCTAACACGTTTGTCCCTCGTGACGTCGAACCTTACGGCCGAATCCCATCGATTCCGGGTGAGGGGAGGCCACCGTGGCGCGTCCCTCTCGGATAGCGGACGGGTGCCATGAGGAGCCGCGCGCAGGCGGTGACGGACGATTCCGACCCGGGAGGGGCCGTACAGGAGCCTCTGTGGGCCCCATCATGTCCTCCGGCGGCACGCCGTCGTGAGCCTCAGAGCCATCGCCCCCCGTTTTGATCGCCAACCACGTCGAGTTGACCGCTCGCAGAGCGCCGCGATCGAGACCGGGTCATGGTCGTGGCCCGGCCGACACGTGGGCCGCGACCAGGAGGACGCGCCCTCGAATCGAGCCACATCCTCCGGACCGGCCGCAGTGGTTGTCAACAGGAGGAGTTGTGGAGGCGGGGTGAAGGGTCGGCAACCCGCCGCTCAACCGCGCCGGTGACGGGCCGTGTTGTGGGGGTGGGGGAAGCGATGCCCGGCGGGGCCGCCGGCTCCGCGCCCGGCCCGCCCGCGGCGGCCCGCACACGCGCGGGTCGGCCCGGGGTGCGCCAGGGGCCGCCGGGGTCGGCCGGGGATCGGTCCGTGGGGATCGGTCCGTGGGAATCGGTCCGTGGGAATCGGTCCGTGGGAATCGGTCCGTGGGAATCGGTCCGTGGGGATCGCCCGGGGGTCGCCCGGCACTCGGACGGACTCCCCCGGGCTGCCTCGACTCCCCCCGCCTCTCCCGCTTCCCCCGCTTCCCCCGCTTCTCCTACTTCACCTGCGTCTCCTGCTCCTCGGGCCAGCGCGCCGTGCGCAGCCCCCGGGTGAACAGGCCCGCGCACCACGCCGCCGCCAGCACCGCCGCCAGCACCAGGACAGTCACCGCGGCCGAGGCGTGTTCCAGGAGCTGGCCCGCCGCGAACACCCCCAGCGACGCACCCGCGCCGAACACCGTCATGCAGGCGGCAATCGCGCGCCCCCGTTGCTCGTCCGGGACCTGGCGGAAGATCAGGATGTCGACGAGTACCCGCATCGACGGGCCGCCGAGGCCCAGCAGGAAGAGCGCGAGGGCGGGCCACCACCGGCCCCAGGGGGCCGCCAGCGAGCCGATCAGCACGAACGCCGTACCGCCCAGCCACAGCATCAGGACCCCCGGCGCGAGCAGCCGGTGCAGCGGCGCCACCAGCACCGTCCCCGCGAGTCCGCCGACCGCCAGGCCCATCGTCGTGAAACCGATCGCCGTGCTGGACAGGCCCTGCTCACGCAGTTGCACCACCACGGTGAGGATCACCGGTGCCGTCACCGTGTTCATCGCGGCGGCGAACAGCATGCCCGTGCGCAGCGCGGGCCGGCCCCACAACGCGCGCAGTCCCACCGTCATCCGCGCGAGCGGCGGCTCCTTGTCGGCCGTGCGGATCGGCGCCCGGGGCGCTTCGACCGGCGGCCGCACGAACAGCGTGAGCACCAGGGACGCCGCGAACGAGCACGCGGTCACGACGAACGGCACCACCTGCGCCACCGCGTACAGCGTGCCGCCCAGCGGCGGACCCGACAACGCGGCGGCGTGGCTGCGGACCTCTTCCTGCGTCAGCGCGGCCGTCAACTGCCGGGGCGGCACCAGTGACCGCACCAGCAGCATCCGGGTCGATCCGCCCAGCGGCTGTGCCGCGCCGACCACCACGGCCACCACCAGCAGGTGCGGCAGCGACACCGCGTCGAGCAGGAACGCCGCCACCACGCTGCCGGTGGCCAGGACGCGGATCGCCTCCACGCACAGCAGCAGCCGACGCCGGTCGTAGCGGTCCGCCAGCTCGCCCGCGGGCACCCCGCACAGCAGCGCCGCGAGGATCTGCACACCACCGAACGCGCCGGCCCAGCCCGGCGAACCGGTTACGGCCAACACGACGAGCGGATAGGCGAGTTCGGCGATCTCCTTGCCCAGGAAGGCGAAGACCGAGCCGGTCCAGAGGAGTTGGAAGCCGCGGTTGCGCCGCAGCGGAACGTCCGGCGCGGCGGGGCGCTCCGGGGCTGTGTCGTGCCGGGAATCGGCCGACCCACTCGACAAGATCCCTCCCGATGCCGTGTGCGTGTCGTGAAGTGCGGTGACTGTACGGGGCCCCGGGCCGCGACCGCACGGGGGTGGTCCGCATGTGGACAGCCGGGCCCTCGACGGGCCCGGCCGGTCCGGGCACTACGGGGACTCCTCGCCCAGGCCCTTCCCCTCGCCCAGGCCCTTCCCTTTCCCCTTCTCCTCGGCCTCGGCCTCGGCCTCGTCCTCGGCCAGCAGCAGGTACAGCTCACGGCGGGCACGGGCCAGCAGCCGGCCCGCCCG
The DNA here is from genome assembly GCF_043083325.1 of Streptomyces sp. NPDC014734. Taxonomy (NCBI): domain Bacteria; kingdom Bacillati; phylum Actinomycetota; class Actinomycetes; order Kitasatosporales; family Streptomycetaceae; genus Streptomyces; species Streptomyces sp. NPDC014734. The sequence goes on along the minus strand of NZ_JBIBYN010000055.1, from coordinate 988 downwards.
CTCCACCTGCGCGCCCGAGGCCACGGATCCCACCTGCTGCACGCAGGCGGTGAGTTGGCCGAGCTGGTGATACAGCTCGGGCACGCCCTCGTCGACCGTGTCCCGCCATATGTCCCACGGCGCCCCCCGCTCCCGCGCGACCTCGTCGCAGTGGCGGACGCCCTCCTCGGTGAGGTGGAACAGCCGCGAGCCCTGACGTCCGCTCGTCCGCACGAAGCCCTGCTCCTCGAACTGCTGGAGCACCGGGTAGACGGACCCGGGGCGGGGCCGCCACATCCCCAGGCTGCGGCGCTCCAGCTCCTGAACGATCCGGTGACCGCTGTGGGGCTGCTCGCGGAGCAGCAGCAGGACGGCGGCGCGCAGGTCGGGGCGGTGCGGGGGCCGGGGCGGCGGCGGAGGCTGGGGAGGGGGCCACCCCTCGTACCCGTGCGTGTGCCCCGGGGGCGGGGACGGAGGGGGCGGCGGTGGCGGGGGTGTGGGTGGCAGGTGCATGGCTCCTCCTCGTGGGCCGGGCCGACGGGCCTCGGAACGGAACGGCTGCGGCTCGGAACAGAACCGAACGGAACGGCTGCGGCTCGGAACAGAGCCGAACGGAACGACAGGTCTTGCAACAGAAGGTCTCTGAACGGAACAACAAGCCTCGGAACGGACCGACTGCCCTCGGAGCGGCCTCGGAGCGGCCCCGGGGCGTCGTTGACGATATATCTTTAGCGTCGCCCCGAGGAGGCGACAATCGGCCACTTCGGCGGAGCCCCGGCCCGCGCCCGCCGCTGTCACCGATGGGCACCGGGTCCCGGCGTTCTGTCATCTTGCTGACAGAACGCCGCACGGAAGCCCCTGGAGGCGTGCGGGCTTCCTACGATCGAGCCCATTCACGCCTGTCGCCCACCTGTTCCATTCCTGGGGCGCATTCCCGGTCTTGGGCGAGTTCCCGAGGCGCGACGATCCGGAGGGCACCGTGCTGCCGTTGTCGTTTGCTCAGCGTCGT
>NZ_JBIBYN010000054.1:0-7619 GCF_043083325.1 Streptomyces sp. NPDC014734 | reverse complement strand
CCGGACAGGTCCGTCCGCAGCACCAACGTGTTCACGAAGAAACCCACAAGGTCGTCGAGCGCCTCGTCCGTACGCCCCGCGATCGGCGTACCGATCGGAATGTCCGCACCCGCACCCATCCGCGACAACAACGCCGCGAACGCCGCCTGCACCACCATGAACACACTCGCACCCGACTCCCGGGCCAGCTCGGCCAGGCCGGCGTGGATCTCCGGGGCCACCTCGAAGGCCACCTCCTCGCCCCGGAATGACGCCACCGCCGGGCGCGGGCGGTCCGTGGGAAGATCCAACTGTTCTGGCAGACCGGCCATTTGACGCTTCCAGTACGTGAGCTGGCGGCCCAGCAGGCTGTCCGGGTCGGATTCGTCGCCGAGCAGCTCACGCTGCCACAGCGCGTAGTCCGCGTAGTGGACCGGCAGCGGCTGCCACTCGGGAGCGTGTCCGGCGGCCCGCGCCTCGTACGCCTCGGCGACATCACGCGCCAGAGGTGCCATCGACCAGCCGTCGCCCGCGATGTGGTGCAGCACGACCACCAGCACGTGCACGTCCTCAGCCAGGGCGAAGAGCCTGGTGCGCAGCGGGACGTCGGCCGTCAGGTCGAAGCCCCGCTCGACCTGCTCCATCACCAGACCCGGGAGGTGCTCCTCCGTCGCCGGGGTCACGTCGAGGGCCGGCCAGGCACCCTCGCCGTCGGAAATCTCGTGGAGTTCGCGGATCCTCTGGAACGGGACGCCGTCCGCGCCCTCCGGGAAGACCGTGCGCAGCGACTCGTGCCGGACGACGACGTCCCGCAGCGCGGCGGCCAGCGCCTCGCGGTCCAGGTCGCCGGTGAGCCGCAGTGCGACGGGCATGTTGTACGTGGCGGCCTCGGCGCCCTCGAAGCGGTTGAGGAACCACATCCTGCGCTGGGCGAAGGACAGCGGAACCTCGGCGGGGCGGTCCATGGGGGCCAGTGGCGTCCGCGCGTCACCGGCCTCCGCCAGCCACTCCGCGAGCCGCGCCACGCTCGGCGCCTCGAACATCGCGCGCAGTGGCAGCTCCACGCCGAGCAGCGTGCGGACCCGGCTCACCAGCCGGGTGGCGAGCAGCGAATGGCCACCCAGGTCGAAGAAGCCGTCGTCGATGCCGACCCGCTCCACGCCGAGCACCTCGGCGAAGACCGCGCACAAGACTTCCTCGCGGCCGTCGCGGGGCGCGCGTCCCGCCCCTCCTCGGGAGCCCTTGAGGCCGGGGACGGGCAGGGCCCGCACGTCGAGCTTGCCGTGGGCGGTCAGCGGGAGGTCGGCGAGGACCACGACCGCGGCCGGGACCATGTGGCCGGGGAGGCGCCCGGTGAGGGCCTTCAGGACGGCGTCGGGGGAGGGTGCCATGCCGGGTGCGGGGACGACGTAGGCGACGAGGCGCTTGTCGCCCGGCTGGTCCTCGCGCAGCAGGACCGTGGCGCGGTCGATGTCCGGATCCTGGGTGAGAGCGGCTTCGATCTCGCCGGGTTCGATGCGGAAGCCGCGCAGCTGGATCTGCGCGTCCGCGCGGCCCACGTAGGCGAGGGTGCCGTCGGTCCGCCACCTCACGAGGTCACCGGTGCGGTACATGCGCTCGCCGTCGGTCGTGAACGGGCAGGCCACGAACCGCTCCGCCGTGACGGCGGCACGCGCGGCGTACCCGCGAGCCAGCTGAGCCCCCGCAACGTAGAGTTCGCCCACGACCCCGACCGGCACCGGACGCATCCCTCCGTCCAGGACGAAGACACGGGTGCCGCCCCGAGGGCGGCCGATCGGCACTCCGGATGGCGGCAGTGCCTCGCCGGGGCCCACTCGGTGTTCGGTGACGTTCACGGTCGTCTCGGTCGGCCCGTAGGCGTTGACGACGTGGGCCTGCGGGTGGTGGCGGCGCCAATCCGTCACGTCCGACCCGGCCAAGGCCTCGCCGCCCAGGACCAGTTCAGCCGTCGGCGAGAACTCGTCGGGCAGGTTCAACAGCAACGGCACGTGGCTCGGCGTCGCCTTCATGAAAGTCGGTGCCTGACGTCGCAGCGCCGGATCCGAAGCCTGAGGTGTCCGCAGCAGGTCGGTCACACGGGCACGTCCGCCCGACACCAGGGGCAGCAGCACGGACGCCACCGTCATGTCGAATGTGACCGGTGACTGCCAGGCCACTACGCCCGACGCATCCGGGTGGGCGGCCCGCGCCCAGCCCAAGTACGCGGTCAGCGATCGGTGTTCGACGACTACGCCCTTCGGGCGGCCCGTCGATCCGGAGGTGTAGACGACATACGCCGCGTTCTGCGGGCGCCGCCCGAAGCCGCCTGTGTCACCCAGGTCAGCTACGTCGGCCGTATCAGCCGTGTCGGCCGTCCGCTCGTCCACGAGGACACGCGCCAGGCCGCTCGGCAGCGACGCCGTCGTCCCGGCCGTCGTCACGGCGCACACCGGCCGCATGTCGTGGCACATCAGCGCGACACGCCGCGCCGGATAGTCCTCGTCGACGGGCAGGAAGACCGCACCCGCCTTCCACACGGCCACCATCGCCACAACGAACTCCGCCGAGCGGGGCAGCGCCACCGCCACCGCACGCTCGGGCCCGGCGCCCCGCGTCACGAGGGCTCGCGCCAGCCACTCGGCCCGCACGTCCAGCTCCGCGTACGACAGAACGTCGTCCCCGCACTCGACCGCCACCGCGTCCGGCACCCGCGCCACCTGCTCGGCGAACAGGTCGAGCGCCGTGGCGCCCGCCGCCAAGTCACCGCAGGGCCCGGCCAAGGAGTCGACGTCCGCCCCCGCGCTCCACTCGTCGAGGACGAGGCGCCGCTCGCGCGGCGACAGCAGCTCCACCGATATCACCGGGCACTCCGGCTCCGTGACGAACGCGCGCAGCAGCCGCTCGAACCGGCGGGCGATACCGACGGCGGTGTCACGGTCGAACAGGTCCATGGAGTAGGTGAGTTCACCGGTGATGCCGTCGGGGCGACGGTGCGCGTCGAAGGACTCGTTGAGGCTGACGGACAGGTCGAACTTGACCGCTTCCAGCTCCACGGGCTCGCCGGCGAGGACGAGGCCGGGGAGTTCGAGACGGGGCGGGCTGGTGTTCTGGAAGGCCAGCATCACCTGGAACAGCGGGTGCCTCGACAGGGAGCGGACAGGGTTCAGGACATCCACGAGGTGCTCGAACGGCACGTCCTGGTGGGCGTAGGCCCGCAGGTCGGATTCCCTCACTCGCTCGACCAGTTCGCGGAAGGTGGGGGCACCGGACACGTCCGTGCGCAGCACCAGCGTGTTGACGAAGAAACCGACGAGGTCGTCGAGCGCCTCGTCCGTGCGGCCCGCCACCGGCGAGCCGATCGGGATGTCCGTACCGGCGCCGAGGCGCGACAGGAGCGCCGCGAACGCCGCCTGCACCACCATGAAGACGCTCGCGCCGGTCTCACGCGCGAGAGCGGTGAGGTCCTGGTGGAGCCGTGCGTCGAAGTGAACGGACACATGGGCGCCGCGGTGGGTGGCTGCGGCGGGGCGGGGCCGGTCCGCCGGGAGCTCCAGCTGTTCGGGGATTCCAGACAGGTGGTGCTTCCAGTAGGCGACCTGTCGGCCGAGCACGCTCGTGGGGTCGGAGCCGTCGCCGAGCAGCTCCCGCTGCCAGATCGAATAGTCGGCGTACTGCACCGGCAGCGGCTCCCACTCGGGGGCGTGTCCGGCGGCCCGCGCCTCGTAGGCCTGCGCGACGTCCCGGGCCAGCGGCGCCATCGACCAGCCGTCCCCCGCGATGTGGTGGAGCACCACGAACAGGACGTGCGTGGTGTCGTTGAGCATGAACAGCTTCGCGCGCAGCGGCAGTTCGGCGGTGACGTCGAAGCCTCGGGCGGTCTCCTCGGCCAGGGCCTCGGAAAGCGCCGCCTCCGTGACGCGGGTCGGCGGAAGCTCGACGCTGGCGTCGTCGGGGTCGACGATCCGCTGCCGGGGGATGCCGTCGGGACCCTCGGGGAAGACCGTGCGCAGGCACTCGTGGCGGGCGACGACGTCGCCGAGCGCCGCCGCGAGGGCGTCCCGGTCCAGGGAACCGGTCAGCCGCAGCGCGATGGGCATGTTGTACGTGGCGGCCTCGGCGCCTTCGAGACGGTTGAGGAACCACAGCCGCTGCTGGGCGAAGGACAGTGGCAGGTCCGCCGTGCGGGTCCTGCGGGTCAGCACGGTGCGGGCGCCGTCGGCGTCGGCGAGACGGCGGGCCAGCCGGGCCACGCTCGGCGCCTCGAACATGGCGCGCAGTGGCAGCTCCACGCCGAGCACCGTGCGGACCCGGCTTATTAGCCGGGTGGCGAGCAGCGAGTGGCCGCCCAGGTCGAAGAAGCTGTCCTCGGGGCCGACCCGGTCCAGGTCGAGGACTTCGGCGAACAGTCCGCACAACACGTCCTCGTGCGCGGTGCGCGGTGCCCGGCCGTGCGGGGCGGCGGAGAAGTCGGGAACCGGCAGGGCCTTGCGGTCGAGCTTGCCGTTGACGGTCACGGGCAGCGCGGCCAGGACGACGACGGCGGCGGGCACCATGTACTCCGGCAGCCGGGCGCCCACGAACTGTCGCAGGTCGGCCGGTTCGACGGTGGCACCGGCGGCGGGGACGACGTACGCGACGAGGCGGGGGTCGCCGCCCTCGACGGTGTGGACGGTGACGACGACCTGTGCGACGGCCGGGTGGACGGCGACAGCGGACTCGACCTCGCCGAGCTCCACGCGGAAGCCGCGGATCTTCACCTGGAAGTCGGTGCGCCCGAGAAACTCGATGTTCCCGTCGGCCCGCCATCGCACCAGGTCCCCGGTACGGTACATGCGCCGCCCGGCGGGGTCGTACGGGTTCGCGACGAACCGGTCCGCGGTCAGCCCGGGCCTGCTGACGTATCCGCGGGCCAATTGCACGCCGGATATGTAGAGTTCGCCGGGAACGTTCGTCGGGACCGGTCGCAGCCGCTCGTCCAGGACATAGGCGCGGGTGTTCCACACGGGCGCGCCGATCGGCACGCTCGGGGCCCCGGGTTCGTGGCGGACCACCCAGCGAGTGACGTCGATGGACGCCTCGGTGGGGCCGTACAGATTGAACAGGCCCGAGTCCAGGGTCTCCCGGAACTTCTCCGCGAGTTCGAGGGAGGTGGCCTCGCCGCCGAGGATCACCGTGTGCAGGGTCGTACACGTGGACGCGGTCGGCTCCGCGAGGAACACGGCGAGCATGGACGGCACGAACTGCAGCGTCGTGACCCGCTGGGCGCGGATGACCTCGACGAGATACGCGGGGTCGCGGTGCCCGCCCGGATCGGCGACCACCAGGGTCGCGCCGACCTGCAGGGCCCAGAAGAACTCCCAGACGGAGACGTCGAAGCCGGTCGGCGTCTTCTGCAGGATCCGGTCGCCGGCCCGCTGCGGATGCTTGGCCTGCATCCACGCGAGGCGGTTCACGATGGCGTCGTGAGGGATCAGCACACCCTTGGGTCGGCCGGTGGAGCCGGAGGTGTAGATCACGTACGCGGGGTGCGAGAGCCCCAGCGGCGCGGTCCGGTCGGCGTCGCCCAGATCGGTGGCGGGCCGGCCGGCGAGCGACTCACGGAGGTCGGGATCGTCGAGGACGAGGGCGGGCGGGCCGCCCGGCAGCAGGTCCACGGTGTCGGCCGAGGTGAGAACGCACACGGGGCGCGCGTCGTCGAGCATGTACGCGATCCGGTCGGCCGGGTACTCGGGGTCGACGGGGAGGTAGGCCGCGCCTGCCTTCACGGTGGCGTACACCGCGACGACCTGGTCGACGGACCGGGGCAGGGCGAGCGCGACGAGCCCCTCCGGGCCCGCGCCGCGCTCGACGAGCAGGCGTGCCAGCCGGTTGGCGCGGGAGTTGAGTTCCGCGTAGGTAAGTTCGACGTCCCCGTGGACCACGGCCGTCGCGTCGGGGGTGCGCGCCACCTGCGCCTCGAACAGGGCCGGCAGAGGGGCCTGCCGCACTGGGGTGTCGGTACTGTTCCACTCGTCGACGATCCGCCGCCGCTCCTCGGGCGCCAGTACGTCGAGGGCCGCGACGGGCCGGTCCGGGTCGTGGACCACTCCGCGCAGGACACGCTCGAAGCGGGCCACCAGTTCCTCCGCCGTGTCCCGTTCGTACAGGTCCGTGGCGAACTCCAGGACGCCCGCGAGACCCGCCTCGGCGCCGATGTCCGTGCGCGACTCGTCGAGATAGACGCAGAGGTCGAAACGGGCGGCCGGAGCAGCGGCCGGTTCGGGGGCGATGGTGAGACCGGGGAGCCGCAGCCGCGGCTCCTCGACGTTCTGGAAGGCCAACATCACCTGGAAGAGGGGATGCGCCGCCATCGACCGGACCGGGTTGAGTACCTCGACGAGGTGCTCGAAGGGCACGTCCTGGTGCGCGTGCGCGGCCAGGTCGGTCTCGCGGACGCGGACGAGCAGTTCGCGGAAGGTGGGGTCGCCGGACAGGTCGGTGCGGAGCACGAGCGTGTTCACGAAGAACCCGACGAGATCGTCGAGCGCCTCGTCCGTGCGTCCGGCCATCGGCGAGCCGATCGGGATGTCCGTACCGGCCCCGAGCCGCGAGAGCAGCACGGCGAACGCCGCCCGCACCACCATGAACACACTCGCGCCGGACTCGCGGGCCAGGTCGGCAAGGCGTGCATGCAGCTCGGCGTCCAGCGTGAACGTCACGCTGTCGCCGCGATAGGAGGCGACGGCAGGACGCTGACGGTCCGACGGGAGAGCCAACTGATCCGGCAGATCCTGAAGTTGTGTCTTCCAGTAGGCGAGCTGACGACTGAGCAGGCTGTCGGGGTCGTTCTCGTCGCCGAGCAGTTCGCGCTGCCAGAGCGCGTAGTCGGCGTACTGCACCGGCAGCGGCTCCCACTGCGGGGCCCGGCCGGCGCTCCGTGCCTCGTACGCGGCCTCCAGGTCGCGCGCCAGAGGTGCCATCGACCAGCCGTCACCGGCGATGTGGTGGAGCACCACGGACAGCACGTGCGTGGTGTCGTCGAGCGCGAAGAGCCATACGCGCAGGGGCAGTCCGTCGGTCAGGTCGAACCCGCAGCCCGCGGCCCCAGCCATACGCGCGGGCAGTTCGGCGGCGGTCACCGGGAGCACGTCCAGCGGCACGGTGGCCCGGTCGACATCGAGGACGCGCTGGAAGGGGGTGCCGTCGGGGCCCTCGGGGAAGACCGTGCGCAGACTCTCGTGACGGGCGACCACATCGCGCAGCGCGGCGGCGAGCGCGTCCCGGTCCAGGGCGCCGGTCAGCCGCAGCGTGATGGGCAAGTTGTACGTGGAGGTGGCCGAGCCCTCGAACCGGTTGAGGAACCAGAGCCGACGCTGGGCGAACGACAGGGGCACCTCCGCAGGGCGTGCCGCGGCGGACACCGCGACCCGAGCGGCCACGCCGTCCGCCTCGACGCGCTCGGCGAGCTGGACCACGGTGGGTCCCTCGAAGAGCGCGCGCAGGGGAAATTCCACACCGAGGCGGGTGCGGATGCGGCTGATCAGGCGGGTGGCGAGCAGGGAATGACCGCCCAGGTCGAAGAAGCTGTCGTCGATGCCGACCTTCTCCACGCCGAGCACCTCGGCGAAGATCTCGCACAGGGCGCGTTCATGTTCTGTGCG
>NZ_JBIBYN010000053.1:0-8110 GCF_043083325.1 Streptomyces sp. NPDC014734 | reverse complement strand
AAACGCTCGGCTGGAAAACCCCAGCCGAGCGCCTGCGTGATCTACTGACGACCACGTAAGCCATCAGGTGTTGCGAGGACCCCAAGAATCCGCCTCGTGGGCCCCGGGGTCCTTCGCCGGTCTCGCCGCTGCCCACCAGCCATCAGGTGCGCTGCCCGGCGGATCGGCCAGCCCTACTCTTCCCTGGCCAGGCCTGTGGCCGTGAGCCGACTGTGGAGGATCTCCCCGCCGATCAGCAGCGATCTGGTGACTCGGGCGCGCCCGCGCTGCCGGTAGGCGCTGTCGGCGGTGGACACCAGCACGTCCAGCGCCCGGTCCACTCCGCCGTCCCAGCCCTCGCCGTACGCGGTGCCGTGGGCGTCCGGGGCGCAGCCGTCCAGTTCCTCGACCCAGCAGTGCGCCCCGGCGACGGCGCCGGCCTCCATCGCGCAGACGAGTTCGTCCGCCTCATCCGGCTCCAGCCCGGCGGTCGCGAGGGCGGCATGGACCCGCATGCGGGCGTTGACCGCCCTCGTCTGGTAGTCGCCCATCCGCTGACGCGGGTCAGCGCTGACCGGCTGCTGCCCGGCCTCCTGGTCATGCGCGGTCATCACGCCGCTCCTCCCGTGGCAGCCCATTCCAGCCCGAGGCCGGCCAACGTGGCGAGCTTGTCGACGGTCAGCTTCGCGCGCCTGGACTTGGTGTTCGACAGGAAGACTCCGAGCTTGACCTCCGTCCCGTCCGGCAACTGTTCTACGTGGGCCCTGGGGACCTTCACGGAGCCCGTGCGGGCCTTGTACTGCGCCAGGGCCGCGGCACCCTTGTCGAAGGCGCTCAGAGTCTTCGCGGGCGAGGTTGACCCTGCCCCGGGCGGCAGCTCCGGGTGCACGGTTACGGGGAGCGGGGTGACACCGATGGCCTCCAGGCGCTCGCGCTGACCCTCCGCCAGGGCTGCCCACACCTCGGGCTTCCGCTGCCGGGCCAGCCACCGCCCGATGTCCATCCCATGGACGGTGAAACCGGGCAGGACTTCCGCCGGGCCTTCCTCGTCCCGCACGAGCTCGCGGAGCACGGCGAAGTGCCGCGGCCATTCCGCCGACCACGCCGGGGCCCAGTCCTCGTCCACGGCCTCCAGCGCCGTCCTCCACTCGGGACGATCGCCCAGCGCGCCGGGGCGGCGCAGGTTGGACAGCCACTGCCCCACCGGCCGGTCCAGCGCCGTCGCGGACCGGGGCACGCACAGCCTCCAGTGGTCCGCGTAGTACGCCTTGGCGGCCTCCAGGTCCTCCTGGAACCGCTCATCGGCCACGCTCCAGACCATGCCCAGCTTCTCCAGCCGCTGCGCCCGCTTGCCGGTCATCTGCCCGGCCCCGTACGCCCGCCGCTGCTCCGCGACCCACGCCCCGAGCGGGAACGGGCCCTCCTTGAACCCGTACGGCACTTGGGCGTGCCCCTCGCGGTCGGCGAAGCGCTTGAGGGCCGACCAGCCGCGCGCTCAGTCCTGGCGCTCGGTGTCGATCACGTTGAACGATACCCAGTCCGCGACCATCACCGGATCGCGCGGAGCCGCAAAACGCAGCAGCAAGCGAGATTCTTCCTCACCGTCCTCGGGCGGCGGACCGATGTATTCGGACGGCTGCACCACGTCCTTCTGCGGTTCCTGCGGAATCGCCAGCAATTCCACGGCCTCTTCGTCGCCCGCAGACCCTCCAATACCTTCACCAAGGGCTTGTACGATTCCGAGGTGAACATATCTTCCGGCCCTTCATCGGCCTTGAGGAATACCGGCACGATCAGAGAGGCAAGTTTCCCCTGTCCCGGCTTTTGACGCAGTGCCCGACCGATGGCCTGGACGATGTCGTGAGGGGCGCCCTTGGGGTCCAGGAGGGCCACGGAGTCCACCGCCCTGATGTCGATTATCTAGAGGTACTGGAGTGCGAGGGACGTTTGTTCTGGCCGTGGCGGCATGGGCGTTGAGGTCGGATCCGATGCGGGACTTGGGCTGAGTACCGCTCAGATGCTTGCTGTCCGTGGGCGCGGGTACAGCCGGACTGCCTCTGGGGTGAATCGTTCGAGGCCGGTGACGCTGCTTGCGTAGCCGACGGATATCTGAAGGCCCTTGATCTGGCTCAGAGGGGTGATGTCAGTGGTGCCTGGCTGCACTCCTTGGCAGTTGATGAAGAAGTGTTGGAGGTTGGGGAATAGGCTCGGAACCAAGTCTAGTTGTGGGTCTGACGGGGACATAAGTCGGAGATAGGTAACGCTTGGTAGGGATACAGCGTGCTTAAGATCGTAACCAGAAATGAGCAGCTCTGTCAGGTGGGGGAGTGCCGCAATTTCTTGCCATGCTGCGTTATTCAGTCCATCAGATATTGCCAGTTCTTGCAGCTGTTGCCACCTTGAGATTCCACTCAGAGAAGCGTCGGTCCAGCCCAGATTCAAGGAGGTCAGGCCTTCCGGCGCCGGCACGTCCGCAAGGCTCTCTGACGGTAGGTGTGTATAGAAAGAGAGACTAGTGAGCTCCGGCAAGGAATCCAGTGCGTCGAAGGAGAATTCGCGTGGTTGGTTAGCGAGGCTCAAGCTGGTGAGAGGAGTCCCTACGAGATCTTCAAGATGCCCTAGTTGGGCGCACTCGGATAGTTTGAGTCTTTTCAAGGCGGGGAGTTTTCGGATGAATTTCAGATCCCTGAGCAAACGGCATGAGGAGATGCGCAGTGTGTGGGTGTGCTCGGGTGAGAGGTGCTCGAAGATCTGATCTTCTGTAAATTCTCCTTGAAAGTGGATGTCGGTGATGGGTTTGAGGAGTCGCAGCGCGTTGCGCTGATCATGGGTGTGTACTTCCACGTATAGACGGTCTTTCCCTCGGTAGGGGAGCAGGATGTCGCGGGCGTATTGATCAGCTTCGAAGTGCTCCCAGCCCTCAGATAGTTCGTGGGGTGTTGAGTCAGGAGGCAGGGACTGCGCGAAGCGGCGGAGGAAGCCGTATGCCTGGTCGCCGCCGATGGCAGTGGCGGTTTTGACGACTGGACCTACTTCGTCGTCTTCCAGGGCTTGGGGCCCTGGTAGAAGATCCAGGATGCCCGGTCCCAGCGCCGCAAGCTCCTCCGCTTCCTCAGAAGAGCGGGGAGGCATCAGGAGGCGTGCTCGCTGTTCGACCAGTCTGCGGGCGTCGGGCTCGATTTCGGTGGCGTACTGCAGGCTGGCGGCCGCTAGGAGGTGGAGTCTGTTCCTGTACTCGTTCTCGGCATCACCGCGTGCGACGAGCCGGCGCAGCAGATCAGCGCTTTCAGTTGGCCGGGCGTGTGCGACGGACATGCGTATGACATCTTCCCACTGGTCGTCGTGGGCGTTGTTGACCAGCAGGGGGAAGTCGTGGGTTTCGATGGCGGCTTTGGCCCCGAGGTAGTCCTGGAAAGTGCGGTGGACGAAGTCGGTGGTGTCCATGGTGGGCTGGCGCAGGAGCCCGCTGCGGCCGATAAGGTGCGTCAGGACCTGGTCGGCAGTACCCTGCTCGGCCACGGCCTGCATAGCAGGCAGTGCATCGCCGACTAGGGCCAGCGCGGTACCTCGGTCCATCTCGGTCTGGCGGTTACGAATGAGCCAGTAGGCCAGACGCTGCAGCAGCTGGACGCTTTGGTGTTCGGTGAGCTGAATACCTTCTGGGATATCGATGCTGCGCTCAAGATCACGACGCACGAGCAGCATCGACAGAGCTGCCTCGTACAACTCCATGCGGCTATGAGGCAGATGACCGCGGCGGTCCCGGTGCAGCGCGCAGATGAGCGCACACATCAGGGGTGTGCTGGACAACTGCGCCAGGTCACGCTGTGCACGCACGGTGACCTGGAGCGCTGCTTCGAGATCACTCAGCTGTGACCGTTCGGCCTCGGTCGTCGAACCGTGCCGGGCGGCGGTATGCCACCGGCCAACGAACACCCCGGTGTCGACAGCGTTCATGGGGCGTACCGACAGTTCGGTGAAGCGCGACGAAGCCAGCCAGCCTTCCGGCACAGCGGACGGGCGCGTGGTGACCACGAAGCGTGCGTCCCTGTAGGCCGCCAAGAGCCGCTCGAGCCAGTCCCGCGTGGCGCCCCGGTGTTCTTGAGGAACCTCGTCGATGCCGTCGACCAGGACAAGTGCTTCGCCCCTGGCGAGTGCAGCATCGGCCCAGCCTTCAGGTTGTGAGGCGGCCAGGGGGGTACCGACCGAGGACAGGAAGTCATGTGGTTCTGGAAGGGGCCCGCGCCGCACCAGCGTGCGCAGTGGCAGGACGAACGGAATCTGCCCCCGCCAGTCCCCCAGTTCCTCCGGTAGTTCATCGCGTGCCGTGGCGACGGCCAGCCACTGCAGCAGTGTTGTCTTTCCGCTGCCGGCGAGCCCTCGCAGAAGAACCCTTCGGCAGTTGGCCAACGCGTGCTCGGCACGCTTCACCACGACGGACGGCCGGTCCGCTTCCTCACCGCCTGCAGGCCAGCCTTCTGGCCGCTCCGCCAGCTCCAGGCTCAAGTAGGCGGCGTCGAGTGGCCAACGCGCGCGTTCTGGCCGGCTCAGGTCCAGCCCTACGACGGTCAGCTGGGAATGGCGCTCTGCCACGTAGTTGAGATACCGCTCCTCAAAGGCCGGCTCCACCTTCGGTCGTACCGGCCTCCGCACCACTCTTACTGGTGAGACATCTGACTGGCGCGCTGCGGCTTCGCGCAGGGCCAGCATCGGCTCCGCATCCGCGCCCAGGGCCCTCGCCAGGGCCACCAGCGTGGCCTCGGTGGGCACCACTTGCCCGTTCAGCGCCTGGCTGACCGTTGTCCGCCCCAGCCCTGTCCGCTGCCGCAACCCGCCCATCTGCAGACCTCGCTGCGCCCGGAGGGTGCGCAGCCGCAGAGCGAGTTCCGCCAACGGATCCTCGTGCACGTCCCCCATGTCCTGCTTCCCCGTCTCTCTGACGACCGTCTTCGTTCATCTTTGTTCGCCCTGAACCCCGGCGAACACCGGAACCGCGAAATTCCTTGGAGTCGTCGTCATCGATCACTTGGGAAGAAGGCATGAACACTCCATTTGTCCACTTGATGCTCCTGGTCCTACTCCTCGCGGTCGTCGCGCTCTTCTGCGCCCTTGTAGGAGCGGCGGCCGGCCTGCTTGCTCGCCTCGACGGAGCCACCTACGCCAGCGCCCTGCTGCGCGGAGCCGTGGCCTTCGCAGGCAGCGCCACCCTCTCTCTGGCACTGCTGACCTTCGTTCTGGCAGCACTGTGAACGGCGGATGCGCCGCACTTCGAAGGCGCGCGTGGCATCCGGTACAGCGGAGCGGTCGGGATCGTGGGAGCCGGGGATGCCCGATCAGGGCCAGGGCACCGACTGCAGGGTCTCTGTTTATCTGGGGTTGCCCTGGGTGTGGGGGACGTAGGGTACGCGCCCCGACCTGCGGCGCAGAGGTGTTCCGGAAAGCTCGGCACCCGGTGCTCCGGGCGGCAGTTACGTTCGGCACGTGTCTCCTCACTTCCTCGCGTTCCGGTTGACCTCTGCCGATGGTGGAGTGCGGTGGGTGGTGGTGGATGCCGGCACCTACGTTCTGCATCCGCAGACCACGGCCTATCTGGCGTCGCTGCGGTCGCGGGGGTGTTCGGTGAACACCGAGCGTGCTTACGCGGGCCGTGTGGCGCTCGACCTGACCTACTGCCGGGACCGGGGCGTCGACTGGGCCGCTCCGCGGTTTCTGGAGCTCGCGGACCTGCAGCGGTGGCTGATCACCGAGCCCCTCCCAGCGCGGGGCCGGCGGCCGCCTCTTGAGCGGCGGTTCCGCTCGCCCGGGACGGCGAACGCGGTGATGACCGTGGTCAGCGGCTTCCTCAGGTTCGGCGCCGTGCATGGCTGGGTCACGTCCGAGACGGTGGCGGTGCTGTCTGAGCCGAAGCAGTTGTTTCATCTGCCGCCGGGCTACGACCCGGGTGAGACGGGCCAGTTCCGCGCCGTGGAGGCGGCTGCGTTCCGGTTCGCGCTGACCGATCCGGGCCATCAGGACCTCAGCCACGAGCAGATCGCCGCGATGATCGCTCTGGTGGGGCGGGCGAGGGACCGGTTCCTGATCACGCTGCTGGCGTGTACCGGGCTGCGGATCGGCGAGGCGCTGGGGCTGCACCGCGGCGACATGCACCTGCTGGCCTCGTCCCGCTTGCTCGGCTGCGGCACTGAGGGCCCCCACCTGCACGTCCGCCGCCGCACGGACGACCCCAACGGCGCGCTGGCCAAGTCCCGCCGCTCCCGCATCGTCCCAGTCACCGCCGACCTGGTCGCCCTCTACGCCGACTACCAGTACGAACGCGACGCAGCCGGTCCAGTAGCGGCCGAGAGCGAGATGGCGTTCGTCAATCTCTTCCGCGCGCCCCTCGGACGCGCGATGTCCTATCCCAACGCCAAGGACCTCTTCGACCGCCTGGCCCGCGCCGCCGCCCACTTCTTTCGCCCGCACATGCTGCGCCACTCCGCCGCCACGGCCTGGCAGGCCCGCCGGGAGGGCCGCTTCCCCGACCTGATCGACACCGCCCGCGAGGTCCACGTCCCGCCGGCCTGGACGGGCGCGGACGCGTTCCTCGCGGAGATGCCCGACTGGTTCCGTCTCGACCGCACCGTGGGCCAGGAGCACGCCCTGTACGTCGCGGGCTGCTGGAGCCACACCGAGCGGGTGCTGCTGGCCTACGAGCAGGTGCGCGCCTACGAACTGCCCGCGACCGAGGGCAAGCGCGGCGATCCGAGGTGGCCGGTCTTCGCCCGCCGCTACGGCTTCGACCCCCGCCGCCCGGTGCAGTGGGAGGTGGAGGCGCTGGAGCCGGCCGAACTCCAGCGCCTGGTCCTCGCCGCCGTCGACCCGTACGTTGACGCCAGCTGACGTCCGACGACTCTGTCTCAAGTTCGCCGCCCGCCCCGGGAGGCGATCTGTCCGTCACGCTGGTGCATTCACCGACGTCCTGGGTGACTACCTGCTGTCGCCGGAAAGGGTTAAAGTCCGGCGCCAAGTACCTGCAGCCATCAACAATGTTCGTATGACCATCACCTCGCAGGCCCGCTCGTTCGACACGGCTGCCGCCAGCTACGCTGCGAACCGTCCTTCATATCCGTCCGAATTGCTCGACGCGGTCGAGGAACTCACCGGCCGCCCATTGGAGAGCGCTCGCGTCGTCGACGTCGGGGCCGGCACCGGACTGGCGACGATGCTTCTCCGGGCCCGCGGTGCGCACGTCATCGCTGTCGAGCCCGGCCCCGGGATGGCCTCCCAGTTCCGTCTCAGCCTGCCCGACGTCCCCCTTGTGATCGGGGACGGCAACAACCTGCCGCTGGCCTCCGCCTCCGTCGACGTCGTCACATATGCCCAAGCCTGGCACTGGACCGATCAGCGCAAATCCGTTCCGGAAGCTCTCCGAGTCCTACGCACTGGTGGTGCACTCGCCCTCTGGTGGAACGACTCAGACAGCACCATTCCGTGGATTGCCAACCAGGACGCGCGCTTGCGCCGGCTTTTCGGTGCCGACGACAGCCCTCACGACCCCATGGCCCGGTTCCGCGGACTGCCGTCCGAGCTCGGCTTCGTCCATCGGCACGTGCCGTGGACCCGGAGCGTTCCACTTGACATGCACCTCGCCAACCTCGCCAGCTACTCCGACTTCCTCGTCCTCGGCAAGGAAGCAACGAACACCTTTATTGCCAAGGAGCGCGACCTCCTGACTGAGGTCTTCCCGAACCGGATGGTCGAGGAGCACTACGTCGTCAGCTTGGCTGTCACCACCTGCTGACACAGCGCTGCGACACGTTGGCGACCGCCAGCGGACAGAGGTGCCGTCAATTCTCGGGTTCTGGCTCACATTCCGTGTAGCTGTCACGGACAGTTAGATCCTCGGAGTCACGCGATGGCGGTTCGGATAGGCACGAAGCCGAGGTGAGGTGAGTTCCAGGGCCCTGTTGTCGCGTCCGGCGCTGATGTGGTTGAGCCAGCGTTCGTACCAGTCGAGGAAGTCGGTGGCGGAGGAGACGTTGGGGCCCCAGTACCCGTCGCTACCGCGGTTGACAGACAAATCCCGGCAGATTGGCCCGCGCAGCCTCACATCCGGGATCTCAACACGTCGACCTCACAGCCCGGCGCGAAC
>NZ_JBIBYN010000052.1:0-8293 GCF_043083325.1 Streptomyces sp. NPDC014734 | reverse complement strand
CCTGCACCAACGCAACCGACGCCAACAAACCACCCTCACCCACAAGCGCCAACAACGAGAACACACCCGACACTTCCACACCGGCCGAGGTCTCGGCACGCAACCGTGCGGCCGTCGTCGCCCGGTCGGACTCCGTACCCAGCTCGACCACCCGTGCCTCGGCGCCGCACCGAGAGAGCATCCGCACGACGTCCTCGGCCCACGGGATGCCGGCGGCCGGGACGACGACCAGCCACCGACCGCTCAACATTCCGGAGGCACGGTCGCCCACCGGCTTCCAGGTGACGCGGTAGCGCCAGCCGTCCACCGCCGAACGCACGTGCTGCTGACGCCTCCACGCCGACAGCGCCGGAAGCAGCGCTTCCAACGCGCCCTCGCCGTCGACCTCCAGCGTCTCGGCCAGCGAGTCGAGATCCTCCCGTTCCACCGCTTCCCAGAAGCGGGCGTCGATCGAGTCCCTGTTCTCCTCCGTGGCAGTGGTACCGCCGGTCCGGATGTCCAGCCAGTAGCGCTGCCGCTGGAACGCATACGTCGGCAGGTCCACCCGCCGCGCACCCGTCCCGGCGAAGAACGACTGCCAGTCCGGCATGACGCCGTGCACCTGGAGCCCCGCGAGGGCGGTGGTGAGAGTCTCCGCCTCGGGTCGGCCGCCGCGCAGCACGGAGACGAAGGCCGCACCGCCTTCGACGAGACATTCCTGGCCCATGGCCGAGAGCACCCCGTCCGGACCCAGCTCCACGAAGGTGGTGACGCCCTGCGCCTCCAGCGCACGGACACCGTCCAGGAAACGGACCGCCTCGCGGACATGCCGCACCCAGAAACCGGGGTCGGTGATCTCCTCGGCGGACACCACACCACCGGTCAGGTTCGACACGACCGGAATGCGCGGCGCCTCGTACGTCAGCCCCTCCGCGACCTCGCGGAAGCCGTCGAGCATGCCGTCCATGCGGGGCGAGTGGAACGCGTGCGAAACGGTAAGCCGCTTCGTCTTCCGGCCCCGCGCCTCGAAACCTGCCGCGATCGCGACAGCAGCGTCCTCGTCGCCCGCAATCACGACGGACTGCGGACCGTTCAGCGCGGCGATGCTCACGCCCTCGGTCAGCAGCGGCAGCACCTCGTCCTCCGACGCCTGCACCGCCACCATCGCCCCACCAGCGGGAAGTTCCTCCATCAACCGCCCACGAGCCGCCACCAGCTTCGCCGCATCGGGCAGGGACAGCACACCCGCCACATGGGCGGCGGCCAGCTCACCGATCGAGTGCCCGGAGAGGAAGTCGGGGCGCAGACCCCAGCCTTCGAGCAGCCGGAACAACGCCACCTCGACCGCGAACAACGCGGGCTGCGTGAACCCCGTCCGGCCGATCAACCCGGCATCATCACCGAACAGCACGGACTTCAGCGGCTGTTCCAGATGCCGGTCCAGCTCCGCACACACCGCGTCCAGGGCCTGTGCGAACACCGGGAACGCCTCGTACAGCTCACGCCCCATACCCGGACGCTGACTCCCCTGCCCCGTGAACAGGAAAGCCGACTTACCACCGGCCACCGAACCACGCACCACACCTGTGGCCGGTTCGTCGGTGGCGAGGGCCGCCAGGGCACGGAGGAAGCCGTCGCGGTCCCGCGCCACCAGAACCGCGCGGTCCTCGAAGGTCGCGCGACCGGTCGCCAGCGAGTAACCGATGTCGGCGCAGTCGAGGTCGTCGGTGGAGAGGACATGGTCGCGAAGCCTGCGGGCCTGGTCACGCAGTGCGTCCTGGCCCACTGCCGAGAGCGGCCACGGGACGAATGACGGTGCCGAGGCCGACTCGGTGGCCACCGTGGCATCGGCGACCGTGGCATCTGCTGCCGGCGCCTGCTCGATGATCGTGTGCGCGTTGGTGCCGCTGATGCCGAAGGAGGAGACACCCGCGCGGCGCGGGCGGCCGGTCTCCGGCCAGTCGACGGCCTCGGTCAGCAACTCGACCGCGCCCGTCTCCCAGTCGATCTTCGACGAGGGCTCGTCGACGTGCAGGGTCTTCGGCAGTACACCATGGCGCATCGCCATGATCATCTTGATGATGCCCGCGACACCGGCCGCCGCCTGCGTGTGACCGATGTTGGACTTGATCGAACCCAGCCACAACGGCTGGTCCACGGACTTCTCCCGGCCGTAGGTGGCCAGCAGCGCCTGCGCCTCGATCGGGTCACCCAGCGTCGTCCCCGTGCCGTGCGCCTCGACCGCGTCCACGTCGGTGGCCTTCAGACCCGCACCGGCCAGCGCCGCACGGATCACACGCTGCTGCGACGGACCGTTGGGCGCCGTCAGACCATTGCTCGCACCGTCCTGGTTCACCGCCGACCCCCGCACCACGGCCAGGACCGGGTGACCGTTCCTCCGCGCGTCCGAGAGGCGCTCGACCAGCAGCATGCCCGCACCCTCGGCCCAGCCCGTGCCGTCGGCCGACGCCGCGAAGGACTTGCAACGGCCGTCGGTGGACAGACCGCGCTGGCGGCTGAAGTCGACGTAGGTCTCCGGGGTCGCCATCACGGCGACGCCTCCGGCCAGGGCCAGTTCGCATTCACCGTTGCGCAGTGCCTGGATGGCCCAGTGCAGCGCCACCAACGAGGACGAGCACGCGGTGTCGATGGTGACCGCCGGGCCCTCCAGACCGAAGGTGTACGCGACTCGGCCCGAGGCGATGCTGCCCGCGTTGCCGGTGCCGATGTAGCCCTCGACCCCGTCCGGAATGCCGTCCGTGCCGGTGACGTAGTCGTGGTACATCACACCCGCGAACACACCGGTCCTACTGCCCCGAACGGTTACCGGGTCGATGCCCGCACGCTCGAACGCCTCCCACGACGTCTCCAGCAGCAACCGCTGCTGCGGGTCCATGGCAAGGGCCTCTCGCGGCGAAATACCGAAGAACGCCGGGTCGAAGTCGGCGGCGTCGTACAGGAAGCCGCCTTCGCGGGTGTAGCTGGTGCCCGCATGGTCGGGGTCCGGGTGGTAGAGCGCGTCCAGGTCCCAGCCGCGGTCGACGGGGAAGCCGGAGACGCCGTCCCCACCGGTGGCCACGAGATGCCACAGGTCCTCCGGCGAACGCACCCCGCCGGGGAAGCGGCATCCCATGCCGACGATCACGACCGGATCGTCGTCGGTCGGCGCGAGAGCCGTGGCGACGACGGTCGGCGGGGTTTCGGTCTGCTCGGTGCCGAGCAGCTCGTCCCGCAGATGTCCCGCCAGGGCGGTGGGGGTCGGATAGTCGAAGACCAGGGTGGCGGGAAGGCGCAGGCCGGTGACCGTCCTGAGATCGTTGCGCAGTTCGACAGCGGTGAGCGAGTCGAAGCCCAGTTCCTTGAACGCCCGTGCCGCGTCCACGGCTTCCGGACCGGCGTATCCGAGCACTCCGGCGACCCGGCCGCACACCAACTCCAGGAGTGCTGCTTCCCGTTCGGCGTTGGTGGCCATCGCACGAAGCCGCTGGGACAGCGAGGAACCGTCTGCCGCCACGGCCGCTGCCGCAGCCGCGCGGCGGACCGGGACGCGTACCAGTCCGCGCAACAGCGCCGGCACGGTGCCGGTCGCGGCGGCCTCGGTACGCAGCCCCGCGTGGTCGAGCCGCATCGGGAACAGCACGGTTCCACCGTCCGCCCGGGCGGCGTCGAAGAGCGCGAGGCCCTCGTCGGCGGTCATCGGGGCGACGCCGCCGCGCGCGATGCGCCGCAGGTCCGTCTCGTCCAGGTCTGCGGCCATGCCGGAACCTGCCCACAGCCCCCACGCCAGCGCGGTCGCGGGAAGTCCCTGGGCGGCGCGGCGCTGGGCCAGAGCCTCCAGGAACGCGTTGGCGGCGGCGTAGCCGCCCTGCCCCGGCGCGCCGAACGCGGCGGCGGCGCCGGAGAACACCACAAACGCGGAAAGGTCGAGGCCGCGAGTCAGCTCGTCAAGGTTCAGCGCGGCGTCGACCTTGGGCCGCAGCACCCGCCCGACCCGTTCGGGGGTGAGTGAGTCGATGACGCCGTCGTCCAGCACACCGGCCGTATGCACCACCGCCGTCAACGGATGCTCCGCCGGAACAGCGGACAGCACCGCGGCCAACCCCTCCCGATCCGCCACATCACACACCGCCCACGTCACCGACGCACCCAGACCACCCAACTCCGACGCCAACTCCGCAGCACCCGGCGCCCCACCACCCCGACGACTCACCAACAACACATTCCGCACACCACACACGGACACCAGATGACGAGAGACCAACCCACCCAACTGGCCACTCGCACCCGTGACCAACACCGTCCCCCGCACATCCCACACCACACCGCCGACACCCTCACCCACCGCCACCCTGGCCAGCCGGGGGGCCAGGGCCGCGCCGTCGCGCAGTGCGAGCTCCGGCTCGTCCGTGGCGAGCGCGGCGGGCACCTTCCGGTAGGAGTTCGCAAGGCCGTCCGTGTCGAGCAGGGTCAGCCGACCGGGGTTCTCCGACTGCGCGGAGCGGAACAGCCCACGTGCGGCGGCCGACGGCAGGTCCGCGATGCCCGCTCCGGCCTCGGTCTCCACCGCCTGACGCGTCAGCAGTACCAGCCGCGTTTCGGCGAGCCTCTCGTCGGCCGACCAGGACTGGAGCAGTTCGAGCATGCGCAGCGTGGCGGCGTGCGCGGCGTGCGCGGCAACCGCGCCGGTCCCGGTGTCCTCACCGATCCAGGTGTCCTCACCGATCCCGGCGCTTCCGTCGGTTCCACCTATGAGGACGGTGTGCGGCACGGGCGCACCTGCCTCCATGGCCGCACGCAGCTCCGAGAAGTCGCGGTATGCGGTAGGTCCGGCACCGGTTCCGAACGCCTCGTCCAGCCCGGTGGATTCGGCAGCGTCGGCGCCCAGCACGACCCACTCACCGGTCGCGGTTCCCGCGGCGGGAACCGGAACAGCGGTCCACTCCAGTCGGAACAGTGACTCATGCAGCCCGCTCCGTGCGGCCCGTACCTGTTCGGCGGAAGCCGGACGCAGTGCCACCGAATCGACTGTGGCGACCGGCGCCCCGGTGCCGTCGGCAACGAGCAGGGACATGGTGTTTTCCGACTGCTCGGTAAGTCGCACACGGAGCACACCGGCGCCGGCGGCCAGCAGTTGCACACCGTTCCACGCGAAGGGCAGCAGCGCGCCCTCGGCCGGAGCGTCTCCCCTGTCCGGGGCGTCCAGACCGATGACGTGCAGGCAGGCGTCGAGCAGCGCGGGGTGCAGGCCGAATCGGTCGGCCTCCGCGCCCCGTACGCCCGGTACCTGCTCGACCGTGGGCAGCAGAACTTCGGCGAAGAGGTCGTTCCCCAGCCGCCAGGCACCCGCCAGCCCCTGGAAGACCGGGCCATAGCCCAGTCCCGCCCCGGCCAGTTCCTCGTAGAGGCCGTCGACGGGAATGACAGCAGCACCCTGCGGCGGCCATGCGGTGAGGTCGCCGGGAACGCTCTGCTCGGTGGTGGACAGCACACCGTTGGCGTGCCGGGTCCACAGCTCGGCCGCGAGCGCGTCCTGGCGGCGCGAGTGCAGGCTGAAGGAGCGGCGGCCGGACTCGTCCGGCCCGTCCACGACGAGCTGGAGTTGCACCGCGACCCGCTCCGGCAGCACCAGCGGCGCCTGCAGTGTCAGCTCGTCCAGTCGCTCGCAACCGACCTGTGCACCTGCGTGCAGCGCCAACTCGACGAAGGCCGTTCCCGGCAGCAGCACCGTGTCCATGATGGCGTGGTCGGCCAGCCACGGATGGGTGCGAGTGGCCAGCAGCCCGGTGAACAGGAACCCGTCCGCGTCCGCCAGTGGTACCGCCGCACCCAGCAGGGGGTGCTCCGCACCGCCGAGCCCGATCGACTCGGGGTCGCCGGAGGCCGGGGTGGCCGCGGGCCAGAAGCGCTGCTGCTGGAAGGGGTACGTCGGCAGCTCTGCGGGATCGACCCGGTGCGCGCCGGTGCCGGTGTAATAGGCGGACCAGTCCGGGGTCACGCCCCGGACGTAGAGCTGTGCCAGCGCACCGGTCAGCGTCTCGGCCTCCGAACGGCCCTTGCGCAGTACCGGTGCGAAAGCCGCGTCCTCGCCGGTGACGCACTCCTGGCCCATGGCCGAGAGCACCCCGTCCGGACCCAGCTCCACGAAGGTCGTGACGCCCTGCGCCTCCAGCGCACGGACACCGTCGACGAAGCGGACCGCCTCGCGGACGTGCCGCACCCAGAAACCGGGGTCGGTGATCTCCTCGGCGGACACCACACCACCGGTCAGGTTCGACACGACCGGAATGCGCGGCGCCTCGTACGACAGCCCCTCCGCGACCTCGCGGAACGCCTCCAGCATCCCGTCCATGCGGGGCGAGTGGAACGCGTGCGAAACGGTAAGCCGCTTCGTCTTCCGCCCCCGCGCCTCGAAACCTGCCGCGATCGCGAGAGCCGCGTCCTCGTCGCCCGCGATCACGACGGACCGCGGACCGTTCAGCGCGGCGATGCTCACGCCCTCGGTCAGCAGCGGCAGCACCTCGTCCTCCGACGCCTGCACCGCCACCATCGCCCCACCGGACGGCAACTCCTCCATCAACCGCCCACGCGCCGCCACCAGCTTCGCCGCATCCGCAAGCGACAAAACCCCCGCCACATGCGCGGCAGCCAACTCACCGATCGAGTGCCCGGAGAGGAAATCGGGGCGCAGACCCCAGGCTTCGAGCAGCCGGAACAACGCCACCTCGACCGCGAACAACGCGGGCTGCGTGAACCCCGTCCGGTCCAAGGGCTCGGCGTCGTCACCGAACACGACCTCACGCAACGGACGGTCCAGATACACATCCAGATGAGCACACACCGCATCCAGCGCATCCGCGAACACAGGAAACGCCTCGTACAGCTCACGCCCCATACCCGGACGCTGGCTCCCCTGACCCGTGAACAGGAACGCCGTCCGGCCCTCCACCACCGAACCCTCGACCAGACCAGCAACACCCCGCCCGGAAGCCAACCCCTCCAGAACCGCGAGCAACTCGCCACGATCGGTCGCAGCCAGCACCGCCCTTCGCTCCAGTGCGGCACGGCCTATGGCAAGCGAATGGGCGAGATCGAGCAGTTCGGTCTCGGGTCGCTCCGCGAGGTGCGAGCGCAGTCGCGCGGCCTGTTCCACCAGCGCCTCGGGCCCCTTGGCCGACAGTACGAACGGCAGTGGGGCGACGACGCGCGCAACGACCGGCGTGGCCGTGGTGTCGCCCTTGGCAGCCTCCTCGGTCGGGGCCTGCTCGATGATGGTGTGGGCATTGGTGCCACTGATACCGAAGGAGGAGACGCCCGCGCGGCGCGGACGGCCGGTCTCCGGCCAGTCGACGGCCTCGGTCAGCAACTCGACCGCGCCCGTCGACCAGTCCACGTGGGGGGTCGGCTCGTCGACGTGCAGGGTCTGCGGCAGCACCCCGTGTTCGATGGCCTTGACCATCTTGATGATCCCTGCGACACCGGCCGCGGCCTGGGTGTGGCCGATGTTCGACTTGATGGAACCAAGGAACAGCGGCCGGTCCCCGGGACGGTCCTGGCCGTAGGTGGCCAGCAGCGCCTGCGCCTCGATCGGGTCACCCAGCGTCGTCCCCGTACCGTGCGCCTCCACGGCGTCCACGTCCGACGTGGTCAGTCCGGCACCGGCCAGGGCCTGACGGATCACCCGCTGCTGCGAAGGACCGTTCGGCGCCGTCAGACCATTGCTCGCACCATCCTGATTGACCGCCGAACCCCGCACCACGGCCAGGACCGGGTGGCCGTTCCTCCGCGCGTCCGACAGCCGCTCCACGAGCAGCATGCCGACACCCTCACCCCACCCCGTACCGTCCGCACCCGCCGCGAACGCCTTGATACGGCCATCCGCCGCGAGACCACGCTGACGGCTGAAGTCGATGAAATTCTCAGGGGTGGACATCACGGTGACACCGCCCGCCAGGGCCAGCGTGCATTCGCCCTGACGCAGCGCCTGCACCGCGAGATGCAGCGCCACCAGCGACGACGAACATGCCGTGTCGACCGTGACCGCCGGACCTTCCAGACCGAAGGTGTACGAGATGCGCCCCGAGACCACACTCGCGGCGTTCCCCGTCCCCAAATGCCCCTCAAGCCCCTCGGGGGCCTTCATCAGCAAGGACAGGTAGTCCTGGCCGTTGGTACCCGCGAAGACGCCGACCTTGCGGCCGCGCAGGGTGGCGGGGTCGATGCCGGCCCGCTCGAACGCCTCCCACGACGTCTCCAGCAACAACCGCTGCTGCGGATCCATCGCCAACGCCTCACGCGGCGAAATACCGAAGAACGC
>NZ_JBIBYN010000051.1:0-8693 GCF_043083325.1 Streptomyces sp. NPDC014734 | reverse complement strand
TGACGGGGCTGCGGCTTCCGGCCACGCTCGTCTTCGACTACCCGGACCCGAGCGTCCTCGCCCGCCATCTGCGGACCGAACTCGTCGGCGACGAGACCACGCCACTCGCCCCGGCCCCCGTCACGGCGGCCGTCGGCGACGACGAACCGATCGCGATCGTCGCGATGAGCTGCCGCTACCCGGGAGGGGTGCGCACTCCCGAGGACCTGTGGCAGATGATCGCCGCCGGCAACGACGGCATCTCGCTCTTCCCCGACAACCGGGGATGGGACCTGGACGGGCTCTACGACCCGGATCCGGAAACCCAGGGCACTTCCTACGCCCGTGAGGGCGGCTTCCTGCACGACGCCGCCGAGTTCGACGCGGCGTTCTTCGGGATCAGCCCGCGCGAGGCACTGGCCATGGACCCGCAGCAGCGGCTGCTGCTGGAGACCGCCTGGGAGGCGTTCGAACGCGCGGGAATCGACCCGCTGGCGGTGCGGGGCAGCCAGACCGGTGTCTTCGCCGGCGTGATGTATCACGACTACGGCTCACGACTCCACGCCGCTCCGGAGGAGGTCGAGGGCTACCTCGGCACCGGCAGTTCCAGCAGCGTCGTCTCCGGCCGGGTGGCATACACCTTCGGCCTGGAGGGCCCGGCCGTCACCGTCGACACGGCGTGCTCGTCCTCGCTGGTGGCCCTGCACCTGGCGGCGCAGGCGCTGCGCAACGGGGAATGCACGCTCGCCCTCGCCGGCGGTGTCACCGTCATGTTCACGCCCGGCACCTTCATCGAGTTCAGCCGCCAGCGCGGCCTTGCCGCCGACGGCCGTTGCAAGTCCTTCGCCGCCGCCGCCGACGGCACCGGCTGGGGCGAGGGCGCGGGCATGCTCCTGCTGGAACGGCTCTCCGACGCCCGCAAGAACGGCCACGAGGTCCTGGCGGTCGTCCGCGGCTCGGCCGTCAACCAGGACGGTGCCAGCAACGGCCTCACCGCCCCCAACGGCCCGTCGCAGCAGCGCGTCATCCGCCAGGCGCTCGCCAACGCGCGGCTGACGTCCGACCAGGTGGACGTGGTCGAGGCGCACGGCACGGGCACGACACTGGGCGACCCGATCGAGGCGCAGGCACTGCTCGCCACCTACGGCCAGGACCGCCCCGCCGACCGGCCGCTGTGGCTGGGATCGGTGAAGTCCAACCTCGGCCACACCCAGGCCGCCTCCGGCGTGGCAGGCGTCATCAAGATGGTGCAGGCCATGAGGCACGAGCTCCTGCCCAAGACGCTGCACGTCGACGAGCCCTCCCCGCACGTCGACTGGGCGGCCGGCGCGGTCTCGCTGCTGACCGAGGCCAGGCAGTGGCCGCGTGCCGGACGTCCGCGCCGGGCCGCCGTCTCCTCCTTCGGTATCAGCGGCACCAACGCACACGCCATCATCGAGCAGGCCCCGGCGGCCGACGAGGCCCAGGCCGCACCACACTCCCCGACCTCCGGTACCGGACTGCCCGTCGTGCCCCTGCTGCTGTCCGCACGGGGCGAGGACGGGCTGCGCGCCCAGGCCCGGCGGCTCCGCGACCACATCGGCGGGCAAGCCGGGACGGCGGGCGACGACAGCACCGGGTCCGGCCTCACCGACCTCGGCTACTCGCTCGCCACCACCCGCGCCGCACTGGAACACCGGGCCGCACTCGTCGCCGCGACCCCGGACGAGGCACTGCACGCCCTGGACGCGCTGGCGCGCGGCGAGACCGATCCGGCACAGGTGTCGCACGGTGTCGCGACCGACGGCAAGGTGGCGTTCCTGTTCACCGGGCAGGGCAGCCAGCGGCTCGGCATGGGTCGCGAACTGTACGCCGCCCACCCCGAGTTCGCGCAGGCGCTGGACGAGGCGTGCGCCGAGCTGGACCGGCACCTGGACCGTCCGCTGAAGACCGTGCTGTTCGGCGACGACGCCGAGCCACTGGACCGGACCGGTTTCACCCAGCCCGCGCTGTTCGCGATCGAGGTGGCGCTGTTCCGCCTCGTCACGGCCTGGGGCATACAGCCCGACCTCGTCTGCGGCCACTCCATCGGCGAGATCGCCGCCGCGCATGTCGCGGGCGTACTGTCCCTGGAGGACGCGGCCCGCCTGGTCGCGGCCCGCGGCCGACTCATGCAGGAACTCCCGGCCGGTGGCTCGATGATCGCCCTCCAGGCTTCCGAGGACGAGGTGCTCCCGCTGCTGAACGAGCGGGTGGGCATCGCCGCACTCAACGGCCCCGCCTCCGTGGTCGTCGCCGGTGACGAGGACGCGGCGCTGGAGATCGCCGCAGGCTTCGAGGCGCGGGGCCGCAAGACCAAGCGCCTCACCGTCAGCCACGCCTTCCACTCGCCGCACATGGAACCCATGCTCGCCGACTTCCGGAAGCTCGCGGAGGAACTTGCCTTCCACGCCCCGAAGATCCCGATCGTCTCCTGCCTGACCGGAACCGTGGCCACGGCCGACGACATCCGGCTGCCGGAGTTCTGGGTCCGGCACGCCCGAGAGGCCGTCCGCTTCATCGACGGCGTGCGCGCCCTGCACGGGGCGGGCGTGACCACCTTCGTCGAACTCGGCCCGGACGGCGTGCTCTCGGCCATGGCCGAGGACTGCCTGACCACCGGTGCCGACGCCCCCGATGCCGCCGACGCAGCCGACGTGGCCTTCGTGCCCGTGCTGCGCACCGGCCGGTCCGAGACACGGACCCTGGCCACCGCCCTGGCCCTGGCCCACGTACGGGGCGCGACGGTGGACTGGGACGCGTTCTACGCCGCCACCGGCGCCACCCGCGTCACCCTGCCGACGTACCCGTTCCAGCGCCGCCGCTACTGGCTGGACGTGGGCATCTCCGCCGAGGACGTCGCTTCCGCGGGCCTGGGGACGGCCGACCACCCGCTGCTCGGCGCGGCGGTCGAACTTCCCGACACCGGCGGCCTGGTGTTCACCGGCCGACTGTCCCTGCGCACCCATCCCTGGCTGGCCGACCACGCCGTCATGGACACCGTGCTGCTGCCGGGCACGGCCTTCGTCGAACTCGCACTGCGCGCCGGTGAGGAGGTCGCCTGCGACAGCGTCGACGAGCTGACCCTCCAGGCACCGCTGGTCCTGCCCGAGCAGGGCGCGGTGCAACTCCGGCTGGAGCTGACGGCCGCCGACGAGACAGGCCGACGCGGTCTGAGCCTGCACTCCCGCCGCGAGGAGGCCGACAGCGGCGAGCCGTGGACCCGGCACGCCACCGGATTCCTGGTCCCCGGCCCGACCGTTGCCGCCGAACCCTTCGACGCGACCGTCTGGCCCCCCGCCGACGCGACCGCGATCGACACCGGCGACTTCTACCCGGGCGCGGCCGCCGCCGGACTCGGCTACGGCCCCGTGTTCCAGGGCCTGACGGCCGCCTGGCGCAGCGGGGACGAACTGTTCGCCGAGGTCCGGCTCCCCCAGGGGTACGAGACCCTGGCCGGTGCCTACGGACTGCACCCGGCGCTGCTGGATGCCGCCCTGCACGCACTGGGCCTGGACGGCTCCGACGAGGGCGCGCGACTGCCGTTCGCCTGGACCGGTGTACGCCTGCACGCCGCCGGCGCCGCCGCACTGCGCGTCCGGCTCCGTCCGGCCGCCACCGGCAGCGGCGTCGAGCTCCGGCTCGCCGACGCCGCCGGGGCCGCCGTGGCCACCATCGACGGGCTGGTGCTGCGACCGGTCTCGGCCGAGCAACTGGACGCCTCGCGCACCGCACACCACGAATCCCTGTTCCGGCCGGAATGGACCGCACTGCCGTTGCCGTCCGAACAGACCGGGGAGATCCCGCCGGGCAGCCGCTGGGCGGCACTGGGCGACGAACCGTTCACCGTCGCCGGCCGGCCCCTGGACGCCCACACCGACCTGGCCGCGCTCGCCGCCGCGGACGGACCGGCCCCGGACGTGGTCCTCGTACCCCTGACCGGGACCGCGACCGGCTCCGGGAGCGGCCGGCACCTGCCCGAAACGGCCGGGGCCGCCGCCCGCGACGCCCTGGCACTTGTGCGGAACTGGGTGGACGACACCCGCTTCGGCGACGCACGACTCGTCTTCGTCACCCGCGACACGGTCGCCGCCCGCAACGGCGAGGACCTCGCCGACCCGACCCACGCCACGGTATGGGGCCTGGTGCGCTCGGCCCAGTCGGAGCACCCCGGACGCTTCGTCCTGATCGACACCGACGCCACCGACGCCTCCCAGCGGGCCCTGCCCGCGGCACTCGCCACCGACGAACCACAACTCGCGCTCCGCTCCGGCGGCGCGTACGCCTTCCGGCTGGCCCGCGTCCCGGCCAGGGACACCGGCACCGGCACCGGCACGGAGTTCGACCCGTCCGGCACGGTGCTCCTGACCGGCGCCGCCGGCACGCTCGGCACCCTGTTCGCCCGCCACCTGGTGGCCGAACGGGGCGTGCGGCACCTGTTGTGTGTCGGCCGCCGCGGCGAACAGGCCCCCGGCGCGGCCGACCTCACCACCGAACTCACCGCACTGGGCGCCCGGATCACCTGGGCGACATGCGACGCGGCCGACCGCCGGGCGCTGGAACAGGCCCTCGACACGATCCCCGCCGAACACCCCCTGACCGCGGTGGTGCACACCGCCGGTGTGCTGGACGACGGCGTGATCGGCTCGCTCACCGACACACGTCTCGACGCGGTGCTGCGCCCCAAGGTCGACGCCGCGTGGAACCTGCACGAACTCACCCGGGACCTCGACCTGTCCGCGTTCGTGCTCTTCTCCTCCGCCGCCGGTGTCTTCGGCAGCGCGGGACAGGGCAACTACGCCTCGGCCAACACCTTCCTGGACGCCCTGGCGCAGCACCGTGCGGCCCGCGGCCTGCCCGCCACCTCGCTCGCCTGGGGCCTCTGGGCGGCGGACGGCGGCATGGCGGGAAGCCTTGACGCGTCCGACGTGACCCGGATGCGGCGCGGCGGCTACGCACCGCTGCCACAGGGCGAGGGCCTGGCACTCTTCGACCTGTCAGGCACACTGGACGAACCGGTGCTGGTCCCGATCGGCCTCGACACCAAGGCCCTGCGCGCCCAGGCCGCCGCGGGGATGCTGCCCACGCTGCTCCGCGGCCTGGTCCGCACCCCCGCACGACGGGCCGCCGAGAGCACCGGCGTCGTCGCCGCCGCGCCCACGGGCTCGCTGACCGAACGGCTGGCCGCGCTCCCGGAGACGGAGCGCGACCGGGAGCTCCTGGACCTGGTGCGGACCCACGTGGCGGCCGTGCTCGGCCATGCCGGGCCGGACGACGTCGACGCCGGGCGGGGCTTCCTCGACCTGGGCTTCGACTCGCTGACCGCCGTGGACCTGCGCAACCGCCTGGGTGCGGCCGCCGGGCTCCGACTGCCGGTCACCCTGATCTTCGACTACCCGACACCCACCGCACTCGCCGGATACCTGCGCGAGGAACTCGGGCTGGACGGTGCGGACTCCGCACTGCCCCCCGTGCACGCGGAACTCGACAAACTCGAAGCGATTCTCGCCGCGATCGGCCCGGACGACGTCGAACGCCCCGGCATCGCCGTCCGTCTGCGCGATCTCCTCGCGAAGTGGAACGAGACGCAAGGCGCCGCGGACAGCGCCGCCGACGACCGCGAGCTCCAGTCCGCTACCGCGGACGAGATCTTCGATCTGCTCGACGACGAGCTCGGGCTCAACTGACCAGCTCCACGTGAGCTTTCGGAACTCTTAGTTACGTGGGGATGGCGTAAAAATGGCTGTGGCGAACGAGGAAAAGTACCTCGACTACCTCAAGCGGGCGACGACCGATCTGCGCGAGGCGCGCCGTCGGCTGCGCGAGGTGGAGGAGCGGGACCAGGAGCCCATCGCCATCGTGGCGATGAGCTGCCGCTACCCGGGAGGCGTACGCACCCCCGAGGACCTGTGGGAACTCGTGGCCCGCGGCGGAGACGCGGTCTCCCCGTACCCGGTCAACCGCGGCTGGGCCGAGGACGTGCTCTTCGACCCCGACCCGGAGACCGGACACGAGGAGTACGTCCGCGAGGGTGGTTTCCTGCACGACGCCGCCGACTTCGACCCGGCGTTCTTCGGGATCAGCCCGCGCGAGGCCCTGGCGATGGACCCCCAGCAGCGACTGCTGCTGGAGACCACCTGGGAGACGTTCGAACGCGCCGGGATCGATCCGACCACCCTGCGCGGCAGCCGCACCGGCGTCTTCGCCGGCCTGATGTACCACGACTACGCCTCTCGGCTGTACTCGGCGCCCGAGGATGTCGAGGGCTTCCTCGGCAACGGCAGCACCGGCTCCATCGCCTCGGGCCGGGTGTCGTACACCTTCGGCCTGGAGGGCCCGGCCGTCACCGTCGACACGGCGTGCTCCTCCTCACTGGTCGCCCTGCACCTCGCCGCGCAGGCGCTCCGCACCGGCGAATGCACCCTCGCCCTTGCCGGTGGTGTCACCGTCATGTCCACCCCCGGCACCTTCACCGAGTTCAGCCGCCAGCGCGGACTTGCCATCGACGGCCGTTGCAAGTCCTTCGCCGCCGCCGCCGACGGCACCGGCTGGGGCGAGGGCGCGGGCATGCTCCTGCTGGAACGGCTCTCCGACGCCCGCAGGAACGGCCACCCGGTGCTGGCCCTGGTGCGGGGCTCGGCCATCAACCAGGACGGCGCCAGCAGCGGCCTGACCGCCCCCAACGGCCCGTCGCAGCAGCGCGTCATCCGCCAGGCCCTGGCCGGTGCCCGGCTGTCGCCCGGGCAGATCGACGTCGTCGAGGCACACGGCACCGGCACCACCCTCGGCGACCCGATCGAGGCACAGGCCCTCTTCGCCACCTACGGCCGCAGCCGGCCGGAGGAGCAACCGCTGTGGCTCGGCTCGGTGAAGTCGAACATCGGCCACACGCAGGCGGCGGCCGGAGTCGCGGGCATCATCAAGATGGTCATGGCGATGCGGCACGGCGTGCTGCCCAAAACCCTGCACGTCGACGAGCCCAGCCCCAACGTCGACTGGACGGCGGGCACCGTCTCGCTGCTGACCGAGACCCGCCCGTGGCCGGAGACCGGCCAGCCGCGTCGCGCCGCCGTCTCCTCGTTCGGCATCAGCGGCACCAACGCCCACACGGTGCTGGAGCAGGCCCCCGAGCCGGAGCCCATCACCGACGAGCAGCCGACCGACGACACGGGCACGGCACTGCCGCTGTGGACCCTGTCCGCGAAGAGCCCGGCCGCCCTGCGGGGTCAGGCCACGAACCTGCTCGCCCACCTCGCCGCGCACCCCGGACTGTCCACCACCGATCTCGGTCACTCCCTCGCCACCGGGCGCGCGGCCTTCGACCACCGTGCGGCGATCGTCGCGGACGACCGGGAAGGTTTCCTCCGGGCCCTGACGGCTCTCGCCGACGACAAGCCCGCCGCCGGTCTGGTCCAGGGGAGGACCACCAGCGGCAAGCGCGCCTTCCTGTTCACGGGGCAGGGGAGTCAGCGTCCGGGTATGGGGCGTGAGCTGTATGAGGCGTTCCCGGTGTTCGCACAGGCCCTGGACGCGGTGTGTGCGGAGCTGGACCGGCATCTGGAACAGCCTCTGAAGTCCGTGCTGTTCGGTGATGATGCCGCGTTGATCGGTCGGACGGGGTTCACGCAGCCCGCGTTGTTCGCGGTCGAGGTGGCGTTGTTCCGTCTTGTCGAGGCGTGGGGTGTGCGGCCCGACTTCCTGTCGGGTCATTCGATCGGTGAGCTGGCTGCCGCGCATGTGGCGGGTGTGCTGTCCCTCTCCGATGCGGCGAAGCTGGTGGCGGCTCGTGGGCGGTTGATGGAGGAGCTGCCCGCTGGTGGGGCGATGATCGCGGTGCAGGCGTCGGAGGACGAGGTGGCGCCGCTGCTGACCGAGAGTGTCAGCATTGCCGCGCTGAACGGTCCGCGGTCCGTCGTGATCGCGGGTGATGAGGACGCTGCTGTCGC
This sequence comes from Streptomyces sp. NPDC014734, assembly GCF_043083325.1. NCBI lineage: Bacteria > Bacillati > Actinomycetota > Actinomycetes > Kitasatosporales > Streptomycetaceae > Streptomyces > Streptomyces sp. NPDC014734. Next base: position 750 of record NZ_JBIBYN010000051.1, on the reverse strand, counting down.
GATCGCGGCAGGTTTCGAGGCGCGTGGCCGGAAGACGAAGCGGCTTACCGTCTCGCACGCGTTCCACTCGCCCCGTATGGACGGCATGCTCGACGCCTTCCGCGAGGTCGCGGAGACACTGACCTACGAGGCGCCGCGCATCCCGGTCGTGTCCAACCTGACCGGTGGTGTGGTCTCCGCCGAGGAGATCACCAGTCCCGACTTCTGGGTCCGGCACGTCCGCGAGGCCGTCCGCTTCCTCGACGGCATCCGTGCACTGGAAGCGCAGAACGTCACCACCTTCGTCGAGCTGGGCCCCGACGGCGTACTCACCGCCATGGCACAGGACTGCCTGACCCGCGAGGACGCCACCCTTGTCTCCGCGCTGCGTGCCGGTCGCCCCGAGGTGGGCAGCCTGGCGGTCGCACTGGCCGGTGCCCACGTACACGGCGTATCACCGGACTGGCACGCGGTGTTCGCGGGGACCGGCGCCACACGCGTCGAACTCCCGATGTACGCCTTCCAGCGTGAGACCTACTGGCTGGACACCGGCTACCTGACCGGAGACATGGCCTCGGCCGGCCTCGGCGCGGCGGACCACCCGTTGCTCGGCGCGGCCGTGGCCCTCGCCGACACCGACGGCTTCCTCTACACCGGACGTCTTGCCCTCGATACTCATCCGTGGTTGGCCGATCATGTGGTGGCGGGGTCGGTGTTGTTGCCGGGGACGGCGTTTGTGGAGTTGGCGGTTCGTGCGGGGGATCAGGTTGG
>NZ_JBIBYN010000050.1:0-8784 GCF_043083325.1 Streptomyces sp. NPDC014734 | reverse complement strand
AAAACGCTCGGCTGGAAAACCCCAGCCGAGCGCCTGCGTGATCTACTGACGACCACGTAAGCCATCAGGTGTTGCGAGGACCCCAAGAATCCGCCTTCCCGCGGCCGGGCCCCGTTTCGTCGTGCCGGGATTGCCCGAGGGATTCATGCCGATCGGGCGAGGGCCTGTCAGACACGGCCTGGGGTGCCCGCCCATGGGCAGGGCCGGGTGAGCCCACCGAAGCTCTGCCCGCAGACCTGCTCTCCCGGCGGAACTCGAACGAAGCCCTCGGCCCCGTCGTCCTCGTCGAGCACGCGGGCGTCGAAGGAGAAGCACTCCCGTTCATCACGGAAGAGGATGGCCGGGCCGGCGGGGGTCTCGCCGACGCGTACCGGGACCGAGGTGCGGCCGTCGGCGACCTCAAGGCACTCGTCGTTTCGGCCCGAACCGGAGCGGCCCGAACCGGAACGATGCGAACCGGAGTGCGAGGAACCGGAGCGGCCCGAACCGGAGTGACGCGAAGCGGATTGTGAGGAACCGGGCGTCCGGCTGGTCAGCGGGGCGCCATCGGGCGGGAGGCCGGCGCGTCCCCGAACGCGGATGCGCATACAAGGATCTTGCCCTAACCTTCGCATGGCACAAATGTGCGAATGTGAAGCTCGGTGAAAGGCTGCCCAGCGTGTCGCAGAACCCTCAACTGACCGCGAAGCTCGCTTCGGTCGACGGGCTCAAGGAGCTCTTCGGCGGCGGACTCTTCGGGAAGCGGGCCAAGAAGAACCACGCGCTGTTCTCCGGCGCCGCCTCGAAGGGCGTGGCGCGGGCCACGGTACTGGCCACCCGGGACTACGGCGACGACAACGTCTACCACGTCGTCGCGTTCAGCACCGGGCGGGACCCCATCGACGGGGCACGGCTCGCCGCACTGCGTCAACGGGCCGAGGGCGTCGCCGACGAGCTGCGCACGCACGGCTACTTCTACTACGACACCCCGACGGTCTGGGACGGCGACGGCAAGATCTGGATCAGCGAGAAGCCGCTGTTCCGCGATCTCGGCGCGCCGGCCGAAGGGCTCTACGTCTTCCCGCTCCAGGAGAGCGCGACGGCGTCGGCGCCGACGGATGTCGCCTGGGCCGTGGTCGACGGCAAGCTGCACATCGTGGTGCCCGCGCAGTAGTCGCGTCACGGTCCGCGCGGAGCGGGCACCGGCCCCATCGGTCCCCGGGATCCGGTGGGGCCCGTGCGTACCGCCGCGACGGTGCCTCGGCCGCCGGGTCGTCAGGCCCTCAGCTCGGCGAGGTCGTCGGAGTCGAGGCGCAGCCCGGCCGCGGCGATGTTCTCGGCGAGGTGGGCGGGGGAGCCGGTGCCGGGGATGGCCAGCATGTTCGGCGACGCCGCCAGCAGCCAGGCGAGGGCGACCTGCGCGGTCGTCGCGTCGTGCCTCCTCGCGACCCGTGCGAGGCGGGCGTGCTCGATCGGGTCGAAGCCGCCGCCGAGCGGGAAGAACGGCACGTAGGCGATGCCGAGTTCCGCGCAGCGTGCCGGCATGGTGTCGTCGTGGTGGTGCACGTGGTACTGGTTCTGCACCGCGGCCACCGGTGCGATGCGCAGCGCCTCGTCGAGCTGGGCCCCGTCGACGTTGCTGACCCCGAGGTGACGGATCAGGCCCTCCTCGCGCAGTTCGGCGAGCGCCCCGAAGCGGTCGGCCACGCTCTCGCCGCCGGGACCGCTCATTCCCCCGACCCGCAGGTAGACCAGGTCGAGGCGGTCGAGTCCGAGGGAGCGCAGATCCTCGGTCACCAGCCCGCGCAGTTGCCCGGGTCCGGCCTGACCGCTGGGGTGGCCGTCCGGTCCGGGCAACGGTCCGACCTTGGTCGCGATCACCAGCCCGTCCGGGTAGGGCGCGAGCGCCGTGCGGATCAGGTCGTTGGCGCGTACCCCGCCCCGGGTGTAGAAGCCCGCCGTGTCGATGTGGTCCACGCCCGCCTCGATCGCCTGCCGCAGCACGGCGACGCCGGTCCCCGGATCGCGTGCGGGCCCGTCGAAAGTGCCTGCCGCCAGCCTCATCGCGCCGAAGCCGAGCCGGTTGACGGGGAGGTCGCCGCCGAGCACGAACCGGCCGCTCGCCGCGGCCGTTGTCTGTGTGGTCATGTGTCCACTCTCCGGCCGTGCGCACCGATCGGCGCACCGGATGGCAGCGTTTTGCCACAACGGCCGACGAGTGGGTGAAACTGACGGAATGACCGATGGGACGACGCTGACGGTGTACGGCGAAGGGGAGTTGGCCGCGCGGGCCGGCCGGCTGTTCGACGGGGCGACGCGGGAGTTCTTCTGCGCGGCGGCCGACCTGCACACCTGGTCCCGGCCCGAGGCCAGGAGCGGGTTCGTGAGCCGTCTGCGATCCGGTCCCACGGGCCGGTTGGCCGTGCGCAAGCTCTACACGCCCGCCGTGCTCGCCGACGAGGAACAGCGGCTGCACCTCTTCGACGTCGCGGCGGCGGGCGGGCAGGTGCGCCTCCGTGCCGCGACACTGCCGCACGAGGCGATCGTCATCGACCGCCGGGTGATGATCCTGGCCGGCCGCCGCGGACCGCGGGGCCGCGAGTTCACGATCACCACCTCGTCGACCCTCGTCGGGAGCGTGCACGCACTGATGCGTGCCACATGGGACGCGGGTGTCCCCCTCGCCGACTGCCTGCGGCGCGAGACCGACGGTCTGGACGCCGATTCGCTCGCGGTGCTGCGGGCGCTCGCGGCCGGGCTCACCGACTCCGTGGGCGCGCGCCGCGTCGGCATGTCCCTGCGGACCTACCGCAGGCGGGTGGCCGAGGTGCTGTCGGTCCTGGACGCCGACTCGCGGTTCCAGGCCGGCGTGCACGCGGGCCGACTCGGTCTCACCGGCGGCTCGACGTAACCCCCCCCGGCGCCGGATCGCCACGGGCCGCACCCTCGCCTTCTTCCGCCGGTACCGCGGGGGCGACACGTCGAGGGATCCGCCGGTACCTCGGGGGCGACACATCGGTGGGCGCCCTGCCGACCGGCCGGACGAGACCGCCCGGCATGCCCGGCGTGATGACGGGCGTCGTACGTGAAGCCGCACTGGCACGGGGGTGTGCCCGCGCCGGAACGGGGCGTGCCCGCGCGGCTTCGGCGTCGCACCCGGGCCGTCAGTCGAGCGGATCGTTCGCCTCGGCGAGTGCCTTGATGCCCTGGAGCGTGCTCTCCATCGCGGCCCGCAGCTCCTGGAGCCGGAATTCGAGGATCTGCTCCTCGTGATCCGGCTGACGCGCGATGACCTCGGTGACCCCGCTGTTCCCCGGGCCCACGCGGACCGTCTGCCGCAGCCGGGTGCCGGTGGCCTCGGCCTCCAGCTCGTAACGCCAGGACGCGGCGCACCGGGCCGGATCGAGCGTGGCCTCGCCGAACCTGCCGTCCGCGTCCGTGACGGCCCAGGCGAACACCCGTTGTTCGTCCGCCTCCGTCACATGGGAGACGGTTCGCCACTCACCGATCAACCGGTGCTGGTTGAAGCCCTCGAAGCGCGCGCCCACCACGGGCCGGTCCGCTCCGTCGAGCCAGGCCACGCGCTGCAACTCCGGGCTCAGCCGCGCCGGCAGGCCGATGTCGGCCACCAGTTCCCAGACCCGGGACACGGGCGCCTCCACATGGACGACGACATCCACGCCCGGACCATCGGAATATCTCAACGCATCCCCCTCATATCGGATTCACTCGTCGTCCCGTCCCGGCCGAACCGTGCGACGGGCCCCGGCAGGATCCTCGCGCCCGGTGCGGGCCACCGCCCCGGAACACCTCAGGTGTGATGCGCGTCATAGGGGAGCCGGGCGGGGAAACCAGTCCGGAAACCAGTCCGGAAACCGGGCCGGAACCAGTCCGGGGAACCGGGCCGGAAACCAGTCCGGGGAACCGGGTCGGGGAACCGGGCCGGGAAAAGCGGTGTCAGTGGGAGCGGATACCGTCGGTCCATGTCCACCATGCCGAACATGGCCGTCCTCGAAGGTGTGCTGGAGCGCATCACGTACGCCAACGAGGAGAACGGATACACCGTCGCGCGCGTCGACACGGGCCGGGGCGCGGGTGATCTGCTGACGGTGGTCGGCTCGCTGCTCGGCGCGCAGGTCGGCGAGTCGCTGCGGATGGAGGGCCGTTGGGGGTCCCACTCCCAGTACGGCAAGCAGTTCGTCGTCGAGAACTACACGACGGTGCTGCCCGCCACCATCCAGGGCATCCGCCGCTACCTCGGCTCCGGCCTCATCAAGGGCATCGGCCCGGTCATGGCGGACCGGATCACCACCCACTTCGGGGTCGACACCCTCGACATCATCGAGCAGGAGCCCAAGCGGCTGGTCGAGGTGCCGGGTCTCGGGCCGAAGCGGACGAAGATGATCGCCGCGGCCTGGGAGGAGCAGAAGGCGATCAAGGAGGTGATGGTCTTCCTCCAGGGCGTCGGCGTCTCCACCTCCATCGCCGTCCGCATCTACAAGAAGTACGAGGACGCCTCGATCTCCGTCGTGAAGAACCAGCCCTACCGGCTGGCCGCGGACGTCTGGGGCATCGGCTTCCTCACCGCCGACAAGATCGCCCAGGCTGTCGGCATCCCGCACGACAGCCCGGAGCGGGTCAAGGCCGGTCTCCAGTACGCACTGTCGCAGTCCACCGACCAGGGGCACTGCTTCCTCCCGGAGGAGCGCCTGATCGCGGACGGGGTGAAGCTGCTCCAGGTCGACACGGGGCTGGTCATCGAGTGCCTCGCCGAACTCGCCGAGGACCCGGAGGGCGTCGTCCGGGAGAAGGTGCCCTCGCCCGAGGGCGGCGAGCTGGTCACCGCCATCTACCTGGTGCCCTTCCACCGGGCCGAGGTCGCGCTCGCCGCGCAGGTGCGGCGGCTGCTGCGCACCCCGGAGGAGCGGATGCCGGCCTTCGGCGACGTCGACTGGGACAGGGCCCTTGCCTGGCTCGCCACCCGCACCGGGGCGGATCTGGCCCCCGAGCAGCAGGCCGCGGTACGGCTCGCGCTCAGCCGCAAGGTAGCCGTCCTCACCGGCGGGCCCGGCTGCGGCAAGTCGTTCACCGTCCGGTCCATCGTCGAACTGGCGCGGGCCAAACGGGCCAAGGTGGTGCTCGCCGCACCCACCGGCCGGGCGGCCAAACGGCTCTCCGAGCTGACCGGCGCCGAGGCGTCCACCGTCCACCGGCTGCTGGAGCTGAAGCCGGGCGGTGACGCGGCCTACGACCGCGACCGCCCGCTGGACGCCGACCTCGTCGTCGTCGACGAGGCGTCGATGCTCGATCTGCTGCTCGCCAACAAGCTGCTGAAGGCGGTGGCACCCGGTGCCCACCTCCTGCTCGTCGGGGACGTCGATCAGTTGCCGTCGGTCGGCGCGGGTGAGGTGCTGCGCGATCTGCTCGCCGACGGCAGCCCGGTGCCGGCGGTCCGGCTGACCACGATCTTCCGCCAGGCCCAGCAGTCCGGGGTCGTCACCAACGCGCACCGGATCAATTCCGGCGTCCCGCCCCTCACCCAGGGCCTCAAGGACTTCTTCCTCTTCGTGGAGGACGAGACGGAGGACGCGGGCAGGCTCGCGGTGGACGTCGCCGCCCGCCGCATTCCGGCCAAGTTCGGGCTGGACGCGCGGCGCGACGTACAGGTCCTGGCACCGATGCACCGCGGTCCGGCCGGTGCGGGTGTGCTCAACGGACTCCTTCAGCAGGCCGTCACCCCGGGCCGCCCCGACCTGCCGGAGAAGCGGTTCGGCGGCCGGGTCTTCCGGGTCGGCGACAAGGTCACCCAGATCCGCAACAACTACGACAAGGGGGAGAACGGTGTCTTCAACGGCACGGTCGGTGTCGTCACCGCCCTCGACCAGGACGAACAGAAGCTGACCGTCCGCACGGACGAGGACGAGACGATCGACTACGACTTCGACGAGCTGGACGAACTGGCCCACGCCTACGCCATGACGATCCATCGTTCCCAGGGCAGCGAGTACCCCGCCGTCGTCATCCCCGTCACGAAGAGCGCCTGGATGATGCTCCAGCGCAACCTCCTCTACACCGCCGTGACCAGGGCCAAGAAGCTGGTGGTGCTGGTCGGTTCACGGCAGGCGATCGGGCAGGCGGTCCGCACGGTTTCCGCGGGCAGACGCTGTACGGCGCTGGATTACCGGCTCGCGGGAGGCCTGGACGGAGGATCCGCCGAAAAAATGATCGATCAAATCGGTGGGAAACATCACGCGGCTCTTCCGGAACCGGAACCGACGGGGCAGGATGAGTAAGCTCGCGGCACTCAGTGCCGCGAGTAGGTCCAATGGACGACCCCGAGTGCACTCTCCTGAGCCAAATGGGGGAGGGTGGAGACAGTCAGGGAACCTCAAAGAAGCACTACGTCGGTGAGGGATGACGTGAGCGACAACTCTGTAGTACTGCGGTACGGCGACGGCGAGTACACCTACCCGGTGATCGACAGCACCGTCGGCGACAAGGGCTTCGACATCGGGAAGCTTCGGGCCAATACGGGGCTGGTGACGCTGGACAGCGGATACGGCAACACCGCGGCCTATAAATCCGCCATCACCTACCTCGACGGTGAGCAGGGCATTCTGCGCTACCGCGGATACCCCATCGAGCAGCTCGCCGAGCGCTCGACGTTCCTTGAGGTCGCCTACACCCTCATCAACGGTGAGCTTCCGAAGGTCGACGAGCTGTCGACCTTCAAGAACGAGATCACCCAGCACACGCTGCTGCACGAGGACGTCAAGCGGTTCTTCGACGGCTTCCCGCGCGACGCCCACCCGATGGCCATGCTGTCCTCGGTCGTCAGCGCGCTGTCCACGTTCTACCAGGACAGCCACAACCCGTTCGACGAGGAGCAGCGCCACCTCTCGACGATCCGGCTGCTGGCCAAGCTGCCGACGATCGCCGCGTACGCCTACAAGAAGTCGATCGGCCACCCCTTCGTCTACCCGCGCAACGACCTCGGGTACGTCGAGAACTTCCTGCGCATGACCTTCTCGGTCCCGGCCCAGGAGTACGTGCCGGACCCGGTCGTCGTCTCCGCGCTCGACAAGCTGCTCATCCTGCACGCGGACCACGAGCAGAACTGTTCGACCTCCACGGTCCGTCTGGTCGGCTCCTCGCAGGCGAACATGTTCGCCTCGATCTCCGCCGGCATCTCGGCGCTCTGGGGTCCGCTGCACGGCGGTGCCAACCAGTCGGTGCTGGAGATGCTCGAAGGCATCCAGGCCAACGGCGGCGACGTCGACTCCTTCATCAACAAGGTGAAGAACAAGGAGGACGGCGTCCGGCTGATGGGCTTCGGCCACCGCGTCTACAAGTCCTTCGACCCGCGCGCCAAGATCATCAAGGCCGCTGCCCACGATGTGCTGTCCGCGCTCGGCAAGTCCGACGAGCTGCTCGACATCGCGCTGAAGCTGGAGGAGCACGCGCTCTCCGACGAGTACTTCGTCTCGCGCAACCTCTACCCCAACGTGGACTTCTACACCGGTCTGATCTACCGGGCCATGGGCTTCCCGACCGAGATGTTCACCGTGCTCTTCGCGCTCGGCCGCCTTCCCGGCTGGATCGCCCAGTGGCACGAGATGATCAAGGAGCCGGGTTCCCGCATCGGCCGCCCGCGCCAGATCTACACCGGCGAGGTCCTGCGCGACTTCGTCCCGGTCGAGGGCCGCTGAGCCACCGCACCGGGCCGAACGCCAGGCCGAGCCACGCACCACTGGGCCATTCGGCCCCTCGCACCTCCCGGCCGTCCGGCCGGTGATCTTCGCCCCGTGTACCGCGCTTTCGCACAGAGCGCGGTACACGGGGCGATTCGCGTGCGAGGGGTGCGGAGTCGAGAGGCGCGGGGGAAACGGGGCGAGGGCAGAGAGAAGCGCCTCGCCATCGATCCCCCCACGGGCCGACAGCGAGGCGCTTCCCATGTCCCGGAGCGGATTCCCCCCACGGGATCCGGCCGGGCGTCTGTGGGAGCCGAAGCTCCTGGGCAAGACCTCACCCACTGCGACGTGCGCTTTTCACTTGTACTTCCGGTGCGGTCTGCCGGGGTACGTACGCACGGGAGGGCCGCTCAAAGCTCCCCGGTGCACGTGCCCCGGCCAACGCTTGCCCGAAACGTCCCCCAAGACGCTTCGCGGACATCCCCCAAGACATCCTTGGCATCGCACTCTTAGACTCGCGAACCCACTGGATGGTTACCCTGAAATCAGTGTGATCTAAGTCTCTTTGTGGAAGTTACGTGAAGGCGCGCAACCGCAGGCTGTTCATCACGACGAAGACCGATGAGAGCGCCATCGCCGCTCCGGCAATCATAGGGTTGAGCAGGCCAAATGCCGCAAGGGGGAGGGCGATAACGTTATAGCCGAATGCCCAGAGGAGGTTGCCCCTGATGGTGGCCAGGGTGCGTCGCGAGAGCCTGATCGCATCGGCCGCCACCTTGAGATCTCCACGAACGAGCGTGAGATCGCTCGCCTCGATCGCGGCGTCCGTGCCGGTGCCCATGGCCAGTCCGAGATCGGCGGTGGCCAGGGCCGCCGCGTCGTTGACCCCGTCGCCGACCATGGCGACGGAACGCCCGTCGGCCCGGAGCCGCTCGATGACCTGGACCTTCTCCTCGGGCAGGACCTCGGCGTGGACGTCGTCGATGCCGACGGCGTGGGCCACCGCGTCGGCCGAGACGCGGTTGTCGCCGGTCAGCAGGATCGGGGTCAGGCCGAGGGCGCGGAGCCGGGTGATGGCCTCGGCGCTGGTGTCCTTGACGGCGTCGGCGACTTC
>NZ_JBIBYN010000049.1:0-11569 GCF_043083325.1 Streptomyces sp. NPDC014734 | reverse complement strand
GGAGCGGTTCTGGCTGTCGTTGGGCGAGGCCTGGACGCGTGGTGTCGACGTCGACTGGGACGCCGTCTACGCGGGAACGGGTGCCCGACGCGTCGACCTGCCCACCTACGCCTTCCAGACCGAACGGTTCTGGCCGGAGGCGGCGCCCGCGCAGGCGACCGGAACGGCACAGGCGGACCCCGTGGACACCCGGTTCTGGGAAACCGTGGAGCGTGAGGACTGGCAGGCGCTGGCCGAGGAACTCGCGGTCGACGGCGACCAGCCGCTCAGCACCGTGCTGCCCGCGCTGTCGACCTGGCGCAAGCAGGCACGCGAGCGTTCCGCCGTGGACGGCTGGCGCTACCGGGTGACCTGGAAGCAGCTTGCCGAGAACCAGTCCGCGCGGTTGTCCGGCACCTGGCTGCTGATCGAGCCCGGGACCGCGGACGAGAAGGCCGCCGCCGTCGCCGCGTCGCTGACCGGACACGGAGCCGACGTACGACGGATCGCGGTGGACGCCGCGACCACCGACCGGGAGGCGCTGGCCGCCGCGCTGCGCGCCGAACCGGCCGGGGACGACCCGGCGTTCGACGGCGTGCTGTCGCTGCTGGCGCTGGACGAACGCCGGCACAAGGCGCACGTCGCCCTCCCCGCCGGGACCGCCGCCCAACTGGCGCTGATCCAGGCGCTCGGTGACGCGGGGATCGCCGCACCGCTGTGGTGCGCGACCAGCGGTGCGGTCTCCACCGGCCGCTCGGACCGGCTGGAATCGCCGCAACAGGCCCTGGTCTGGGGCCTGGGACGGGTCGCCGCCCTGGAACACCTGGAGCGCTGGGGCGGACTTGTCGACCTGCCCGGGACCATGGACGAGCGGGCGCTCGACCGACTTGCCGAGGTGCTCGCCGGCGACGGCGAGGAGGACCAACTCGCCATTCGTGCCAACGGAGTTCTCGGACCGAGGCTGGTGCGTGCCGGACTCGCCGAAACGCCCGCCGTGCGGGAGTGGCGGCCGTCGGGGACGACGCTGGTGACCGGGGGCACGGGTGCGCTGGGTGCGCAGGTGGCGCGTTGGCTGGCCCGGAACGGTGCCGAGCACCTGCTGCTCACCAGCCGTCGGGGCCCGGACGCTCCCGGCGCCGCCGAACTGCGCGAGGAACTGACCGAACTGGGCGCCGAGGTCACCGTCACCGCCTGTGACGTGGCCGACCGGGACGCGCTGTCCGACATGCTCGCGACCGTCCCCGCCGAGCACCCGCTGACCGCCGTGGTGCATGCCGCCGCGGTGACCGAGGACGGTGTGATCGAGGGCCTGACACCCGAGCAGGTCGACCGGGTGCTGCGGCTGAAGGTCGACGCCACCCGCCACCTGCACGAGTGCACCCGGGACCTCGACCTGTCCGCGTTCGTGCTCTTCTCGCACTTCTCGGCGGTCTTCGGAGCACCTGGCCAGGGCAACCAGGCGCCGGGCAACGCCTATCTGCACGCCTTCGCCGAACAGCGGCGTGCCGACGGGCTGCCCGCCACCACCCTGTCCTGGGGCCCGTGGGGCGACGGCGTCACCGTCGGCGGTGCGCTCGGGGACCGGATGCGCCGCCACGGCATCAACGAGATGGCGCCGGAACCGGCGGTCACCGCCCTGCGGCACGCGCTGGACCGGGACGAGACGGCACTGACCGTCATCGACATGGACTGGCGCCGGTTCACGCTGGCCTTCACCGCCGACCGGCCGCGTCCGCTGCTGCACGAACTGCCCGAGGCACGCCAGGTCATCGACGAGATGAAGGCCGAAGCGGCCGAGGCGAGCGCCTCCGGGCCCGCGCTCGCGCAGCAGCTCGCCGGGCTGCCGGAGACCGAACGGGAGCGGGTGCTGCTGGAACTGGTGCGCGGCGCGGTCGCGGCGGTGCTGGGCCACACCGACGCCGCGGCGATCGAGGCCGGACGAGCCTTCAAGGAACTGGGCTTCGACTCGCTCACCGCGGTCGAACTGCGCAACCGGCTCGGCGCCGCCAGTGGACTCAGACTGCCGGCCGCCCTGATCTTCGACCACCCCACCCCGGCCGCCGTCGCCGCGTATCTGCGCGCCGAAGTGGTGCCGGACGAGGCGGCCACCGGGGCCCCCGTGCTGGAAGAACTCGACAGGCTGGAGACGGCACTCGCGGGCAGCGCACCGGACAACATCACCCGGGCCCGGATCACGATGCGACTTCAGTCGCTGCTGGCGAAGTGGAACGAGGGCCCGGACGCCGGACCCGCCGACCAGGCCCCGGCGGCCCCGGCGGCGGCCACGGACACGGAGGTCGTCGAAGAGCTCCGGTCGTCCAGCGACGAAGAGCTTTTCGCATTCATCAACAAGGGACTCGGAAGGCCCTCATGAAAACTCCGCTATTGACGTCCCCCTCCCTATCGGACAGGATTTCCTGCACCCTCGTATAAAGGATTCTCCTCTTTGCTGCCCCCTATTCGCTCCCCCGGTCGCCAGGGGGTGGTAGGGGGCAGTTAGGGGTTGTAGGGAGGGTTAGTCCGGCCATAGCCTCTCGCCGAGAAGTCGAATAATTGATTATTATCCGATGCCGTCTGCCGTAAATGGGTTGCGTTAAATGGCGAATGAAGAGACGCTGCGGGACTACCTCAAGCTGGTAACGGCGGATCTGCATCAGACTCGTCTTCGCCTGCGCGAGGCGGAGGCGAAGAATCACGACCCCATAGCCATCGTGGGTATCGGTTGCCGGTACCCGGGAGGCGTGCGTTCCGCCGAGGACCTGTGGCGGGTCGTCAGCGACGGCGTGGACGCGGTGGGCGAATTCCCCGTGGACCGCGGGTGGAACGTCGAGACGATGTATCACCCGGACCCGGACCACCCCGGCACCAGCTACGTGCACGAGGGCGGATTCGTCGACGACATCGCCGACTTCGACCCGTCCGTCTTCGGCATCAGCCCGCGCGAGGCGCTGAGCATGGACCCGCAGCAGCGCCTGCTGCTGGAGACGTCCTGGGAGGCGTTCGAGCGGGCGGGCATCGACCCGACCTCCGTGCGCGGCCAGCAGATCGGCGCCTTCGTCGGCACCAGCAACCACGACTACCTCGCCGCGATCCTCAGCTCCACGGAGAACTTCGAGGGCTACTTCGGCACCGGCAACGCGGCGAGCGTGGCCTCCGGCCGCCTGTCGTACACCTTCGGTCTCGAAGGCCCCGCAGCGACCGTCGACACCGCCTGCTCCTCGTCGCTGGTGGCCCTGCACCTGGCGGTACAGGCGCTGCGCAACGGCGAGTGCACCATGGCCCTGGCCGGCGGCGCGACCGTGATGTGCGCCCCGGGCGTCTTCGTCGACTACAGCAAGATGCGCGGGCTCGCCCTGGACGGCCGCTCCAAACCCTTTGCCCCGGAGGCCGACGGCTTCTGCCTCGGCGAGGGCGTGGGCGTACTGCTGGTCGAGCGCCTCTCCGACGCCCAGCGCAAGGGCCACACCGTGCTCGCCGTCATCCGTGGCACCGCCGTCAACCAGGACGGCGCCAGCAACGGCATCACCTCGCCCAACGGCCCGTCCCAGCAACGCGTCATCCTCCAGGCACTGGCCAACGCCCGGCTCACCCCGGACCAGGTCGACGCCGTCGAGGCGCACGGCACCGGCACCGCACTCGGCGACCCGATCGAGGCAGACGCCCTGCTGGCCACCTACGGTCAGGACCGGCCCGACGGCAGACCACTGCTGCTCGGCTCCGTGAAGTCCAACATCGGCCACGCCCAGGCGGGCGCCGGCGTCGGCGGCGTCATCAAGATGGTCATGGCCCTGAAGCACGGCATGCTGCCCAGGACACTGCACCTGAGCGAACCCACCCCGCACGTGGACTGGTCGTCCGGCGACATCGAACTCCTCACCGAGGCACGCGCCTGGCCCGAGACCGACCGGCCGCGCCGCGCCGGTGTCTCCTCGTTCGGCATGTCCGGCACCAACGCGCACACCATCATCGAGCAGGCCCCGCCCCGGGCGGCCGACGAACCCGCCGACGACACCGACGCGAGCCCCGAGCCCGCACGGCTGCCACTCGTCCCCGTCACACTCTCCGGCAAGGACACGGCAGCGCTGCGCGCCCAGGCCGCCCGACTGCACACCCGGCTCGCATCCGGCCGTTCCACCGACAGCCTGACCGACCTCGGCTACTCGCAGGCCGTCACCCGCGCCGCCCTCGAACGGCGCGCGGTACTCGTCGCGGCCGACCACGACGAGCTCCTGACAGGCCTGGGCGCGCTGGCCGAAGGACGGCCCCACCCCGGTCTGACCGAGGGAACGGCGGCCGAGGGCAAGCTCGCCTTCCTCTTCACCGGCCAGGGCAGCCAGCGCCTCGGCATGGGCAAGGAGCTGTACGAGACATACCCGGTCTTCGCCAAGGCGCTGGACGACGTCTGCGCCCAGCTCGACCGCTCCCTCGACCGGCCGCTGAAGCAGGTGCTGTTCGGCGACGACAAGGAACTTCTGGACCGCACCGGCTACACCCAACCCGCCCTCTTCGCCGTCGAAGTCGCCCTGTTCCGCCTCGTGGAGTCCTGGGGCCTGAGACCGGACTTCCTCTCCGGGCACTCCATCGGCGAACTGTCCGCCGCCCACGTCGCCGGGGTGCTGTCGCTGACGCACGCCGCCGCACTGGTCGCCGCCCGCAGCCAGCTGATGCAGCAACTCCCCGCCGGTGGCGCGATGATCGCGGTACAGGCGTCGGAGGACGAGGTACTGCCGCTGCTGACCGAGGGCGTGAGCATCGCCGCGCTCAACGGTCCGCAGTCTGTCGTGGTCGCCGGCGACGAGGACGCGGCACTGCGGATTGCCTCCGGATTCGAGGCGCGCGGTCGCAAGACGAAGCGACTGACCGTCTCGCACGCGTTCCACTCGCCCCGCATGGACGGCATGCTCGACGCCTTCCGCCAGGTCGCGGAGCGGCTGACCTACCACGCCCCGACGATCCCGATCGTCTCCAACCTCACCGGCGACCTGGTCTCCGCCGAGGAGATCACCAGCCCCGACTTCTGGGTCCGGCACGTCCGCGAGGCGGTCCGCTTCCTCGACGGCATCCGCGCCCTGGAGACACGCGGCGTCACCACCTTCGTCGAGCTCGGCCCCGGTGGCGTGCTCTCCGCCATGGGCCAGGACTGCCCGGCCACCGCCAAACCGCAGACGCTCGCGTTCGTTCCCGCCCTGCGCGACGACCGCCCCGAACCCGCCACCCTGACCCAGGCCCTGGCACGGACACACGTGCGCGGCGTGACCGTGGACTGGCCCACGTTCTACGCGGGCACCGACGCCCACCGCGTCGACCTGCCCACCTACGCCTTCCAGCGGCAGCGCTACTGGCCGTCCAACCCCTTCGCCGACATGGGCACCCCCGCCGCGAACGGCGAGACCGGCGCGCTCGGCGCCACCGACGCCCGCTTCTGGGAAGTCGTGCACAGCGAGGACCTCGCGGCCCTCGCCGACACCCTCGGCATCGACGGCGACCAGCCGCTCAGCTCCGTACTCCCCGCGCTGTCCGCCTGGCGTCGACGCCACCACGACAGTTCCACCGCCGACGGCTGGCGCTACCACACCACCTGGAAGCCGCTGACCGGAGCCCAGCCCTCGCTGCTGTCCGGTACCTGGCTCGTCGTCACCCCGTCCGACACGGCCGACTCCGTGTGGCCGGCCGAAACGGCACGCATGCTCACCGAGCGCGGCGTCCGGGTCGAACAGCTCACCGTGCCCGCGACGGCCGACCGGACCGAACTCGCCGAGCGGCTGCGCACCGCCCTGCCCGAGGGCGACACGCCCGCCGGTGTGATCTCGCTGCTCGGCCTGGACGAACGACCGCACCCCGAACACCCCGACCTCGTTGCCGGCCTCGCCGGCACCCTCGCCCTCGTCCAGGCGCTGGGCGACGCGGACCTCGACGCCCGGCTGTGGGTCCTCACCCGCGGCGCGGTGTCCACCGGCCGATCCGACCGGCTCACCGGCACCGCCCAGGCACAACTGTGGGGCCTGGGCCGGACCGTGGGACACGAGCACCCCGAGCGCTGGGGCGGCCTGATCGACCTGCCCGAGACCGCCGACGAGCGTTCCCTCGGCCGCCTCGCCGAGGCCCTCTCCGGTCTCGGCGACGAGGACCACCTCGCGATCCGCTCCCAGGGCGTCTTCGTACGCCGCCTCGTCCGCACCCCGCACACCGAGATCACCGGCGAGGGCTGGACGGGCCGCGGCACCGCGCTCGTCACCGGCGGCACCGGCGCCCTGGGCGCCCACATGGCCCGCTGGCTCGTACGCAACGGCGCCGAACACCTGCTGCTGACCAGCCGCCGGGGCCCCGACGCGCCGGGAGCGTCCGAACTCCGCGACGAACTGACCGCACTGGGCGCCGCCGTCACCATCACCGCCTGCGACGTCGCCGACCGGGCGGCCCTGGCCGAGCTGTTGGCGTCGATCCCCGCGCAGTACCCACTGACCACCGTGGTGCACGCGGCGGGCGTTCTCGACGACGGCGTCCTCAACGCCCTGACCCCGGCACGCATGGCCGAGGTACTGCGCCCCAAGGCAACCGCCGCACGCAACCTGCACGAGCTCACCCGCGAGACGGGCCTCACCGCCTTCGTGCTGTTCTCGTCCATGGCCGCCACCTTCGGCGCCGCGGGCCAGGCCAACTACACCGCTGCCAACGCCTACCTCGACGCCCTGGCCGAACAGCGCCGCGCCGAAGGACTGCACGCCCTCTCGCTGGCCTGGGGTGCCTGGGCCGAGGGCGGCATGGCCACCGACGAACTGGTCACCGAACGGCTCCGGCTGTCCGGGCTGCCCGCGCTCGCCCCCGAGCCCGCCACCGCCGCGCTGCGCACCGCCCTCGACCTGGACGAGACCTTCTGCCTGGTCGTGGACATCGACTGGGACCGGTTCGCCCCCGGCCTCACCGCCATCCGGCCGAACCCGCTGGTCGCCGAAGTGCCCGAGGCCCGGCGTGCGTTCGAGACGGCACGGCCGACGGACGCCGCGACGGACGAATCCTTCGCCCGACGACTGGCCGCCGCGGCCGAGGAGGACCGCGAGACGCTCGCCCTGGACTTCGTCCGCACACAGGTCGCGGCCGTCCTCGGCTACCCGGGACCGGATGCGGTGGATCCCGGCCGCGCCTTCCGCGACCTCGGCTTCGACTCGCTGACCGCCGTCGAGATCCGCAACCTGCTCGGCTCGCTCACCGGGCTGCGGCTGCCCGCCACGATGATCTTCGACTACCCGACCCCGCTCGCCCTGGCGGACTTCCTGCAGGACGAACTCGGCGGTTCCCGGCCGACGGTCACGGGCCCGGCCGCCGCCGTGGCGGCCGTGGCCGACGATCCGATCGCGATCGTCGCGATGAGCTGCCGCTTCCCCGGCGGCGTGGCCACCCCCGAGGAGTTGTGGCAGCTCCTCATATCGGGCCGGGACGCGGTCACCGGATTCCCCACCGACCGCGGCTGGGACATCGATTCCCTCTACGACCCGGAGTCCGGCGCCGAGAACACCACCTACGTGCGGACCGGCGGATTCCTCACCGACGCCGCCGACTTCGACCCGGCGTTCTTCGGTATCTCGCCGCGTGAGGCGCTCGCCATGGACCCGCAGCAGCGGTTGCTGCTGGAGACGTCGTGGGAGGCGTTCGAGCGCGCCGGCATCGACCCGGCCACGCTGCGCGGTCAGCAGGTCGGCGTCTTCGCCGGTACCAACGGACAGGACTACCTCCCGGTCGTCCTCGCCGCACCGGGCGGCTCCGAGGGCTTCGTCGGCACGGGCAATGCGGCGAGTGTGATGTCGGGCCGGGTTTCCTACGCGTTGGGTCTGGAGGGTCCGGCGGTCACGGTCGACACGGCGTGTTCGTCGTCGCTGGTGGCGTTGCACTGGGCGATCCAGGCGTTGCGTCAGGGCGAGTGCTCGCTGGCCCTCGCCGGCGGTGTGACCGTGATGTCCACCCCGGGTTCGTTCATCGACTTCAGCCGTCAGCGTGGTCTGGCCGCCGACGGCCGGATCAAGGCGTTCGCGGCGGGTGCGGACGGGACGGGCTGGGGCGAGGGCGTCGGCATGCTCCTCGTGGAACGGCTCTCCGACGCACGGCGCAACGGCCACCCGGTCCTGGCGCTCGTGCGCGGCTCGGCCATCAACCAGGACGGCGCGAGCAACGGGCTGACCGCGCCCAACGGCCCGTCCCAGCAGCGCGTCATCCGCCAGGCCCTGGCCGGTGCCGGACTGACCACGTCCGACGTGGACGCCGTCGAGGCGCACGGCACCGGCACCAAACTGGGTGACCCGATCGAGGCGCAGGCGCTGCTGGCCACCTACGGCCAGGACCGCCCCGCCGACCTGCCGCTCCATCTCGGCTCCATCAAGTCCAACTTCGGTCACACCCAGGCCGCGGCCGGTGTCGCGGGTGTGATGAAGATGGTGCTGGCGCTCCAGCACGGGGTGCTGCCGCAGACCCTGCACGTCGACGAGCCGACCCCGCACGTGGACTGGTCCGCGGGTGCCGTGTCGCTGCTGGCCGAGGCGGTGGAGTGGCCGGAGACCGGCCGCCCCCGCCGCGCCGCCGTGTCCTCCTTCGGGATCAGCGGCACGAACGCGCACACGATCATCGAGCAGGCCCCGGTGGAGGAGCCGGCCACGGTGGCTTCCGGGGCGGGTGCGGTCCCACCAGTGGTTCCGCCCGTGGTTTCGCCGGTGGTCCCGGTGGTGTTGTCGGCGCGGTCGGGTGCGGGCCTGCGGGCGCAGGCGGAGCGGTTGCGCACGTGCGTGGTGGTCGAGTCGGGTGCGGAGCCGGTGGACGTGGGCTCCTCGCTGGCGGCGCATCGCGGGTTGTTCGAGGAACGGGCCGCCCTGGTGGTGGCGGACCGGGCAGGGCTGCTGGCGGGGCTGGAGGCGCTGGCGCGTGGCCAGTCGGCGCCGGGGCTGGTCGAGGGTTCGGTGGCCGGTGGTAAGTCGGCTTTCCTGTTCACGGGGCAGGGGAGTCAGCGTCCGGGCATGGGGCGTGAGCTGTACGAGACGTTCCCGGTGTTCGCCGACGCGCTGGACGAGGTCTGCGCCCATGTGGACCAGCACCTGGAACAGCCGCTGAAGTCCGTGCTGTTCGGTGACGATGCCGAGGTGCTCGCCCGGACGGGCTTTACGCAGCCCGCGTTGTTCGCGGTCGAGGTGGCGTTGTTCCGGCTGCTCGAAGCCTGGGGTCTGCGCCCCGACTTCCTCTCCGGGCACTCGATCGGTGAGCTGGCTGCCGCGCATGTGGCGGGTGTGCTGTCCCTCCCCGACGCTGCGAAGCTGGTGGCGGCCCGGGGCCGGTTGATGGAGGAACTGCCCGCCGGTGGGGCGATGATCGCGGTGCAGGCGTCGGAGGACGAGGTGCTGCCGCTGCTGACCGAGGGCGTGAGCATTGCCGCGCTGAACGGTCCGCAGTCCGTCGTGATCGCGGGTGATGAGGACGCTGCTGTCGCGATCGCGGCAGGTTTCGAGGCGCGGGGGCGGAAGACGAAGCGGCTGACGGTCTCGCACGCGTTTCACTCGCCCCGCATGGACGGGATGCTGGAGGCGTTCCGTGAGGTCGCGGAGGGGCTGACGTACGAGGTCCCGCGCATTCCGGTCGTGTCGAACCTGACCGGTGGTGTGGTGTCCGCCGAGGAGATCACCGACCCCGGTTTCTGGGTGCGGCATGTCCGCGAGGCGGTCCGTTTCGTCGACGGTGTCCGTGCGCTGGAGGCGCAGGGCGTCACGACCTTCGTGGAGCTGGGTCCGGACGGGGTGCTCTCGGCCATGGGTCAGGAGTGCGTCACCGGCGAGGACGCTGCCTTCACACCGGTCCTGCGCGCGGGGCGTTCCGAGACCGAGGCGCTGGTCACGGCCGTGGCACGGGCGCATGTCCGGGGTGTCGCCGTGGACTGGCCGACGTTCTACGCCGGTGCCGACACCGCGCGGATCGAGCCGGGCACACTGCCCACGTATCCCTTCCAGCGCGAGCGCTACTGGCCGAAGGTGTCCTCGCTGTACCTCGGTGACGTCGCGGCCGTGGGGCTGGGCGAGGCCGGGCACCCGCTGCTCGGGGCGAGCGCCGAACTCCCCGACGCGGACGGAGTGTTGTTCACCGGGCGTCTGGCGCTGTCCACGCACCCGTGGCTGGCGGACCACACCATCATGGACACGGTCCTGCTGCCGGGCACGGCGTTCGTGGAACTGGCGATCCGCGCCGGTGACCAGGTCGGCTGCGAGCACCTCGAAGAGCTGACGCTGGAGGCGCCGCTGATCCTGCCCGAACAGGGCGGCGTCCAACTGAGGCTCTCGGTCGGCGCCGCCGACGGCACGGGGCGACGACCGCTGTCGCTCCACTCCCGGCTGGAGAACCTCCCGGCCGAGGAGCCGTGGACCCGGCACGCCGGCGGTGTGCTGGCGCCCGCAGACGGTCTGCCACAGCCCGACTTCGAGTGGAGCGCCTGGCCCCCGGCGGACGCGGTCGAGATCGAGCTGCGCGACCGATACGCGGGTCTGCTGGACATCGGCTTCGCCTACGGCCCCGACTTCCAGGGGCTGCACAGGGCATGGCGGCGCGACGGCGAGATCTTCGCCGAGGTGCTGCTGCCCGACGAGACCCGGGAGGACGCCGGCCGCTTCGGCCTGCACCCGGCGCTGCTGGACTCCGCACTGCACGCCATCGGTCTCGGCGGCCTCGGCGTCACCGACGACACCGGCCGACTGCCCTTCGCCTGGGGAGGGGTGTCCCTGTACGCGGGCGGGGCTTCGGCGCTGCGCGTCCACCTGGCACCGGTGGGCGCCGAGAGCGTCCGCCTGCGGATCGCCGATGCGACGGGTGCGCCGGTCGCCGCCGTCGAGTCGCTCGGCCTGCGTCCGGTCTCGGCCGATCAGCTGCGCACCGCGCGCACCGCCTACTACGAATCACTGTTCCACATGGAGTGGACCGGACTGACGAGCGCCACCGGGACGACCGGAACGGGCCGTTGGGCCGTGCTGGGATCCGGTGACCTCGTCGGTGCGGGCATTGCCTCGTACGCCGACCTCGCCGTGCTCGGTGCGGCGGTCGAAGGCGGCGCCCGGGCCCCGGAGTTCGTCTTCGCCTCACCGGGCGCGGCCGAGGAAGGGGACGTCGTCGCGACCGCGCACAGCGCCGCCGCCGAGGCGCTGGACCTGGTGCAGACCTGGCTGGTGGACGACAGGTTCGCCGACTCCCGGCTGGTCGTGCTGACCTCCGGTGCGATGGCCGCCGTGCCGGGTGAACCGGTGCCCGATGTGGCGCGGGCCGCCGTGTGGGGTCTGCTGCGGTCGGCGCAGTCGGAGAACCCCGACCGGTTGCTGCTCGTCGACCTCGACGGTGACGACGCGTCCCTCCGCGTGCTTCCCGGCGCGCTCGCGACGGGCGAGACCCAGCTCGCGCTCCGTGCGGGCGTGGCGTACACACCGAGGCTGGCCAGGGTCGCCGCGGACAACGGTGCCGAGCGGGAGTTCCGTCCGGACGCCGACGGCACGGTGTTGGTGACGGGTGCCAGTGGTTCGCTGGGTGGGCTGGTGAGCCGTCATCTGGTGGCGGAGCATGGGGTGCGTCGGCTGTTGTT
>NZ_JBIBYN010000048.1:0-15539 GCF_043083325.1 Streptomyces sp. NPDC014734 | reverse complement strand
ACGCCACCCCCGCAACTACCTCGCCTTCCTCGGCCTCGCCGCCGCCCTCTGCTGCTACAAACGACTCGCCCGACTCACCACATAGGACACGGTCTTAACCTCGGCTGCGCCTCGAGCGCGCGGAACGGGGGAGTTGCTCGCGCACCCATACGGGATCGGGATTGGTGTGCGGCTGACCCGCCACGACGACGGTCGGCACCGTCTCGTTGCCGTCGTTGGCTGCCCTCACCTCTGCGGCTCCAGCGGGGTCGCGCCAGATGTTGACCCAGTGTGCTTTGCGGGCGCTGCGGCCCAACCGGATGCGCAGCCGCATGCAGTACGTGCAGCCGGGCCGCCAGAAGACGACCGGTCGGCCGTCGACCGCGCTGCGGTGTCGTGCCTCCAGCGCGCTGATCGACCTCGGGAAGATCAGAGGCGAGTTCACGCCTGCGAGCAGCACAAAGGCCAGCAGGAGGGCGGCGGCTGCACCGGGGGTCCCGCTGACGATCCGCCCGGCTGCGAGGAGTGAGCCGCAGAGCACCAGCAGCATCGGCAGGATCCATGCGCGCATCATGGGGACAAAGGCTATCGGTGAGCCGAAATGGACCTCGAACTAGGAGGCATCTCCTCGATCACGTTCGGTTTCTGGGCTTGCCCAAGCACTGGTGACCTGGCCGGCATCAGGATGCGGAGCGGCCGATCGCATCGAGTAGCTGGGATTCTTCCTGCGTCAGTCGGAGTGCGCCCGCTGCCACGTTGTCGACGAGGTGTTCCGGGTTGCCCGTCCCGGGGATGGCCAGCACATGGGCGCCTTGCTGCAGGATCCACGCCAGGCGGACCTGCGCAGGCGAGACGTCGTGCGCGCGGGCCACGGCGTGGACCTGGTCGTGCTCGGCCCGGACGGCTCCGGCCTCGCGTCCCTCCCCGGCGATGGAGAAGAAGGGCACGAATGCGATTCCGCGTTCTGCGCATGCTCGAAGCATCTCGTTCTCGCCGGTTGCGTCGATGCCGTAGCGGTTCTGGACGCAGACCACCGGTGCGATCTCCAGGGCCTGGTCCAGGTGTTCTGGGCGGGCGCCGGAGATGCCGAGGTTGCGAACGAGCCCCGCGTCGCGCAGTTCGGCGAGGGCCCCGAAGTGGTCGCTGATGGAGTCCTGGCCCATGAGGCGGAGGTTGACCAGGCCGAGGTGGTCGCGGCCGAGTTGGCGCAGATTTTCCTCGACCTGGCCGCGCAGTTGGTCGGGCCGCGCCGGGGTGGCCCACTCACCGCTGGCATTCCTGACCGGGCCGACCTTGGTGGCGATGACGATATCGTCCGGATAGGGCGCCAGCGCCGTGTTGATGAGTTCGTTGGCGGAGCGCAGCCGGGAAAAGTAGAACGCCGCGGTGTCGATGTGGTTGACGCCGACCTCGACCGCGCGGCGCAGGACGTTGATCGCCTGGCTGCGGTCGCTGGGGATGCCCTGGTGGAACGCGGCACTGCCGGTCAGGCGCATGGCGCCGAAACCCATCCGGTTGACCTTGAGGTCACCGAGCATCCACGTGCCGGCGGCTGCCGCAGAGACCGTGCGCGACGTCATCTTTTCCATCAGCTCCATTCGATCGGCCATCGCCCGTCAACGGTTCAAGGCGCGGCGGTCCTGGAGTATGCGCAGTTGGCAACCGTGGCGGGAAGGCGTGGAGCGTTAGGGGAATGTCACAGCGCGACCGGGAATCCTGAGCACGAACTCCGAGTTGTTACTGGTGATGCTTCCGTTCCATGAGGGCCTGTGGCTTTATTCACGAGTAGTGGTTCTGGCACGACTTCGTCCGTGAAGCGGTCACGATCAGTGATCGGTGGGTGTTTCGAGTGCTTGGAGGATCTGTCGCACTTGCTGACGCCACTGGACGGCGTCGGCGCCGTCCACCCGGCCGGTTGCCATTCTTGATCCGCCGTGGAGAACCCGATGCAGTGCGAGTCTCGCTGTCGGCGTACACGTTCACGTCCCCACCCGCGTACGGATGAAGAGGGACAGTTGTTGATGCGTTGAGACCTGCTGCTCGGCACTCTGCTACTCGGCCGCTGAGAGGCGGCGGGAGGAGGTCGACGGTGGTCCTGGATCCGCATCGTTGGTTGGAACTGCGGCGCTTCCGGAGTCTGCTGGAATCCGGGGCGATCAGCCTGTCGGAGGTGGCCCGGGAGACTGGGCTGGACCGGAAGACGGTCCGCAAGTATCTGTCGGCACCAGGTCCGGCGGCCCCGCCGCGCCGGTCGCCGAACGGGCGGTCGTAGGCGAGGGTGATCGACGAGTTCGCGCCGCTGGTCGACTCGATGCTGCGGGCGGAGATCCTGATGAAAGCCGCAGTGATCCACGGGCGACCGACCGCGGAGTACGGGTTCACCGGCAACTACCAGCGCGTCAAGCTCTACGTTCAGGAAGCCCGGCCTCGCGTCGCCGAGGAACTCGGCATTGCGCCGAAGGAACTCGCCAGCATGCACCGCCGGTTCGAGGTCATCCCCGGCGCCCAGGCCCAGATGGACTGGGGCGACGAAGGCAAGATCCTCGTCCACATGGGCATCCCGAAGGTCTACTCCTTCCACAAGACGCTGTTGTATTCGCGAGACCCGTTCTGTTGCTTCACCACCAGCCAGGTCCTCCAGACGTTCTTCGACTGCCACCGACGGGCCTTCGCCCACTTCGGCGGCGTCCCGATGACGATCGTCTACGACCGCACGAAGACCGTCGTCCGCCGCCATGTCGCTCCGGGCGAGGCGGTCCCGCTGCGCCCGGAAGCGGTCGGGTTCGCTGGCCACTACGACTTCGACATCGACGTCCTGGCCGCCTATCGGCCCACCGGCAAGGGACGCGTTGAACGGCAGGTCCTCATCGTCCGCGACCACGTCCTGTCCGGCCGGACCTTCCGCCGCGAGGGATCCATGTCCGCCCGGCCCATGTCCGTCACCCTCGCCGCGACGTCCTGCTCACCGTCCGGGCCGGGAGGCCACCCGGCCTCCGCGCACGTCACAGGCCGCCCCAGCAACCGGCGCAACGCTTTGGTGACAGCGGGCCGGGCCTCCGGCCGGGGCACGGAACCGGCGATCCAGTGCGACACGGACGTCTTGTCGTAGTGCAGACGCAGCCCGAGTTCACGGCCCACGGCGTTGACCCGGCGAGCGAGCTGCGCGTTCCCGACACCCCCCGACTCCATCAGGGCGGCGAGAGCAGTGTTCGGTGCTCGGTTATGCTGCTGTGGTCCTGCGCCGCCGAACAGGTCGGAGAGCGAGAAAGGTCCGGTACCGCCAATATTGGGTGGGTGCCTTCCTCCTCCTGCCTCCTTCGCCAGCTTTTCGATCAGGGCATCCCAGCACGATGCGCATCCGCACCGGTCATCCTCGCGGTGTTCTGTGCCCGTGCGGCCCACCGCAGTCCGGATCTGCACGGCCAGCGCTTCGAATGCTGCCTCCCATCGAGCGGCCGATGCCCGGTGGCCGGCAATCTCTCCGCGGGCTGAGTCCGCTTCCTGTTCTGCCCGCCGCTTGGCCTGGATCATTGGCCAGTTGGGCCCGCTGCCGTACCCGTACGACATCCGCGCTCCTCTCATGGCGCCCTGTCCTTGATCAACGTTGCTCCCACTGCGCAGGACATGCTCTCTGGAAGGAGAAGCCTTCCCCCTGCACGGTTGGCGTGCTCCCGAGGACGGGACGCCGCATCCGCGGTCGGTGACATCCACGCCGAGGACGACACCATCCTGGAACAGCACCTCATCCAGATCTGGTCTGCCCCTCCACGCACCGGAGATCCGCCACCGGCTCACCGACCAGACCGGCCGACGCAGACGTACAGCCGGCACCGAGGAGTACACAGCGACAAAAGCCGCAGAGGCAGACCACGCCGGAACGCCCCCGCGCCCACCGAGGAGATGTCCATCGCCCCCGTGCAAGCCGAGCTGCACGCCCGTACCTTGGAATCCTCTGACCGACCACTCAGGTCGGATTGAGTACGAGCGCCCATGTTCGCCGCATCCCCGCGCGGCGAGTATCGGTGCAGCGCCGCAGCAGGGCGGCGCCGACCCGATTGGGTGCTCAGGCAGTTATGGAGAATCCCATGTCCCGACGTGTTGCTCTGTCCGTTGTTGGTGGTGTCGTTCTTCTCGGTGGTGCCGGTGCTTTCGCTTTCGCCCAGGCCGCAGAGCAGACCCCGGTGCTGACGCACAGCACTGTCCGCTACACCGCTCCCGACGGGGACCGAGACGGCGTGCTGGCCTTCGCCACCGATGTCACGGCGTCCTCCGGTGTCAAGAGCGTGAAGGTGCTGGCCTGGCCGCAGAACTCGTCCCTGGCCAAGAAGGGTCTGACCGCCAAGGACATGGCGGCAGTGGAGTCGGCCGATTGCAAGCCCTCGGGGGAGGACACCGTGCGTTGCACCTACACCGCCGGGGTCACCGGTGCCGACGCCGAGTCGTCCCCGCGCGGTGCCTGGCACGTCGCCGTCCTGGCCACCGCGCAGGACGGCACCACGACCCTGGACACCGAGGCGGCCAGTTTCACCGTCCGGTGACCCGGACGCGCACATGGTCGAGAGCAGGTGCGGCCGACGACGCGCGCCAGTCCGGACTTCCCCGGCAGAAGTAAACAGATTGCGATGCGCCCGGACGGGGCGATCATCGCCACCACAGCGCCGAAGCGGTGGAAGGGCGAGCCGGTGCGCGCCCTGAGGTTGTTCTTTGACCTTTCGGCCTTTGCAGGGTGATCAGGGTCTTCTCTGGCTGCCAGTTCTGCCTGGTCTCCGTCTAGGGTGTCGAGGATGCCGCTTGTCGAAGTGACCTATGCGCCCACGGTGCCCGAGCCCCGGCTACGTGAACTCGGCTCGTTGCTGCCGCACCTGGTGTCCGTGGCCGTGGAGTGCCCCGAGGAGCCGTATGACGGCGAGCTGCAACCCGGGGATGTCGAGATCCGCTTCCGGCCGCTGAGCCCGCTGGACCGTAGCGGCCTGACGGTGGTGATCGAGATCAAGTCGAAGTGGTCGGCCAGCAGGGAAGCCAACCGCCAAGACCGTGTGGATGCGCTGCACGCGGACATCCGCGCCGCAACCGGGCTCGTCGACTTCGGTGTCTACCTGTCGCTGCCGAGCGCCGCTTGGTCTCAGGGAGACTGATCACTCGCGCCCGACGGCGTCGTTCCCGGACCCCTGCGAAGGCGGGACGGCGCGTCGGCCTGCGATGTGGGCTTGTTCGTCGAAATGCTTTTCGAACTGGCTCGCTCACCTGGGCGTTTGCCGGACGCTGGAGCGGCCTTCGTCTGATCATGTGCTCCGACCGAGGTGCACCGATCGAGACGAAGACCGTGAAGGTGAGTCTGCTGTCTGACGCCGATCCCGGGGAAGCGTTCGCGCGAGCGTCACGCTTCCCCGGGACGACTTGTTCGACTGCCTGGCCGCGCGCGGGAACCAACTGTTCGAGCTCACCGATGCGTTGCTGTGCGCGGATGGTCCGGTGACCTCGCCGGTGGACCTGACGCTGGTGGCCGAGCATCGGCGCGGGCACGGCGTGATGTATGAGGCATTGAACCGCGAGAGCGTGGACGTGCCCCGGCTGCGGCAGGTGGGGCATTGAACCGCGGGAGCGTGGATGTGCCCCGGCTGCGGCAGGTGCTCGCCGGGCTTCCGATGCCGCGGGCTGCCGACGGGCGCCTGGTCCTCGCGGCCGACGTCAGCAACTGGCTCCGCCCGGACGCGCCGACCAGCGCGGAGCGGCTGTTCTGCCACGTCTACAGCCGCAGCGGCCGGTCCTCGGACCAGTTCATCCCCGGCTGGCCGTACTCGTTCGACGCTGCCCTCGAATCGGGCCGGACGTCCTGGTGCCAGCTCTTGGACGCCGTCCGTCCGGGGCCTGAGGACGACGTCGCCGAGGTCACCGCCGCCCAGCTCCGCCGGGTGGTCGTCGACCTGATCGAGATGGGCCGCTGGCACGCGGATGACCGTGACATCCTCATCGTCTTCGACGCCGGCTACGACGCCCCTCGCATGGCTCACCTCCTCGACGGCCTCCCGATCGAGGTACTGGGACGGATGCGCTCCGACCGCGTCATGCGACGGCCGACGCCCTCGCTCAAGGAGTACGCCCCGGCCCATCCCCAGGGCGGGCGACCGCCGAAGCACGGCAAGGAGTTCCGTTTCGCCAAGCCGGAGACCTGGGGCGAGCCGGACGGGGCAACCATGCAGGTCACCGACCGATACGGCACCGCCCGCGCGATGGCCCGGGACCGCAGCCACCCTCGTCTGACTACCCGCTCCGCGTGGATCGACCACACCGGCGAACTCCCCATTGCCGAAGGCACGCTGATCCGCCTCCAAGCCGACCGCCTGCCCGGAGGCGGAGACCCGCTCCCGCTCTGGCTGTGGTCGTCCGCCACCGGCCTGAACAGCGAGGATGTCGACGTGAGCTGGCAGGCGTTCCTACGGAGATTCGATCTGGAGCACACCCTCCGGCTGATGAAACAGACCCTCGGTTGGCCTGCCCGAAGCTGCGGACCCCCGAAGCCGGTGAGTGCTGGACCTGGCTGATCACCGCCGCGCACACCCAGCTCCACCTCCTGCGCGGGGCCGCCGCCGACCTGCGTCGGCCGTGGGAGAAGCCCGCCGAGCCCGCACGGCTCACCCCGGCCCGAGTCCGCCGGGGGTTTCGGAACCTCCGCCCCCACCTGCACTGCCCGGCACGTGCACCGAAACCCTCAACTCGCGCACCTGGAAGGCCACTTGGCTCGGAGAGCCGGCGGTCCGCCACCCGCTACGACGTGGGCAAGACCGTGAAACGCCCCGAGCATCGCCGAAAGAAACCGACTCAGACCAGAAAGAACAAGTTGAGAAGCTGTGTCTGAGCCTTGCATGACACATCGAGTAGCACTTCAGCGCAGGTCGTGAGCTGGAGGAGCCGTATCGTCCAGGCCGAAAGTAGTTGGTCGCAAGCTGGTGCAGGAACCAGAGGAAGAGCGGCGGACATCTCTTAAGCGATCAAGCTTGAGGAGACTGTGCAGTGCGGATCTACATCAGTGTGGATATGGAAGGCATCACCGGGCTCGTGGACGCCGAGGATGTCCAGCCCGGCGGCCGGGACTACGAGCGTGGACGGCTGATGATGGCGGAGGACGTCAACGCCGCCGTCCGTGGCGCCGTCACGGCCGGTGCCACAGATGTCACCGTCAACGATGCGCATGGCCCGATGCGCAACATCCTGCCCGAGTCGTTGCACCCGGCGGCCCGCCTCATCCGTGGCAAGCCCAAGCCGATGCTCATGCTCGAAGGCCTCACCCCCGAGCACGACGCCGTGATTCTGCGTGGGCTACCACTCGCGGGCGGGCGCGCTCGGCGTACTGAGTCACAGCTTCATGGGGCACGAAATCGAAGGCATGTGGCTGGACGGCCGGCCCGTAGGCGAGATCGGCTTGGCCCACGCCACCGCGGCCGCCATCGGCGTACCGGTGGCGGTCCTCACCGGTGACGACTGCGCATGCACAGAGATGACGGAATGGGACGCCTCGGTGACGACCGTGGCCGTGAAGTACGCGCGGGACCGATTTGCAGCAGATCTACGACCGGCGGACGAAGCACGTGCGGAGATCGAGAAAGCGGTCGCAGCCAGTCTCTCCGCGGTGCCGAAGGCGTCAGAAGTCCCTGCGGACCCGTCCGTCCTCGCAGTCCGCTGGCAGTCGGCTTCCGTCGCCTCGACGCTCCTGGGTATTCCAGGGGTCACCTTGGCAGACACGCGGACTGTTCAGGCGCAGGGCACCCTGCCCAGCCTTTATCGGCTGTTCGGCGTGTGGACGCGAGTGGCGGCCTCGCTGACCAACCAGCCACCGTATTGCTGACCGTCGCGACAACGGCTGGGCGTTACATCGTCCGCAACTCGACGCACCGTGCGGTGTGCCGAACCGTACCCGCGCGCTGGACGTCGGCGTCGCCGCGGACGTCGGACAGGAACTGGTGGACCTGGTCGACCTCCTGCATGCACTCGATCAGGAACCCCGCCGCGATCCACGCGGTGCTCGCGCCGCCCGCGAGGCATCACCGCTTGAGGCAGCGGCTCGCCACCGTCACCAGCTGCCGCAGCGCGTACGCGGACTCGCAGTCGGCGTGTTCGTCGGGCACGGCGGTGATGTAGTCGGCCGGCAGCGCACCGAGAGAGGCCAGGAGCCCCGGGTCACGGGCCGGGCGGGTGGAGCCGGTCCCGTGCCCGGACAGGTGCCACTGACCTTGGCCGACCCGCCGCAGCCCACCGGCGCCGGGGGCTGCCCATGCTGAGCTTCATGCCTGGTGTGGTGGAGCCAGGATCTCAGGCGTCGTCGGCCGACTGCGGGGAGACGAGGTACTGGGCTGCCTGCTTGTTGGACACGGCGGCTGCGATCCGCTTGCACATGTCCTCTGACATCGGAGGCAAGTCGTCCAGCGGGAACCAGCCGGCAGCTGTGTTCTCACCGTCGGCGGGACGCGGATCGCCGGACTGCCAGGCACAGCGGAATACCAGGTCGAGATACTGCGTCTGGTCCCCGTTGTCATAGACGACGGGGTCCGTGACGTGAACCATCGCCAGCCGCTCCGGAACTGCCACGACGCCGGTCTCCTCAAGTACCTTCCGGGCCGCGGCATCCGCCGGTTGCTCCCCGGGATCGATGATCCCAGTCACCGCCGTCCACGTGCCGTTGTCGGCGCGCTTCGCCAAAAGAACCCGGTCATCCCTCATGACGACCGCGGTCACGCCTGACAGCCACAGCGGATCGCTTCCAATTTTCTTGCGCAGCGCGAGGATGAAATCTGGTGTTGCCATCGAGCAATGGTATAGACCCTGCGCTCAGGCACGTTGCCCGCCCCTGAGCTTCTGGATCACCAAGTTCCCAAACACTTACCTACCCAGCGCTGCCGCTCGGTCGGCTGTATGACGTCCCGCGCAGGGGTCGGAACCGGAAGCGGGTGGGTCTGTGCGCTGGGGAGGCCGCGGAGCATGACGGCGTGGAGGGGGAGTCGGGGAAGGGCTGGCGTTCGCCGATCTTGCGGTAGCCCCGTGTTTCGTGGAGGGCTTGGACGCGGGGGTGTGTGGTGTCGACGAGGAGGGTGGTCAGCTGCTCGGGCCGGGTGGCGAGGAGGGTGTCGTGGAGGTGCTGGGCGAGGCCGGTCTTGCGCCATTTCGGGCGCGCCATCAGCTCGGACAGGGCGAACGTGGTGCGGGACTGTAAATCGTTCGGTGTAACTCCCGATCATGGAAGATGCATCGATGACCAGTGAGAACGTGTCCGGGTCCGAGACCGTCGAGCCCACGAGGGCTGCGTCGGCGAGGGCTGTGGATGACCAGTTGATCGACGAGCTGGTGGGTCGGGCCAAGGCCGAAGGCCTGCAACTGACCGGCGAGGGCGGTCTGCTGCAGCAGCTGACCAAGCGGCTGCCGGAGTCCGCTCCGGAGGGCGGGATCACCGACCATCTCGGCTATGACGAGCACGATCCGGCAGGCAAGAACGGCGGCAACTCCCGCAATGGCACACGCTCCAGAACGGTGCTGACCGACGTCGGTCCGGTGGAGATAACCGTGCCCCGCGACCGCGACGGCTCCTTCGGGCCGAAGCTCGTCAAGAAGCGGCAGAAGCGCCTGACCGGCGTCGACGAGATGGTCATCTCGTTGGCTGCGAAGGGCCTGGCCACCGGCGAGGTTCAGGCCCACCTGCCCGAGGTCTACGGCGCTGAGGTCTCCCGCCAGACCATCTCCACGATCACCGACAAGGTGCTGGAGGGCATGGCCGAGTGGCAGAGCCGCCCGCTCGATGCCGTCTATCCGGTCGTCTTCATCGATGCCATCCACGTGAAGATCCGCGACGGTGCGGTCGCCAACCGGCCCGTCTATGTGGCCCTGGCCGTCACCACCGAGGGCTGACGCGAGATCCTCGGGCTGTGGGCCGGCGACGGCGGCGAGGGCGCCAAGCACTGGATGCACATCCTCACCGAGATCAAGAACCGCGGCGTCGGCGACGTGCTCATGCTGGTCTGCGACGGACTCAAGGGCCTGCCCGACGCGGTGGAGACCGCCTGGCCCAGGACGATCGTGCAGACCTGCGTCGTCCATCTGCTGCGGAACTCCTTCCGCTATGCCGCCCGCCAGGACTGGGACAAGATTGCCAAGCTCCTCAAGCCTGTCTCACCGCCCCCACCGAGGAGGCCGCCCTGGAGCGGTTCACCGAGTTCGCCGACGTCTGGAGCCGGAAGTATCCGGCGATCGTGAAGCTGTGGGAGAACGCGTGGGAAGAGTTCACCCCGTTCCTGCGGTTCGACACCGAGATCCGGCGCATCGTCTGCACGACGAACGCGATCGAGTCGGTGAACGCGCGCATCCGCCGGGCGGTCAAGGCCCGCGGCCACCTCCCCAACGAGCCGGCCGCCCTGAAGTGCGTCTATTTGGCGATCATGTCCCTCGACCCCACCGGCAAGGGACAGGCCCGCTGGACCCTGCGCTGGAAGACCGCATTGAACGCTTTCGACATCACCTTCGACGGCCGCCTGTCGGCAGCTCGTCAGTATCCCCGACTACCTCAATTACACCGCTCGTTTGACAGACCCTCATATCGCCCTCTGAGGTTGTCGCGGATCTCTTCCAGGCGGGGCTTCTCGTCCAGGGCGACGATCAGGACCGGGCAGCGGACGCGGGCTTCTCTGAACTTGGAGGCTGGGCGTCCCAGAGCCTTTGATCTGCAGCTCTCTGTAACCGGACTGGTGATGCCAGAGGAATCACAGTGAGTGTTCCGGAGAGCGAGAGTCGCTCCGCCTGTCGCCTCAGTACTGTGACTTCGCATGACCGACACCGAGATCGAGATCACCGCAGACCTGGTCCGCGACCTGCTGCAGGAGCAACATCCAGACCTTGCGGGGCTGGCCATCCGGGAGGTGGCGGGCGGCTGGGGCAACCAAATGTGGCGCCTCGGGGACGAGTTGGCTGTGCGCATGCAGCGCATGGACCCCACTCCGGAGCTCCAGCTGAAGGAGCGACGGTGGCTACCGGTGCTGGCCCCGCGCTTGCCGCTCCCGGTGCCGCTCCCGGTGCGGTTCGGTGACCCGTCCGAGCGCTTTCCCAAGCACTGGACCGTGATGACGTGGGTTGCCGGCGAGCCGCTGGACCGCGGCGCGATCAGCCGCGGCGTCCACGCGGCCGACACGCTGGCGGGCTTCCTCCGGGCGCTCCATGTGGAGGCGCCCGCTGAAGCGCCGATCTCTACGGACTTCGGTGCCCATCCCAGGAACTGCACGGACAGCTTCGAGAACTTCTTCCAGGCCGTTGTCCCCGACGACATCGCTGCTGACGTCTGGGCCGTTTGGGACGACGCCGTTGCGGCCGACGTGTGGGAGGGCCCGCCGGTGTGGGTGCATGGCGACCTCCATCCCGCGAACGTCGTCGTCTCGGACGGAACGCTCTCGGGCATCGTCGACTTCGGTGCCATGTTCGCCGGCGACCCGGCCTGGGACCTCGCAGCCGCGTGGGTGTTGCTACCTGTGGGCATGGCCTCGCGGTTCTTCGACATGTACGCGCATGCAGACGAGGCGGCGATCCGACGTGCCCGCGGGCTGGCCGCGATGAAGAGCCTCTTCCTGATGCTCATGGGGCAGAACGGAGATCGGGGCCTTCCCGGCGGCAAGCCGCACTGGGGACCTGCAGGCCGGGCGGCACTTGATCGTGTTCTGAAGGGCGTTTGAGGCGCGCTTCTTCAAAGCCGTTCTCGATCTTGGTTGAGGGCCATGCGGCAGCCCCACCTTCGTGGGTTCGGCGATCACCACGCATGGTGGGGATGCCAAGGCCCACGGCCGTCTGCTGCCCGTGGCCCCGATCGAGCTGGCTGAGCTTCTCCTCGGCGCCGGCCAGGCTGACCTGAAGACCCTCGACCTCGCCGAGCCAGCCTCCGTCTCGGCTTCGGCGATTCGGGCGATCAGGTTGTCGCGGATCTCGGCAAGCCGTGACTGTTGGGCCGGGGCAGGCCGGAGGAGCGAGCATCTGACACAAGCTTCTCTGAACCAGACCTCTGACTTGCAGGAGTCGGCTCGGACCGCTGCTTCGCGTGCGGCTCTTGCTGCCGTGAGCGAGGCTCTTGACCCTCACGTTGCGTCAGGCTGCATAGTCGGTGCCGTGGAAGATCACTGGACCGTGGGACGTGTGGCCGAGCTTGCCGGCGTGAGCGTCCGCACGCTGCATCACTATGACGAGATCGGGCTTGTCCGGCCGTCGGCGCGGACCGCGGCCGGGTATCGGGCGTACTCGGCGGGCGACGTGGAGCGGCTGCGGGAAGTGCTGGCCTATCGGCGGTTGGGCTTCGGGCTGCGGGAGGTCGCGGCACTGGTCAGCGACCCGTCCACCGACGCGGTCGCGCACCTGCGCCGACTGCGCAGCCTGGTGCTGGAGCGGCGTGATCGCGCTGACGCCATGGTGACGGCCATCGACAGGGAACTTGAGGCACGGGCGAAGGGACTGAAGGTGACACCGGAGGAGCAACTGGAGATGCTCGGTGCACGGCTGTACGACGCGATCGGCGGCGCGTACACCGCGACACGGCGGACCGAGCCGCGGATCGCCGCGCAGATCTGGGACGCGCTCGGGGACGCGCAGACGGTGCTGAACGTCGGGGCCGGCACCGGCTCCTACGAGCCTGCTGATCGTGACGTGACTGCGGTGGAGCCATCGGCGGTCATGCGGGGGCAGCGGCCTGCCGGCTCGGCGCCGTGCGTGGCCGCCGCCGCGGAGAGCCTGCCGTTCGAGGACCACTCCTTCGACGTCGCGATGGCCGTCTCCACCGTTCACCACTGGGGGGACCCGATAGCGGGGCTGCGCGAGATGCGGCGCGTGGCCCGCCGCGTGGTGGTGCTGACGTTCGACACCGACGAGCCCGGATGGCAGGACCGGTTCTGGCTTACCCGCGATTACCTGCCCGAGTTCGCCTCCGTCCTCGCGGAATTTCCCTCGCTTGCGGGGATGGCCGACGCGATCGGCGCCCGTGTTGAGCCGGTGCCCATCCCGTGGGACTGCGCTGACGGCCTGTTCGAGGCTTACTGGCGCCGACCGGGGGCGTATCTGGAGGATCACGTGCGCCGTGCGATGTCGGTGTGGACGAGGGTCGGGCCGGAGGCCGAGCAGCGGGCGGTGCGAAGCCTTAGTGACGACCTTGAAGACGGCCGGTGGGCCGAGCGCAACAGCGACCTCGCCGACCTCGACGCGGCAGATCTCGGCCTCCGCCTGCTCATAGCTTGAACCGCGTCGCAGCGTCAGTGTCATGGCGGCTCCCGGATAGCCCGCCGGTCATGTGCGGCGCCGAGCAGGCATGGCGCTGTCGACAAGACCGGCCGCGCGACTGGCATGCCCAGGTCGACCGCCCGCCAGCCCCGCTGGTCGATCTGCGCAAGCTTGACCTCCGCTCCGGCGAGGCTCATTCGCAGTCCTTCGACCTCGCCGAGCCAGCCTTCGGGCTCGGCCTCGGCAATGCGGGCAATGAGGTTGTCGCGGATCTCCTCCAACCGGCCGAGCTGGGCCGGATCCGGCCGGAGGAGCGAGCAACGAACGTCCCGTTGGCCGAACTAGAGGGGCCGGTCGCACAGCGGGCAGAGGTCTCCGTGGACGGCCTACCGTCTCGTGCTGGCGTCGCGGCCCGCCTGGCGGGCGGGGCGGTAAGGATCTGGTGATGGCCTCCCGCCCGGCGGGAAGCACTCGTGATCACGCTTCTATGCAGGCCGGTGCCGGGTTTCCATGGGCCGGTGATCAGTAAGTCGGAGGTTCGCCCGGGCGACGGGTGGCGCTATCTCTTCCGTGGCGTGATGGCCGGCGACAGCCACCGCTGGGCGGTACGCCGCTGCGTACCGCCCAGGACGAGGCTGGTGTCCCGCCCGGTGTGTGGAAGGGCCGGGGCCTGGCCACGGTCGGTCTCAGGGCCGGGGCCGTGGTGACCGAGCGGCAGGCCGAGCTGCTCCTGGCCTAGGGGCGGCACCCGGACGCCGACCGGATCGAGCGCGGGCTCCTGGCGGAGGGAAGCGCTCGGGTTCGCACAATCCCGGAGGATTTGGTGGGCGAACTCGGACGATGAGGGCCGCAGAGTGGAGCTTCGGCATCGGGTTCGCCTCTCCGGCGGTCCCGGCCCAGCGCGAGGCTTGCCGCGAGGTCGGCCTTGGGACTGGTGGGCTCGCATGTTGCGGTGTCGCGTGTTCGTCAGCAGAGATGTGCCAGGCAGTCCTTTGCCATGTCTGCCAGCGTCCGGCCGTTGTCAGTGCTTGCAGGCAGGATCACGGGCATGACGCCGTTGCTTCCTTCCGAGATCGAACGAGCCGTTCGCAGAGTTGGAGTGCCGAGACTTGCACGCCTGAGTTCCGGTCGCGCTGGACCGAGGGCAACCCGGCTCGGGACCAGTGTGGGGTGACCGCCATGGTGCTCAACGACCTGCTGGGAGGCGAGCTGATCCGCGGGGGAGGTCCACGTCAATGGAGAGCGTGTGGACTACCACTGGTGGAACCGCCTGGGCATGGGCATTGAGGTCGATCTCACGGGCGAGCAGTTCGGGCCGGAGGAGACTGTCACCGGCGGCATTGTCATCCCCCGCCCGCCCGTGGCCGAGTGGCGCAGGCTCAGCGAGGAGTATGAGCTCCTCCGCGACCGGGTCTTGGAGAAGCTCAATCGGCAGCAGACAACCGCCTCCGTGGCCGTGCCTCAACAGCCCTATGCAGAGCTCGCGGATGAGATGGTCGAGCGTGTTGACGAGCAGGACCAGGTCTTGGCGATGGTCGGCCGGGGCGAGGCCGTTCGCCATGACTGGTTGCATCGGATTGCCGTGACGGTGTGCCGGGACCGGGAAGGTCGGATCCTCGTACAACGTCGTTCCGAGCACGTCGCTCGGTTTCCGGGACACTACGAGGTAGCGTCCGGCGGTGCCGTTGCCGCGGGCGAGTCCTATGAGGAAGCCGCAGACAAGCTGGCCACCGTAACTGAGGCCCTGGGCAAGGAGCGTGCCGTCACGGCCACAGTGCGGCGGATCACCGCCGAGCTCGACCTGGAGCTCCACCAGGCTCGCGAGGAGCTTGAGCAGTCCGGGAACGTCACCCGTCTCCCCACCCCGCGTCGACGCGCATCTCACCGGTGACCGCACCCAAGGCGACCACCTCATTAGTCCAGGACGCTGGTGCTACGACGGCACCACAGTTGCGTGGCTGGAATCTGCGACTGGCCTGGCTAGGGAACAAGGACGACCTTGCCGAGGTTGCGGCGCTGCTCGATGAGACTGTGAGCCCGAGCAGCTTCGGTGAGGGGAATCTCCTCGTGCACGGCGGTGCGCAGGGTGCCCGCGTCATGCATCTGCCAGAGTTCGCGCAGCCAGCGGTCGTACAGTTTTGGGTTGCCGACGGCGATGGCCCGCATCTGGAAGCCGATCACCGAGGCACCGCGGACCAGGAGTTCGTACGCCTCCACCGTGCCACCGCCGGAGCTGAAGGCCACCAGTCGGCCGCCCGTCGCCAGGGCCCGGACCGCGGGGCCGAGCAGGTCGCCGCCGACGCCGTCGAGGATCACGTCGTACGGGTCGCCCC
>NZ_JBIBYN010000047.1:0-15952 GCF_043083325.1 Streptomyces sp. NPDC014734 | reverse complement strand
GGCGGACACTCCCTCTCCGCCGTCCGCCTCCTCAGCCGCATCCGCACCACCCTCAACACCGAACTCACCGTCCGCGACCTCTTCGAAACACCGACGGCCGCTTCGCTGGCCCGTCGGATCGACTCGGTCTCCGCGGGGGTGCGGGTGCCTCTGGCACCGGTCGGGCGCCCGGACCGCATCCCGCTGTCCCCGGCCCAGCGGCGCCTGTGGTTCCTGTACCGGCTGGAGGGCCCGAACGCCACGTACAACGTGCCGATGGCACTGCGACTGAAGGGCGAACTCGACGTCACCGCCCTGCGCGGGGCACTGGACGACCTGGTCCGGCGGCACGAGAGCCTGCGCACCGTCTTCCCGGAGCAGGACGGCACCCCCTACCAGCACATCCTGGACGGCGAGGCCGCCCGGCCCGCACTGGAGACGGTGGAGACCGACGCCGCGGCACTGGACGCGGCGCTGACCCACGCGGTAGCGCACCCCTTCGAGCTGGCGACGGAGATCCCGCTGCGGGTGACGCTGTTCGCGCTCGGGGCGGACGAGCACGTGCTGCTGCTGCTCGCCCATCACATCGCCAGTGACGGCTGGTCGACCGATCCACTGGCCCACGACCTGTCGGTGGCCTACGCCGCGCGGCGCGCGGGCCGGACCCCGCGGTGGGAGCCGCTGCCGGTGCAGTATGCCGACTACACGCTGTGGCAGCGGGAGGTGCTCGGCGAGGAGTCCGACCCGGAGAGTGTCATCTCCCGGCAGATCGACCACTGGCGCACCGCCCTGGCCGGCATGCCCGAGCAGCTCCGGCTGCCCACGGACCGGCCGCGGCCCGCGGTGGCGGGCTACCGGGGCGAGGACGTCGACTTCGCCTGGGACGCGGAGCTGCACGAGGGGATCGCGAAGCTCGCCCGCGAACACCGGGCCACCGTCTTCATGGTCCTGCACGCCACCCTGACCGCCCTGCTCACCCGTCTCGGCGCGGGCAACGACATCCCGATCGGCACCCCAGTCGCGGGCCGCGACGACGACGCCCTCGACAACCTGGTCGGATTCTTCGTCAACACCCTCGTCCTGCGCACCGACACCTCCGGCGACCCCACCTTCACCGAACTCCTCGACCGGGTCCGGAAGACGAACCTCGCCGCCTACGCCCACCAGGACGTCCCCTTCGAACGACTCGTCGAAATCGTCAACCCCACCCGCTCACTCGCCCACCACCCGCTCTTCCAGGTGATGCTGGTGCTGGCGAACAAGGTCGAGGGCGACTTCGCGATGGAGGGACTCTCCGTCTCCGACGCCGAGTTCAGTGCCTTCGCGGCCAAGTTCGACCTGACCTTCCACATGGGTGAACGGCACGGCGAGGACGGCCGGACGGCCGGGATCACGGGTGCGCTGGAGTTCGCCACCGATCTCTTCGACCGGGCCACCGCGCGGGAGCTGGTCGCCCGCTGGGAGAGGCTGCTGCGGTCGGTGGTCGCCGACCCGTCCCGTCCGATCGGCGAGGCGGACCTGCTCTCGTCGCGGGAGCGGCTGCGGGTCCTCACGGAGTGGAACGACACCTCCTCGGACGTGCCGGGGGAGACGTTGCCGGAACTGCTCGCGACGCAGGCGGCCCGCACTCCGGACGCCGTCGCCGTCGAGGACGGCGGGGTCGCGCTGACCTACCGCGAACTCGACGCGCGGGCCAACCGGCTGGCGCACGAGCTGATCGCGCGGGGCGTCGGCCCGGAGCGGTACGTCGCGATCGGGCTGCCGCGTTCGGCGGAGCTGGTCGTCGCCATCCTCGCCGTCCTGAAGGCCGGGGCCGCCTACCTGCCGGTCGACCCGGACTACCCGGCGGACCGGGTGGCGTACATGCTGGGCAACGCGACCCCCGCGTGCCTGCTGAGCGACTGCCGGACGGCGGCGGCGCTGCCGGACACCGACGGTGTGCCGCGGCTGCTCCTCGACGAGGCAGCGACCGTCACCGCCCTGCGCGGACGGCCGGACAGCGCGCCCACGGACGCCGACCGGGTCACCTCGCTGCGGCCGGCCCATCCGGCCTACGTCATCTACACCTCCGGATCCACCGGCAGGCCCAAGGGTGTCGTCATGCCGGGCGGGGCGCTGGTGAACCTGCTGACCTGGCACCGCGGGTCCATCCCGGGCGGGGCGGGGCGCAGGGTCGCGCAGTTCACCGCCATCAGCTTCGACGTGTCGGTGCAGGAGATCCTGTCGGCGCTGCTGCACGGCAGCACCCTGGTCGTGCCGGACGACGACGTGCGCCGGGATCCGGCGGCGTTCGCCCGCTGGCTCGGCGAACGGCGGGTGAACGAGTTGTACGCGCCGAACCTGGTCATCGGCGCGGTGAGCGAGGAGGCCGCCGCGCAGGGCCTGGAGCTGCCCGAACTCACCGACATCGCGCAGGCCGGTGAGGCGCTGGTGCTCGGCGACGCGCTGCGCGCGCTGTTCGGACGACGGCAGCGCCGACTGCACAACCACTACGGCCCCACCGAGACGCACGCGGCAACCTCGTACACCTTCGCGGGCGAGGTCGCCGACTGGCCGGACACGGCCCCGGTGGGCCGCCCGGTCCGAAACGCCCGGGTGTACGTGCTCGACGAACTGCTGCGGCCGGTCCCGGCCGGGGTGCCGGGCGAGCTGTACGTGGCGGGCGCCCAGCTCGCCCGCGGCTATCTGGACCGGCCGGGGCTGACGACGGAACGGTTCGTCGCCGACCCGTACGGCGCTCCGGGCACCCGCATGTACCGCACCGGTGACCTGGCGAAATGGCGGGCGGACGGACAGCTGGAGTACCTGGGGCGCGCCGATGACCAGGTCAAGCTGCGCGGGTTCCGGATCGAGCCCGGCGAGATCGACAGTGTGCTCGTGACTCATCCGGGGGTGCGCGGCGCCGTGGTGCTGGTGCGCGAGGACCGGCCCGGGGACCAGCGGCTGGTGGCCTATGTGGTCCCGGCCGACGGCGACACCCCGTCGGTGGCCGACCTGCGGGCACACGCGGCGGGGCGGCTGCCCGACTACATGGTGCCGTCCGCGTTCGTCGTCCTCGGCGCACTGCC
The DNA here is from genome assembly GCF_043083325.1 of Streptomyces sp. NPDC014734. Classification (NCBI taxonomy): domain Bacteria; kingdom Bacillati; phylum Actinomycetota; class Actinomycetes; order Kitasatosporales; family Streptomycetaceae; genus Streptomyces; species Streptomyces sp. NPDC014734. The sequence goes on along the minus strand of NZ_JBIBYN010000047.1, from coordinate 12,905 downwards.
GCTGACGCCGAACGGAAAGCTGGACCGGCGTGCGCTGCCGGTTCCGGACGCCTCGGCCGCGGTGTCGTCCCGGCAGCCGAGGAACCCCGAGGAGGAGAGCCTCTGCGCGATCTTCGCCAAGGTTCTGGGGCTGCCCCGGGTCGGCGTCGACGACAGCTTCTTCGACCTGGGCGGGCACTCCCTGCTGGCGACGAAGCTGGTCAATCAGGTCCGCGCGGAACTGGGTGTCGAACTGCCCATCCGCGCCGTGTTCGAGGCACCCACGGTGGCCGCGCTGAACGCGCACGTCACCGGTGCGAGGAAGAAGAGAGTCCGGCCGGCCCTGCGGCCGATGCCGAGGTCGGAGGAGTGAGCATGATTCCGTTGTCGTTCGCCCAGCGACGCCTGTGGTTCCTTCAGCAGTTCGAGGGACCGAGCGCCACCTACAACCTGCCCCTTCAGCTACGGCTGACGGGTGAACTGGACACCGAGGCCCTGCGCGGCGCCGTCCGCGACGTGATGGACCGGCACGAGAGCCTGCGGACCGTCTTCCCGGAACAGGACGGCACGCCGTACCAGCGGATCCTGCCGGCAAAGGACGCCCGGTCCGAGGTCGAGCTGGTGCGCACCGACCGGGAGCGGCTCGACGGGCTGCTCTCGGCGGCGGCCCGGCACACCTTCGACCTGACGTCGGACGTGCCGGTCCGCACCTGGCTGTTCGAACTGGCTCCGCGGGAGCACGTGCTGCTGCTGCTCGTGCACCACGTGGCCGCCGACGGCGGTTCGCTCGCCCCGCTGACCCGGGACCTGTCGGTGGCCTACGCGGCCCGCTGCCGGGGCGGCGCCCCGCAGTGGGAGCCGCTGCCGGTCCAGTACGCGGACTACACGCTGTGGCAGCGGGAGGTGCTCGGCGACGAGGACGACCCGGACAGCCTCATCAGCGAGCAGGTCGCCTACTGGCGTACGCGGTTGGCGGGGCTGCCGGACCAGTTGGAGCTGCCCTCCGACCGGCCCCGTCCGGCGGTCGCCGGGTACCGGGGCGACGCGGTCGGCGCGTTCTGGGACGCCGAACTGCACGAGGACGTCGTCCGGCTGGCGCGGGAGCGGCAGGCCAGTGTGTTCATGGTGGTCCAGGCCGCCCTCGCGGCCCTGCTGAGCCGCCTCGGCGCGGGCAGCGACATCCCGATCGGCACCCCGGTCGCGGGCCGTACCGACGACGCGCTGGAAGACCTCGTCGGCTTCTTCGTCAACACCCTCGTCCTGCGCACCGACACCTCCGGCGACCCCACCTTCACCGAACTCCTCGACCGGGTCCGCGACACGAACCTCGCCGCCTACGCCCACCAGGACGTCCCCTTCGAACGACTCGTCGAAATCGTCAACCCGGTCCGGTCGATGGCCCGCCATCCGCTGTTCCAGATTCTGCTGGTGCTGCAGAACAACGCCGAGGCGGACCTGGAGCTGCCGGGGCTGCGGACCGAGCTGGACGGGGTCGGCACAGGAGGGTCGAAGTTCGACCTGTCCTTCGAGCTGGAGGAGCGGCTCGGCGCCGAGGGCCGCTGCGAGGGCATCGCCGTCGACGTCGAGTTCGCCGCCGAGCTGTTCGATCCGGAGACGGTGACCACGTTCGCCACGCGTCTGGAGCGGCTGCTGCGCGCGGCCGTGGCCGATCCGGCGCGCCCGGTCGGGGAGCTTCCGGCGCTGTCGGAGCAGGAGCGGCGGCAGCAGCTCGTCACCTGGAACGACACCGCGTGCGAGGTGCCCGCCGGGACACTGCCCCGGCTGTTCGAGGCCCGGGCCGCCGCCCGGCCCGAGGCGGAGGCGGTGGTGTGCGGCGACGTACGGCTGTCGTACGGGGAGCTGAACGCGCGGGCCAACCGACTGGCCCGGCGTCTGCTCGCCCGGGGGGTCGGGCCGGAGCGGTACGTCGCGGTGGCGCTGCCGCGCGGCACGGAGCTGGTGGTGGCGCTGCTGGCCGTGGCCAAGACCGGGGCTGCCTATCTGCCGCTGGACCCGGGGTATCCCGCCGACCGGATCGCCTATGTGCTGGACGACGCCACGCCCGTCTGCGTGATCACCTCCGCCGGGCTCGCGGAGCGGTTGCCGGTCCCCGCGGACCGGCTGCTCGTCGTCGGCGACGAGTCCGTCGCGGACGAGCCCGGCCGGGCGGTGCCGGACGGACCGTCCGGTGCCGACCTCACGGCGGCCGAGCGCCCGGCGGGAGCCTCCGCGGCGAGCCCGGCATACGTCATCTACACCTCCGGTTCGACCGGCCGCCCCAAGGGGGTCGTCGTCACCGCCGGGAACCTCGTCAACTTCCTCACCGCGATGGAACGGTGTGCCGGGGTGAGCCCCGGGGACCGGCTGCTCGCGGTGACCACCATCGCCTTCGACATCGCCGGTCTGGAGCTGTACCTGCCGCTGGTGTCCGGTGCGACGGTGGTGCTGGCCGGCACGGACGAGGTGCACGACACCCGCCTGCTCTCCGGCCTGATCCGCGCGTCCGGGGCGACCGTCATGCAGGCCACCCCGTCGCTGTGGCAGAGCCTCGTCGACGAGGACCCGGAGGCGGTGCACGGGCTGCGGGTCCTGGTCGGCGGCGAGGCGCTGCCCGCGCCGCTGGCGCACCGGCTGGCCGGGGCGGCGGCCGGCGTCACCAACCTGTACGGGCCGACGGAGACGACCATCTGGTCGGCGTCCGCCGCGGTGGGCGCCGACGGCACCCCGCCGATCGGGCGGCCGGTCGCCAACACCCGGGTGTACGTGCTGGACGCCGCGCTGCGGCCGGTGCCCCCGGGTGTGCCGGGCGAGCTGTACATCGCCGGTGAAGGCGTGGCACGCGGCTACCGGGGCCGGCCGGACCTGACGGCCGGGCGGTTCGTCGCCGACCCGTACGGCGCTCCGGGCACCCGCATGTACCGCACCGGTGACCTGGCGAGATGGCGGGCGGACGGACAGCTGGAGTTCGTCGGCCGCGTCGATCACCAGGTCAAGGTGCGCGGCTTCCGGATCGAGCTGGGCGAGACCGAGGCCGTTCTGCTGGGCCACCCCGAGGTGGCCCGGGCCGTGGTGACGGTCCGCGAGGACCGCCCGGGAGACCAGCGGCTCGTGGCGTACGTGGTGCCCGGCCCGGGCGAGGAACGTCCGGGCCCGGACGAGCTGCGCTCGTGGGTGGCGCGCACCCTGCCGGAGTACATGGTGCCGTCCGCGTTCGTGCTGCTGGACGCCTTCCCCCTGACTCCGAACGGCAAGCTGGACCGTGGTGCGCTGCCCGCGCCCGCCGCCGACCGGGCCACGGGACCGCAACGTCCGCGCGGCCCGCGCGAGGAGTTGCTGTGCGGGCTGTTCGCGGAGGTGCTGGGGCTCGACGAGGTCGGTGTCCACGACGACTTCTTCCGGCTGGGCGGCCACTCGTTGCTCGCCACCCGGCTCACCAGCCGGATCCGCACCACGCTCGGCGCGGAGCCGGCGCTGCGGGACCTGTTCGAGGCACCGACACCGGCGGCGCTGGCCGGGTGGCTCGACGGGGCGGGCACGGCGCGCAGGTCACCACTGCGGCCGGTGCGCCGGCCGGAGCTCGTCCCGCTGTCGTCCGCCCAGCAACGGCTGTGGTTCCTGCACCAGTTGGAGGGGCCGAGCCCGACGTACAACATGCCGCTGGTGATGCGGCTGTCGGGTGAGCTGGACGTGGCCGCGCTGCGCGCCGCGCTCGCCGACCTGGTGACCCGGCACGAAAGCCTGCGCACCGTCTTCCCGCAGCGGGACGGGACCCCGTACCAACTGGTGCTGGAGGACGCGGCGCACCCGGTGCTGGAACTGGTCCGCAGCAGCCCCGAGGAGCTGGACGGACAGCTTGCCGAGGCCGCCCGGTACGCGTTCGACCTGACGGCGGAACCGCCGCTGCGCAGCCTGCTGTTCGAGACCGCGCCGGGTGAGCACACCCTGCTCGTGCTCGCCCACCACATCGCCTGCGACGGCGCGTCCCTCGCCCCGCTCACCGACGACCTGACCGAGGCCTACACGGCCCGCCGCGCGGGGCGGGCGCCCGCGTGGGCGGCGCTGCCCGTGCAGTACGCGGACTACACGCTGTGGCAGCGGGAGGTGCTCGGCGACGAGGACGACCCGGACAGCCTGGTCGCCGGTCAGATCGCCCACTGGCGGGCGGCGCTGGCGGGGTTGCCCGACCGGCTGGAGCTGCCCGTCGACCGGCCGCGCCCGGCGGTGGCGGGCCACCACGGCGACCGGGTCGAGTTCGCGTGGGACACCGGGTTGCAGGCGGGGCTGGTACGGCTGGCGCGGGAGCACCGGTGCAGCGTGTTCATGGTTCTGCAGGCCGGGCTGGCAGCGCTGCTGACCCGGCTCGGCGCGGGCACGGACATTCCGGTCGGAACGCCGGTCGCGGGCCGGGTCGACGACGCGCTGGACCATCTGGTCGGGCTCTTCGTCAACACGCTGGTGCTGCGCACCGACACCTCCGGCGACCCGTCCTTCGCGGAGCTGCTCGCCCGGGTGCGGGAGGCCGATCTCTCCGCCTACGCCCACCAGGACGTGCCCTTCGAGCGGCTCGTGGAGGTCGTCAACCCGGCCAGGTCGATGGCGCACCACCCGCTGTTCCAGGTCATGCTGATCCTCCAGAACACCGATGAGGCGACGGTCCGGCTCCCCGGTCTCGCGGTCGGTCTGGACGAGGTCGACACCGGGGCCGCCCGGATGGACCTGGCGTTCAACATGGAGGAGCTGCACACCGCGGACCGGGCTCCCGCCGGGCTCGTGGGCACCGTCGAGTTCGCCACGGACCTCTTCGACCCGGCCACGGCGAGGGAGCTCGCCGCCCGCCTGGAGCGGCTGCTGCGCTCGGCGGTCGCGGACGCCACCAGGCCGGTCGGCGCGCTCGACGTGCTCGCCGCGGACGAACACCAGCGGCTGCTCGTGGAGTGGAACGCCACGGATCACGCCACTCCGGCGGCGGTCCTGCCGGAGCTGTTCCAGGAGTGCGTGGCCCGCCACCCGCAGGCGCCCGCCGTGGAGCACGACGGCCTGGTGCTGACGTACGCGGAGCTGAACCGGCGGGCCAATCGTCTCGCCCATCGGCTGATCGGGCAGGGGGCGGGGCCGGAGAGGATCGTGGCCCTGGCGCTGCCGCGCTCCGCCGACCTGGTGATCGCCGTGCTGGCGGCTCTCAAGGCGGGCGCCGCCTATCTGCCGGTGGACCCCGGCTATCCCGCGGAGCGGGTGGCGTACATGTTCGACGACGCCCGGCCCTCGCTGGTCGTGACGGACGGGGCCACCACCGGGCGCCTTCCGGAGACGGGGATACCGGTCGTGCGCGTGACCGGGCCCGCCGGGCCGGAGCACGATCCGACGGACGCCGACCGCACCGCGGCGCTGCGGCTCGGGCACCCCGCCTATGTCATCTACACGTCCGGGTCGACGGGCCGCCCCAAGGGCGTGGTGGTGGAGCACTCCGGCATGGCGAGCTTCGCCGCCGACAAGATCGAGCGCTGCGGGGTCGCCGAGGGCGACCGGGTCTCGCAGTTCGCGTCGCCCAGCTTCGACGCGTCGGTGCTGGAGATGTGGCTGGCCCTGCTGTCCGGGGCGTGTCTGGTGATCCCGTCGGGCGGCCCGTTCGCGGGGGAGGCTCTCGCGCAGGCGCTGCGGGAGCTGAGGATCAACCACCTGCCGATCGCGGCGGCGGCGCTGGCGAGCATGCCGGAGGCCGCGCTTCCCGAGCTGCGGTCGCTGGCCGTCGGCGGTGACTCCTTCACCGGCGAGGTGGTGGCGCGGTGGGCGCCGGGCCGCCGCCTGTTCAACGGCTACGGGCCGACCGAGGCGACGGTGTGGGTGACGTCCAGCGCCGCCCTGTCCGAGCCGGTGGCCCCGCCGATCGGCCGTCCGGTCCGCAACTGCCGGGTATACGTGCTGGACGAGGCGTTGCGCCCGGTCCCGGCGGGTGTTCCCGGCGAACTGTACGTCGCCGGGGTGCAGTTGGCCCGCGGCTATCTGGACCGGCCCGCGCTGACCGCGGAGCGGTTCGTCGCCGCCCCGTTCGGCACCCCGGGTTCGCGGATGTACCGCACCGGTGATCTGGTGAAGTGGCGGGCCGACGGCGAGCTGGAGTTCCTCGGCCGGGTGGACCGGCAGGTGAAGGTGCGCGGTTTCCGCATCGAGCCGGGCGAGATCGAGAACGTGCTCACCGCGCACCCGGCGGTGGCCCAGGCGGCGGTCGTGGTCCGGGAGGACCGGCCCGGTGACAGGCGGGTCGTGGCCTACGTGGTCCCGGACGGGTTCGCGGGTGCCGCCCACGAGGACACCGGGGAGCTGCGCGCCCACCTGGCGGGGCGGCTGCCGGACTACATGGTGCCCTCGGCGTTCGTCGTCCTGGCGGCGCTGCCGCTGACGGCGAACAGCAAGCTGGACACGGCGGCCCTGCCGGCTCCGGACTTCAGCGCGGAGGCGGAGGTGACGCCGCCGCGCACGCCCCGTGAGGAGACGCTGTGCCGGGTCTTCGCGGAGGTGCTGGGTCTGCCGCGGGTCGGTGTCGCCAGCAGCTTCTTCGAGCTGGGCGGTGACAGCATCCTCTCCATCCAGCTGATCTCCCGGGCCCGTGCGCACGGCTTGGCCCTCACCGCGCGGGACGTGTTCCGGCACCAGACGGTGGAGGCGCTCGCCGCGCACGCCACCGACGTGCCGGACGCGCTCGCCGCGGAGGACGCGAAGGACGCCGTCGGTCCGCTGCCACCGACCCCGATCATGCACTGGCTGCGGGAACTTGACGCGCCCGTCGACGGGTTCAACCAGTCGCTGGTCCTCCGGGCGCCCGCGGACCTCGACCTGCCCGGTCTGACCGGGGCGTTGCAGGCGTTGCTCGACCACCACGACGCGTTGCGGCTGAAGGTGACGACGGTGCCGCCCGCGGAGGGGGCCGGGGCGCCGTTGTGGGAGATGGAGGTGCTGCCGGCCGGCGAGGTCGCCGCCGGGGACCGTGTACGGCGGGTCGACGCCGGAGGGGCGGCCGGGTCCGCGCTGGACGCGCTGATGGCCGAGGAGGGCGCCCGTGCCCGGGACCGGTTGGCGCCGGGGGACGCCGCCGTGGTGCAGGCCGTCTGGTTCGACGCGGGGCCCGGGGTGCCGGGCCGGCTGCTGCTGGTGCTGCACCATCTCGTCGTCGACGGCGTGTCCTGGCGGATCCTGCTGCCGGACCTGGTCGCCGCGTGGAACGCGGTGCGCGCCGGTGCGCCGGTGCGGCTGGAACGTTCCGGTACCTCGCTGCGGCAGTGGGCGCGGCGTCTGGAGGCGGCGGCGCGCGCCCCCGAGCGGCTCGCCGAGCTGGAGCTGTGGACGGAGATCCTCGGCACGCCGGAGCCGCTCCTCGGTGACCGCGCCCCGGACCCGGCGCGGGACCTCGGTGCCGCCGCCCGGTCGCTCACCCTGACGCTGCCCGCGGCGGTCACGCAGCCCCTGCTGACCTCCGTTCCGGGTGTCTTCCACGCCAGGATCAACGACGTGCTGCTGAGCGGACTCGCCGCGGCGGTCGGCGCCTGGCGGCGGCGCCGGGGCACGGCCGCGGGCCCGGTCCTGGTCGACCTGGAGGGGCACGGCCGCGAGGAGATCGTCCCCGGGACCGATCTGGCCCGCACCGTGGGCTGGTTCACCAGCCTGTACCCGGTACGGCTCGATCCGGGCCGGCCCGACTGGGACGACGTGCTGGCGGGCGGCCCCGAGCTGAGCCGCGTGGTGAAGCTGATCAAGGAGCAGTTGAGGGCGCTGCCGGACAACGGAATGGGCTTCGGCCTGCTCCGCCACCTGAACCCGGACACCGCGCCGCTGCTGGCGGGCCGCGCCGGGCCGCAGATCGGATTCAACTACCTGGGCCGGATGGCCGCGTCGGAGGGTTCCGAGGTACGGGACTGGGACCTGGTGGCCGACGCGGAGACACCGGCGGGCCACGACCCGCGCATGCCGATGACACACGCCCTGGTCATCAACGCGGTGACGGAGGACCACGCCGACGGGCCGCGTCTCACCGCCACCTGGAACTGGCCGGACGGGCTGCTGGCCGAGCCGGACGTGCGGGAGCTCGCCGAGGGCTGGTTCGCGACGCTGACCGCGCTGGTGGTCCACTCCGAGGCTCCGGACGCGGGTGGTCACACACCCTCCGACCTCTCTCTGGTCTCGCTGAGTCAGGACGAAATCGACGACCTCGAAGCCGAATTGGAAATGCCGTGAAGACGAAGTCCGCACTTGAGGACGTCCTGCCGCTCGCGCCGCTGCAGGAAGGGTTCCTGTTCCACGCCCTGTACGACCGGGAGGCGCCCGACATCTACCACGTCCAGCTGGTCCTGCGGATCGAGGGCGCCGTGGACGCGGGACTGCTGCGGAGGTCGGCCGAGGCGCTGCTGGCCCGGCACGCGAACCTGCGGGCGGGGTTCCGCACCCGTAAGAACGGTGGGTCGATCCAGGTGGTCCACCGCGCGGTGGAACTGCCCTGGCGCGAGGCGGAGCTGACGGGCGCCGGGGACGGGGCGGCGCGCGAGGCCGAGCTGGAACGGCTGTGCGCGGCCGACCGGGCCGAGCGCTTCGACCTGGCCCGGCCGCCGCTGCTGCGGATGACGCTGGCCCGGCTCGGCGAGGAACGGTACTGCCTGGTCCTGACCTGCCATCACGTCCTGGTCGACGGCTGGTCGACACCGCTGTTGCTCGACGAGTTGTTCACCCTCTACGGGCGCGGGGGCAGCCCCGCCGGGCTGCCCCCGGTCACCCCCTACCGCGACTACCTGGCGTGGCTGTCCCGGCAGGACGTGGCCGCCGCCGAACGGGAGTGGCGCAAGGCACTGGACGGGGTCGGGGAGCCGACCCGGGTGTCGGGACGAACCGACCCGGTCCCGGCACTGCCGCGGCGCGTCCTGCGGGAGCTGCCGGAGGGCCTGACCGCGGAGCTGACGGCCGTGGCGCGGGCCCGGCGGCTGACCATGAGCACCCTGGTCCAGGGCGCGTGGGCGGCCGTCCTGTCCCATCTGACCGGGCGCGACGACGTGGTGTTCGGGACGACGGTGTCGACGCGACCGGCCGACCTGCCCGGCTCCGACGCGATGATCGGCCTGTTCATCAACACCGTCCCGGTCCGGGCCCGGCTGGACCCGGCGCGGTCGCTGCTCGACAATCTGGCACGGTTCCAGGAGGAGCAGAGCGAGCTGTTCCCCCACCAGTTCCTGGGACTGTCCCGGATCCAGCAACTTGCGGGAACCAACGACCTGTTCGACACCACGATGGTGTTCGAGAACTTCCCGGTCGGGGAGGACGAGGGGGACTCCCCCGTCGCCGGGCTGCGGCTGACCGAGGTCGAGGGCCGTGACGCCACGCATTACGCCCTCAACCTCGCGGCCGACCAGCTCGGCGGCCGGCTGACGCTGCGCCTGGACCGCCGCCCCGACCTGTTCGGCGAGGCGACCGCGGACGCCGTCCTGGACCGGGTGGCGCGGCTGCTGGAGTCGATGGTCACGCTCCCGGACACCCCGCTGGGGCGGGTGGCGCTGGCCGACGCCGACGAGCTTTCCCCACCCGGCGGGGACGGGCCCGGCCGGGAGGTGCCGGACACGCATCTCGTCGCCCTGTTCGAGGACCGGGCGGCCCGGACGCCGGACGCCACGGCGATCGTGTTCGAGGACACGTCCCTGACGTACGCGGAACTGAACGCCGGGGCGAACCGTCTCGCGCGGCTCCTGATCGAACGGGGGGCCGGGCCGGAGCGGCTGGTGGCGCTGGCGCTGCCGCGCTCGGCGGAACTGGTCGTCGCGGTCCTCGCCGTGCTGAAGAGCGGCGCCGCCTATCTGCCGCTGGATCCCGGGCACCCCGTGGACCGGATCGCCTTCGTGCTGGCCGACGCGGTGCCCGGCCTCGTCATCACGGCCGCGGCGACCGACGCCGCGCTCGCCGACAGCCCGGTGCCGCGGCTGGTGATCGACTCCCCCGGGACCCTCGCCGCGCTCGCCGGCCGACGGGCGGGGAACCCCGACGACGCCGAGCGCGCGGCCCCGCTGCTGCCCGCCCACCCCGCCTACACCATCTACACGTCCGGTTCCACGGGACGCCCGAAGGGTGTGCGGGTCGAGCACCGGGCGCTCGTGCACCATCTCGCGTGGATGACCGACGCGTTCCCGCTCGGCCCGCAGGACACCGTCCTGGCCCGGACGTCACCCGCGTTCGACGCGTCGGTGTGGGAGACGTGGCTGCCGCTGCTCACCGGGGCGGCGGTCTGCGTCGCCCCGGACCGGGCCGTGCGCGACCCGCGGCAGCTCCTGGCCTGCCTCGCGGAACACGACGTGACCGTCGCCCAGTTCGTGCCCTCCCTGCTGACAGTCGTGGCAGACGCCGCAGACGGGGGCGACCGGCTGCCGCTGCGGCACGTCTTCGTCGGCGGCGAGCCGCTCCCGCCGCTGCTGGCGCGGCGCGTCGCCGACGCGTGGGACGTCGGCGTGCACAACCTCTACGGCCCCACCGAATGCACCGTGCAGGCCACGCACCACCGTTTCGACCCGGCCCGTGACACGGCGACGGTGCCGATCGGCCGCCCGGTGCGGAACACCCGTGCCCTCGTGCTGGACGCCGCGCTGCGCCCGGTGCCGGCCGAGGTGCCCGGCGAGCTGTACCTCGCGGGCCCCCAGCTCGCGCGGGGCTACGCGGGACGGCCCGGGCTCACGGCCGAACGCTTCGTCGCCTGCCCGTTCGGCGCGCCCGGCTCACGCATGTACCGCACGGGCGACCTCGCCCGGTGGAGCGGCGACGGACGGCTGGAGTACCTGGGCCGCACCGACGACCAGGTCAAGGTCCGTGGCCACCGCATCGAGCCCGGTGAGATCGAGGCGGTCCTCGCCGCCGATCCGGCGGTCGGGGCCGCGGCGGTCGTCGTCCGCGAGGACCGGCCCGGCGACCAGCGCCTCGTCGCTTACGTCGTGGGGGCCGCGGGCACCGTCACCGACCCTGCGGCCCTGCTGGCCCGGGCGGCGACGGTGCTGCCGGACTTCATGCTGCCGTCGGCGGTGGTTCCGCTCGACGAGCTGCCGCTCTCCCCGAACGGCAAGCTGGACCGCCGGGCACTGCCCGCGCCCGCCCCCACGGCGACGGTCGCCGCGCGGGCGGGACGCGGCACGCGCGGGCCCGGCGAGGACATCCTTCGCGGTCTCTTCGCCGAGGTGCTCGGCGTGGAACGGGTATCGGCCGATGACAACTTCTTCGCACTGGGCGGGCACTCCCTGCTCGCCATGCGCCTGATCAGCAGAGTGCGGACCGTGCTCGGGGTCGAGCCGGCCGTGCGCGACCTGTTCGAGGCACCCACGGCCGCCCGGCTCGCCGAGCGCCTCGAAGGCGCGGCCCGGGCCCGGGCCGCCCTGACCCCCGTGCCGAGGCCCGAACGGATCCCGCTCTCCCCGGCCCAGCGGCGTCTGTGGTTCCTGCACCAGCTGGAGGGCCCCAGCGCCACCTACAACGTGCCGATGCCGCTCCGGCTCTCCGGCGAACTGGACGTACCGGCCCTGCGCGCGGCGATCGAGGACCTGGTCGCGCGGCACGAGAGCCTGCGGACCGTCTTCCCGGAGCAGGACGGCACCCCGTACCAGCACATCCTCGACGGCGAGACCGCCCGGCCCGTCGTGGACACCGTCGCCGTCGCCCCGGAGGACCTGGACGCGGCGGTCGCCCGGGCCGTCGGCCACGCCTTCGACCTGACCCGGGATCTGCCGTTGCGGGCCTGGGTGTTCACGACGGCTCCCGACGACCACCTCGTGCTGCTGCTCGCCCATCACATCGTGAGCGACGGTTCCTCGCTGGCACCGTTGGTGGGTGATGTGTCGGTGGCGTACGCGGCCCGTCGTGAGGGCCGGGCCCCGGCATGGGAGCCGCTGCGGGTGCAGTACGCCGACTACGCGTTGTGGCAGCGGGAGGTGCTCGGCGACGAGTCCGACCCGGACAGTGTGATCACCCGGCAGATCGACCACTGGCGCACGGCCCTGGCAGGGCTGCCGGAACAGTTGGAACTGCCGACGGACCGGCCGCGTCCGGCCGAGGCAAGCCACCGCGGCGAGACGGTCCCGCTGTCCCTCGACGCGGAGACGCACCGGGGGCTGACCCGGCTGGCACGGGACCATCAGTCGAGTGTCTTCATGGTGGTGGAGGCGGGTATCGCCGCCCTGCTCACCCGGCTCGGGGCCGGCACCGACATCCCGATCGGCACCCCGATCGCCGGCCGGACCGACGACGCCCTCGACAACCTCGTCGGCTTCTTCGTCAACACCCTCGTCCTGCGCACCGACACCTCCGACAACCCCACCTTCACCGAACTCCTCGACCGGGTCCGGGAAACGAACCTCGCCGCCTACGCCCACCAGGACGTCCCCTTCGAACGACTCGTCGAGATCGTCTCCCCGGCGCGGTCACTGTCCCACCACCCGCTCTTCCAGGTCATCCTGACCTTCCAGAACAGCAGTGACATCGACGTCGACCTGCCCGGTCTCACCGTGCGGGAACACCTGTTGGAGGCCGAGTCGGCGAAGTTCGACCTGTCCTTCGCACTGGAGGAGCACGTCGATGGCGACGGCGTGCCGAGCGGTATGAGCGGTTTCGTGGAGTTCGCGACGGACCTCTTCGACCGGGAAACAGCCCACGCCATCGCGGAACGCCTGGAACGACTGCTGCGCTCGGTCACCACCGACCCGTCGCGGCCACTGAGCACCCTCGACATCCTCTCCGCGCAGGAACAGCGGCAACTGCTGCGGGAATGGAACGACACCGCACACACCGTCCCCGACGCCACCCTGCCCGACCTGTTCCAGGCCCAGACCACCCGCACCCCGCACGCCATCGCCGTACAACACGACAACAACACCCTCACCTACACGGAACTGAACACCCGGGCCAACCGCCTCGCCCACCAC
>NZ_JBIBYN010000046.1:0-22089 GCF_043083325.1 Streptomyces sp. NPDC014734 | reverse complement strand
ACCCGCCCCACAACCGCATCACGCCACTCCCGCATCACCCCAGACGGAATCGGCTCACCCGTATACGAACTGTCCCACCCCACAAAATCCTCACCGAACACACCACCACCCACACCCGACCCGGAATACACCGAATCATAAATCTCCCGCCACTCCCCCACCTGAGCATCCACACCAGAAGCCACACCCTCAACCACACCCGCCGCCGCAGCCGCCACCAAATCCGGCACCACATACGCCGCCAAACGCTGATCACCCGGCACATCCTCACGAGCCACCACCGCCGCCTGACGCACACCCGCCTGAGCCAGCAACAACGACTCGATCTCCCCGGGCTCAATACGGAACCCACGAACCTTCACCTGCTCATCAGCACGGCCCAGATACTCCAGCCGACAATCCCCACGCCAACGCACCAGATCACCCGTCCGGTACATCCGCTCACCCAACACGAACGGACAAGCGACAAACCGCTCCGACGTCAGACCGGCACGCCCCACGTATCCGCGCGCCAGACCCGCACCCGACACATACAGCTCACCCGGCACACCCACCGGCACCGGCCGCAGCGCCTCGTCCAGCACGAACACCCGCGTGTTCACCAACGGACGGCCGATGGTCACCACATCCTCACCGGACAACGCCCCGCTCATCGACACACACACCGTCGACTCCGTCGGGCCATAAGCGTTGACCACACGACGGTCCGCCGACCACCGGGCCACCAACCCCGGCGAGGCAGCCTCCCCCGCCAGAACCACCGTCTCCAACGCCGGCAGCCCCGACTCCACACCCGCAGGCAACGCACCCAGCACCGACGGCGGCAACGTCACATGCGTCACACCCTGCCCCGCCAACACCTCGGCAAGCGTCTCACCCGCCAGCCCACCCACCTCGGACACCACCAACGCGGCACCGGAAGCGAAGGCCATCACCATCTCCCAGAAGGCCGCGTCGAAACTCGGCGACGCGAACTGCAGCACCCGACTGGAACAGTGCACGCCCAGCCGTTCGGCCTGCGCATGCGCCAGGCTCGCCACACCACTGTGGGAAACCACAACGCCCTTGGGGGTGCCGGTGGACCCGGAGGTATAGATGACGTACGCCGGATGCCCCATCTCGACATCAGCCCCGGGGTCGTCGTCCGGGAACGCGGACAGATCGCGTGCCACAGCCCCCTCGTCGAGAACCAGAACGGGCGCGGCGTCCGCCAGCATGAAGGCCCGTCGCTCCGCCGGATACTCCGGGTCGACCGGCACGTAGGCCCCGCCGGCCTTCAGCACCGCCAACAGCGCCACCACCAGGTCCACCGAGCGCGGCAGCTCCACAGCCACCAGCTTCTCCGGACCGACCCCCTCACCGATCAGCCAGTGCGCCAGCCGGTTCGCCCGCGCGTTCAGCACCCCGTACGACAGAGAATCCGCACCACACACCAACGCCACAGCATCAGGAGCCCGCCGCACCTGCCCCTCGAACAGCTCCGACAGCGACGCCTCCGGCACCTCGACAGCCGTATCGTTCCACCCCGCCAACAACCGGCCACGCTCATCCGCCGACAGCAACTCCACCCGCCCGATCCGCAACGACGGATCCACCACCACCTGCTCCAACAACCGCACCCACCGACCCAACAACCCCTCAACCGTCACACGATCGAACAACTCGGTGGAGTACTCGACGGCGGTATCCAACACCGTCGCGCCGTCGGCGCCCTCGGGTCGCTCATACATCTCGATCAGCATGTCGAAACGCGAGGTCTCGGTGCTGAGGAACTCGCTGCGCACCTGGAGCTTCGGCAGGCGGAACTCCTCAGATGGCGCGTTCTGGAGCACCATCGCGACCTGGAACAGCGGGTGGTGGCTCGTGGAGCGCTGTGGGTTGAGCACCTCCACCAGGTGCTCGAACGGCACATCCTGACGCTCGTGCGCGGCAAGACTCGCCTCGCGGACCCGGCCCAGCAGTTCCTCGAAGCTCGGGTCTCCGGAGGTGTCGGTGCGCAGCACGAAGGTGTTGACGAAGAGGCCGACCAGATCGTCGAGTGCCTCATCGGTTCGGCCGGCGACACCGCTGCCGAGCGGGATGTCGGTGCCGGAGCCGAGCCGTGTGAGCAGCGCCGCCATACCGGCCTGCAACACCATGAACAAGGTGGTATGCGAGCGGCGGGCCAGTTCCGACAGGCGCAGATGCAGTTGGCCGTCGAGGCGGAAGTCGAGGCGGGCGCCGTCGTGCGTGGCGACGGTGCGCCGAGAGCGGTCGGTGGGGAAGGTGACCTCGGTGGGCAGATCAGCTAACTGGTTGCGCCAATAGGCTATTTGCTTGGCGTACACGCTGTCCGGGGCATCCGCATCACCCAGTTGGTCCCGCTGCCACAGGGTGTAGTCGGCATATTGCACGGGAAGTTCGGACCACTTCGGAGAGCGTCGCTCGACCCGTGCGGTGTAGGCCTCCATCACGTCCCGGGCGAGCGGGGCCATGGACCAGCCGTCGCCCGCGATGTGGTGGAGCAACAGCAGCAGGGTGCTCTGATCGGGGGCCGTCTCGAACAGCCAGGCACGGACCGGGATTTCCGCTGCGAGGTCGAATCCGTAGCGGGCCGCGTCGCGCAGGGTGCGCCGAAGGTCGGGCTCGGAGACCGAGCGCTGTTCCCAGGCGAATTCGGTCTCGTCCAGGTCCTGGATCAGCTGGTGTGGCTCGCCGTCGACGTCCGGGAAGACGGTACGCAGCGATTCGTGTCGGCCGATCACATCAAGCAGGGCTGCGTGCAGCGCCTCGGCGTCCACGGTGCCGGTCAGCCGGAGGGCCAGCGGCATGTTGTACGTCGCGGACCGGCCCTCGAACTTGTGCTGGAACCACAGACGGCGCTGCGCGAAAGACAGTGGCACCACGTCCGACCGCCGCGCGGGCACGAGTGTGATGCGGGCGCTGGTATCGGCGGCCCCGGACAGCCGTTTGGCCAGCGCGGCAGGCGTGGGGAACTCGAAGACGTCCTTGATGAGCAGCTCCACGCCCAACGCGGCGCGTATCCGGACGAGCAGTCGAATCGCCGTCAGCGAGTGACCGCCGAGCTCGAAGAGATCGTCGTGGGGGCCCACGTGCCGCTCGCCCAGCACCTCGGCGAACAGACCGCACAGTACCTCTTCGGGCGATGACTTCGCGTCCAACTTCTCGCTCCCTCTTTTTGACGGTGTCACCTGCTCGGACACCCGTCCTGATCCGCTTTTCGGTGGTCGGCCGTGGAAATTATTCGAGAAGCTTCCGGCCGTCGCTTCTCATAAGTGCAGTGCGGGTCGCAATAGGCCCGTGGGCGATCGAGTCAATCAGTCGACCGGAACGCAGTCAAGGTCAACGATAATAGCTCCGCCGTGATTCACCGGACCGTTCGAGCTCTATGGATATCTGCGTGGAACGGCCCGCCCGGACAGCTCATTCGGAGGATTTCAGGAATGCTTGCCGAAGCTTTTCCGAAACAATATTACCGAGCTGTCGCAGGGGCTCCGGGTTCATCATGTGCGTATGCTGGCAATCTATCTTCTGGAAATGGATTTCACCGGTGAGATAGGGATCCCACACTCCGGGTTCGAGCTTGTGGTCCTTCTCTCCCTCGGTGGCGGCGACGATCACCGTCGGGGCGGACACGGGGCGGGGTGCCGCGTCCAGGGCGAGCCGGGCGTTGCTCATTGTCACCTCCAACAAGGCTCTCACCTCAGTCTTCGTGAGGCCGGCCATGGCGGTGTTCTTCGTCCGCAGAATCTCCATGACGCTCTCGTGGTCGAGCCGTTCGGCCCCCTCGTCGTCCAGCTCGATGTCGAACAGCGCAAGCATGGCCCTGTATATGTCCGCCACCCGCGCCTTGGCCATTCCCTCTTCCACTTCGCGACGGTCGGCGGGACTTACCGGGAAACAGTCGAGCAGCGTCAGCATCCCCACCTCTCGCCCGTCCTCTTCCAGCAGCGCCGCAATCGCATGGGCGACACCTCCGCCGAAGGACCAGCCGAGAAGGTAGTAGGGGCCCTCAGGCTGAATCCGGATAATCTGTTCCAGATAGTCCTGGGCCGCTTCCTCGACCGATTCCGGAAGCTTTCCGCCCGTCAGGCCACGGGCCTGGAGGGCGTACACCGGGATGTCCTGGTCGAGGTACGGGAGAAGTCCGGCGTAGCTCCAGCCCAGTCCGCTTGCGGGGTGAATACAGAAGATCGGGTTGCGGGTGCCCCCGGTGCGCAGCGGAAGCAGGACGTCGAGGGCGCTCTCCGCGCCGCCGGCGTCGAGCCGGTCGGCCAGGCCCGCCACGGTGGGCGCGTCGAAGAGCACCCGCAGCGGCAGTTCCACCCCGAGCACCGCGCCGATCCGGACGAGTAGCCGGATCGCCGTCAGCGAGTGACCGCCGAGCTCGAAGAAGCTGTCATCGACACCGACCCACTCCAGGCTCAGGGCCTCGGCGAACAGTCGGCACAACACCTCCTCATGCGGCGTACGCGGCGCGCGCCCTTGGACGGCGCCCGCATTGTCGGGGGCGGGCAGGGACCCGCGGTCCGGCTCGCCGTTCGAGGTCTGCGGGATCTCGTCGAGAGCCACTACCGCCGACGGCATCATGTACTCCGGCAGCCGCTCGCCCACATGGGCCAGCAGGGCCCGTGTGTCGAGAGCCGTCGCACCCTCGTCGGGCACCACGTAACCGACCAGCCGTCGGCCGGCGGGACCGTCCTCCCGGGCGACGACCACCGCCTGCCGTACCGACGGATGTGATGCCAGGGCCGCCGCGACTTCGCCGGGCTCGATACGGAAGCCACGGACCTTCACCTGTTCATCCGTGCGGCCCGCGAGCTCCAGTTGCCCGTTCTCACGCCACCGCGCCACGTCGCCCGTGCGGTACATCCGCGCACCCTGTTCGAACGGGCACGCCACAAACTGCCCGGCAGTGAGCCCCGGGCGGCCCAGGTAGCCACGGGCGACCTGCACGCCGGACACGTAGAGTTCACCGGCCACGCCCGGGGGCACCGGACGCAGCCCGGGATCGAGGACGTAGGCACGCACGTTCCGGAACGGCCGGCCGGCCGGCACGGGGCCGGAGGGGGGCCACTCCTCGGTCGGCTCCTCCAGCAGCGGCGGTTGTGAGGCGATCGCCTTCAAGAACGTCAGCGCTGCGTCGTCCGCACCGCGCCCGGCCGAGTACCGGTGCATCGACCGGGTCAGCCGGTTCACCACCGAACGGTGCTCGACCACCAGGCCCTTCGGCAGTCCCGTCGGCCCCCAGGTGTGAAGAACATACGCGGGGTGCCCGGGCAGCAGAGGAGCTGAGCGCTCGGCGTCGGTCAGGTTGTGCGACGGCAGACCGGCGAGCGTCGAGACGGTCTCCTGGGCGTCCACCACAAGGGGTTCGTGGCCGGTGTCCGGGAGCAGGGGCCGAGTCCCGGACGTGGTGAGCACGCACATCGGCCCGGTGTCGTTCAGCACGTGGGCGAGACGGCCGGCCGGGTGCTTCGGATCGAGGGGCAGACAGGCGGCTCCGGCCTTGAGGGTCGCGAGGACCGCGATCAGTGTGTCGGCCGATTCCGGGACGGCGAGGCCGACGAACCGCTCCGGGCCGACGCCCTTTCCTGCCAGGTGCCTGGCGAGCTGGTTGGCCCGCGCGTTGAGCTGCCGGTGAGTGAGCCGCACTCCTTCGGCATCGACCGCCACCGCGTCCGGAGTGGCGGCCGCCTGGGCCTCGATGAGCTCCACGAGGGTGCCCTCCGGGACTGCCTGATCGGTGTCGTTCCACTCGAACAGCACCGTGTGCCGTTCGGCATCGGTCATGACATCGACCTCGCCGACGGGCCGCCGTGGGTCGGTGACCAATGCCTCGGCCACCCTCGCCAGCCGGGCCACCACGGCTTCCGCGGCGTCATGGTCGAACAGGTCGATGGCGTAGCGCAGCGCGCCGGACATTCCCGCCGGAGAGCCGTCGTCGGTGAAGCGCTCGCCGAAGGTGAAGTCGAGGTCGAACTTGGCGGCTCCGGTGCCGACCTCGCCGAAGCGGACATCGAGGCCGGGCAGTGTCAGATCCACCGGGTCGGTGTTGCCCAGGGACATCATCACCTGGAACAGCGGGTGGCGGGATGCCGAACGTTCCGGGTTGATGATCTCGACAAGCCGCTCGAACGGCAGGTCCTGGTGGGCGTAGACGGCAAGGTCGGTCTGGCGCACCCGGCCGAGGAGTTCCGTGAAGGTGGGGTTCCCGGACAGATCGGTACGCAGAACGAGGGTGTTGACGAAGAATCCGATCAGGTCGTCGAGAGCCTCGTCGGTGCGACCGGCGATCGGGACGCCGAGAACGATGTCGTCGCCCGCTCCGAGCCGGGACAGCAGCACGGCCATGGTGGCATGGAGCGTCATGAAGACGCTGGTCCCTGATTCGGCGGCCAGGTCGACCAGCCCGCGGTGCACCGATGCGGGCAGTTCGAAGCCCACGGTCTCTCCCCGGTAGCCGGGCCGGTCGGGGCGGGGCCGGGACGTGGGCAGCGCCAGCTCCTCCGGCGCGTCGGCCAGCATCCGCCGCCAGAACGCGACCTGCTGGGCGATGGGGCTGTCCGGATCGTCCTCGTCGCCGAGCACAGCGCGCTGCCACAGGGTGAAGTCGGCGTACTGCACCGGGAGTTCCGACAGCTTCGGGGCTTCGCCCTCCTTCCGGGCGGTGTAGGCCGTGACCAGGTCCTTGGCCAGCGGCGTCAGCGACCACCCGTCGCAGGCGATGTGGTGCAGCAGGACCAGGAGAACGCATTCGTGACTTTCGTGGTTCTCCCCGTCCTGACCGTTCCCGGTCTCGAAGAGCCAGGCGCGTACCGGCGCCTCGGTGGCGAGGTCGAATCCGTGCCGCGCGGCGGCGGCCACGGCTGTCGGCAGTTCTGTCGCGTCGACCGTACGGGTCTCCCACTGGATCCCGGCGCGTTCTGCGTCCAGAACCAACTGGTGCGGCTCGCCGTTCACTTCGGGAAACACCGTGCGCAGCGATTCGTGCCGACCGACCACATCCAGCAGAGCGGCGTGCAGCGCGGCCTGGTCCACCCTGCCGGTCAGCCGCAGCGCCAGGGGCATGTTGTAGGTGGCCGAGGGGCCCTCCAGCTTGTGCAGGAACCACAGCCGGCGCTGCGCGAACGACAGCGGCACGGCCTCGGGCCGCGCCATCGGCACCAGTGCTGCCCGCGCCCGTCCGCCGTCGGCCAGTCGCTGGGCGAGCCCGGCCACGGTCGGGTCATCGAAGACGGTGCCGATGGGGACTTCCACCCCGAACTCGCCGCGGATGCGGCTGACGAGGCGGGTGGCGAGCAGCGAGTGGCCGCCCAGATCGAAGAAGCTGTCGTCGATCCCGACCCGATCCAGGCCGAGCACCTCGGCGAACAGGTCGCACAGCTCGGCTTCCTGCGGGGTCCGCGGCTCGCGGCCCTCGCTGAGCGCCCCGTAGTCGGGTGCGGGCAGCGCCTTGCGGTCGAGCTTGCCGATCGGTGAGAGCGGCAGCCGGTCGAGTACGACGAACGCGGAGGGAACCATGTATTCGGGCAGCCATGTGCGCAGCCCTGAGCGCAGCTCACGGTTCAGGTCGCGGGCGCGACGGGATGCGGCGGGGCTGTTGGCGTAGGCCGCGGCGGACCGGGAGGTGAGCCCGGAGGTCCGGTAGGCGGCCACCGCCGCGGTGCTGCCGGCGGGCAGGAAGACCGCGTCGAAGCAGTCGTCCCGGCCGGAGTGCGACCATGTCGCCACGGCGTCAAGGCCCTGCGCGGAGGCGATCCCGTATACCGTCTCCGGGTCCAGGCCGGGGTCGGTCCAGGTCTCCGCGCTCCCGCCGGTTCCCGCTTCGACGGCCCGCAGCGCGGCGTGGTCGGCGAGCAGCCGGGCGTTGGGCACCTCGGCGAGGCGCAGCCCGGACGGGTTGGCGCGCAGCGCGGCCGCGATTCCTTCGACGTCGGCGCCGACCGCGTCCCAGGTGAACTCCGGCAGGCCGTCCGTCGTCGTCACGTCGGCCGGGGACTTGCGGATGACCACGTCGTAGCGGTACCGGGAGAGCTCATTGGCGTGGGTGGCGCGCTTGAGTCGGACATCGATGCCGCCGATGTCTTCCAGGGTCTCGCCCAGCCGCACGAAGAAGTCCGGGGCGAGGAGCAGTTCCTCCTCGTCCCTGACCTTCTGTTCCATGAGCGCGCGTGCCGTTTCCGGGTCCCTGTCCGGTTCGTCCGCCGGGCGGTGCGATACGACGCCCGCCTGGAGGTGACGCAGGAGCCGCAGGTTGCGGATGTCCCCGAGGAAGAGGGAACCGCCGGGGGTCAGCAGGTCCAGGCTGTTGCGGATGACGTCGAGAAGGTAGTCGGCGTGCGGGAAGTACTGGACGACGGAGTTGATGACGATGGTGTCGAAGAAGTCCTCGGGCAGGCCCGTGATGTCGTCGGCGGGCTGGGCACGGAGTACGACCTGCCCTGCCAGTTCCTCCCGCGCCGATGTCCTCGCGCGCAGGCTCTCGATGGCCGATGCCGAGAAGTCGGTGCCCCAGTAGGCGGCGCAGTGCGGCGCCACTTGGGAGAGGATCAGGCCGTTGCCGACCCCCAGTTCGAGCACGTTTTCCGGTTGGAGTCGCAGGATCTCAGCGACGGCCGCGGAACGCCACTCATGCATTTCGGTGAGCGGAATCGGAGAGCCGTCGTAGCTGCTCCTCCAGATCCCGAAGTCCTCCCAGAATCCGCCGTCGGCCGCTTGTTCCCGGTACACCGACTCGTAGACGTCCCGCCAGGACGCGATCTGCCGGCCGTCCTCGGCCCGGGCGCGGCCCGCCGCCCGGTCGCTGTCCCGGTCGGGAACGACATACCCGACGAGCTGCGGGGTGCCGTTGTCCTCGCGTACCACCACGGTGGCCTCGGCGACGCCCTCCTGCCGGGAGAGCGCGGCGTCGATCTCTCCGAGTTCGATGCGGAATCCGCGCACCTTGGTCTGGTCGTCGACCCTGCCGACAAATTCCAGGCCGCCTTCGGACCGCCATTTGACGAGATCACCGGTGCGGTACATCCGGGCGCCCGGCGCGCCGAAGGGGTTCGCCACGAAGCGTTCGGCCGTGAGCGCACGACGGTTGAGGTATCCACGGCCCAAGAACGGTCCGGCCACGTGGAGCTCGCCGACGACGCCTTCCGGCTGCAGGCGCAACCCGGCGTCCAGCACGTACACCTGGACGTTCCGCAGCGGCAGGCCGATCGGCGGCGTCCCCCCGTCCCCGGTCACGTCGCTCGCGGTGATCCATACCGTGGCCTCGGTCGGCCCGTAGAGGTTGACCGCGCGGTCGCCCCGCGCGTGCAGCGCTTCCGCCAGGGTGGCGGGCAGGGCCTCGCCGCCGACCAGCAGCCGCACGCCCGCCAGTGCCTCGGGGTCGTGCGCCAGGATCGAGCGGTACATCGAGGGCGTGGCCTGGAAGACCGTCGCACCGCGATCGGCGATCAGCCGGTGCAGGGCGACCGGGTCCTTGCCGACCTGCGCCGTGGCGATCTCCACGGCGGCGCCGGTGAGGAGCGGCACGTAGATCTCGACGGCAGCGATGTCGAAGGTGAGGGTGGTCGCGGCCACCATGTGATCGTCCGGCGTCAGGGGGACGCGGGCGACGATGGCGTCGAGGAAGTGGCCCATGCTCGTGTAGGAGATCACCACGCCCTTGGGGTAGCCGGTCGACCCCGAGGTGTAGATGACGTACGCGGCGTGGTCCGGGTGGATCGGCGCCCGACGGTCGGCGTCCGTGACATCGTCCGTCTCGAAGGCGCTCAGCCGGTGCTCCGTCCCGGTGTCGCCGAGCTGGACGGTCAGTGCCGGCAGCGGGTCCGGCAGGCCCGTGCGGATGGCCTCGGTGGTGATCAGCGCGGCGGGTGCGGCGTCCCCGAGGAGGTAGGCCAGCCGGTCGGCGGGGTGTGTGGGGTCCAACGGCAGGTAGGTCGCGCCGGCCTTCAGTACGGCCAGCATCGCGACGACCATGTCCACGGACCGGGGCAGCGCCAACGCCACCACGCGCTCCTGGCCGATGCCGCTGTCGAGGAGCAGTCGTGCCAACTGGTTCGCGCGCCGGTTCAGCCGACCGTAGTCCGTCTCCTCGTCCCCGGCGCGCACGGCGAGCGCTTCGGGGGTCAGGGCCGCCTGCCGCTCGAATTTCTGATGCGGCCACTCGGCCGGTGGCGGGGTCGTGACGCCGTTGCGTGCCACCAGGATTTCGGCCTGTTCGTCGGTGGACAGCATCTCGATGTCGGCGATGCGGACCGCCGGGTCGCGGACCACCGCGCGAAGGAAACGTGCGTACCGTTCGGCGATCTTCTCCACCGTGGCGCGGTCGAACAGCTCGGCGGCGTACTCCAGCATGCCGCTCAGCCCGGCGGCCGCACCCTCGTCGGTCTGTTCCTCGGTCAGGCTCAGAAAGAGGTCGAACTTGGCGCTCTCGCTGTCCAGGGGGTAGGGCGTCGCCTCGATGTCCTGCATGCGCAGCGTCGCCGTATCCATGTTCTGGAGCGCGAACATCACCTGGAACAGCGCGTTGCTCGCCAGCGACCGGACGGGGTTGAGTGCCTCGACGAGGTATTCGAAGGGCAGATCCTGGTGGGCGTACGCGGTCAGCGCGCCGTCCCTGACGCGCCCGAGGAGCTGCTCGAACGGCGGGTTGTCGCTGGTGTCCGTGCGGAGTACAAGGGTGTTGACGAAGAACCCCACGAGGTCGGAGAGCGCCTCGTCCGTGCGGCCTGCGATCGGCACGCCGAGGGGGATGTCGTGGCCGGCGCCGAGCCGGGTGAGCAGGGCGGCGAAGGCCGACTGCAACACCATGAACAGGGTCGACTGGGAGCCCGCGGCGACCTTGCGCAGTCCGGCGTGCAGCTCGGCGTCCAGGGTGAAGGGCAGGAAGTCGCCGCGGTAGCTGGCGATCGAGGGCCGTGGGCGGTCCGTGGGCAGGTCGAGCTGGGACGGGATTCCGTCCAGCGCGTTCCTCCAGTACGCGAGCTGCCGCGAGACCATGCTGTCCGGGTCGTCGGTACGGCCCAGGAGTTCCTGCTGCCAGATCGCGTAGTCCACGTACTGGACGGGGAGTGGCCGCCAGTCGGGGGCGGAGCCCGTGAGCCGGGCCTCGTACGCCGCGGCGAGGTCACGCATCAGGGGCGCCCGCGAGGCGCCGTCGGCGACGATGTGGTGTGTCAGAAGCACAAGGACCGGCCCGGGAACGGCGGCCGATTCCTGCCGGTCGTGCCCTGTCTTCGGGACGAACAACCAGGCCCGGACCGGGGGTTGGGTGTTGAGGTCGAACCGATGGCCGACTGCCTCCTGCACGGCCTGGTGCAGCCGTGCCGGCGCCACCTCTTCGACATTCAGGGGCAGCCCCGCCCCGGTGAGGTCGAGTACCGTCTGCCGCGGTTCGCCGTCCACCTCGTCGAAGACCGTCCGCAACGACTCGTGCCGTTCCACCAGGTCGTGCAACGCCGCCTGCAGAGCCGTCCGGTCCACCGCACCGGACAGCCGCACGGCGAAGGGCCAGTTGTAGGCGGCCGACGGTCCTTCCAGTTGGTGCAGGAACCACAGCCGGCGCTGTGCGAAGGACAGCGGCACCGCGTCCGGGCGGGGCATGGGCGCAAGCGCCGAACGGGCCCGGCTCCCGGTCCGAAGTACAGCGGCCAGGCCTGCGACGGTCGGGGCCTCGAACACCGCGGCGATCGCCACTTCGAGCCCGAGTACCCCGCGAATCCGGCTGACCAGTCGTGTCGCGAGCAGGGAGTGTCCGCCCAGTTCGAAGAAGCTGTCGTCGATACTCACCCGCTCCACCCCGAGTACATCCGCGAACAGCCCGCACAGCATCTCCTCCTGCGGCGTGCGCGGGGCCCGGCCACTGCTGAGGGCGCCGAAGTCCGGTGCGGGCAGGGCCCGCCGGTCCAGCTTGCCGTTGGGTGTCAGCGGGATCACGTCGAGGGCCACCACCGCTGCCGGAACCATGTACTCCGGCAGCCGCTGTGCCAGGTGCGCCCGCAGGGCGGCGGCATCGCATCCGAGGTGGTCGGCGGAGTTCCCGCCTGTGGTCGGGGGCACCTGCCTGGTCGGTACGACGTAGCCGACGAGCTGGGTGTCACCCCGGTCGGTCTCGCGGGCCGTGACGACGGCCTGCCGTACGTCCGGGTGATCCTGCAGCGCCGCCGAGATCTCGCCCGGGTCGATACGGAACCCGCGGATCTTCAGCTGTTCATCGGCCCGGCCGGCGAATTCCAGGTTCCCGTCCGGACGCCGACGCGCCAGGTCGCCGGTCCGGTACATCCGTGCACCGGGTTCGAAGGGGCAGGCCAGGAAGCGCACTGCCGTCGGGCCCGGCTGTCCCACATAGCCGCGGGCCAGTTGGACGCCGGCGATGTAGAGCTCGCCCACCACTCCCGTCGGCACCGGTTGCAACTGTTCGTCGAGGACATAGGCGCGCGTGTTCCAGAACGGGCGGCCAATGGGCACCGGCCCCTCGGGCAGCTTCTCCTTCGGGCCGATGCGGTATTCGGTGCAGTTGACCGTCGTCTCGGTCGGCCCGTAGGCGTTGACGACCGTGACCCGTCGGTGCTCCTTGCGCCACCGCGCGAGAACCTCGCCGGACAGCGCCTCTCCGCCGAGAACCAGCATCTCGCCCGGCGACCACTGCTTCGGCAGGTCGTCCAGCATGGGCAGATGCGACGGTGTGGCCTTCAGGAATGCCACGGGGACGGTGTTGTCGCGGCCCGCGAGGTCGTCCAACGCGGACAGGTAGACACGACCGCCGACGGTCAGTGTGGTGAACAGGCCGGTGACGGTCAGGTCGAATGCGATCGACGTCGGTACGAGAGTGGCGCCGCGGGCCGCCGGATAGTGGTGGGTGGACCAGTTGAGGTAGTTGGCGACGGCGCGGTGTTCCACCATGACGCCCTTGGGGGTGCCGGTGGACCCGGAGGTATAGATGACGTACGCCGGATGCCCCATCTCGACATCAGTCTCGGGGTCGTCGTCCGGGAACGCGGACAGATCGCGTGCCACAGCCCCCTCGTCGAGAACCAGAACGGGCGCGGCGTCCGCAAGCATGAAGGCACGCCGCTCCGCCGGATACTCCGGGTCGACCGGCACGTAGGCCCCGCCGGCCTTCAGCACCGCCAACAGCGCCACCACCAGGTCCACCGAGCGCGGCAGCTCCACAGCCACCAGCTTCTCCGGACCGACCCCCTCACCGATCAGCCAGTGCGCCAGCCGGTTCGCCCGCGCGTTCAGCACCCCGTACGACAGAGAATCCGCACCGCACACCAGCGCCACGGCATCAGGAGCCCGCCGCACCTGCCGCTCGAACAGCTCCGACAGCGACGCCTCGGGCACCTCGACAGCCGTATCGTTCCACCCCGTCAACAACCGGCCACGCTCATCCGCCGACAGCAACTCCACCCGCCCGATCCGCAACGACGGATCCACCACCACCTGCTCCAACAACCGCGCCCACCGACCCAACAACCCCTCAACCGTCACACGGTCGAACAGCTCGGTGGAGTATTTCAGCGATCCCACGATGCCGACGGGTGCGCCGGAGACGTCATGACGCTCCATCACATTCATCGAGAGGTCGACCTTGGCGCTCTCCATGTCCACGGCCTCGCCGCTGACGTCGAGACCGGGGAGGTCGAACTCGGCGACGGGGTTGTCCGAGAGGACCACCATCACCTGGAAGAGAGGATGGTGAGAGGCCGAGCGCTGCGGATTGAGCAGCTCCACCAGATGCTCGAACGGCACGTCCTGATGCTCGTACGCTGCCAGGCTCGTCTCGCGCACCCGGCCCAGCAACTCCTCGAAACTCGGGTCTCCCGAAGTGTCCGTGCGCAGCACCAGCGTGTTCACGAACAGCCCGACGAGGTCATCGAGCGCGTCGTCCCGGCGCCCGGCGATCGGCGAACCCAACGGAATGTCCGTACCGGCACCGAGCCGCGTGAGCAACGCCGCCATCGAGGCCTGGACGGCCATGAATACCGTGCCACCCGATGCGCGGGCCAGCTCCGCCAGCCGCTGGTGCAGCTTCGCGTCGAGCTCGAAATGCACGGCCGATCCCGTGTACGAGGCATGCGCGGGGCGGGACCGGTCGGCGGGCAGGACAATCTGTTCCGGCAACCCGGCCAGCGTCTCGCGCCAGTAGGAAACTTGCTGGGAGTACAGGCTCTCCGGGTCGTCCTCGCCGCCGAGGAGTTCGCGCTGCCACAGCGTGTAGTCGGCATACTGCACCGGGAGGTCCGCCCACTGCGGGGCGTTGCCCTGCTTGCGTTCCCCGTACGCCTCAACCACATCACGCGCGAGCGCGCCCAGTGACCAGCCGTCTCCCGTGATGTGATGCAGCAGCAACAGCAGCACGCAGTCATCGGGACCGGTCTCGAACAGCCAGGCGCAGAAGGGCGCTTCGGAGGCCAGATCGAAACCGTAGCGGGCGGCTTCCTCCAACGCCGACGGAAGCTCCGCCTCCGAGACCGAGCGGTGCTCCCAGCGGAAACCGGTGTCGCTCGCGTCGCGTACCAACTGGTGCGGTTCGCCGTCGATTTCGGGGAAGACGGTCCGCAGTGGCTCGTGCCGACCGATCACATCGTGCAGCGCGGCACGCAGCGCCTCTTGATCCACGACACCCTTCAGTCGCAGCGGGAGCGGCATGTTGTACGTCGCCGAGGGGCCCTCAAGCTTGTGCAGGAACCACAGTCGGCGCTGTGCGTAGGACAACGGCACCACATCCGGGCGCGGCATCGGCGCCAGGGGCACACGCGTCGACCCGCCCAGACCCAGCGACTCCACAAGCCCGGCCACCGACGGCGACTCGAACATGATGTAGAAGGGGATGTCCACACCCATCTCGGTGCGGACACGGTTGACGAGACGGGTGGCGAGCAGTGAATGACCGCCCAGATCGAAGAAGTTGTCGTCGATTCCGACCCTCTGCAGGCCCAGCACCTCGGCGAACAGCGCACACAGGATCTCTTCCTGCGCGTTGCGTGGCCCACGGCCACCGGCCGTGGCCGCGTAGTCCGGCACCGGAAGGGCCGTACGGTCCAGCTTGCCGTTCGGGGTGAGCGGCAGCCGGTGCAATGCCATCACCGCTGACGGCACCATGTACTGCGGCAGCCGTTCTTCCAGGTCGGCGCCGAGTGCGGACGGCTCCACCAGAGCGTCGCCGTCCGGCACCACATAGGCGACGAGTCGCTGATCACCGGGGGAATCCTCGCGGACCACCACCACCGCCTGACGGACGTCGTCGCGGTCGGTGAGCAGGGACTCGATCTCCCCGGGCTCGATACGGAACCCACGAACCTTCACCTGCTCATCAGCACGGCCCAGATACTCCAGCCGACCATCCCCACGCCAACGCACCAGATCACCCGTCCGGTACATCCGCTCACCCGGCTCGAACGGACAAGCGACAAACCGCTCCGACGTCAGACCGGCACGCCCCACGTATCCGCGCGCCAGACCCGCACCCGACACATACAGCTCACCCGGCACACCGACCGGCACCGGCCGCAGCGCCTCGTCCAGCACGAACACCCGCGTGTTCACCAACGGACGGCCGATGGTCACCACATCCTCGCCGGACAACGCCCCGCTCATCGACACACACACCGTCGACTCCGTCGGGCCATAAGCGTTGACCACACGACGGTCCGCCGACCACCGGGCCACCAGCCCCGGCGAGGCAGCCTCCCCCGCCAGAACCACCGTCTCCAACGCCGGCAGCCCCGACTCCACACCCGCGGGCAACGCACCCAGCACCGACGGCGGCAACGTCACATGCGTCACACCCTGCCCCGCCAACACCTCGACAAGCGTCTCACCCGCCAGCCCACCCACCTCGGACACCACCAACGCGGCACCGGAAGCGAAGGCCATCACCATCTCCGACAGCGCCGCGTCGAAACTCGGCGACGCGAACTGCAGCACCCGGGCGGCGGACGTCACGGCGAACCGGTCGACCTGCGCGTGCGCCAGGCTCGCCACACCACTGTGAGAAACCACAACGCCCTTGGGGGTGCCGGTGGAACCGGAGGTATAGATGACGTACGCCGGATGCCCCATCTCGACATCAGCCCCGGGGTCGTCGTCCGGGAACGCGGACAGATCGCGTGCCACAGCCCCCTCGTCGAGAACCAGAACGGGCGCGGCGTCCGCCAGCATGAAGGCCCGTCGCTCCGCCGGATACTCCGGATCGACCGGCACGTAGGCCCCGCCGGCCTTCAGCACCGCCAGGACCGCGACCACCAGGTCCACCGAGCGTGGCAGCTCCACAGCCACCAGCTTCTCCGGACCGACACCCTCACCGATCAGCCAGTGCGCCAGCCGGTTCGCCCGCGCGTTCAGCACCCCGTACGACAGAGAATCCGCACCGCACACCAGCGCCACGGCATCAGGAGCCCGCCGCACCTGCCGCTCGAACAGCTCCGACAGCGACGCCTCGGGCACCTCGACAGCCGTATCGTTCCACCCCGCCAACAACCGGCCACGCTCATCCGCCGACAGCAACTCCACCCGCCCGATCCGCAACGACGGATCCACCACCACCTGCTCCAACAACCGCACCCACCGACCCAACAACCCCTCAACCGTCACACGATCGAACAACTCGGTGGAGTAGGCGACGATGGTTCCCACCCCGGCGGGTTCCCCATCCTGATCACGGTGCTCAATCACGCTCAGCTCAAGGTCCGCCTTCGACACTCGCAGCTCGACGCCTTCGAGCTCCACGTGGAGGCCTGGCAGGGCGAAGGACGCCTCCGGCGCGTTCTGCAGGCCGAGGATGACCTGGAAGAGGGGGTGATGAGAGGCCGAGCGCTGCGGATTGAGCAGCTCCACCAGATGCTCGAACGGCACATCCTGATGCGCATACGCCGCCAGGCTCGTCTCCCGCACCCGGCCCAGCAACTCCTCGAAACTCGGGTCTCCCGAAGTGTCCGTGCGCAGCACCAGCGTGTTCACGAAGAACCCGACGAGATCATCGAGCGCATCATCCATCCGCCCGGCAATCGGCGAACCCAACGGAATGTCCGTACCGCCACCGAGCCGCGTGAGCAACGCCGCCATACCGGCCTGCAACACCATGAACACCGTCGTGTTCGAGCGCCGCGCCAGCCCGACCAGCCGCCGGTGCAGCTCCTGGTCCAGTTCGAAAGTCAGATGCGCGCCCTCATGTGAAGCCACTGCCGGGCGAGGCCGGTCGGCCGGGAAGGTCACCTGCTCCGGCATGTCCTCCAACTTCTGCCGCCAATAGGTGACTTGCTCTTCGAGGAGACTGTCCGGGTCGGACGCGTCCCCCAGCAGTTCACGCTGCCACAGCGTGTAGTCGGCGTACTGCACCGGAAGCTCGGACCACTGCGGATCCCTGTTCTCCACCCGCGCCGTGTACGCCTCCACCACGTCGGACGCGAGCGGGCCCATCGACCAGGCGTCGCCGGCGATGTGGTGCATCAGCAGCAACAGCGTCCAGTCGTCCGGTCCGGCCTCGAACAGCCAGGCACGGACCGGAATGTCACGCGAGAGATCGAACCCATGGAGCGACGCCTCGTCCAAGGCCGCGGGCAGCTCGTCCTCCGTGACCGTACGACGCTCCCAACCCAGTACGACGTGCTGTGCGTCCAGCACCACTTGGTGCGGCTCGCCCTCGGTCTCGGGGAAGACGGTGCGCAATGTCTCGTGCCGGCCGATCACATCGAGCAGCGCGGCGCGGAGGGCTTCGGCATCCAGTCCTCCCGACAGACGGAGTGCCAGCGGGATGTTGTATGTCGTCGACCCGCTCTCCATCCGGTGGGCGAACCACAGGCGGCGCTGCGCGAACGACAGGGGCACCACATCCGGACGCGCCGTCGGCACGAGGGCCGCGCGGGACTTCCCCTCGGCCGCGTCCAGAACTGCCGCCAGACCGGCCACCGTCGGGACCTCGAACACGCCCTTGATCGACAGCTCCGCGCCGAGAACGCTGCGGATGCGGCTGACCAGACGCATGGCGAGCAGCGAGTGGCCGCCGAGTTCGAAGAAGCTGTCATCGATCCCGACCCGGTCCACGCCCAGCACCTCGGCGAACAGCCCGCACAACACCTCCTCCTGCGGTGTCCGCGGACCACGGCCGTCGGCTGTCCCCGCGAAGTCCGGCGTCGGCAACGCCCTGCGGTCCAGCTTGCCGTTCGGTGTCAACGGCAGCCGGTCATCCAGCACCACCAGCGCCGACGGCACCATGTAGTCCGGCACTTGTTCCCGCAGCCGGGCGATGAGCGCGGATGGCTCGACCGTGGCAGGGCCGGTCGGCACCACGTAGGCGACCAGTCGCTGGTCGCCTCGCGCGTCCTCGCGGACCAGCACCGCCGTCTGGCTCACCCCGGCGGCCCCGTCGAGCAGCGACGCGATCTCCCCCGGTTCGACACGGAAGCCACGGATCTTGACCTGTTCATCGGCGCGGCCCGCGAACTCCAGCTGGCCGTCGGCCCGCCATCGGGCCAGGTCCCCGGTCCGGTACATCCGCGCACCGGGCTCGAACGGGGAGGCGATGAAGCGTTCGGCGGTCAGACCCGGGCGCCCCGCGTAACCACGCGCGAGGCCCGCACCCGACACGTACAACTCGCCCGTCACACCCACCGGCACCGGCCGCAGACCCGCGTCCAGCACAAACACTCTGGTGTTGGCAAGAGGGCGGCCCACGGGCACGGTGCCCTCCCGCACCACGCTGTCGGTGAGTGCGTCGCTCATCGACACAGATACCGTCGACTCCGTCGGGCCGTAGACATTGATCACACGGCGTCCCACCGACCAGCGTGCCGCCAGCTCCGGCGGGCACACCTCACCACCGATGACGACGGTCGCCAGATCGGGCAGCGTGGACTCAGCGCCGTCCAAGGTCATTTCGCGCAGCACCGACATCGGAAGCTGCGCATGCGTGACCGCTTGATCGGCCAGAACCTGTCGCAGCGTCTCGCTCGACAGTTGTCCCCCGTCCGGGATGACCAGCGCGGCGCCTGCGCCAAACGCCGCGCACAGGTCGCTGAATGCCGCGTCGAAGCTGGGCGAGGTGAACTGCAGCACCCGGCTCGACGGGTCCACCCTGAGTCGCTCGATCAGCGACTGCGCGAGGCCGGCGATCCCCACATGGGACACCACCACTCCCTTGGGCGTTCCGGTGGATCCGGAGGTGTAGATCACATAGGCCGGGGTCGCGAGCTCCCTCGCCACTTGAGGGTCGCTGTCCGGATATCGGGCCAGATCCTGCCCCAGTTCCCGCTCCCCCAGGACCAGCAGCGGCTGTGCGTCCCGCACCATGAAGGCCCGTCGCTCCGCCGGATACTCCGGATCGACCGGCACGTAGGCCCCGCCGGCCTTCAGCACCGCCAACAGCGCCACCACCAGGTCCACCGAGCGCGGCAGCTCCACAGCCACCAGCCTCTCCGGACCGACACCCTCACCGATCAGCCAGTGCGCCAGCCGGTTCGCCCGCGCGTTCAGCACCCCGTACGACAGAGAATCCGCACCGCACACCAACGCCACAGCATCAGGAGCCCGCCGCACCTGCCCCTCGAACAGCTCCGACAGCGACGCCTCCGGCACCTCGACAGCCGTATCGTTCCACCCCGCCAACAACCGGCCACGCTCATCCGCCGACAGCAACTCCACCCGCCCGATCCGCAACGACGGATCCACCACCACCTGCTCCAACAACCGCACCCACCGACCCAACAACCCCTCAACCGTCACACGATCGAACAGCTCCGTCGCGTACTCGACCAACGCGTCGATACCCGCCGGGGAACCGGCCTCGTCACGGCGTTCGATGACGTTCACCGCGCAGTCGACCCGCGAAATGCCCAGGTCCACGCCCTCGGCATCCACCTGGAGTCCCGGCAGGGCGAAAGTCGCCTCCGGCGCGTTCTGCAGGCCGAGGATGACCTGGAAGAGGGGGTGATGAGAGGCCGAGCGCTGCGGATTGAGCAGCTCCACCAGATGCTCGAACGGCACATCCTGATGCGCATACGCCGCCAGGCTCGTCTCCCGCACCCGGCCCAGCAACTCCTCGAAACTCGGGTCTCCCGAAGTGTCTGTGCGCAGCACCAGCGTGTTCACGAAGAACCCGACGAGATCATCGAGCGCATCATCCATCCGCCCGGCAATCGGCGAACCCAACGGAATGTCCGTACCGCCACCGAGCCGCGTGAGCAACGCCGCCATACCGGCCTGCAACACCATGAACACCGTCGCGTCCGAGCGCCGGGCCAGCTCCACGAGCCGCCGGTGCAACTTCGCGTCCATCGCGAACGTCAGGTGCGCGCCCTCGTACGAGGCCATCGCCGGGCGAGGCCGGTCGGCCGGAAAGGTCGCCTGCTCCGGCAGACGGGCCAACTGTTGCCGCCAGTACGCGATCTGCTGAGCGTAGACGCTGTTGGCATCTCCGTCGTCGCCGAGCAGTTCACGCTGCCACAGCGTGTAGTCGGCGTACTGCACCGGGAGCGCGGACCACTGCGGCGCCCTGCCTTCCGTGCGTGCCGCATAGGCCGTGAAGACATCACGCGCCAGCGGTCCCAACGACCAGCCGTCTCCCGCGATGTGATGCATCAGGAGCAACAGGACACAGTCGTCCGGCCCGGTCTCGAACATCCAGGCGCGGACGGGAATGTCGCAGGACAGGTCGAAGCCGTAGCGGGCCGCCTCCTCCAGGGCAGCCGGCAGTTCGGCATCCGAGACCGCACGGCGCTCCCAGCTGAACTCGACGTTCCGGGGGTCCAGCACCACTTGGTGCGGCTCGCCCTCGGCTTCCGGGAAGACCGTACGCAACGACTCATGCCGACCGATCACATCGTGCAACCCGGCACGCAGCGCCTCGGGATCCACCCCACCCGTCAGCCGCAACGCCAACGGTATGTTGTACGTCGCCGATCGGCCCTCAAGCTTGTGCAGGAACCACAGGCGGCGCTGGGCGAACGACAGCGGCACCACGTCCGGACGCACCACCGCCTGCACCAGAGCCGCACGGGACTGCTCCTCGGTCCCACCCAGACGCGCCGCGAGCCCGGCCACGGTCGAAGCCTCGAACACATCCTTGATCGGCAGCTCCACCCGAAGCACACTGCGTACCCGGCTGACGAGGCGGGTGGCGAGGAGGGAGTGGCCGCCGAGGTCGAAGAAGCTGTCGTCGATCCCGACCCTGTCCACGCCCAGCACCTCGGCGAACAGCCCGCACAACACCTCCTCCTGCGGGGTACGCGGGCCGGAACCGCCGGCCGTCGCCGCGTAGTCCGGTTCCGGAAGCGCCCTGCGGTCCAGCTTGCCGTTGGGGTTGAGCGGCAACCGGTCCAGCACCACCACCGCGGACGGCACCATGTACTCCGGAAGACCGTCGGCCAGACGCTCACGCGCCGCCTTCACCACCGCGCCGATGGCACGGACGGCCATCGGACTGTTGACCCAGGGACCACCCGAAACGGCCGGCAGATACACACCAGTCAGGACGGCGTCGCTCATCCCGGCCGGAAGCACGACGGCCTCGAACAGTGCCACGGAACGGGACGACCAGGTCGTCACGACCCGAAGACCCAGCTCCCGGCCCCGAACAACCAGATCCTCCGGGTCCACACCGACACCCAAGTCCCCGACATCCAGCCCGTCGAGCGCCCGCTCCGCAGCCACCTCCCCCACCAGCCGCGCATTCGGAATCCCCGTCACACGCACCGAAACATCCACACCCGCGAACAACCCCACCACATCCATACCCGGCGCCCAGGCCTCCTGCCGGGCCCCGGCCACATCCACAACCCCCGCCAACACCTCGGATGCATCAGACGCCTCGGATGCATCAGATGCCTCGGGTGCATCAGATGCCTCGGGTGCCTTGGGGTCCTTGGGTGCCTTGTGCAGCACCACTTCGTACCGGTGCCGCGTCAGCTCGTTGTGGTCCACGCCCCGCTTCAGCCGGATATCAACCGCCCCGATCCGGTCATCCCCCCCGGCCAGATCCGTGAAGAACTCCGGAGCGACCACCAACTCCTTCTCCAGCAACACCGCACGGTCCACAACCGCCCGGGCCAGCGCACCACGATCACGCCCCCCATGCACAGCCGCACGCAACAC
>NZ_JBIBYN010000045.1:0-23496 GCF_043083325.1 Streptomyces sp. NPDC014734 | reverse complement strand
CCATCGCCGGCCTCGTCTCCGACCGCAACACCACCGCCTGACAAACCCACCAACTCAGGACCGTGCATCCCCAGCACAATCACGCACCAGCTCGTTAGAACCCACCAGTGCACCCCGAACAGGAGAGACATGGACGAGCCAGTCTTCGTCATTCACGGCGTCGGCAACCGTGACCCGCAAGCATTCATCGCTACCGTGGAGGCCCTGCAGGCCGCAGCGGGGACGACCTTGGTACCGATCTATTGGGGTGACCTCGGCGCGGATGACCGTTTCATCGACCTCGCGCTCCCTTCCCGCTCTGCCGGGCTGCGAGATACCCCCGAGACCGTTGCCGCGCCGGCCAAGCTGCTCCTGGCCGCCCTGCTCGGTGAACCCGAACGGCCTGCCCCAGGGCACCTGCCGGCGCCTCTGCAGGATGCGATCCGCCACGGCTTGGACCCATCGCAGAACAGCGGACTGCGTGACGGCCTCGGTAGTCCGGACACGGACCAAGTGCTTGAGACGCTCGCCGAGGAATGGCCGACGACGCGCTGGCTGTCACTGGCCGATGACCCGTCCCTTCTCAGCGAGACAGGAAAGGCTATCGCCCATGCGGTCGCCTACACGCTAGAGCAGGAGGATTCCTGGGCCGGGCTTCGTGGCGGAGCACCTGTTGACGGCACTCTCCGCTCAGTGATCCGGCGTCGGCTCGCGGACCTGGACCGTGTCGCAGGCGCGGCGATGCAGACGGTCGCTGGCAGGGTGAACCACAGCTTGCGCCATCGCCTCGGACCAAGCGCCACCAGGTTCCTTGGCGATGTACTCGTCTATCAGCGCCATCGCAAGCAAATTCACGCCCGGGTACGGGAACAGATCGCTGCCGTCGATCCCGAACTGGGACGCCACCCGGACCGCCCCGTACGGCTGGTTGCACACAGTCTCGGCGGGGTGATCGCCGTCGACATGGCCACCGCACAAGAACCTCTGTGGACTTCGTCGCTGCTTACCTTCGGCTCCCAACCAGCGTACTTCCACCTCTGTGATCCCCGTGGAGGCCAACTCTTGCCCTACACCGGCCACGAACCGGTCGCCCTGCCGAACTCCCTGGCCCGCTGGACCAACCTGTGGCAACCACTCGACGTGCTCGCCTTCGCCGCCTCCCACATCTTTCGTCTCGCCGACGGCACATCCCCGGTCGACCTACCGTTGCCCCACTCCGCCACTGCGGGGCTATGGACACATTCCGTGTACTGGAACCTGCCGGAACTCGCCTCCGCGATCAGCGATGCGATGCAACCACCGACATCGTGATCCTGAGAAGCAACATCGAGCCTTTTCCAACCTGGTTGCGACGGTGAGATGTTGGAGGTTGTCAGCTGTACGGAACGACGAAGCTCCTGGTAGACGGATTCTCGACCAAGATCACCTGTGTCCGTCAGGAGCTTCGCGTGCTTGTCCACCCCTCGTTGATCGATCCGTCCAGCGGCACCCTGTGTCACCTGACCACGCGGCTCCGTGCCCGGCGGCAAGAGACCGGGACCCGGTGGCGACGGCTACCCGTCGGCCGTCAGGCCCTGCTCGCCCTCGCCCACCTGCGGTGCGGGAACACCTACGCGCGGCTCGCCGCCGGGTTCGGCATCGGCGCCGAGACCGTGCACCGGTACATACGTGAGGTGATCGACGTCCTGGCCGCCGCGCCGACCCTGACCGAGGCGATGAAGACCGTACGGGCGAAAGCCTTCGTGATCCTGGACGCTACCCCGCTGCCGATCGACCGGATCGCCGCCGACACACTTACTACTCCGACAGAACCCCATCACCTACTCCAAGTCCCCGCTGGACAACCGGAAGTGCAGCTGCGGCTGCGGCAAGCCGATCGCCCGCGGCGACTTCCTTCCCGGACACGACCAGCGGGCCATCCATGAACGCATCGCCCGCGTCGGCACCGTGCTGGACTTCATCACCTGGTTCGACCGCACCTGGCCGCCGGATCAGGACGACCAAGGCGCTGCCGCATGAGGAAATGCCACCGCGCTGAGACGGAAAACGTGGGACACCAGGTGAGACTGCGGAACAAACAGCAGGTCACCGCAGACCAGAATGACAACGGCGGCGCGAACCTATACCTACCGGGCGCTCGTGGAGCGGCCCGGGCTGTGTCCGGTGCGTCCGGAGTGGATACACCTCGCCGTTCTCCATGCCGGCCCGCAGGACAGTGCGAGTCCGGGTGAGGTCGACCGGCTCGTCGGTGAGGAGCCCGCCCCCTTTTTTCCTCAGGGAGCGGCGAGGATGCTGTGCGTGCCAATGCGACGCCAGATCACGTGCGGGTCGTCAGGGCGACGCACAGGCCCATACTCCCAAGTGGCGCGTCCCGCAGGACCGGTACCCGCGGACCAAGTGAGCTCGTAGACGCCTGGTGCGAGCCGGACACGCTTGACGCGTAGGCCAGCGCGGAAGCGGCCGGTACGCAGATCCTCGACGAAGGCCGCCATGGTCTGGCGGAACTGGCGGCGCTGTTCCGGGGTGAGGCGGTCCAGGTCGGTGGTGAAGCGGGGCAGGGCTTCGTAGGTCGGCACGTCGGTCCTCCAGGAAGCACGAAGCCCCCGGCGTTGCCGGGGGCGATGGGTGACTTGCTCGGGTGTGAAGTCGGTGGTGACGAGTGCGGGATACCGCTGGAGTCGGTTACTTGGCGTTTTCGGGGCGTGTGAGGCGTGTGGGACTGGTTGTCGCGCAGCATTTGCCTGGCCTCGGGCGTGTTCGCCTGGCGGGCGTGACGTTGTCACGGGCGCCCGCCGGGCGGGAGCGGCCGTGAAGTTCCGGTGGACTGTCCCGCCTCACGGGATCGGCCTTTCTTCGCAGGTCAGAGCCGGTGTTCCCTGTGGGGATGCTGAGTGTCACGAAGATTCAGAGGCGTAACGCCTGGCGGTATTTCCTGCGGGGTGTGGTCGTAGGCGACGGCCACCGTCGTGCTGGTGAGCCGCTGGCGGATGCCCAGGAAGAGGCTGGGGTTCCGCCCGGGGTGTGGATGGGCCGCGGTCTGCCCGGCCTTGGGCTGGCCGCAGGGTCGGTGGTGGGGGAGCGGGAGCTGGAGCTGCTGTTCGGGGAACTGCGGCATCCGGGCGCGGACCGCATCGAGCGGGAGTTCCTGGCCGGCGGTGCCACCCTGGCTGCGGCGCGGCTGGCGACGGTTCTGGGGCAGCCGGTCGAGGAGATCGAGAAACGGACCTGGTGCCGCTGCTGGGACTGGAGTTGGTGTTCAGGCCGCAGGCGTCGCTGCTCGTGCTGTGGGTGCTGGGTGATGAGCGGACCCGGGAGGTGAGCGAGCGGGCGCACGCGCGGGCCGTCGCGGAGGTGTTGGAGTGGCTGGAGGATGAGGTCGCGGAGATCCGCTGGTCCTCGGGCAAGGAGCGGGCGAAGCCGCCGGGGCTGGTGGCCGCGTCCTTCCGGCATTGGGACAACCGGGACGGGTTCCCGCTGCTCCACGAGCATGTCCTAGTGCTGAACCGGGCCCAGCGCGCGGATGGCACCTGGTACGCGCTGGACACCCGCCGCCTCTACCGGCACGCGGTGGCCGCAGGGACGCTCTACACCCTCGCGATGACGACCGAGGTGTGCGAGGAGCTCGGTCTGGCGACGGTTCCCCGGGAGGTGACCCCGGGTTTGCGGCCGGTGATGGAGATCGCGGGCGTGGGCACCGGGCTGATCGAGTGGAAGTCGACCCGCCGCGAGCGGATCGAGGACGCTCTGGAGACGATCACCGACGAGTACGTGAAGACCCACGGTCGGCTGCCGGACGAGCGCGCCCGGCACGGGCTGGGCTGGTGGGCGGCGCAGGACACCCGCCCGGACAAAAAGACCCCGAAACCTCTGGAGCAGCTGCTGGCGTGGTGGCGTGAGTCCGCGATCCTGCGCTTCGACAAGGAGATGATCGCCGGGCTGCTGGCACGTTGCCGCGCCGCCGCCGCGGTGATCCGGGCGGGGGTCCGCCCGCTGGTGGACACCGCGCTCGCGGCGGTCGATGTCGCTGCGGTCGTCTACACCGTCCGCCGCACGTTCAACCGCCGCCATGTCCTGGCCGAGGCCCGCCGGCACCTGCTGGAGACCCTGCGCGGCCTCGCTTACCCGCCCGGCCTCGACGACTACATCGCCGACGCGGCCCTGTCCCGGCACTCCCGTCAGCTCACAGTGCCGCAGAACGGCCGCCGGGCCCCGGCGCCGGACCAGCTCACCTACACCGCCGACTTCGCCTGGCCCCACCGGTGGTGGATCGTCGGCACCGGTGGCAAGCCGCCTCGGGAGTCGAGCCGGTACGAGCGCGCTCGGGTCGCCAGCCTTGCCCTGCAGAACGCGATCCGCGACGCCCGAATCCTCGCCGCCACGCGGAGCGAAGCGCCGGCCGCGACGGCATCGGCCGCCGTGCGCGATGAAGACCAGAACCACGACCAGGCGGCGCCGCACGCCGTCGACCACCCGGACCGGGACGCCGCCCTCACCCCGGCGCAGCGGGCCGCCGCAATCCACGCCCATCAGCAGGCCGCGATGCCCGAGGAGTACCAGCAGGGCCGTACGACCGATCCCGCGACGTGGCTGCACACACCGAAGAACCTCGCCCGGCTGGCCGTCCTCACCCAGGCCGCCGAAGCCCGCAGCCGCATCGTCGCCGGCGGACCGCAGCCGAAGCAGCCGGCCAAGGAAGCAGCCGACCCCGCCCGCCAGCAGCACCACACCACACAGCCCGAGCCTGCCCGGATCCCGGCTCGCGGGTGACGCGTTCCTGAGCGATTGGCTCCGCCAGACGTTCGAAGGCACGTTCGGCGACTGCGAGGTCATCGCGCTCGGCCCGCAGTGTGGTCAGCCGCTCGACCAACTTCGCTTCGAGATTGTCTAGTTCCGCACGGTGTGCGGTGATTAGTTAAAGCATGTACCGGATCGTAGAAGGCTGTCACCCGGCACAGTGCGCACCACGATGCCCGCGAAGGTGGTCTCCACTCCCGGTTCACCTACCCGAGATGCGCACCGAACGTGACGGCTAGCGGGTGCCGCAGGCCGATGGGCACCCCTTGACTAGATCGTCCACCGGGCACACGGGCCCACCTTTACGTGGAAAATGCAACCCTTGACCAGCCACAGGATTTCGACGTTTCTCCTTGACCTCCGCTCGCTGCCGCCCGGGCGATGCCGAGCACCGGCCCGCAGCACGCACCCTGGGGGAGGGAGATCTCTCCCTCCCGCACCGTCACTGTGCGTAGGACCAGAGTGGAGTCGCTGAGTGGTGACCAACTGCCGTACGCGATGCGCGCACCACTGAGTGGGAGTGGACGCCACCGGGTGGAAGTCACTGAGCTTCCGCCAACTTGAAGTCGCAGGTCAAAGGCCTGGTGTGACCGGTCCTCGGCGCGCTCATGCTGGTCGTGGGCGGAAGTCCACGGAGAAGATCATCCGTCAGCGGTTGACTTCGAGGTTCGTCAGGACGAGCAGAGCGCGCAGGAGGCGGGTGGCGCGGTCGGGACTGGTACGGAGCTTGGTGAGGGTTCGCCAGTTCTTGAGGTGGGCGAAGCCGTGTTCGACCGGTGCACGTCCGCGGAGCACGAGGGGTCGGCGGGCGTCGCGTGCGTTGCGGCGGAGGCCGACGGCGATCTCCTTGATGCCGTTCAGCCGGAGGCTGCCGACGGCGAGGTTGCGCCAGGTTGCCATCGCGCGTGGAGCGTTTCCGGTACTCAGATGGGAGGCGTCCTTGGCAAAGGCCGTGTCGCGGACATGGTGCAGGAACTCGATCTTCCAGTGGTCGCAGACCAGCCTCGCGAGCAGGACGGGAGTGGCCTGCTCGGCGGTCAGGCTGGTGACCGCGAAGACGGTCGTGATGATGGTTTTGCCGGTCTTGCGGTCGCTGCGGCGGCGCCTGATCTGCACGGCCTGGCGGGCGCCGGGGGAGAACAGATTGTTCACGGTGGCGACCTTGATTCGGTGGATCTCTGTGCGACCGCAGCCGGTGCCCCGACTCCTGCCCTGAAGCGGGATGTCCTTCCAGGGCAGGGGCTTCAGTTGCTTGCGCAGCCCCTCTTTTGGTCGCCTCCAACGATTGCTGGCTCTGTCGATGACGAGGAGCAGCGTTTCTCGGGCGGTTCGGGAGGCGCTGCCCGCGTCGAATGTCGACGGCTTCGGGCAGCAGCTCGGTGCCGACCGGGTGGCGCCGGGCGCCCGGCCGGGCCGCTGTCGGCTCCGGGGTGGGCCGTGTGGTGGTCGGGGTGGTGGTGTCGGTCATCGCGGTGCCCTTCGGCGGGCCGGGGCCCGGGTGGGTGTGGGGCGGCCCGCGTACCGGGCCGGCGGTTCGACACCGGAATCGAGCAGCTGGACGGGCGTCCCCGGCGTCCCTGGCCGGGCGGTGCCGGGGGCGCTGGGCAGGGCGGGGGTGCCGTGCGGGGTCCTAGGAAACTCGGATACCACCGGTTGATCGGACGCTGACAAACTGGCCGCGGCCGACCGGTCGGCGGGTACCCCCGTGCCCTCCCGCGCCGCACCGGCGGCCGCCCGTTCACGCCCCTTGTCGCCTCCCCTCTTGGAGAGCCCGTGCGTTCGTCTCTTCGGCGTACCTTCCTTGCGGTCATGCTCGCCCTGGCCGGCCTGGTGCTGGCCCCGGCCACCGCGCAGGCCGGCACCCCCTCCACGGTCCTGTTCAACCAGGCCTCCGAGCGCTGTCCCGACGGCGCCCTGTGGGGCACGCAGGACGAGCACCCCTGCGCCCCCTCCGACAACCCCGGCCAGTGGGTGTTCACGCCCGTGGCCGGCCTGCCGAGCGTCTACACCCTCAACAACGCCGCCGACCAGCGCTCCTGCCTGACGAACTTCGACGGCCTGTCGGGCTCGCAGTGCAGCGGCGGCACCAACCAGATGTGGCGGATCACCCCGTTCACCGCTCCCGGCAACACCCCGAAGTACGACATGCTCGGGGTGCGGCTGCAGAACATCGCCGACTCCAACTGCCTGGACAACACCAAGAAGAACTTCGGCGGCTTCAAGCTCTACATGTTCCCGTGCAACGACGGCCCCTACCAGCAGTGGAACATCTACCGCTCCACCTTCGAGGCCCTGTTCGGCGGCGTCGCCACCCACAACGGCATGACCTGGGCCACCCTGGAGCAGCGCGCCGACAACGTCGTGCACGTCGGCCACGACACCAACAGCAACCCCTACTCCGGCGACACCCCGGCCTCTGCCGTGCTGCCCGTGTTGTGCCTTCGCCAGGACGGGCGCCCCGCCCCGGCCGGCGTGCCCATCGGCGGCTATCACAGCTGGGCCGGCGGCGAGGTGAGGGCCACCATCCCCACCCCTGGCACGCAGTTGTCCAGCCGCAGCGCCGCCGACCAGCTGTGCGCCTCCTACTTCGGCGCTGGCTTCCGGATGGCCGAGTTTCACGACGGCCAGGGCTGGAGCCTGTGGGCCAACGGCACCCTGCCCGCCAACACCCGCTTCTGGACGGCCATCAACGACCAACCGGCCAACCCCTGGAGCTGACCACCCGCCGTCGACCGCTGGCTGCTGACCGCATCCGAGCACCACGTGCGGGCGCCAACCACGGCGCCCGCATGTCGTTTTCCAGCCACCCTCCGTCCGTTTCGCCTCACTCCGGACGACGGTGCCCGCGCAGATCGTATGCTTCCCGTCCGTGACCAAACGACGCGACGTCGAACGGGACGTCCTGGGTTCCATTGGGGAGTTGGCCCACAGCTCGCTGACGCCGGCCGAACTGTTCCGTGAGCTGCACACCTTGCTCGCGCACCCCCTCGGATTCGACGGCGGCTGCTGGCACGGCAACGACCCGGTCACCGGCTTCCCCACCTCCACCGTCTCCGACGGCCTCGACCCCGCCCTCTTCGAGCAGGCCGTCCACCTGGAGCTACAGGGAGAGGACGCCACCACCTTCACCTCGATTCGTACCGCTGGCCACCGCGCGCAGAGCGTCGACCGCGCCACCGACGGCCGTCCCGAGCAGAGCGTGCGCTACCGGGAACTGCTGCGCCCCTGCGGCTACGGCGACGAACTGCGGATCAACTTCGACTTCGGCGGCGGCCGGTGGGGCAGCGCCGCGTTCATGCGCGAACGCTCCTGGGGCCGCTACGGGACGCCCGTCCTGCGGCTGGCCGAACGCATCGCCGCGCCCATCGGCGCCGCCCTGCGCAGCGCCCACCTCGCCTCCCTGCAGCGCGACCGGCCCGCCTGGCCCGCCAGCAGCCCGGCCGTGGCGATCCTCGACCGGCATGGACGGCTGTGCTCGGCCGACGCTGCGGCCCGCGACCTCATCGCGCGAATGGCCGAACCCACCGCCCACACCGGCGGCGTGCCCAGCGGCTTCCTCACCGTCGCCCGCCAGGCCTCCTGGCGCGGCGACCCCGCCGAGGTCCGGGTGTGCACCCCCGACGGGCAGTGGCTCACCCTGCACGCCGCCGAGCTGGACGGCCCCGGCGGCGGCATCGCCGTGGTCGCCTCCCCCGCCACCCCCCTCCAGCGCCTGCCGCTGGCGGTCCTCGCGCACGGCCTGTCCCCGCGCGAGCGGCAGGTCGCCCTGCACGCGGTACGCGGCGCCAGCACCAAGGACATCGCCACGTTGCTCCACCTGACCGTGCCCACCGTCCAGCAGCACGTCACCGCGATCCTCGACAAGACCGGCGTGCGCAACCGCCGCGAGCTCGTCGCCCTCCTGACGGCCGACCACCTCCCCACCCTGGGCCTGCCACCGCGGTAACTGCGGCGGGGTCGACGGCGTCAGTGGGGGCACCGGGGGTGGGGGCCGGTCAGGCTCACCGTGCGGTCGTAGAGGGTGGTTGCGGTGCGGTCGAGGACGGTGAAGCGGGCGGCGGCCGGGGGCCCGCCCTGCGGTGGGGCCGGGCGCCTGTGATCAGATCGACTGCTTCTCGCGCCGCCTGGTGGGCTGGTCGGTCGCCGACCACATGCGCACCGAGCTGGTCACCGACGCGCTCCGAGCCGCCGCCCGGACGCGGGGCAGCCTGGCCGGCGCCGTCTTCCACAGTGATCACGGAGCCCAGTACAGATCCCGCCAATTCGCGGCCGTATGTGCCAAGTTGGAGGTGACACAGTCGATGGGAGCGGTCGGGACCAGCGCGGACAACGCCCTCGTCGAGTCGTTCAACGTGACCCTCAAACGCGAGACCCTCCGCGGCGCCCGCCGCTTCGACGGGGCCCGTGCCTGCCGCCTGGCGGTCTTCCGCTGGACCACCCGCTACAACACCCGGCGACGGCACTCGGCGAACGGACAGCAGGCACCAATCGCCTACGAACAGCAGTCAGCTACCCTGACACTCGCCGCATAACGACACGAACAGATGTCCACCCTCCGGGGACAAGGCACGAGCGTCAGCGGGTTGTAGTAGGCCAGGCAGCGGGTGTCGGCGCCTGCGGGACTGTAGTGGGTGAGGATGGCGATCAGCTGGCTCCAGGTCTCCCGGTCCAGGCTTCCTTCGGTCGGCGGGATCATGCTCAGTGGCCAGCTGCCCTCCTTCTTGACTGAGGGGAAGCAGCGGTAGGAGGGCATCAGTCTGTCGGGCACTATCGGGTCGCCGGTCCGCCGGGCGAGCTCGGTCCAGCGCAGCCGCCGCCAGCCGGGGCCGGGGTGCCGGGCTCGGCCCAGACCTCCCCCTGTGGCGATGCTCACGGCGTCGAGGTCGAGGTCTCCGACAATGTGGGGCTGGGTGCTCCCGTCGGCAAGACGTGCCTGGTGGTACTCGTCGTACGACACTTCGGTTGGTCCCCGCTCGTGCTCGTACAGGGCGTTGAGCACCCA
Organism: Streptomyces sp. NPDC014734; assembly: GCF_043083325.1. NCBI lineage: Bacteria > Bacillati > Actinomycetota > Actinomycetes > Kitasatosporales > Streptomycetaceae > Streptomyces > Streptomyces sp. NPDC014734. Next base: position 13,721 of record NZ_JBIBYN010000045.1, on the reverse strand, counting down.
TACCGCGTCAGGCATCGCCGGAGGCATGAACCCGGTGAGGCCGTCGCCACACAGCTCCAGCAGCCAGCCGGTGGCCCCAGGCGGCACGAGCGGCCACAGGCCAGACATCGGGTTCGGTTCCTCGGACATCCGCTCATGCTCCCAGGCGCGACGCCGCCCTTCTGCGAGGGGCCGACATAACGAGGCGTACCTCAAGAACCGACAGCCGACCGCTGGCAAACGATCTACACCACAGACAACCGCCCACGACCAGCACGAGTACCCGGAGGACCGGTCACACCAGCCCTTTGACCTGCGACTTCAAGTTGGCGGCAACTCACTCAGGGAGGTATCGGGTGGAGGGTGGAGCCCACTGGATGGACGCCACCGGGCGGCGCGTGGAGGCCACTCGATGGAGGCACCAGGTGGATAGCCGTGCCCACTGAGTGGACGCCATCGGGTGGGAGGTGCCTCTATTTCTTTGGTCAAGCCGCGGGCGCCGTGGTCGGCCCAAAATCGTCTTCCGTGGACCAGCGCCTGAGGCCGGGAGGAGGTCAGCGGTGTCGTCGTCTGCGGGGGGAGGTATGCGACGCCAGGAAAACCACTTGATCCGCTGGCTTACGGTTCCCGCATGACAACTACGCTCCGCCTGGAAACGGTCACTGCCGCCAACTTCGATGTCGCGATCGGCCTGAAGGTTCGCCCCGACCAGGAGCACCTGGTGGCGCCGGTAGTGAAGTCCCTCGCCGAGGCATACGTATACCCCGGCATAGCTTGGCCCCGCCTCATCTTCGACGGCGAGCGGCCTGTCGGCTTCCTGATGGCTTTCCTCGACATCGACTTCGCGGGTGATGGCAAAGGTGCCGACATCCGCTCGGGACTGTGGCGGCTCAACATCGCGGCCGGCGAACAGGGACGCGGATACGGCCGCTTCGCGGTCGAGTCCGTGGCCGCCGAAATCCGCCGCCGTGGCGGCACCCGGCTGACCACCACCTGGCACCCGGGGGAGGGCGGCCCCGAGGGTTTCTACCTGGGGCTCGGGTTCCGGCTGACCGGGGAGATGAGCGGCGATGAGAAGGTCGGGGAGTTGGAGTTGGGCAAGGCGGATCCGCCGAGCGGTGCGGTGCACCTGCCGGGTGTGACAGGTGTGTGCGAAGCGCGGCACTGGGAGAGCGAGACCGCTGGTGGGGCAGGTACTAGTGATGCCTGTCCTCGTCTTCCAGCTCGGTGATCTCCCCTTCCTCCACGAGCCGCCGCATGTCCTCGTCGACGCGAGCCGAGGAGATCGTGTCGGTGTCCCGCGGCGCCCGGATGGGCGGTGTGGCGTCGGCCACGGACAAACCCACACGGCAAGGGGGCGGTCAAGGAGGAATCGGACACCTGCTGTCGCTGACCGTCAGACGATGGTCAAGGGGTGCTTCCTCACGGTGGCGCCGGTCCGTGCGCACATCCGCGTACGGGCCGGAGGCTCACCGACCCGGCCCGCAGGCCGGAGGAACCGAGGGCACCGTGCCCGCCGACCTCACGCCCGACCCCGCCCCCGAGCACCACGCCGCCCGTCGGCCTTCCGAGGATGTCGACCAGGTCCCGCGGGCCCCCTCCGCAGGCCCCTCCAGCGCCCCCTCCACGACCACTTCGCCCGCCGGGCGCATCCGCGCAGGTCAGCCCGGAAAGTCAAGGTCGGACGACGCGTTCGACAACCCTCCTGGGCCGACACAGGTCTGGAAGCCGACCGGAGTGCGACGCAAGGAAGTGCTGAGGGCTCTGGGGATCTTCCAGCGGGCTACCCCTGATCAGCTCTGGCGGATGCTGCGCCCCGCCGACCGGCATGACCGGTGCACCCGCGACACCTTGAACGCGTTGAAGGAGTCCGGTCTGGTCCGGGTGGAGACGCGTCTGAAGTCGGGACACAAGCTGTGGGTACTCACCGAGGCAGGCCACAAGGAGGCCAAGGAACTGCTGCCGAGGAACGTGCGGATCTCCGCGCTGCGCAAGCTCCGCTTCGACGCCAAGGGCCGGCCGGTGAAGGACGTCGGCTACGACGAACACGCTGCCGCCGTCACGACGACCACAGCCGTGCTCACCGGCGCCGGGTACGGTACCCCGCTGTCCTGGCAGACCGAGATCGCCCACCGCCTCCCGTACGGCTACACCCAGTACGCCGACCTGACGATGCGCGCCCCGGACGCCGGAGTGCCAGCGATGCTCCTGGAGGTCGACCGCGTCAACGAGCCCGTCGACGACCTGGTGGACAAGCTGCGCCGTTACTCCGACTGGTTCGAGCTCCTGGCGCCGAAGGTCGATGCGACCAAGGCGACGGCGGCCAGGGGAGCGGCGGTGTACGACTTCCGGCTGTGGTCGCGGATCTACCCGGCGACCGGCCGCGAGGGCTACGTACCGGTGGCGTTCGTGTTCACGGGCAAGTCGGCGGCACAGCGCGAGAGCCGGATACGACGTCTGGAGCAGGCTGCCCGCCGCTACTTCGCCGGTGAGCCGTACCCGGGCAGGGGCGTGGGCATCACGGCCGTCGACTACCACCAGGCGGTGCCCGTGGTCGTCACCGAGCTGGAGCGGATCACCGCCGACCCGGCCGGGGCTGCCGGCGAGGTGTGGCGGAGGCTCGGGCGCGATGAGTGGCAGACGCTGAACGAGGCCCTGGGCAACCCCGACGGCGACCGGTTGTACGCGGTGCAGCGGGAGCAAGTCTGGCGGCGGAAGGCGGAGCGGGAGGCCGTCGAGCGGGAGGCGCAGCGGCCGGTGTGCACGAGCTGCGGGTCGAAGTTCACCGACGACCGGTGGCAGGAGATCAGGCAGTCCTCGTGGCCTGGTGAGTGGGACCGGCTGTGCAGGCCGTGCGCGATGGAGGCCGCTGACTGTGCGGAGGCTGACCGCGTCGCGCGCCGCCAGGCGGAGGAAGCCAAACGCGCGGCCGCCGAAGCGCTGGCCGTGAAGCCCCGCAGCCGGTTCGGCATCGGGCGCCGCCGGTAGCTGCGGCCACCACGGACGTGCCCGCGTCTGGCCCGGCCTGGGTGGCCGGGCCAGATCCGTCTCCGGGCCCCGCGTTGTCGGTGGTGGCTGGGACGCAGATCGGATGAACGGCGACGGGCGGCTGCTGAACGGCTGTGTCTACGGCGCGGAGCACGATGCCCCCAGCGCCGGCCTGCTTCTGCACGGGACCTACGCTGAACTGGCCGACGGGCCGCTGGACGGCCTGTTGCTGGACATTCATGGATGGCGGACCGAGGAAGTCGACGACGGTGTCGCACTGACCACCAAGCTTCCTCGGTGGCCTGGCGGCCGCGTCTCGTACGATCCGCGTCCCGGCGAGCCCTGCACAGCCGGGCCGGGCGTCATCCGCCGCTTCTACTACTTCGGCGACACACCTTGACCGCCGGTGCCGCCGCGTACGGCCTGCCCTCGGTCAGCTGGGCGGCAGTGTTCTCGATCCACAGCAGCGTCCACTCGACACAGGCTCGCCACGGGCTCCGCACCGTCGTACCGGCCTTCGGCGTCGGCACGAGTGTTGGCGACCAAAGCACGTAAGCCCTCCTGCAGGCCCTGCCACTTGGCCGTGTCCATGGCTTGGATCATTTCGTCAGTGGCCTCAGTCCGTGTTGTGTCGTTTGTACTGCATGGGAAACAAGCCGAGAAACGGTGATGACGAAGTGGCGGCGCTTCAAGCGCTCATCGAGCAGGGACAGCGCCTGACGACGGGCACGCTTTCGTATGAATTGGCACGGTGGAGAGCTCTTTCTCTGTCCGTGCTTGCTTCTCTCGGCGCTCTCGACGGTGCTGCCGCTGATGCCCCTCGGACGGATTGGGTCCCCGCTGGTAAGGAGCCGGATCACGAGCTGGCGCGCGGGTGGGGTGTCGTCTTGGGGGCGCTGCAGGGAGAGCTTTTCCGACGGACCGGCCGCTTTTCCACGGTTGTACCGGCGCAGTCGCCGCCACGGAGCCTTGTCTCCCTGGAGAACGAGCGGCCCCTTGAGAACGGGCTGTCCGACTCGACGGAAGGCGCCGTGTCCATCCAGGTCCTCGGGCCTGTGGAGATTGCCAACCCGAAAGGAAACGTGGAACCCAATCGGCGGAACTCACTGACGGAACTCGCCTGTTGGATCTACTTCCGCCTGGGCAGCGACCACAAGGAGCTCGACCAGGCACTTCGTCCGGCAGGCCAGGCAGACAAGAACACCCGTAACGCACAATGCAGTCGACCGCGCGCGTGGCTGGGCGCTGACGCTTTTCCTCGGGTGGGGCGGGAACGCGGCTACCGTCTCTCCGAGGCTCTCACCAGCGACTGGAGCAAGTTTCAAAACCACTGTCAGGCCGCCGCCGACCGCGAAGAATCCGAAGCAGAGCACCTGCAAGCCGCATTGGAACTGGTCAGAGGCCGCCCCTTCGCCGACGCACAGAAAGGGCGGTACCTCTGGGCCGCTCAGACAGCCCAGGCCATGGCGAAGAGAGCGGTGGACGCCGTGCTTCGCCTGGCAGTACTGCGGGAGCAGCAGGATGTCGTGTCCGAGAACCCTTTCTGGCCGCTGAAGCAAGGCTTTCGGGCGCTGGGGTACGCAAACCAGGCTCTGAAAGAGCAGGCAGCAGCATACGGCTCTGACCCGTGGGCTGTTCACGAGGCCCTTCGAGCAGAATGCCGGACGATGCCGGGGTGACCGCAGCCTTGGGATGACGACGGGTTGCCTCGCACGCCGCGGTGCGGGCGATGCACCGCAGTCTTGACGTCTGCTCTGCGGCGCGGGACGGGTCGTTGCGCAACTGTGCGCAACTGACTCACAGGGGAGCAGGCGATGACGTTACGGTTCGTCGGGATCGATTCGAACACCGGCGGCGAGGGATCACCGACGGTGTGGGTGGAGGAGGAGAGCGCGGACCTGGTCCTCCAGGGCGAGGAAGCCGACGCCCTCCTCAAGTCCCTGGTCGGCTCCACCGAGTGGGTGGCCGGCCACAAGACGGGGATCCCGCCGCACGAGCGGGTGATCCGGATTCCGTTCCGCATGGTGCAGATCTTGAGGGAGGCGTGCGATGCGGCTGAACGTGCAGCAGCTGAACACCGCGACGTTCGCTGAGTTGCTTGCCGACACCCACCGCACGGCGGTCCACCTGGAGATGCGCGACCTGTATGCCGTCGGTGACGAGGCGGACGACTACGCCGCTTTCCTGCGTACCGGCGTCCCGAACCTCGACCCGGCCCGCTCGTTCTGGCCGCAGTGGATGCCGCTCGTGAAGGACGCGTTCGCCCGCGGCGTGGTCATGCGCCGCGCGCGGATCGTCTCCGAGCCGGTCACCGACTACATCCGCTACGAGCATGCCATCACCCCGCTCAACCTCCAGGCCGGAGAGGACGTGCGCTGGCTGCCCCGCCGCCGCGCCTCCGACATCGCGCTGCCCGGCAACGACTTCTGGCTCCTGGACGGCGAACTGGTGCAGTTCCACCACTTCACCGGCACCGGCGACTGGGCGCCGGACGGCAAGGAGCGCACCACCGCCCCGGCCGCCGTCGCGCTGTGCTCCGCCGCGTTCGAGGCGGTCTGGGAGCGCGCCGTCCCGCACGAGAAGTACACCGTCCCAAACCACTGAGCAGAGCACCGTGAGCGCATCCCCATCGTCCAGCGCACAGGCCGCCCGTGAGGCGCTGGCCGTGCGGCTCAGCCACCTGCGCAAGGACGCCGGCCTTACCGGGAAGGACCTCTCCGTCCGGTGCGGCTGGCACCCGGCGAAGACCACCCGCATCCAGAAGGCAGACGCCCCGCCCTCCGACGCCGACATCCGCGCCTGGTGTTCGGCGTGCGGCGCGGACGACCAGGCGGACGGCCTCATCGCCACCGCCCGTGCCGTCGACTCGATGTACCTGGAGTGGCGCCGCCTGCACAAGGACGGGATGCGCAAGGTCCAGCAGGACTGGAACACCCTGCACGAACGGACCCGCGTCTGTCGGGTCTACGTTTCCAACATCCCGCCCGGCTTCTTCCAGACCCCCGGCTTCGCCACCGCCCTCATGGAGCAGATCACCCGCTTCCAGGGCACCCCCAACGACGTCACCGAAGCGGTCGCCGCCCGCATCGCCCGCTCCCGCTTCCTCTACGAGGGCGGCCACCGCTACGTCGTCCTCATGGAGGAATCCGTCCTGCGCTACCGCACCGCCGACCCCGAAGCGATGCGCGGGCAGCTGCGCCACCTCCTGGCGGTGATGCCGCTCGCCTCCCTCTCGCTCGGGGTCATCCCGTTCACCGCGCAGCGCGCCGTGTGGCGGCTGGAGGCGTTCTACGTCCACGACGACACCGTGGCCGTGGTGGAGACGCTGACGGCGGAGATCAAGGTGACGCAGCCGCGCGAGCTCGCCGACTACGCCAAGGCGTTCACCGGCCTCGCGGAGATGGCCGTCTACGGCGACGCCGCCGGCGACCGCATCACGGCCGCGATCGACGCCCTGGGATGAACTTCCGCAATTCCCCGCAATCTCGTTGAGGACGGAGCCGGAGCCTCCGTAGCGTCGAACGACACCGACGCGACGCACTCAGCACACGGAGGCGGTGCCCCATGAGCGCACCCACACCCGCCGGACCCGATCCGGAAGGACGCGGCCTCCAGCGCCCCGACTTCGGCCGGCCTTCCCCAGCCCTGCGCGAACGCGCCGACCGCGGCTACGCCCGCTTCCTCGCCGCCCGGGTCCCGGCCGCCGACACCGGCGACCACGGCCAGGACGACGACGCGGTGGGCCTGCGGTGAGCGGGACCCACGCCGTGCTCCACGACCCCCAGGGCCTGATGGACGACGAACTGCCCCTGGACCGCGCCCCGCACGAGGCCCTCGTCACCGCCGTCCTCGCGTGGAAGGCCCCGGACCTCGCACCCTGCGACTACGAGCAGATCGCCCTCCAGCTCACCGGGCACGCCCACGCTGTCGCCGCCGACGTCCGCCGCCACGCCGCTGCCCTGCCCAAGAGCGACGGCCGCGGCGCCCTCGCCGAAGTAGTCCTCCGCGAAGCCGAAGGCCGCCTGGCCGCCCCGCTCAAGGGCACCGCCCAGTGCGCCCAGAACCGCGCCCACCTCGTACGGGCCCTCTACACCAGGCTGGACCGCCTCACCGAATCCGCCCAGGGCGCCCCGTAGTTCACCGGGGCAGTAGGCCCCAAAGATCCCAGGGCCTACACGCACGCCAGTACGATGTCGCAGCTCAGAACGCCCCAGCATCGCACCTCAGTGCGTGTAGAGCCTGGGAGCGGTGCTGCTGGTCCCGGACGGCGGAGGCCCCCCAGGGGTCCTCCGCCGGTCTCGCCACTGCTGCTCACCAGGCCTCAGGTTGAACATTTACACGAGCGGCCGACCAGCCACGCTGTTGTACTTGCCCACCCGCTGACCGTGCCCTGTCCCGTTCCTACGAAGGCAAGGTCCGACTTCGGGTGCCGTGGGTGAAGATGAGGCAATGCAGGAGAAGCGAGCAGAAGAGTACGGTCGGTGCGCCGCGGTTCTGGACGTCGACTTCCAGGTCCCTGGTGCCGCTGCGATTTTCGATCAGGCGTTGACGAACGGGCTGGCGGCCATCGTCGCTCACAACTGGCAGGGGGAGGAGAACGAGAAGCGCAGGAACGGCGATCATCGACTGAAAGCGGCGTCGCAGCTACTGAAGGTCATCACGGAACGATGTGATGAAGATCAGAAGAGCATACGACTCGTCCCCGACGTAGACGACGAGTCGAAGATCCGAGTAGATGTAGCGGCTCTGAGCGAGGCATTGGAGCAGACCCAGCGCGTGCGACATGCACGTGGCGTGGGCGAGATCGAGAAGCGGCACGTTACGGCCTTGCTCGACCTCGACTACCACTCGTGTCTGGGCCAGGTCAGCGAGGAACGTCGGGAGTCCGACTGGGTCAAACACCAGATCCAGGACCGATACGAGCGGCTGCGCGCTCAGGACTACCTGGAGCTGATCGGTGAGGTGGAGGCCGACCGACGCATCGTGTTGGCAGCCGACCACCGGCCTACGAACCCCGATGAGCTGAGCGACGGCATGGACGTGACGGATTGCCCGGTCTGCGAACGGGAAACCCTCGCTGTGTCCGGCGTCGACGACTTCGGTGTCGGCTACGGCTCAGGTGTCTGCCTGGTGTGCTCTTACGTTCGCAGTACCGATGCTGTCCACGGCCTGGCTCTCAGCCACATGCTCGCGCGCCACGCGGACGACTGAGGGGAGGTGCAGCCGCCGCTGGCTGGGCGGTGAGAGGGGCTACGAGCTGACGCAGCAGCGGCTGACTATAGGGGCTGCTTGTGTGCCCGTAGGGTTCCGTCGCCGTTGTTCACCAGTCGTCGAGTGTGCTGCTCACCCACGTGGTCGGCTGGCCCACCGGCTCATCTGCCACTCGTACCGCGGGGGAGAAGCTGAGCCCACTACGAGGAATCCGGCCCGAATTGTCAGTGTCCCAGGGCAGACTGGGCGGATGCAGCTCACTCAGGTACGAAGTCGCCTCTTTCGTAACATCGTTGACAGCGGTGACGTCGATATCGCGCCGGACGTCACGGGGCTGGTCGGCAAGAACGAGAGCGGGAAGACAGCGCTGCTGTCGGCGATCTATCGTTTCCATCCCGTGTATCCGAAGGACTGCTTTGCCCTGGGGCAGGACTATCCGCGAGGGAGGAAGGTGCCGGACACCCGCTCGGGGGAGATCAAGAACGCTAAGGCGATCACTTGCACGTTCGCTCTTGACGATGAAGACCTGAAAGCTGTCACTGACGCCCTCGGCCCCGGTGTGATTACGGACCGCTCGTACTCACGATCCAGGTCCTACGAGGGAAACAACACGATCGGCCTCCAGATCGACGAAGCTGCGGCCCTGGAGAACCTGTACGCCGACGAAGAGATGCCCCCCGCACTGCGCAGCGTCCTCGGAACGCGAAGTCTGGCCGCCGCTCTTGAGGAAGCTGCCGGTCTGGCCCCCGCTGAGGAATCTGAGTACACCGCGGCGGACGTAGACCTCTTCATCAGGGCGGCACGCCAGCGCCTGGGCGAGGAGGCAAGTGCCTGGTATCGGGTCGTACGCATTCTGCGTGGCCGCGAGCCAAAGTTCTTTTATTTCAGTGACTGCCAGAACCTTCCCGGCCGGATCGCCCTGAGGTGGTCCTGGAACAGCGACCGGGTCACCTCCCGCATCCGCGAGCCGAGCAGATCCTCCAGCTCGCAGCGGGCCCGGCGCCTGGGCGAAGACCACCAGGATCCGCCGATACGCCTCCGAGGTCACCGTCGCGTCCCCGGCCGCCTCGGCTGCCAGCAGCACCGGAACCAACTCCGTCAACGGCACCACCGCCAACTCCGCATCCGGACCCGGCGCCGTCGGACCCGGGCCGTCCGCCAGCACCTCGGTCATCGTCTCTCGCGTGATCTGCAACCGGGACAGCTCGGTCTCCACCAGCGTCAACGCCTCGGACAACCCGGCGATCTGCTCACGCAGTTCCCCGGCCCGCGACCGGGCCGCACTCTCTTTGGACTCCAACGCGGCCAACCACGACGGCACGAGACCACCCACCCCCGACCGGTGTCCGCTCCGACAGCGAATGACTCACCACCGAAGGTAGGAACCCGAAGCGGCCGACGGCATACCAAACCCCAGCAAACCACCTCAACGAGTCACCCGAGCAAGATACGCACCAAAATGACATGAAAAGGATCTCTTGGGCTGTGCTTTAACTTTCCATTGCCTGTCGAACAAGTGATCAGCTATGGTTCTGCCTGCGCTCAGTCGCTAGGGGTGGGGAAGTGAGCGCGTTCTATGTCCGGGGGATTTCTTCTATATACGGCATTCATCATTTTGCATGAAACACCCCTCTTCCTGGCGACTCCCATCGGACTACCGTCCATGCTGTCACCGCAATAGGGAAGGGTAAGATCGATGCCTTCTATCACGTCTTCCAATTCTGGACGCAAGGCGCGTCGAATCGCAACGGTACTGGGTGTTTCCGCGGCGGTTTCGCTCGCGATCGCGCCGTCGGCCTTCGCGGAAGGGAGCTTTTCCAGCTCGATAAGTGGAGCTGCCACTGGCTTCAATTCGCGCTGGTGGGACGACAAGAATCAGGACAGTGCCGGTACCGTCATCAAGTTTACCGGCTGCACAACCACGTCGGGGCCTGCATTCAAGAGCGTGAAGGTGCAGCTGACGCGTTACCGTCCGGTGATCTCAGATGTGAACGAGGGCCAGAAGACCTTCACTGCCTGCGCCAGCGGTGGGACGTCCACCGGTAACTGGGGTCGAAAGCAGGCCGCTGAGTACCGTTTCGCCTTGATGGAGATCAACGGGAACGTATCCGGGCATTGGATGAACGTCAGGACCGTCGGCGTTTCGTACTGAAATGAGTGGATGGGTGGCTGCCCCGGTAAGGTAGTCACCCATCCCCGCAGAAGGACTTCGATGCCCATCTCCTATGTGGATTGTTCCTTCGGCTACCGCCGAGGCGCTCCAGTTGTCTCATCACTCGACTTCACCTTTCCAATGGGGAACACGGTGTTCCTTGGGCCGAACGGTGCGGGGAAGAGCACATTGCTAAAACTTGCTGCATCTGCACTGCCGCCGACGTCAGGAACGGTCAGTTATGCAGGGATTGAGACCGGTTCTCGGCGAACCCTGAGGGAATACCGACGTAGAATCGCGTGGATGCCTCAGAACATCGAATGCGTTTCGGGCCTGACAGCACGTGAGCAGGTGGCCTACGTCGGCTGGCTTAAAGGACTCTCCAAAGCAGCGGCATGGGAGAAGGCTGAAAACGCACTACATCGCGTGGAACTTGGAAAACACGCTGGCCGGAAGGTATCCGAACTGTCAGGCGGACAGCTCCGCCGTGTAGGAGTGGCGCAATCACTGGTGCACGATGCGGAGGTTCTTCTACTGGACGAGCCAACAGCGGGCATGGACCCACGCCAGCGCAGAGTTTTCCACGATGTCTTGGAACAGCTGAGGGGCCATGTCGATGTGGTGCTGTCCACGCACGATGTAGCTGATCTCGAATCTGCCTATGACTCGGTTGCGGTCCTGCTGGACGGGAAGGTCGAGTTCTGCGGCTCTATCACGGAGTTCCTTGGCATGGCTCCGCATGGAACCGCGCCCGGTCGTGTCGCTGAGGCCGCCTACCACGCGTTGACAGAGAGTGGATCCCTGTGCGATTCGTGACTGCTCTTCGGGTCTCCTCGTCCAAGTGGGCAGCTCTGCTGCTGCTTCCGGCCACATGGTTCTTGGTCGTCGAATGGGCGCGCTTTGCTGAGCCGGGGTTCGGTACGGCTGTCGCTGAGGCGGCGGCATTCCCGGTGTTCGCAGTAGCGGCGGTGTGCTCCGCGTGTGCGGCATGGGAAGCCGGGCGGCTACGGCGATCCCAGGTATGGGGCCTCGCTCCGGTGCGAGGACGGGTGCGGATCGCTATGGATGCCATGGTCCCCGTGCTGGTTCTTGCCGTCGCGGCCATGGGAGTCGGTCTCCTGGCCGCCTCTGTGGATCTGGGGACGCTCCCGGACGGCGCAGGAATGCTGCCCTTGATGTCGGGCGCTTTGGTAGTGCTGTCATATGCGGTTCTTGGCTTCGGCGTGGGCAGCGTGACGCCTCGGGTCATCGGCGCGCCGCTGATGCTCCTTGGCGTGTACCTATGGATGACCGTTCCGGCGTCGTCCAACGTCATGTGGATCCGGCACTTGCCGGGCATGCAGATCACGTCCTCGACGGTCACGGACTCCGTTGAGACAACAGCGTTCGCCGCGCCCGTGCTGTTCAGTGCGTCGCTAGCAATCGGTCTTGTGCTACTGGTATCGGGCGCCGGTAGAAGAGCGCTGCGTGGAGTCTCAGCAGTGTGCTGCGCTGTGGCCGGCTTGCTAACGGCTTATCTGCTGGTGGCCGACTGGGGGCCGGGCGCGCCGACAACACCCCGAACAGGGGCGACTGTCTGCAAGCAGTCCCGACCAGAGATCTGTGTACCGCGTGAGTACGCCGCCGATATTCCGCGTGTTCACCGGACTGCCACCGATGTACTGACGCGACTGGAGGCTTCCGGACTGAACCGTCCGCGTACGTTGGCGCTCGTATCCAGGGACTCGGCTGTCTCACCTACCACCTGGCGATTTGATCCGCATCCGGACCAGGACGATGCAGCCCTGCGTGGCGCCATCGCATGGAGCGCGATGCCCGACTTGCCGGACTGCTTTGCGCACGACGACGGCTATACGGGCAGCGATGAGGAAATCCGAGCCTGGCTGCTCCTCGTCGCGGGTATCGACGAGGAGAAGGCGGCATCTGCGATGGATGCAAAGCGGGTCCGTGCTGCGGCCGAGGCACTCGATCTCCCCGCAGATGCCCAGGTTAAGTGGTTCCATGCCACCATCGCGGCGCTGAAGTCATGCTCGCCCACCCCTGAACCTGCGAAAAGCGTGTCATGAGCCTCTGGTTCAGCACGAGACGGTGGTGGCTCGTAGGAGCTGGCCTTTTGGTGTTCTTTCTCGGGGCTGTGCTGGCAGGGGAGCGGCAGGCCGCCGTGCCAGCTTTCACGCCGATCGGTTCAGCCACGGTCAAACTCATGCTCTTCGTTCCTGTACCGGTATGTCTGAGCATCCTGTACTGCGTGGAAAACGCTTTGGTCGCGGCCGAGCTGACAGGGGTCCGCCGAACGGTCGCGTATGACCAGGTCGCCATCGTGGTTGCGGGGGGTCTAGCACAAGTTGGCGCTGCCCTCGGCAAGCTGCTTGTCCATGCTCCAACAGCACAGGCAGCCGGACGCAACGTCCTCTTCCTCACGGGACTGATGCTGGCATCGCGAGCGTTGCTTGGGCCGATAGGCGCAGGGGTGGTGTGCGTCGGCTGGCTTGTCCTGGTGACTCTGGTCGGTTACGGAGGCGATCTACGCCCCTACGCCTGGACCGTAGTCCTCCGCAACCCCAATGACGTTATGTCGGGGCTCGTCTCCTGTGTGATGTTCGCCGTCGGCGTGGGCTTGATGAGGAATAGCCGAGGCATGAAGGCTATTGGTGCCACATAGCGCGTGGAACCTTTCGCAGGCCGCGTGTCCACGCTGCTCCCGACGGCGCTCCTCGAGCAGGTGACGCCGAGTTGCGAGCACAGGCTGGTGAACTCGCGGGACGCGTATTGGAGATGCCCCGGTCTGAGCTTGGCGTTTAACGTCGCAGGTCACCCGACCTGTTGATCTGCGGTTCTTTTCGGGACAGCGGGGGCGGCCGTTCTGCACGCTTCGAGATGTCGAGTCACGAAGTACGAGAGAACGGCCGCTGTGTATGAGTCTGTATGCCGAGGCGCTCGCAGGCGAGGCGTTGGACGTGCTGTCCCGCTTTCGGGTCGAGTTCTACGAATGCCTCTACACTCGCGCGGATGCGCTCTTCGAGCTCACCGACGCGGTGCTGTGTGCGGACGGGCCGGTGAAAACGCTGGTCGAGCTGTCCCCGGCCCGTAGACATGAAGGGCAGCCGTGCCCGATGACAGGACCGGGCCGGCTGCGCGCAGCTTGCGGCGAAGACTGCCTACCGCCTTCCACAAGTCTTCGAGCTGGTCACCGAGCATTCGCATGCGCCAGTCCATGCGTCCCATCCGGGCCGCGACCGCCAGCGACGCGAACGTCTGCGCCAGCTGAGCTGCGCCCGCGTCGCCCTCCTGGGCCTTCTTAGACCGTGTCCTATGTGGTGAGTCGGGCGAGTCGTTTGTAGCAGCAGAGGGCGGCGGCGAGGCCGAGGAAGGCGAGGTAGTTGCGGGGGTG
>NZ_JBIBYN010000044.1:0-26917 GCF_043083325.1 Streptomyces sp. NPDC014734 | reverse complement strand
ACCGAACGCCACAACTCCGCCAACGACACCATCACCGAGAACAACACCGGCTGCACCACATCCACCCGCTCCAGCGACGGCGCACCCTCCACCCCGCGCAGAACGTCCACCAACGACCAGTCGGTGAACTCCGCCAGAGCAACCCCACACTCCCCCATACGCGCCGCGAACACCGGCGAAGCATCCAACAACCCCACCGCCATCCCCACCCACTGCGACCCCTGACCCGGGAACACGAAGGCGGTTCTGCCGGCCGTGCCGCTGCCCTGTGCCAGGTGGGGGTGGTCCTGACCGGTGGCAAGAGCGGTCAGGGCGCGGACACCTCCGTCCCGGTCCGCCGCCACCAGCAGTGCGCGCTCGTCGTGCACCGCGCGGGTGGTGGCCAGCGAGTGGCCGATGTCGGCCGGGCGGAGGTCCGCATCGGCCTCCAGCACGGCGGCAAGTTTCGCGGCCTGGTCGCGCAGCGCGGCAGGGCTCCTGCCGGAGAGGACCCAGGGCAGCACGCCGGGAGCCGCCACCGGCTTCTCGGCGGGGGCGGGCTCCTCGGCCGGGGCCTGCTCGATGATGGTGTGGGCGTTGGTGCCGCTGATGCCGAAGGAGGACACGGCGGCCCGGCGGGGGCGGCCGGTCTCCGGCCACTCCACCGGCTCGGTCAGCAACGAGACCGCGCCCGCGGACCAGTCCACGTGCGGCGAGGGCTCGTCGACGTGCAGCGTCCTGGGCATGACGCCGTGCTCGATGGCCTTGACCGTCTTGATGATGCCCGCGACACCGGCGGCGGCCTGGGTGTGGCCGAAGTTCGACTTCACCGAACCCAGTCGGAGCGGGTTGTCCTCCGGCCGTTCCTGGCCGTAGGTGGCCAGCAGCGCCTGCGCCTCGATCGGGTCGCCGAGCGTCGTCCCCGTGCCGTGCGCCTCGACCATGTCCACATCGGCGGTGGTGAGGCGGGCGTTGACGAGCGCCTGGCGGATGACCCGCTGCTGCGACGGACCGTTCGGCGCCGTCAGGCCGTTGCTGGCGCCGTCCTGGTTGACGGCCGAGCCACGGACGATCGCCAGCACCGGGTGGCCGTTCTTCCGCGCGTCTGACAGCCGCTCCACGAGGAGCATGCCGACACCCTCGCCCCAGGCGGTGCCGTCGGCTGCTGCCGCGAAGGGCTTGCAGCGGCCGTCGGTGGCCAGGCCGCGCTGCTTGCTGAAGGCCACGAAGGTGCCGGGGGTGGCCATCACGGTCACCCCGCCCGCCAGGGCGAGTTCGCACTCTCCGGAGCGCAGCGCCTGCACCGCCATGTGCAGGGTCACCAGCGACGACGAACAGGCGGTGTCGACGGTGACCGCCGGGCCCTCCAGGCCGAAGGTGTACGAGACCCGGCCCGAGGCGACACTGCCGGAGCTGGCGGTGCCCATATAGCCTTCGAGACCGTCGGGCGCCCGGTGCAGCAGGGTGCCGTAGTCGTTGTACATGACGCCGGTGTAGACGCCGGTCCGGCTGCCGCGCGCGTTCGCCGGGTCGATGCCGGCCCGCTCGAACGCCTCCCAGGTGGTCTCCAGCAGCAGCCGTTGCTGCGGGTCCATGGCCAGCGCCTCGCGCGGCGAGATGCCGAAGAAGACCGGGTCGAAGTGGTGGGCGTCGTGCAGGAACCCGCCGTTGCGGGCATAGCTGGTGCCCTGTGCGTCCGGGTCGTCGTCGTACAGCCCCTCGATGTCCCAGCCGCGGTCGGTGGGCATGTCGGAGATGGCGTCGCGGCCCTCGGTGACGAGCGTCCACAGGTCCTCGGGGGTGCGCACCCCGCCGGGGTAGCGGCAGCTCATCGCGACGATGGCGATGGGCTCGTCGTCGCCCACGGAGGTCGCGGCGATCTGTGCGGCGGCCTCGTCCCGGCCGCCCCGTGCCTCGTCGCGCAGGTGTCGCGCGAGCGCGGCGGGGGTCGGGTAGTCGAAGATCAGTGTGGCGGGGAGCCGTGCGCCGGTGGCCGCGCCGAGGCGGTTGCGCAGTTCGACCGCGGTGAGCGAGTCGAAACCGACCTCGCTGAAGGCGCGTTGCGGATCGACCTCCTCCGGCCCGGTGTAGCCGAGGACGGCGGCGACGTGGACACGGACCAGGTCCTGGACGATGCGGTCCGCGTCCGCCTCGGAGGCACCGGCGAGTTGTCGGCCGAGCGTGCCGGACGGTGCGGTGGCCGTTCCCTGGGCCGCGCGCCTCGGAGGTACCCGGACCAGGCCGCGGAAGAGCGGAGGCAGCATGCCGACGCTCGCCTGGGCGCGCAGTGCCGCCAGGTCCAGCGGCATCGGCACCAGCAGCGCCTCGTCGGTGCGGGTGGCGGCGTCGAAGAGTTCCAGGCCCTGCTCGGCCGCGAGCGCGACGATGCCGCCGCGCCGCAGCCGGGCGGTCTCGGCCTCGTCCAGTTCACCGGCCATGCCACCGGGCTCCGCCCACAGGCCCCAGGCCAGTGAGGATCCGGCGAGCCCCCGGGCCCTGCGGTGCTGGGCGAGGGCGTCCAGGAAGGCGTTGGCCGCCGCGTAGTTGGCCTGCCCCGCACCACCGAAGACACCGGCCGCCGAGGAGAACAGCACGAACGCCGACAGGTCGAGGCCCTCGGTCAGCTCGTGCAGGTTCCACGCCGCGTCCACCTTCGGACGCAGCACCCGCGACAGACGCTCCGGTGTGAGCGACCCGATCACGCCGTCGTCCAGCACACCCGCGACGTGCACGACCGCGGTCAACGGGTGCTCCGCCGGAATCCCGGCGAGCACCCCCGCCAGCGACTCGCGATCAGCCGCGTCGCAGGCCGCCCACACCACCTCGGCACCCAACTCGCCGAGTTCTGCGGCGAGTTCGGAAGTTCCTGGCGCCTCGGCACCACGCCGGCTCACCAGCACCAGCCGACGCGCACCGCGCTCGACCACCAGATGCCGGGCGAACAGACCGCCCAAGGTGCCGCTCGCACCCGTGACCAGCACCGTACCCTCGGGGTCGATGACGGTGTCCTCGGCGCCGACGGCGGCCCGGCCGAGCCGCGGGGCCTTCGTCACGCCCGCACGGATCGCGATCTCCTGCTCGCCGCATTCGAGTGCGGCGGGCAGCGCGCGCAGCGAGTCGGGGTGGTCGTCGATGTCGACGAGGACCAGGCGGCCGGGGTTCTCCGACTGTGCGGAACGCACGAGGCCGCGCGCCGTGGCCCCGGCCGGATCGGTGACCGGCTCGCCCGCCCCGGCCGCCACCGCGCCCGAGGTCAGCACCACGAGTCGGGACGCCTCGAACCTGGCGTCGGCGAGCCATTGCTGGATGAGTGTCAGGGTGTCCTCGGCGACCCGGTGGGCGGCGGTGACGAGGCCCTCGGCGCCGTCGGCGGCCGGTGTGACGACGACGTACTCCGGGATGTCACCGGACTCGGCGAGCGTTGTCAGGTCCGGGTGGGCGTCGACCGCGACGCCGGTGGCGTCCGGACCCGGGACGTCCGTGCCGAGCGACGCCCACCGGGTGGCACCGGTGGTGTCGGCCGGCGGGGTCGGGACGTCCGTCCAGTCGACGCGGAACAGCGCGTCCTTGACAACTCCACCCGTGCCGCCGGTGCCCAGGTGTTCCGGCGCGACCGAGCGCAGCGCGAGCCGTGCCACGGAGGCCACCGGGGCGCCCGTGACATCGGCGAGTTGCAGGGCCACCGTGCCGTTCCCGGCGGCGGAGAGCCGCACCCGCACGGCGTCGGCGCCGACCGAGTGAATGGCCACCCCGTTCCAGGAGAAGGGAAGTTGGCCCTGACCGGTGTTCTCGACGAGGTCGCTCAGCCCGATGCCGTGGAGCACCGCGTCCAGCAGCGCCGGGTGCAGGTCGAACAGCCCGGCGTCCGGTTCGGCGCCTTCCGCCAGCGCGACCTCGGCGAAGACCTCGCCGTTCCGGCGCCAGGCGGCCCGCAGACCCCGGAAGGACGGGCCGTAGTCGAATCCGGCCCGGGCCAGGCCCTCGTACAGGCCCGAGGTCTCGACGGGTTCGGCACCCTGCGGGGGCCAGTCGCTCAGGTCGAACGCGGCCGGCCGGTCCTCGCCCGCCCGCAGGGCGCCGGTGGCGTGCCGCAGCCATGGTTCGTGGTCCGCGGCGTCCTCGGCGCGGGAGTGGAAGGCCACCGGGCGGCAGCCGTCGGCGTCCGGGGCGCCGACGGTGATCTGGAGGTCCACCGCGCCCTGTTCGGGCAGGATCAGCGGGGATTCCAGGGTGAGTTCGTCGACGGTTTCGCAATCGACCCGGCCACCGGCCCGCACGGCGAGTTCCACGAAGGCGGTACCGGGCAGCAGTACGGAGCCCATCACGAAGTGTTCGGCGAGCCAGGGATGGGTGGCGAGCGAGAGCCGCCCGGTGAACAGGAAGCCGTCGGCGTCGGCAAGTGACACGGCGGCGCCGAGCAGCGGGTGGTCGGCCGGGCCGAGACCGGCCGAGCCGACGGTGCCGTAGGCGGTTCCGGCGTCCAGCCAGTAGTGCTCGCGCTGGAAGGCGTAGGTGGGCAGTTCGACGCGCTCCGCGCCGGTACCGGCGTAGTAGAGCTCCCAGTCCGGGGCGACGCCGCCGACGTGCAGGGTGGCGAGGGCGGTGGTCAGGGCTTCGGGCTCGGGGCGGCCGGAGCGCAGGGCGGCGACGAAGGACAGCCCGTCGCCGGTGACGCAGTCCTGTGCCATGGCGGTGAGCACCCCGTCCGGGCCCAGCTCCACGAACGTGGTGACGCCCTGCGCCTCCAGGGTCCGGGCCGCGTCGAGGAAACGGACGGCCTCACGGACGTGCCGCACCCAGTAGTCGGCGGTGGCGATCTCGGCCGCGGGTGCGACGGCACCGGTGAGGCCGGAGACGACGGGGGTCTGCGGGGGTGCGTACGTCAGCCGCTCGGCGACCTTGCGGAAGGCGTCGAGCATCGGGGTCATGCGGGGCGAGTGGAAGGCGTGGCTGACGGTGAGCCGCTTCGTCCTGCGGCCCCGCTCCTCGAAGGCGTCGGCGATCGCGACCGCCGCTTCCTCGTCACCCGCGATGACCACGGACGACGGACCGTTGAGGGCCGCGATGCCCACGCCCTCGGTCAGCAGCGGCAGCACCTCCTCCTCCGACGCCTCCACCGCGATCATCGCGCCACCGGCGGGGAGCCGCTGCATCAGCCTGCCGCGTGCGGCCACCAGCAGGGCGGCGTCGGCGAGGGAGAACACCCCGGCGACGTGGGCGGCGGCGATCTCGCCGATGGAATGGCCGGCCAGCAGGTCGGGCTTCAGGCCCCAGGACTCGATGAGGCGGTACAGCGCGACCTCGACGGCGAACAGCGCGGGCTGGGTGAATCCGGTCCGGTTCAGTTCCCCGGCGTCGTCGCCGAACAGCACGTCCTTCAGCGGCCGTTCCAGACGGGGATCCAGTTCGGCGCAGACGGCGTCCAGGGCCCGCGCGAACGCGGGGTGGGTGTCGTACAGTTCGCGGCCCATGCCGAGCCGCTGGCTGCCCTGGCCGGTGAACAGGAACGCCACCTTGCCGCGGCCCTCGGTGCCCAGGACCAGTCCGGTGGCGGGCTCGCCCGCGGCCAGCGCGGCGAGCCGGTCCAGGAAGTCGCCCCGGTCACCGGCGACCACGGCCGCCCGGTTCTCCAGAGCGCTTCGGGTGGTGGCCAACGAGTGGCCGACGGAGAGCGCGTCCAGTTCGGGGCGGGCGGTGACGTGGGCGTGCAGCCGGGCGGCCTGGGCCCGCAGGGCGTCCTCGCCCCTGGCGGAGAGGACCCAGGGCAGCAGCGACAGGGTCCGGCGCTCCGCGGGTCGCGTGTCCGCGTCCTCGGGGGCGTCCTCGTCCGCTGCCTCGTCCGGCTCCGGGGCCTGCTCGATGATCAGGTGGGCGTTGGTGCCGCTGATCCCGAAGGAGGAGACGGCGGCCCGGCGCGGGCGGCCGGTCTCCGGCCACTCCACCGCCTCGGTCAGCAGCGAGACGGCGCCCGCCTCCCAGTCGATGTGCGGGCTGGGCCGGTCGATGTGCAGGGACTTGGGCAGTGTGCCGTGCTCGATGGCCTTGACCATCTTGATGATGGCCGCGACACCGGCGGCGGCCTGGGTGTGGCCGATGTTCGACTTGATGGAGCCGAGGAACAGCGGACGGTCGGCGGGGCGTTCCTTGCCGTAGGTGGCGAGCAGCGCCTGCGCCTCGATCGGGTCGCCCAGTTTCGTCCCGGTGCCGTGCGCCTCGACGACGTCGATCTGGTCGGACGTCAGCCGGGCACCGGCCAGGGCCTGGCGGATGACGCGCTGCTGGGACGGTCCGTTGGGGGCGGTCAGGCCGTTGCTCGCGCCGTCCTGGTTGACGGCCGAGCCCCGCACGACGGCAAGTACCCGGTGGCCGTTCCTGCGGGCGTCGGACAGCCGCTCCACGAGGAGCATGCCGGCGCCCTCGGACCAGCCGGTGCCGTCGGCGGCGGCTGCGAAGGACTTGCAACGGCCGTCGAAGGACAGCCCGCGCTGGCGGCTGAACTCGGTGAACGTGCCCGGGGTGGACATCACGGTGACGCCGCCGGCCAGCGCCAGGGCGCACTCGCCGTTGCGCAGCGCCTGCATGGCCATGTGCAGGGTCACCAGCGACGACGAGCAGGCGGTGTCGACGGTGACCGCCGGGCCCTCCAGCCCGAAGGTGTACGCGACCCGGCCCGAGGCGATGGAGCTGGAGCCTCCGGTGCCGAGGTAGCCCTCGACGCCGGGCGGCACGGCACGCAGCCGGGAGGCGTAGTCGTGGTACATCACACCGGCGAACACGCCGGTGCGGCTGCCGCGCACGGTCGTCGCGTCGATCCCGGCGCGTTCGAACGCCTCCCAGGAGGTCTCCAGCAGCAGCCGCTGCTGCGGGTCCATGGCCAGCGCCTCGCGCGGGCTGATTCCGAAGAACGCCGGATCGAAGTAGTTGGCGTCGTGCAGGAACCCGCCCTCGCGGACGTAGCTGGTGCCCGCGTCGTCCGGGTCGTCGTTGAAGAGCCGCTCGATGTCCCAGCCGCGGTCGGTGGGGAACTCGGAGATTCCGTCCCCGCCCCCGGACACCAGTCGCCACAGGTCCTCGGGCGACTCGATGCCGCCCGGGTAGCGGCAGCTCATGCCGACGATCGCGATCGGCTCCTGGTTCCCCGACTCCACCTCCTGGAGGCGGCGGCGGGTCTCGTGCAGGTCGGCCGTCACCCGCTTGAGAAAGTAACGGAGCTTTTCCTCATTCATTTCGTGCGTTCCCCTTCGAGGAATCCGGTTCGTCCGACGGGCGGCTCCGCCGCGCGGTCGGGGCGCTCATGCCGGTCACGGTCGCGGTCACAGTCACGAGATCCCGAATTCCTTGCCGATGAATTCGAAGAGGTCGTCGTCGGTCGCCGATTCGATCTCGTCGGTGACGTCGGCGCCGTCCTCCGGCCCTCGGTCGTCGCTCCACCTGGCCAGCAGGGCCTGGAGTCGTGCGGTGATCCTGGTACGGCCCTCGTCGTCCGGGGCGGCTCCCACGAGTGACGCCTCCAGCCGGTCCAGTTCGGCGAGCAACGGGGTGACCGTGCCCGCGCCGTCCGGCACGAGTTCGTCGCGCAGGAACTGGACAAGTGCGTTGACCGTCGGGTAGTCGAAGATCAGCGTGGCCGGGAGCCGTACGCCGGTGGCCGCGCCGAGGCGGTTGCGCAGTTCGACCGCGGTGAGCGAGTCGAAGCCCACCTCGCTGAACGAGCGTGCCGGGTCGACCGCTTCGGGCCCGGGGTAGCCGAGCACGACCGCCACTTGCGCGCAGACGAGTTCCGCCAGTGCCTCGTCCCGCTCGGGGACGGTGAGCCCGGCCAGTCGCCGCAGCAGCGCGTCGGCTCCGGCCGCCGCCGCGGCGGCGGACTCGGTGGCGCGGCGCACCGGCACCCGGACCAGGCCGCGGAAGAGCGGCGGCAGCATGCCGCCGCCCGCCAGGGCGCGCAGCGCGGCGAGGTCCAGCGGCATCGGGACCAGTACCGGTTCGCCGGTCCGGACGGCGGCGTCGAACAGTCGCAGGCCCTGTTCGGCGGTGAGCGCGACGATGCCGCCGCGCCGGATCCGGGCGGTCTCCGCCTCGTCCAGCGCACCGCCCATGCCGCCCTCGGACCACAGGCCCCAGGCGAGGGAGGTGGCGGCCAGGCCGTTGTCCCGGCGGTGCTGGGCCAGCGCGTCCAGGAAGGAGTTGGCGGCGGCGTAGTTGCCCTGGCCCGCGCCGCCGAACACACCGGCGGCGGAGGAGAACAGGACGAACGTGGAGAGGTCACGGTCCCGGGTCAGTTCGTGCAGGTTCCAGGCCGCGTCGACCTTGGGGCGGAACACCCGGGCGAGTCGGTCCGGTGTGAGGGAGCCGATCACCCCGTCGTCCAGCACACCGGCGGTGTGCACGATGCCGGTCAGCGGGTGGTCGGCGGGGATCGCGTCCAGCACGGCGGCCAGCGCCTCCCGGTCGGCGACGTCGCAGGCCGCCCACGTCACGGTCGCGCCCGCGGCGGCGAGTTCGGTGCCGAGGGCGGCGGCGCCGGGGGCGTCCTGGCCCCGGCGGCCGACCAGCAGCAGGTGGCGCACCCCGTGCTCGGCGACCAGGTGCCGGGCCAGCAGACCGCCCAGCATGCCGCTCGCTCCGGTGATCAGCGTCGTGCCCCCGGTGTCCGGGGCGGTGGCATCGGTGTCCGGGGCCGCGGTCTCCGTTCCGGCCGTCGTACGGGCCAGCCGCGGTGCCAGGACCACACCGTCACGGACGGCCACCTGGGGCTCGTCCGCGGCCAGCGCCGCGGCGAGCGCCGTGCGCGGGTCGCCCCGGCCGTCGGTGTCCACCAGGACGATGCGGTCCGGGTTCTCCTGCTGGGCGGTCCGTGCCAGGCCGAGCGCCGCGGCACCGGCCGGGTGCGCCATCGAGTCGCCGTCGGCGGCGATCACCGAGCGGGAGGTCAGTACGACCAGTCTGGCGTCGCCGAACCGCTCGTCGGCCTGCCAGCCCCGCACCACGTCCAGCAGTCCCGCCGAGACCGTGTGCGTCTCGGCGGCCACGTCGTCGCCGCCGAGCGGGCCGGGCACCACGAGCACGTACTCCGGTGGCGTCCCGCCCGCTTCCGTCGCGGCGGCCAGCGCGGTCAGGTCCGGGTGGGCGGTGAGCCCGAGCACGTCGGTGCCCACGGCCGCCCACCGGTCGGCCGCCACGGCACCGCCGCGCGTCGCGACGGGCGTCCACTCGACCCGGAACAGCGCGTCCTTCGGGCCGCCTCCGGTACCGGTGCCGAGCTGCTCCGGCGCCACCGTGCGCAGCGCGAGACCCTCCACCGAGGCCACCGGGGAGCCTGCCGCGTCGGCGAGTTCCAGGGCCACCGTGCCGTTGTCCGCCGTGGTCAGCCGGATCCGCAGCGCGGAGGCGCCGACGGCGTGCAGCGAGACTCCGGTCCAGGAGAACGGCAGCCTGCCCCCTCCGCCGCTCCCGGCGGCGGCGAGCCCCAGGGCGTGAAGTGCCGCGTCCAGCAGGGCGGGGTGCAGTCCGAAGGTCTTCGCGTCGGACACCGCCTCGTCGGGCAGCCGCACCTCGGCGAACACCTCGTCGCCGCGCCTCCAGGCGGCCGTGAGCCCCTGGAAGACCGGACCGTAGCCGAAGCCGGAGTCGGCGAGGCCCTCGTACAGGCCGTCGGTCGCGATGCGTTCCGCGTCCGTCGGCGGCCACTGGCCCAGGTCGAACGTGGGCTCCGCGGTGTCGCCCGCGGTCAGTGCGCCGGTGGCGTGCCGCAGCCACGGCTCGTCGGCCGGGGCGTTCTCCGCGCGGGAGTGCAGCGTCAGCGCCCGGCGGCCTGCCTCGTCGGCGGCGAGCGACAGCCGCAGCTGCACACCGCCCCGCTCGGGCAGGATCAGCGGTGCTTCCAGGGTGAGTTCGTCCAGCCGGTCGCAGCCGACGTGCTCGCCGGCGCGGAGCGCCAGCTCCACGAAGGCGGTGCCCGGCAGCAGGACCGTGCCCATCACGGCGTGGTCGGCGAGCCAGGGGTGGGTGGCGAGGGAGAGCCGCCCGGTGAAGGCGACGCCGTCGGAGTCGGGAAGTTCCAGGGCCGCGCCGAGCAGCGGGTGGTCGGCGGCGTGCAGGCCGATCGAGGAGGCGTCGCCGCCGTCCGGACCGTTCGACAGCCAGAACGGCCGGCGCTGGAAGGCGTAGGTCGGCAGCTCCGCGCGCCGGGCGCCCGTTCCGGCGAACAGGGCCGCCCAGTCCGGGGTCGCGCCCCGGACGTGGGCGCCGCCGAGCGCGGTCACGAAGGTCTCGGGCTCGGGGCGGCCGGAGCGCAGGGCGGCGACGAAGGACAGCCCGTCGCCGGTGACGCAGTCCTGTGCCATGGCGGTGAGCACCCCGTCCGGGCCCAGCTCCACGAACGTGGTGACGCCCTGCGCCTCCAGGGTCCGGGCCGCGTCGAGGAAACGGACAGCCTCACGGACGTGCCGCACCCAGAAGTCGGCGGTGGCGATCTCCTCGGCGGGGACCACGGCGCCGGTGAGGCCGGAGACGACCGGGATCCGGGGCGCCGCGTAGCTCAGGCCCTCGGCGATCTGGCGGAAGGCGTCCAGCATGCCGTCCATGTGCGGCGAGTGGAAGGCGTGGCTGACGGTGAGCCGCTTGGTCTTGCGGCCCCGCGCCGCGAGGGTTTCGGCGATCTCCAGTGCCGCGTCCTCGTCGCCCGCGATCACCACGGACGTCGGGCCGTTGACCGCGGCGATGCCGACCCGCTTGCCGGTCAGCGGCGTCACCTCGTCCTCGGACGCCTGGAGGGCGATCATGGCGCCGCCCGCGGGGAGTTCCTGCATGAGCCGTCCGCGGGCCGCCACCAGCTTGGCGGCGTCCGCCAGGGACAGCACACCCGCCGCGTGGGCGGCGGCGAGCTCGCCGATGGAGTGCCCGGACAGGACGTCGGCCCTCAGTCCCCAGGACTCGGTGAGCCGGTACAGCGCGACCTCGACGGCGAACAGCGCGGGCTGGGTGAATCCGGTCCGGTTCAGTTCCTCGGCGTCGTCGCCGAACAGCACGTCCTTCAGCGGCCGTTCCAGGTGTCCGTCCAGGTGGGCGCAGACCGCGTCCAGGGCCCGGGCGAAGACGGGGAACGCCTCGTAGAGTTCGCGGCCCATGCCGAGCCGCTGGCTGCCCTGGCCGGTGAACAGGAACGCCGTCCTGCCGTCGGTGACGTGTCCCTGGACCAGGGTCGCGGCGGGGCGCCCCTCGGCGAGTGCTTCCAGGCCTGCCAGGAAACCGTCCCGTTCCCGGGCCACGACGACGGCGCGGTGCTCGAAGGAGGAGCGGCCGGTGACCAGTGCGTTGCCGATGTCGGCGACGGCGGCCGGGCGCCCGGCGCCCCGTACATGGGCCAGCAGGCGTGCGCCCTGGGCGCGCAGCGCCTCGGGGTCCTTCGCGGAGATCACCCACGGCAGTACGCCGGGTTCCCGGGTCGCCGGTTCGTCGGCGGCGGTGTCGTCGGCCGGGGCCTGCTCGATGATGGCGTGGGCGTTGGTGCCGCTCATGCCGAAGGAGGACACACCGGCCCGGCGGGTCCGTCCGGTGCGGGGCCACGGCCGGGACTCGGCCAGCAGTTCGACGGCGCCCGCCTCCCAGTCGACGTGCGGGGAGGGCGCGTCGACGTGCAGGGACCGCGGCAGCAGGCCGTGCCGCATCGCCAGCACCATCTTGATGACGCCCGCGACTCCGGCGGCGGCCTGGGTGTGGCCGAAGTTGGACTTGATGGAACCGAGGTAGAGCGGCTGGTCGTCGGGGCGGTCCTGCCCGTAGGTGGCGAGCAGCGCCTGTGCCTCGATGGGGTCGCCCAGGGTGGTGCCCGTGCCGTGCGCCTCGACCGCGTCGACCTCGGACGCCGACAGTCCGGCGTTGGCGAGGGCCTGCCGGATGACGCGCTGCTGGGAGGGGCCGTTCGGCGCGGTCAGGCCGTTGCTCGCACCGTCCTGGTTGACCGCCGTGCCGCGCACGACGGCCAGCACCTCGTGCCCGTTCCTGCGGGCGTCCGAGAGGCGCTCGACGAGCAGCATGCCGACGCCCTCGCCCCAGGCCGTGCCGTCGGCGGCGGCGGCGAACGGCTTGCACCGGCCGTTCGCGGCGAGACCGCGCTGGCGGCTGAACTCGGTGAACACGGTGGGTGTGGTGATGATGGTGACGCCGCCGGCCAGCGCCAGGGTGCACTCGCCGTTGCGCAGTGCCTGCGCCGCGAGGTGCAGCGCCACCAGCGACGAGGAACAGGCGGTGTCGACGGTGACCGCAGGGCCCTCGAATCCGAAGGTGTACGACACCCGGCCGGACGCGATGGAGCTGGAGCCGCCGGTACCGAGGTACCCCTCGACGCCCTCGGGGAATGTCCGGAGCCGCGACACGTAGTCGTTGTGCATCTGGCCCACGAACACGCCGACCTGTCCGCCGCGCAGCCCCACCGGGTCGATTCCGGCCCGTTCGAACGCCTCCCAGCTCGTTTCCAGCAGCAGCCGCTGCTGCGGGTCCATGGCCAGCGCCTCGCGCGGGTTGATCCCGAAGAACTCCGGGTCGAAGTGGTGGGCGTCGTAGAAGAAGCCGCCTTCGCGGGCGTAGGAGGTGCCGGGCCGGTCGGGGTCGGGGTCGTAGAGCCCGTCGGTGTCCCAGCCGCGTTCCGTCGGCAGGTGGGACATGCCGTCACGGCCCTCGGCGAGCAGCTCCCACAGGTCCTCGGGGGTGCGGACGTCGCCGGGGAAGCGGCAGCTCATCGCGACGATCGCGATCGGGTCGTCGTCGGCGTCGGTGCCGCCGCCCGTGCCGGTGCGCTCCGGCTGGGCGGCAGCCGCCGCGGAGCCGAGCAGTTCGTCGCGGAGGTAGCCGGCCAGGGCGGTCGGCGACGGGTAGTCGAAGACCAGGGTGGCCGGGAGGCGCAGCCCGGCGGCGGCGCCGAGCCGGTTGCGGAACTCGACGGCGGTCAGCGAGTCGAAGCCGAGGTCCTTGAACGCCCGGCTCGCCTCGACCGCGTCGGGCGAGTCGTGGCCGAGGACGACGGCCACCTGGGTGCGCACAAGTTCCAGCAGGGCCGCGTCGCGCTCCGCCTCGGGCAGCCGGACCAGCCGCTCCAGCAGCGAGGCGGCGTCGGTGCCGGTGCCCGTCTCGGCGGTGCGCCGGGTGGTGCCGCCGCGCACGAGGCCGCGCAGCAGGGCGGGCACCATGCCGACGGGGGCGCCGGCCAGCGGCGCCAGATCGAGCTGCATGGGTACCAGGAGCGCCTCGCCCACCCGGTGGGCGGCGTCGAACAGGGCAAGGCCCTCGTCCGAGGACAGTCCGAGCACGCCGGACCGGCTCATCCGCGACTTGTCGGTCACGTCGAGTTCGCCGGTCATGCCGCTGGCCTCGGCCCACAGGCCCCAGGCCAGCGAGGTGGCGGCGAGGCCCCGGGTGTGCCGGTGCCGGGCCAGGGCATCCAGGAAGGAGTTGGCGGCGGCGTAGTTGGCCTGGCCCGCGCCGCCGAAGGTTCCGGCGGCGGAGGAGAACAGCACGAAGTCGGCGAGGTCCTGGTCGCTGGTCAGTTCGTGCAGGTTGACGGCGGCGTCCACCTTCGGGCGCAGTACCTTCGCCAGCCTCTCCGGGGTCAGCGAGCCGACGACGCCGTCGTCCAGCACACCGGCGGTGTGCACGACCGCGGTGAGCGGGTGCTCGGCCGGGACGGCGGCGAGGACGGCGGCCAGCGCCTCCCGGTCGGCGGCGTCGCAGGCGGCGACGGTCACCTCGGCGCCCAGCTCGCGCAGTTCGGCGGCGAGTTCGGCGGCGCCCGCGGCGCGTTCGCCGCGGCGGCTGGTGAGCAGCAGGTGCCGGGCGCCGCGCTCGGTGACGGCGTGCCGGGCGACCAGGCCGCCGAGGGTGCCGGTGCCGCCGGTGATCAGGACGGTGCCGTCCGGGTTCCAGGCGGCGGGCACGGTCAGTACCACCTTGCCGATGTGCCGGGCCTGGCTGAGGTAGCGGAAGGCGTCCGGGGCCTGCCGGACGTCCCACGCGGTGATCGGCGGTGTGGTCAGGGCGCCGCGGTCGAACAGCTCCAGGAGTTCGCGGAGCATCTCCTGGATGCGGTCGAGACCGGCCTCGGTCAGGTCGAACGCCTGGTAGGTGACGCCCGGGCAGGCGGCGGCGACCTCTTCCGGCAGCCGGACGTCGGTCTTGCCCATCTCGACGAACCGGCCGCCGCGCGGCAGCAGCCGCAGCGAGGCGTCCACGAACTCGCGTGCCAGCGAGTCGAGGACGACATCGACGCCGCGGCCGTCGCTGGCCTCGCGGAACTTCTCCTCGAAGGCGAGGTCGCGGGAGGAGGCGATGCGGTCGTCGGCGAGGCCCAGCGAGCGCAGGGTTCCCCACTTGCCGGGGCTGGCGGTGGCGAAGACGTCCACGCCCCAGTGCCGGGCGAGTTGCACGGCCGCCATGCCGACACCGCCGGCGGCGGCGTGGACCAGGAGCGATTCGCCGCCCCGCAGGTCGGCCAGGTCGCGCAGGGCGTAGTACGCGGTCATGAAGACGATCGGCACGGACGCCGCCTCGGCGAACGTCCAGCCGCCCGGCATCGGGGCGATCATGCGGCGGTCGACGACCACCAGGGGTCCGAAGCCGCCGGGCAGCATGCCCATGACGCGGTCGCCGGGGGCGAGGTCGGTGACGCCGGGTCCGGTCTCCAGGACCACACCGGCGCCCTCGCTGCCCATCAGCCCGGCGTCACCGGGGTACATGCCCAGGGCGTTGAGCACGTCGCGGAAGTTCACGCCCGCCGCGCGGACCGCGACCCGTACCTGTCCGGGCTCCAGCGGGGCGGTGGCCTCCGGGGTCGGCAGCAGGGTCAGGTTCTCCAGCGTGCCCTTGTCCAGGATGTCCAGCCGCCAGGCGGGTTCGTCGGCCGGCGGGACCATGGCTCCGGCGGAGGCGACGCGTGCCAGCCGGGGGGCGTGCACGGTGCCGCGGCGCAGCGCGAACTGCGGTTCGCCGGAGGCGAGGGCGGCGGCCAGGTCGTCGTCGGTGGTGCCGTCGTCGAGGTCGGCCAGCACCAGCCGGTCCGGGTTCTCCGACTGAGCCGAACGCACGAGTCCCCACACCGGGGCGTGCGCGAGGTCGTGCACCCCGGCGTCGCTCTGGGTGGCGACCGCGCCCCGGGTGACCAGGACGAGACGGGAGTCGGCGAAACGGTCGTCCGCCAGCCACCGCTGCACCAGCACGAGCGCGTCCCGCACGGCGGTGTGGACGGCCTCGGTCACCTCGTCGTCGGCGACGGGCCGTGCGGGGAGGTGCGCCAGGACGAACGCGGGTGCCTCGGCGCCGTTCTCGACGGCCGCGGCGAGGGCGTCCACGTCGGCGTGGACGGTCGCTCCCGCCACCGGTGCGGCGGACCCGTCGCCGTCCAGCACCGCCCACGACACGGAGTCCGTGGACGCGGCGGGCGTCGGCACGGTCGCCCAGTCGAGCCGGAACAGCGATTCGTGGTGGGCGGCGGTGCGCCCGCCGAGCGAACCGGCCGCGACCGGTCGCAGCGCCAGGTGTTCCACGACGGCCACCGGCGCGCCGGTGGCGTCCGCCAGTTCCAGGGACACCCCGTCGGCGCCCACCGGGCTCAGGTGGACCCGCAGGGTGCCCGCGCCGACCGCGTGGAGCGACACACCGTTCCAGGAGAACGGCAGCCTTCCCTGTTCGTCGCCGCCCTTCCGGGCGAAGGTGGCGTGCAGTGCGGCGTCCAGCAGCGCCGGGTGGAGCCCGAACGCGGCGGCCTCGGACCGCCGGTCCTCGGGGAGTTCGACCTCGGCGAACACCTCGTCGCCGCGCAGCCAGGCGGCCTTCAGCCCCTGGAAGACGGGTCCGTAGGCGAAACCGCCCTGGGCCAGGTGCTCGTAGAGGCCCTCGACGGCGGCGGCCTCGGCGCCGGGCGGCGGCCATGCGGCGAGGTCGAACGACGGCTGCGGGGCACCGGTGGTGAGTACGCCGGTGGCGTGCCGGGTCCATGGCTCCTCGACGGCGGCGTCCCGCGCCCGCGAGTACAGCTCGACCGTGCGGTGACCCGCGTCGAGGGGGGCACCGACCATGATCTGGAGCTGGAGGGCGCCGTGCTCGGGGAGGATCAGCGGCGCCTCGATGGTCAGTTCGTCCAGCCGGTCGCAGCCGACCTGGTCGCCCGCCCGGACGGCGAGTTCCACGAACGCGGTGCCGGGCAGCAGCACGGTGCCCATGACGGCGTGGTCGGCCAACCATGGGTGGGTCTCCAGCGACAGCCGTCCGGTGAACAGGAATCCGTCGGAGTCGGCCAGCGGGACGGCCGCGCCGAGCAGCGGGTGGTCGGCGCGGCCCAGGCCCGCCGACTCCACGTCGCCCACGGCGCCCGCGGGCGACCGCAGCCAGTACCGCTTCCGCTGGAAGGCGTACGTCGGCAGTTCGACGTGCGCGGCGCCGGTCCCGGCGAAGAACGCGTCCCAGTCCACCGCCGCACCGCGGGTGTGGGCCCGGGCGACGGCGGCGACCAGCGCCTCCGGCTCGGGGCGGCCGGCACGCAGCGCCGCGGCGAACGACGCGTCGTCCCCGGTGACGCAGTCCTGCGCCATCGCGGTCAGTACGCCGTCGGGGCCCAGCTCGACGAAGGTCGTGACGCCCTGCGCCTCCAGGGCGCGGACGCCGTCGAGGAAGCGGACGGCCTCGCGGACGTGCCGCACCCAGAAGCCGGGGTCGGTGATCTCCTCGGCGGAGACCAGGTCACCGGTCAGGTTCGAGACGATCGGAATGCGCGGCGCCTCGTAGGTCAGTGTCTCCGCCACCTGACGGAAGGCGTCGAGCATCCCGTCCATGCGGGGCGAGTGGAACGCGTGCGAGACCGTCAGCCGCTTCGTCTTGCGCCCACGCGCCTCGAAACCTGCCGCGATCGCGAGAGCCGCGTCCTCATCACCAGCGATCACGACGGACCGCGGACCGTTCAGCGCGGCGATGCTGACACCCCCGGTCAGCAGCGGCGCCACCTCGTCCTCCGACGCCTGCACCGCGATCATCGCCCCACCGGCGGGCAGTTCCTCCATCAACCGGCCCCGGGCCGCCACCAGTCGCGCCGCATCGGGGAGGGACAGCACACCGGCCACATGGGCGGCGGCCAGCTCACCGATCGAGTGCCCGGAGAGGAAGTCGGGACGCAGGCCCCAGCCTTCGAGCAGCCGGAACAACGCCACCTCGACCGCGAACAACGCGGGCTGGGTGAACCCCGTCCGGTTCAGTGTGTCGGCGTCGTCACCGAACAGCACCGGCTTCAGCGGCTGTTCCAGGTGCTGGTCGAGCTCGTCGCAGACCGCGTCCAGGGCCGTGGCGAACGCGGGGAGGGCCTCGTACAGTTCACGCCCCATGCCCGGACGCTGACTCCCCTGCCCCGTGAACAGGAACGCCGAGCTTCCCTCGGCGACCGGGCCTTCGACCAGGTTCGAGGCGGACTCGCCGCGTGCCAGTGCCTCCAGGCCCGCGACCAGAGCGTCGCGGTCCCGGCCGACGACCACCGCACGGTGGTCGAGGGCGGTCCGGGTGGTCGCCAGCGAGTGGCCGAGGTCGAGGGGCCGCTGTCCGGGGAAGTGCTCGACGTGCGCGAGCAGCCGCCCGGCCTGGGCACGCAGTGCCTCCGCGCTCCTGCCGGACAGCGCCCACGGCAGCACACCGGTCTCGCGCGACGGCCCGTCCGGGGCAACTTCCGCGACGGCCTCCGGCTCCGGAGCCTGCTCGATGATGGTGTGCGCGTTGGTACCGGACACACCGAAGGACGAGATCCCGGCACGGCGCGGGTGGCCGGTCTCCGGCCAGGCCACCGACTCGGTCAGCAGCGAGACCGCGCCCGCCTCCCAGTCGACGTGCGGCGACGGCTCGTCCACGTGCAGGGTCTGCGGCAGCACACCGTGGCGCATCGCCATGACCATCTTGATGATGCCCGCCACACCTGCGGCGGCCTGGGTGTGGCCGAGGTTCGACTTGATGGAGCCCAGCAGCAGGGGCAGGTCCCCGGACTTCTCCCTGCCGTAGGTGGCCAGCAGCGCCTGCGCCTCGATCGGGTCGCCCAGCGTCGTCCCCGTGCCGTGCGCCTCCACGGCGTCGACCTCGGCGGCGGAGACGCCCGCGTTGGCCAGCGCCTGCCGGATGACGCGCTGCTGGGAGGGGCCGTTCGGGGCGGTCAGGCCGTTGCTCGCGCCGTCCTGGTTCACCGCCGTGCCGCGCACCACGGCGAGGACGGGGTGACCGTTCCTCCGGGCGTCGCTGAGGCGTTCCACGAGGAGCATGCCCGCGCCCTCGGACCAGCCCGTGCCGTCCGCCGACGCGGCGAAGGACTTGCAACGGCCGCTGGTGGAGAGGCCGCCCTGGCGGCTGAAGTCGATGAAGGTGTCCGGGGTGGCCATCACGGTCACACCACCGGCCAGCGCCATCGTGCACTCGCCGTTGCGCAGCGCCTGCGCCGCGAGGTGCAGCGCCACCAGCGACGACGAGCACGCCGTGTCGATGGTGACCGCCGGGCCCTCCAGCCCGAAGGTGTAGGCGATGCGGCCGGAGGCGACGCTGCCCGCGGTACCAGTGCCCAGGTAGCCCTCCAGGCCCTCGGGCAGCGCGGTCAGCCGGGACAGGTAGTCGTGGTACATGACGCCCGCGAACACACCGGTCCGGCTGCCGCGTACCGAGGCCGGGTCGATTCCGGCGCGTTCGAAGACCTCCCAGGAGGTTTCCAGCAGCAGCCGCTGGTGCGGGTCCATGGCCAGGGCCTCGCGCGGGTTGATCCCGAAGAAGTCCGGGTCGAAGTCGCCCGCGTCGTAGAGGAATCCGCCCTCGATGGTGGCGCTGGTGCCCGCGGCGCCCCGGTCGTCGCTCTGGAGTCCGTCGAGTTGCCAGCCGCGGTCGGTCGGGAATCCGGAGATGGCGTCGCCCGCGCCGAGGACGAACTGCCACAGCTCCTCGGGGCTGGTGACCCCGCCCGGGTAGCGGCAGCTCATGCCGACGATGGCGATCGGTTCGTCGTCGGCGAGGGCGGTGACCGTCGCGGGGGCCGCGTTGTCGGCGTCGTCCCCGAGGATCTCGGTACGCAGGAAGCCGGCGAGGGCGGTGGGGGTCGGGTAGTCGAAGACGAGGGTGGCCGGGAGCCGGACGGAGGTCACGGCGCCGATGCGGTTGCGCAGTTCGACGGCGGTGAGCGAGTCGAAGCCCAGTTCCTTGAAGGCGCGGCTCGCGTCGACGGCCTCGGGCCCGGCGTAGCCGAGCACGGCGGCGACCTGGGTGCGGACGAGTTCCAGCAGGAACTGATCGCGTTCGGGCACGGGCAGGCCGAGCAGGCGCTCGGCGAGCCCGCCGACGGGGGCGGCGCCGCCCGTCTCGACGACCCTGCGGCCGGGCAGGCGCACCAGGCCGCGCAGGATCGCGGGCACCTGGCTCGCCTCGGTGGCCCGGCGCAGCGGCGCCAGGTCGAGGTGCATGGGTACGAGGGCGGGGTCGCCCACGGCCAGCGCGGTGTCCAGCAGGGTCAGGCCGTCCTCGGAGGAGAGAGCGGCGACCCCGGCGCTGGTGATGCGGCGGATGTCGGTGTCGTCGAGGTCCCCGGTCATGCCGCTGCGCTCGGCCCACAGGCCCCAGGCGAGGGCGGTGGCGGGCAGTCCCCGGGCGCGGCGGTGCTGGGCGAGGGCGTCCAGGAAGGCGTTGGCGGCGGCGTAGTTGGCCTGGCCGGGGCCGCCGAGGGTGCCTGCGGCGGCGGAGAACAGCACGAACGCGGCGAGGTCCAGCTCGCGGGTCAGCTCGTGCAGGTGGAGCGCGCCGTCGGTCTTCGGCGGCAGTACCCGGTCGATGCGCTCGGGGGTGAGCGAGTCGAACACGCCGTCGTCCAGTACGCCGGCGGTGTGCACCACGGCGGTCAGCGGATGCTCCGCCGGGACGGTGGCGAGGACGGCGGCCAGCGCCTCCCGGTCGGCCACGTCGCAGGCGGCGAGGGTGACCTCGGCGCCGAGTTCGCGGAGTTCGGCGACGAGTCCGTCGGCGCCCCGGGCGGCGGTGCCGCGGCGGCTGAGGAGCAGCAGGTTCCGTATCCCGTGCTCGGCGACCAGGTGGCGGGCGACCAGGCCGCCCAGGGTGCCGGTGGCGCCGGTGACCAGGGCGGTGCCCCGGGGGTCGAGGACGGGGGCGGTGTGTGCGGGGTCGGCGGCGACGCGGGCGAGTCGCGGGACGACCACGGATCCGGCGCGGACGGCGAGTTGGGGTTCGTCGGAGGCGAGGGCGGTGGGCAGGGCCCGGTACGACTCGTCGCGGCCGTCCACGTCCAGCAGGACGAAGCGGTCGGGGTTCTCGGTCTGTGCGGAGCGCAGCAGGCCCCACAGTGGCGCGTGCGCGAGGTCGTCGACGTCCGCGGTGGCGGTGGTGGCGACGGCGTTGCGGGTGGTGACGACCAGCCGGGAGCCGGTGAACCGGGCGTCGGCGAGCCAGTCCTGAGCCAGCGCGAGGGTGCGGTGCAGCGCGGCCCGTACGGCGGCGGTGGGCTCGGACGGGTCCTCGGTGTCCGTGCCGGGGCCGAGGAACGGCACCACGACGGCTTGCGGAAGGGGGGTGCCGGCGGCGACGGCCTCGGCGAGCGCGGGGAGGCCGGGGTAGGTGGCGGCGGTGGGCAGTGCGGCGGTCAGTTCGGGTGCCGGCGTGTCGCCCAGCAGTGCCCACTGTCCGGCGGCGACGGTGGTGGCGGCCGGGACCGGCGCCGGGGTCCACTCGACGCGGAACAGGGAGTCGTGGAAGGTGGAGCGGGCGGCGTGCACCTGTTCGGGGGAGACGGGGCGCAGCAGCAGCGCGTCGACGGAGGCGACCGGCACGCCGCTCTCGTCGGTCACCAGGACGGAGACGGTGTCCTGCCCGGCGGGTGACAGGCGCACGCGCAACGCGGTGGCGCCGATGGCGTGCAGCGCCACCCCGCTCCAGGAGAACGGCAGCCGTCCGTGTTCGGTGGGTTCCAGCAGCGAGCCGATGCCGACGCCGTGCAGGGCCGCGTCCAGGAGCGCCGGATGCAGGCCGAACAGGCCGGCCTCCTCGTGGGCGCTCTCCGGGAGGCGGACCTCGGCGTAGACGTCGTCGCCGTGCTGCCAGGCGGCCCTGAGTCCCTGGAAGACCGGGCCGTAGGCGAAGCCGGTTTCGGCGAGCCAGTCGTAGAGGCCGTCGACGGGGACCTCGGTGGCGCCGGCGGGGGGCCAGGCGGCGAGGTCGGCGGCGGGGACGGCGGCGCCGGTGGTGAGGACTCCGGTGGCGTGCCGGGTCCATTCGCCCTCGCCCCAGCCGGTGCCGTCGGCGGACTCCTCCGGGCGGGAGTGCAGGGTCAGCGAGCGGCGGCCGGAGCCGTCGGGGGCGCCCACGGTCACCTGGAGCTGCACACCGCCCTGCGGGGGCAGCACCAGCGGCGCTTCGAGGGTGAGCTCTTCGAGGACGTCGCAGCCCGCGTGGTCACCGGCCCGGACGGCGAGTTCCACGAAGGCGGTGCCGGGCAGCAGCACCGTGTCCATCACGCCGTGGTCGGCGAGCCAGGGATGGGTGGCGAGCGAGAGCCGCCCGGTGAACAGGAATCCGGCGGCGTCGGCGAGGGAGACGGCGGCGCCGAGCAGCGGGTGGTCGGCGGAGCCGAGTCCGGCGGCGGTGACGTCACCGGTCCACGGGCCGGCGGGCTCGGGCCAGTACAGCTCGCGCTGGAAGGCGTAGGTGGGCAGTTCCACGCGACGGCCGCCGGAGCCGGCGAAGACGGCGGTCCAGTCGATGTCGACGCCGTGCGTGTGGGCCTGTGCCAGGGCGGTGGTCAGGGCCCTGGCCTCGGGGCGGTCGGCACGCAGCAGCGGCACGAAGGCCGCGGTTTCGGAGGTGACGCAGTCCTGCGCCATGGCGGTGAGGACACCGCCGGGGCCGAGTTCCACGTAGGTGGAGACGCCGAACTCCTGGAGGCGGGCGATCCCGTCGTGGAAGCGGACCGCCTCGCGTACGTGCCGCACCCAGTGGTCGGGGGTGCAGATCTCGGTGGCGGAGACGGAGGAACCGGTGAGGTTGGAGATGATCGGGATGACCGGCGGTCGGTGGTCGATGCCCTGGGCGATGTCCCGGAAGGCGTCGAGCATGCCGTCCATGCGGGACGAGTGGAAGGCGTGACTGACCGTCAGCCGCTTGGTCTTGCGGCCCTGTTCCTCGAACCTGGCGGCGATCGCGAGGGCGGCTTCCTCGTCGCCCGCGACGACGACGGACCGCGGGCCGTTGAGCGCCGCGATGCTGACGCCCTCGGTCAGCAGCGGCGCCACCTCGTCCTCCGACGCCTGCACCGCCACCATCGCCCCACCGGACGGCAGCTCTTCCATCAGGCGGCCCCGGGCCGCCACCAGCTTCGCCGCGTCCGCGAGGGAGAAGACACCCGAGACGTGGGCGGCGGCAAGCTCACCGATGGAGTGGCCGACGACGAAGTCGGGCCGGACGCCCCAGCCCTCCAGCAGCCGGAACAGCGCGACCTCGATGGCGAAGAGCGCGGGCTGGGTGTAGCCGGTCCGGTCCAGCAGGGTGGAGTCGGCGTCGAACATGACGTCGCGCAGCGGCTGTTCGAGGTACGGGTCCAGTTCCGCGCAGACCGCGTCGAGCGCCTCGGCGAAGGCCGGGACGGCCGCGTACAGCTCACGGCCCATGCCGGCCCGCTGGCTGCCCTGCCCGGCGAACAGGAACGCCGTCTTGCCCTCGCCGACCTGGCCGCGGACCAGGTCGGCGGAGGTGCCCCCGGTGGCCAGCGCGGTCAGCAGGTCCCCCAGTTCGTCCCTGTTCCCGCCGTCGGTGGTGAGGAGGACGGCACGGTGGTCGAGGGAGGCCCGGGTGGTGGCCAGCGAGTGACCGAGGTCGGTGAGGTTCGGTGCTGGGGTGGCGTCGAGGTGGGCGGCGAGCCGCTCGGCCTGGGCGCGGAGCGCCTGCGCGCTCTGCCCTGAGACCAGCAGAGGTATCAGTCCGCCGAGCCCGGACCAGCGCGCCGGGGAGTTCTCCGCGGCGGCCCGGTCCTCGGCGGGGGCCTGCTCGATGACGGTGTGGGCGTTGGTGCCGGACACACCGAAGGACGAGATTCCGGCGCGGCGCGGCTGACCGGTCTCCGGCCAGTCGACGGCCTCGGCCAGCAGCTCGACGGCGCCCGCCTCCCAGTCGACGTCCCGCGAGGGCGCGTCGACGTGGAGCGTCTTGGGGATCACGCCGTGCTCGATGGCCTTGACCATCTTGATGATCCCGGCGACACCGGCGGCGGCCTGGGTGTGGCCGAAGTTCGACTTCACCGAGCCCAGCCACAGCGGCCTGCCCTCGGGGCGGTTCTGGCCGTAGGTGGCGAGCAGTGCCTGCGCCTCGATCGGGTCGCCGAGGCTGGTGCCGGTGCCGTGCGCCTCGACGGCGTCCACCTGGGCGGGGGTGAGCCGGGCGTCGGTGAGGGCCTGGCGGATGACCCGCTGCTGGGACGGCCCGTTGGGCGCGGTGAGCCCGTTGCTGGCGCCGTCCTGGTTGATCGCCGAGCCGCGGACGATCGCCAGGACCGGGTGACCGTTCTTCCGCGCGTCGGACAGCCGCTCCACGAGGAGCATGCCGACACCCTCGCCCCAGCCGGTGCCGTCGGCCCCGTCGGCGAACGCCTTGCAGCGCCCGTCGGGGGCCAGGCCCCGCTGGCGGCTGAAGTTGATGAACGCCCGCGGGCTGTTCATCACGGTGACACCGCCGGTGAGTGCCATGGTGCATTCGTCGTTGCGCAGCGCCTGGACGGCGAGATGCAGGGCCACCAGCGACGAGGAGCACGCCGTGTCGACGGTGAGCGCCGGGCCCTCCAGGCCGAAGGTGTAGGAGATGCGGCCCGAGATGACGCTCGCCGCGTTGCCGGTCAGCAGGTACTGCTCGACGCCCTGCGGCAGCCGGTGCATCAGCTCCGGGTAGTCCTGGCCGTTGGTGCCGATGAACACCCCGGCCTTGCTGCCGCGCAGCGTGGCGGGGTCGATCCCGGCCCGCTCGAACGTCTCCCAGGCGGTCTCCAGCAACAGCCGCTGCTGGGGGTCCATGCCCAGGGTCTCGCGCGGCGAGATCCCGAAGAACGCGGCGTCGAACTCACCTGCACCGTCGAGGAATCCGCCCTTGTCGGTGTAGCTGGTGCCCTGTTGGTCGGGGTCGGCGTCGAAGAGCGACTCCACGTCCCAGCCGCGGTCCGTGGGGAAGTCCGCGATGGCGTCGCCGCCCGAGGCCACCAGCTCCCACAGATCCTCCGGCGACCTGACGCCTCCGGGGAAGCGGCAGCTCATGCCGACGATCGCGATCGGCTCAGGCTCCTGCGACTCGACCTCGCGCAGACGCTGCCGCGTCTGGTGCAGATCAGCAGTTACCCGCTTGAGGTAGTCGAGGATCTTGTCCTGATCCGCCATTGGAATCTCACCCATGCTTCTCGTCACAAACCTTGCGCCCGCGGACCCCGGTACCCCTCCCGGCGGTGTTCGCCCCGTCGGGCAAATACGCCGGTCACAGCACTGGATCCCTAGATTCCGAGTTCTTTCTCGATGAAGTCGAAGACCTCATCGGGCGTTGCCTCTTGCAGCTTTTCCGTCACTGTGTCGCCGGTGGCCTCCGCCGTGCGTGTGCCCGGCGCCTCCCACCTGGCCGTCAGGGCCTGGAGCCGGGCGGCGATGTCCGCCCGGGTCTCGTTGTCCTCGGCGGCCGGGTCGAGCACCGAGAGCGCGGATTCGAGCTTCTCCAGCTCCGCGATGCCCGGTGCGGCCGCCGCGCCGCCGTCCTGCGTGATCTCGGCCCGCAGGAACTCGGCGAGGACGGCCGGGGTCGGATAGTCGAAGACCAGCGTGGCCGGAAGCTTCCTGCCGGTGGCCGCGCCGAGCCTGTTGCGCATTTCGAGTGCGATGAGCGAGTCGAAGCCCAGTTCCTTGAACGCCCGGCCCGCGCCGACCTCTTCGGTGGAGGAGTGCCCGAGCGCGGCGGCGGCGTTGGTGCGCACCAGTTCCAGGACGGTGAGGTTCTGCTCGGCCAGGGACATTCCCGCCAGCTTCTGCCGCAGCACGGACGCCGGGTCCGCGACGGCACCGCTGTCGCCGCCCCCTGCCGGGCCGCTGTCCGTCATCCGCCTGACCTCGGGCAGGTCGGCGATGAACGGGCTGGGCCGCACCGCGGTGTAGCCGTGGACGAAGCGTTCCCACTGGATGTCGGCGACGGCCACGACGGTGTCGGTGTGGTCCAGGGCCTGCTGGAGCGCCCGGATGGCCGAGTCGGGTGCCATGGCGGGCACGCCGCCCCGGTCGAGCCGTTCGCCGATGGCGCCGCCGGCGGCGAGGCCGGTGTCGCCCCAGCGGCCCCAGGCCACCGAGGTCGCCGGAAGTCCGTCGGCCCGGCGCTGCTCGGCCAGCGCGTCCAGATAGGCGTTGGCAGCCGCGTAGTTGCCCTGTCCGGCGTCGCCGAGTGTGCCCGCAATGCCGGAGAACAGGACGAACGCGGACAGGTCGAGGTGCCGGGTGAGTTCGTGCAGGTGGCGGGCGGCGTCGGCCTTGGGGCCGAGCACCGTCGCGAACCGCCGCGGTGTCAAAGCGTCGAGTACGCCGTCGTCGAGGACACCGGCGGTGTGCACGACGGCGGTGAGCGGCCGGTCGGCCGGGACGGCGTCGAGCAGCGACTCGACGGCCTTGCGGTCGGCCACGTCACAGGCGGCGACGGTCACCTCGGCGCCCAGTCCGGTCAGTTCCTCGCGCAGTTCGGCGGCGCCGGGAGCGTCCGGGCCCCGACGGCTGGTGAGCAACAGGTGCTCGGCACCGTTCCGGGCCAGCCAACGCGCCACCTGCGCACCCAGCGCACCCGTGCCCCCGGTCACCAGCGTCGTCCCCGACGGCCGCCACTCCCGCACGGGCGGGGCGTCGGCCAGCGGTGCGCGACTCAGCCGGCGGGCGAGGACGCCCGCGGCGCGGATCGCGACCTGGTCCTCCTCCTCGGCCCCGGCCAGGACCGTGACCAGCCGGGCCAGTGCCCGTTCGTCGGCCGCCCGCGGCAGGTCGACAAGACCGCCCCAGCGTTCCGGGTACTCCAGGGCGGCGGTGCGGCCCAGGCCCCAGGCGAGTGCCTGCGCCGGGTTGTCCGTCCGGTCGGAGCGGCCGACGGAGACGGCGCCGCGGGTGGCGCACCACAGCGGCACGTCGACCCCGGCGTCGCCCAGCGCCTGGATCAGCGCGGCGGAACCGGTGAGTCCGGCGGTGACGTTGTCGGTGCCCGGGGCCGTCTGCTCGTCGAAGGCCAGCAGCGAGAGGACTCCGGCGACCGGCGTGGCACCGTCCACTTCCTCGCGCACCCTGCGGGTGATCGATTCCCGGTCCAGTTCCACGGAGGTCAACGTGAGCTGTCGCACGTCGGCACCGTGCTCCGTCAGTGTGCGCACCGCGCCGAGCGCCCAGTCGTCGACGAGCGCGGACTCCGGGACGACGAGCAGCCAGGTGCCGGACAGACGCACGGACCGGCTCTCGGTCAGTTGCTTCCAGGTCACGCGGTAGCGCCAGCCGTCCAGTGCGGACCGCTCGCGCGCCTGCTTGCGCCAGGAGGAGAGCGCGGGCAACAGGGCGTTCAGCGAGGAGAGTTCCTCGTCGCTCCCGAACTCCAGTGTTCCGGCGAGCGATTCCAGGTCCTCGCGTTCGACGGCTTCCCAGAACCGGGCGTCGACGGCGTCGGACGGCAACGGTTCGTGACCGGCGTCGGGCTCGGCCGCCCGCGGCCACAGGTGCTGGTGCTGGAAGGCGTAGGTGGGCAGGCCGACGCGTCGGGCACCCGTTCCCGCGTAGACGGCGTCCCAGTCGACGTCGACGCCACGGGTCCAGGCCTCGCCCAACGACAGCCAGAACCGCTCCAGCCCACCCTCACCACGCCGCAACGACCCCACCACAGCCACATCCCGCCCCACATCCTC
>NZ_JBIBYN010000043.1:0-41799 GCF_043083325.1 Streptomyces sp. NPDC014734 | reverse complement strand
CACCGACGCTACGAGCGCAAAGCCGACCACTTCCTCGCCTTCACAAGCATCGCCTGCACCCTCATCTGCTACCGAAGACT
The DNA here is from genome assembly GCF_043083325.1 of Streptomyces sp. NPDC014734. Lineage (NCBI taxonomy): Bacteria > Bacillati > Actinomycetota > Actinomycetes > Kitasatosporales > Streptomycetaceae > Streptomyces > Streptomyces sp. NPDC014734. The sequence goes on along the minus strand of NZ_JBIBYN010000043.1, from coordinate 41,719 downwards.
CACCAATTGAGATGATTTCTAAGGGATGGCGGCGCAGGCTGCGGGACTGCCGTATACGGCGTACACCAGCCAGGTGGGATCCCCACTTTGATCGCGGATCGCCCTCCGTGCGTTCAGGGACGCCTGCCCCAGACTCTGGCCCTCAGTGACCAGATGCTCGTAGAAGGTGTCGGCAAAGAGCAGCGCGGAATCGGACCGTACCGGCCACAAGGTGCCGATGAATGCCCCTGCGCCAGCCCGCAGGAACTGCGGCGCCCAGCCCAGGCTGGTGGAAAACCAGTTGATCTGCCCGGCACTGCGACAGGCGTTGAAGAACACCAGCGGGTGGGTAGTACGCAGGGCTCCAGACTGGGTGGCGTAGGCGAGATCGATCGGATCGAATGGGCCATCCGCCATCGTGACGTGAGAGCCAGCACTCGTGAAAGAGTTGTGGCAGGCAAAGTGCAGCAGTCCGTTGAGCCCCTCGTCGATGAGGTCGCTGACGGCGGCGCGATGGGTCAGGATCCCGCCGTCGGTCACAGCCTCTCCCAACCTGGTCCGAAGCGTGACCACTTCACGCTCCGCTTCGGGAGGCGAGCCAGGCGGCACCACAAACGCAGCGCGAGCCAGGGATAGTTCGCGTACTCGGTCCTGCCCGAAGACCCGACGGACCATGGGAAGCCATTCGGCGAGGAATCCGTCGCCCTCCTGCTGGCCGTCCAGGGGATACAGCAGCTCCCACGGTACGACATCGTGCTCACCGAGCACGGTCAAAGCTGTGACGTTCCCGACCTCCTCCCAGAACTGTTGGCGCACTGCGTCAGGCACTGCCGTCGCCCACAACTGCACGCCGAGGTTGATCAGCCGCCGACGGGCCTGGCGCTGGTCTCTGCCTCCGTCTTGCCCGGCCGCGGCTGCGGTACGCCGAAGCTCGTCGTAGATCCGCTCCCTCGCACCGTGGGAGCCGCCCGCTACAAGGCGGAAGAACTCGGGAGCGTAGGTGGTTTCGCTGAGCAGCTGGAAACTGTAGGCGCCGTCCGCACCTTTGAGGACCTGCAAGGTCACCTCCCCCGGATCGAACGCGAGGGTGGTGAGCGGTGCAGTGCGCGGCGGGCCATCCCTGGCCGGTGCGCCGGGCTGTACGGAGACCTGGGCGCGCAGTTCGCCAAGAGAGGTGCCCTTGTGGAAGGCCCGTATGGTCACGGTATGCAGCCCAGGTCTCATAGTGCGCAGGCCGAACTGCAGCCAGTGCGAGTCCCGGCCGGGAGGAACATCGGTTGGTGATTTCCCGTCGCCTGGATGTCGATGGGAAATGACGGCGCTGACCGTGGTGGAGACTGGCTGAGGTTTCTGACAGTCGCCCGGCTCCCTGACGAGGTCACTGCGAAACGAACCTGACAGGCGATGTCTGCTGAGGAAGACTTGCGGCGTGCGTGATCGTGTAGATGCTTTCTCTGACCTGGTGTTGCGGAGATGGACGGCCGACGATGCCGGGGCGGTGATGACCGCGTTCGCGGATCCGCTCATGCGCGGTCAGTCCGCCGAGCCGGTTGGCTCAATCCAGGCTGCTGAGCGGTGGATAACGGCTCGTGGTGACCAATGGGCTGCGGATTCCGCCTACTCTTTCGCCGTCGTCGATGGCGGTGGCCTCGTTCTCGGTCAGGTGTGTGTCGGCTCGGTAGATCGGCGTCATGCCGTTGGTTGGGTGTCCTACTGGACGACGGCAACGGCTCGTGGCCAGGGCACGGCTTCCCGTGCCTGTCGTGCTGTGGCCCGTTGGGCCTTCGACGATGCCGGGCTCTTCCGGCTGGAGCTTGGGCACCGGGTGAACAATCCCGCCTCATGCGGTGTGGCTCGCGCTGCCGGCTTCGCGGTGGAAGGCCGACAGCGACAGAAGCTCGAGTACGACGGTGTGCGCTTCGACGTGGAACTCCATGCACGTCTGGCAACGGATGCGGAGCCTGTGTCGTCGTGAAAGGGCACCGCGGGGACGGGGCCCGCTGCTCATGAGGGGCAACGGGCCATCGCGTGAGTGCCGGTGTCAGCTGGCTTTGGCGGGTTCTTCGGCTCGGGCTCGTGTGGAGGCGAGGCGGTAGGAGTCAGTACCGGTCTCGATGATGGTGCCGTTGAAGGTGAGCCGGTCGACGATGGCCGCGCAGGGGCGGGGATCGGTGAAGGTCTTCGTCCAGCCGCCGAACGACTCGTTGGAGGCGATGGCGACGCTGTTCTTCTCCTCCCGCTCGGTCGGCACCTGAAACAGCAGCTCGGCGCCGTGACGGTCGAGTTCCATGTGTTGGGTCGGGGACGAGACGCCGTGCACCGTTTCCGGTACCGGTTTTCCCGTCCCCGCCCGCCGAACCGGACGTGCCCGTTGGCCGAGCATCCGGCTCTCCACGTGATCCGCTGGATCAGGCGAGGTATTCGCTGACCTGGCCGACGAAGGCCACATCGTCATGGTTCGTCCGGCGGAAACGTGCTCCGTCGGGATCGACCTCGTCGATGTTGTAAGGCGTGCTGATCTGCGCTCCACGAAACGTGTATCGCTGGACCCGCATCTTCGCCGGGTTGTAGAGGACCACTCCGCCCTCGGTGATGCGGTCCGCCCCGTAATAGCGGCGGCGCAACTGTTTCCAGGTCAGACGGGGGTGCTTGTAGCGAATCCAGAGAAGTAGTCTCCACCACGCGTACCAACCGAGGTAGGAGAACGTTCTCTTCGATGCGCCGTAGCGGAAATAGGAAGCCCAGCCCCGAAGAACCGGGTTGACCGACTGCAGCACCTCCTCCAACGAGAGCGACGTCGTACTTCGCCCCGTCAGTTTCTTGATCTTATGCATCACCGATGCCAAGGCAGGCTTGGACGGGATGGTGAGCACGACACGGCGGCCGTCGCCGAGGGGCCTTCGCTGGATGTGGAAGCCCAGGAAGACGAAGCCGTCGTTGATATGGGTGATGTGGGTCTTCTCTACCGAGAGGGTCATCTTCAGCCTGCGGGCCAGCAGTTCACCGATCTCCGCCTTGAGCGTTTCGGCCTCGGGCTTGGTGCCGTGCACAAGCACGACAAAGTCGTCGGCGTAACGCACCAGCCGAAAGTTCGGCCGCCCCATTCGGCGTCGATACTGCCGACGCCATGGCGGAGTCATCTCCTGGTCCCAGATCCGCGAGAAATGCCGGTCCAGTACCGAGAGATAGATGTTGGCCAGCAATGGTGAGGCGACTCCTCCTTGCGGAGTGCCCGTGAGGGTCTCCGCGAATCCACCGTGCAACTCGACAACTCCGGCCCGCAGAAACGCGCTGACCAGCCGCAGGACCTTGCGGTCCTTAATACGCTCGGCCACCAGATCCATCAGGACGTGATGGTCGACGTTGTCGAAGCAAGCCTTGATGTCGCCCTCGATGACCCAGTCGTAAGTCGACGGCTTGCGGGTGAAGCGGTGGATCTCGGCGATGGCATCCTGAGCCCGACGCCCAGGCCGATACCCGTAACTGGACGGATAGAAATCAGCCTCGAAAATCGGCTCCAGGACCAGCTTGAGCGCCATCTGCGCAACGCGGTCCCGCGGAGTCGGAATTCCCAGATAACGGACCTTGCCGTTCTTCTTGGGAATCACCGCCTACTTAACCGGAAACGCAGTGAAAGACCCATCCTTGAGCGAGGAGCGAAGCTCCTCCAGGAACGGAATCACTCCACGACGCTCCTCGATGTGGAAGCGGGTGACCGCATCCACACCTGCTGTCCTGGCACCCCGGTTGCCCGACACCCGCTCCCAGGCCACCACCAAAGTGGCCCGGTCACAGATCAAGTTGAATACATCATCGAACCGGCGATCCGGTTCGTTCCTTGCCCATCGGTGCAGCTTGATCTGATGATCGAGTACCCGTCGCGCGGCCGTCATACTGCCCGGCCACATGGTCGACGGCGCGTCGTTATTCAACAACGTTCCTCCCCGAGAGCAATCCTGCTGCTATCACGCTGTCGCCATTTCCCGTGTGACCGGCTTTCCCGGCCTCCGAGTACTACGGCGACTCCGCCACGATCTGGCGTCATCAGCGGGCATTGCGCCTGCCCGCCGCCCGGCCGGCTGCCGGACGGGAAGGGCGATGCCAGATCGCTTCCCACGTTCACTGAGAATCTCTGTGACGGCTTCGGTGCCCAGCTATACCCCGGCAGCATCGCCACGGACCGCACATCGCAGTCTTGGTCCGGGCCTCCCGAAACCCATGGGATAAAGGCGGCGGGAGAGGAGAGGCCATCGGATAGAGCACTCTCCAGCACTGCAAAGCGGCCCATCCACCAGGTTCGGCAGGCCGCTGACGACTCACGGGACGTCAACCACTGGTTCAGTTTCCTTGCACCCATTCCGTCTTCGCTTGCGGGCACGAACCGTCTGGTGGTGTCGGTCCGCCCCTACGTTGTCGAGGCTGCTTTCCGGCCTCACCCCCAACCCGGGGTTCAGCCTGCCTCCAGCTTCAACCGGTCCCTGCGAGGACCGGCGGCGGGCCTCTCATCCCGCGAGATCCATCAGCGCCTCGTGGCGCACAGCCGAGCTCGTCAATGCAAAGAAGATCGACGCGGCCGTAACGGGCCATGGTCTTGTTCAGCTGCTTCTCGTCGGCGGCCTCGACCAGCTCGTTGACCAGCTTCGTCGCCAGCGTGTAGCGGACCCGGTAGCCCTTCATGGCGGCCTCGGTGCCCAGAGCGATGAGCATCTGGGACTTGCCGGTGCCGGAGTCGCCGATCAGGCAGAGCGGCTGACTCTTCTTGATCCATTCACAACTGGCGAGGGTGTGGACGGTGGCCGCGTCGATGTTCGGGTTGGCATCGAAGTCGAAGGCCCGCAGGGACTTCTCCCGCGGGAAGTCGGCTGCCTTGATCCGCCTCTCCGCCCGTCAGTTCTCGACAGCAGAGGCGCTATGCGCTCCATGCCGGTTGGATCAGCTCGCCCCGGTGGATGGCAGGCTCCATGTTCGGGTACGTCCTCGTCCGTCCGGCGGGCCATACGCGCGCTCTCTCCGTGTGGGCCTACGCGTCTTGCGGTGCGGATGCGGGCGTTGGTGTGATGGTCAGGGTGCCGGGGGCGGTAGGTTCGGGCAGGGCGCGGAAGAGGAGCCAGCTCAGGGCGGGCATGGCGATGAGAGGGGTGAGGGCGGCCTGGAGGTTGGTGGTGTCGGCGAGGTGTCCCAGCAAGGGGCTGACGAGGCCGCCGATGCTGACGGTGAGACCGAGGGTGACGCCGCTGGCGGTGCCGATGCGGGAGGGCAGGTAGTCCTGGCCGAGGGTGACCTGGAGGGAGAAGGGGACGTACAGGCCAGTGGAGGTGAGGGCCACGAAGAGGAATATGGCCGGGCCGGGGGCGTAGATCACTCCGATGACGGCGGCGATGGAGAGCAGGTAGGACCAGCGGGAGACGCGGACGCGGTCGTAGCGGCTGGCCAGGGATCCGCCCAGGACAGAGCCGACGGCGCCGCCCAGAAACAGTAGGAACAGGGCGACGGTCCCCGCGGTGGCGCTGCCGTGCATGCGCTGCTGGGCGTAGAGGGAGATGAAGGTGCTCAGGCCGGTGAAGACGATGGAGCGGAAGACGACTGCTATGGACAGCTTCACGAACGAGGCCACGTCGTCCGCGCTGCGGGGCTCCTGTGTTTTGGCCGTGCCGGTCCGAGGCCGGGCGAGCATCCGCAGGACGGGTACGCACAGGGCGGTGCCGGCGAGCGCCGGGAGGACGAGGACGGGTGTCCAGTGCAGGGAGCCGTGTCCGATCGCGGCCGACACCATGAGCGGGGCGAGCGCGAAGCCGAGGTTGCCGCCGAGGGAGAACCAGCTCATCGCCTTGTGACTGCCTTTGCTGGCCAGCCGGGCCACGCGGGCGGACTCCGGGTGGTAGGCGGCCACGCCGATGCCGGAGACGGCGACGAAGAACAGGGTGAGGCCGTAGGAGCCGCTCAGTCCGCTGAGCGCGATGCCCACCCCGCCCAGCAGGGTGCTGACCGGCAGCATCCACGGCATAGCCCACCGGTCGGTGAGCGCGCCGAACACCGGCTGGGCCACCGACGACAGCAGGGACGCGGCCAGCACGATGCCGGAGGCGACCGCGTAGGTGTAGTCCCGTTCGGCCACGAAGAACGGGATCAGCGCCGCTACGGCGCCCTGGTAGATGTCGACGCAGGCGTGTCCCACGGCCAGCAGCAAGATCGATGTATTCCTTTGCATGCCTCCCATGCTGGGAGGACCACCATGTGTCGCGCTTTCGATAGGTTGACAGATGATGCAGAAAATCCGCCACACTCCTGTTGCGCCGACCAGGACCCAGCGCCTTGCGTCCGGCGGCGAGATCGACGCGCACCGTCACGACGACCACCAGATCGCCTACGCAAGCAAAGGCACCATCGCGGTGACCACCGACGCCGGCTCCTGGATCGCCCCCGCCACCCGCGCGCTCTGGATCCCCGCTGGCACAGTCCACCAGCACCAGGCCCACGGCGGGCTCGACCTCCACTTCATCGGCCTGCCTGCCACCGAGAACCCCCTCGGCCTCGACAAACCCGCAGTACTCGCCGTCAGCCCCCTCCTGCGCGAGCTCATAGTCGCCTACACCCGCGACCCCGACAACGACAGCCCACCCCGCCTACGCCTGCGCGCGGTCATGCTCGACCAGCTCACCATCTCCCCCGAACGGCCCCTGCACCTGCCGGCCCCCACTGACCCTCTGCTCCGTGAACTGCACGACATCCTGTGCGCAGACCCGGCCGACAACCGTTCCCTCGACGTCCTGGGACGTCAGATCGGTGCCGGCGCCCGCACCCTGTCCCGCCGCCTCCGCGACGACCTTGGCCTCACCTACCCGCAGTGGCGCACCCAGATCAGGCTCCACCACGCCCTGATCCTCCTCGCCGACGGCACCCTCGTCACTGCGGTCGCCCACCACTGCGGCTGGTCATCCGCCAGCACCTTCATCGACGTCTTCCGCCGTACCTTCGGCCACACCCCCGGCAGCCGCCCCACCACCTGACCGAACGACCCGGCCAGCACACGAGCCATCAAGCGGCCGGGAGGTGCTTGGCCGGGGGAGCGGTGTAGGTGCCGGGGGTGGGCTCGTAGCCCTTGTCGCAAGGGTCGCAGACGCCCTGGGTGCGTAGCGGTACTGGCGGGAGGGGGTTATTCCAACCATGCACTATTCCCCCTTGAAGGCCGAGGCTCATAGCTGTGGGAGGCTTCGCCTCAACGCTGTCGTGAAGAGTGCTGCGTGGCGGGCGATGTGCGCCGCGTCGGTGCGGTAGAGGGAGTCATGTCCCGCCGCGATCTGCTCGGCGAACGCGGCAGTGCCGTCGTCGGCTTGTTGTTGCATGTGGCGGACCAGGTGTCCCAAGCGGTCCCGGGCTGTCTCGGCCAGTATCGCTCGACCGATGTCATCAAGCCGGTAGGCGTCTGCGAAGAGTCGGAGTCGACGGGCCTGCTCCTCGACGGGCAGGGTGAAGTCGGCGTTGCCTGGATCGGTCAGGGGCACGAACCGATAGGCGGCGTAGGCGAGGTCCCAGATTCGAGGGCCGGGGTGGGCCGTGTCGAAGTCGATGAACGCGACCGGCCTCCCGTCGCGGAAGACACAGTTGTAGGGAGCGACATCGCCGTGGCAGATCACCTCGACCGGCTCGCGGCTGGGCAAATACCAACTGGCGTCCGCCGCGGGAGCGAAGCTGACGGTGGCGTCGTGGTAGTCGCGCAGCATCACCGCCACGGCCTGCAGGGTTGCGTCTGATCGCACGTATTCCGGCAGCGGGTAGTTGGCAACGTCGCCAGGGAGGAAATCGAGGATCTCCCGGCCCTCAGTATCGAAGCCGTGAACTCGTGGGGCACCGGCGAACCCCGCCGCCTTCAGGTGATCAAGCAGAGCGTGCACCGTGTGGGTCCACGGTCCTACCGGTCGTCGAACATTCGAGCCGATCCGCACGACGTGGTTGACGCCGCCTCCAGCCAGCGCTTCTTCGTCCATCTGCCTTGATGCTGTCATGAAGACTCCTTCTGATTCCGCCCGGGTTGACGAGTATCGACGGCCCGGGCTGCGAGGTACTCAGCCCAGTCACGCCGGGCATAGGCGACCCAGCGGATCGCCATGTGGCGGTGCATGCCGGTCAGGTCGCAAGGATGGGACTGGGGAGGTCGGCGGCGAGGGCGGAGCTACGGGCCGCGCGAACCGAGATTCTTGACCCTACGAACCCGAGGAATTCCCGGTCCACCATGCCGTCCGGTCCTATGTACACCGGATCGCCCGGCACCAGCCCCATCCCTGCCACGGCCGCTGGCAGGTCCTGTACCCCAAGGACACCCTCCGCGGGCAGCGATCCCCACCGCCCTGAATCGGGTACCCACACCACGTGCCACTCTCCCACTCAAGCCCTCCTGATGCGCTTGAACACATCAGATGATCAGGGAAGCGCAGGTTTTGTGCGCAGGTTCTCCGGAGTGGGAGCGCATGGGTGTGGGTGTGCCGCACAGGGCGCAGGGGTGTGTCTGGTAGTGGTCGAAGTGGCGGTTGTCGCGCCAGTCGCGCCGACGCCGAGGACTGCTTGCTCTCTGCGGACCAGTGCGTGGTCCGCGGGCAACACTACTTAGAAGTCATCTCAATTGGTGAGTCTTCGGTAGCAGATGAGGGTGCAGGCGATGCTTGTGAAGGCGAGGAAGTGGTCGGCTTTGCGCTCGTAGCGTCGGTGGAGTCGACGGCAGCCGACAAGCCAGGACATGGTGCGTTCGACGGTCCAGCGGTGGCGGCCCAGTCGCTGTGAGGACTCGATTCCCTTACGGGCGATGCGCTGCTGGATGCCGCGTCCGCGTAACCATCGTCGCAGGTGGGAGTAGTCGTAGCTCTTGTCGGCGTGAAGCTTTGCGGGCTTGCGGCGTCGTGGTCCAGGGCGGGAGCGGATCGGTGGTATCCCCTGCACGAGGGGGATGAGGGCCTGGCTGTCGTGCGGGTTCGCCCCCGAGATGGCGACAGAGAGGGGCAGCCCCGTCCGCTCGGTGATCAAATGGATCTCCGACCCGTACTTGCCCCGGCCGACAGGATTCGGACCCGTCAGGTCCCCCTATTCAGGGCCCGCATGTTCACCGAGTCGATCGCGCAGCGAGACCAGTCCAACTCGCCGCGGGAACCGAGTTCGTCGAGCACCACTCGGTGGAGCTTGGCCCACACCCTGGCCTTCGACCACTCGGAGAAGCGTCGATGGGCCGTCGCCCCCGACGGCCCGAACGATGCAGCGGGCAACTGCTGCCACGTACAGCCTGACGTGGCCACGAACACGATCGCGGCCAGCACCTCACGATCACCATGCCGACGTCGTCCACCACCCTGAGGACGCGAGGGCGCCTCCGGCACCACCCGCTGAAACAACTCCCACAACTCATCCGGCACCAGCCGCTCAACGATCCCCACCATGACCGACAGCCTACCGACTCCACCAAATGAGATGACTTCTTAGGAGCGCACGCAGGTGGCGACTGCTCCGGGTTGCGTTCTTCCCCAGCTCGACGAGGCCCACGATGGCCCATGCAGGGCCCAAGAACCACACCAGGACCACCATCAGCGAGGGGTCACCGTCCTCCTTCGCGATTGCCCGCTGGAAGACACCGGTGGTCAACGGGAAGTAGAGGCTGACCGCTGTCACCGCTAAGAGACCCACCACGAAGAGCACAAGCAGAGAGTTGCGCCAAGAAGATCGGGGCGCGTAGTCGGTGATCGGTTCTTGCCCGGTCCAGGAGATCTCGAAGGCATCGTCGCGAGCGGACTCCCGTTCGGTGGGCGGTTGGGCCACGCGCCGCGGAGGCGTGGCGGTGATGGTGGTCGCGGCGGACATGCCGGGAGCGCTGAGGGCAGACCAGAGTCGGTTCAGGTGTTCGTGGACCTCTTCTGCGGTCTGGGGGCGCCGCTCGGGTTCGCGTTCCAGCAGCTCGGCGACCAGGTCCGTCAGCGCGGGCGACAGGTCCGGGCGGAGCGTGTCCACGCGCGGGGCGTCCTCGGAAAGCTTGCGTTGCATGATCGCGAAGCTGGTGTGACCGACGAACGGCGGCCTACCGGTGAGCAGGGCGAACAGGACACCGCCCAGGGCGTACAGATCCGAACGGGCGTCGCCGCGTTCGGTGAGAAACTGCTCGGGCGCACCGTACTGCGGCGTGCCCGCAGGGGCGAGTTGGGAAGATGCGGCGAGGGTGAAGGCCGTCTGGAGGAACCCGGCGATGCCAAAGTCGACGACCTTGACCCCACCACCGGGGGTGATCATCACGTTGTGCGGCTTGATGTCGTAGTGGACGACCCCGGCCCGATGCGCGGCGACCAGCGCCGCACAGATCTCCCGTGCGATCCCGAGCGCGCGAGTCTGATCCATGGGTTCCCCGTCGCGGATGTGCTCGGCGAGATTGGCGCCCTCGACCCGCTCCATCACCAGGAACCACAGATCCTCGTGGATCCCCCGGTCGTGCAGGGCAACCACGTTCGGATGGTTGATCTGTGCGGCGGCCACCGCCTCTCGTTCGAACCGGCGCAGCAGATCCGCGTGTATTGCCGTGTCCAGGACCAGCACCTTGACCGCCACGTCCCGGTGCAACATCCGGTCCCGCCCCGCCCATACTTCGCCCATCCCGCCACGCCCGAGCCGTTTCATCAACTCGTAACGACCCGCGACCAGTTCCCCGCGTTCCATCCGCCACCCCCGATGACAAAGGCCGTACCAGCCCACAGGGTACGGCCCATCGCACGGCCGCCAGGACTGCTTGAGCAGGTGGAAGCAACGATGGCCTGGGCGACAGCCGCAGCGCCCGCCGCAGCCTGATCCTGTCCCGCGCCATCGGACCCCGACCGATTGCCGCCAAAGACCGACAGACGACGGTATATGTCATCGAAGAATGACCGTGCAGGTCAGCACCCCGAGAACGAGCCGACGAGACGGCGGCCCGACGGCTCCGTGCTCCAGAACCGGCTCCGCGCCGCGCGCTGGAGGCAGGTGCTGGTTCGCCGCATGCGGTCTTTGCGCACGGTTAGCTCGACCGTCCTGGCCTGGGTGGTCATCTTCGGCCGCCGCCAGAGCGCTGTACGGCGGCCCGCCGATACTGAGCCGAAGCACGATAGGTGTCACCGACCGCGCCGCATAGGCTGCTCAGGAGCCGGGCCGATCGCCGGCCATCACCGGATGGCAGTGTGACTCGCGACGACCTCATCGCCATGCTCCGCGAACAGACCCCGGCATGCGGACCTGCACGCGCTGCCTTGATCGCCGGGGCTGGCTTCGCTGTCTGGGACGGCCTGGCCCCGGTCAACGGCTGCGTGTGACGACCACAGCGCCTTTTATAGCAGGCTCTGAATTCGGGCGGGTCAGAACCGGGCTTCTATTTTCGATACCGCTGTGAAATTCGCGCGCAGCCCATCAGCCCATGCGAATGTGCCCTATTCCGTGAAACACGACTCCGTGATGGCCTCCGCAATGATGGGATGGAGATCTTTCTCTGTCGCCCCGGCCTCCTGGAACTCCAGGATCTGCTTCACGTAGGTAGGCGAGAGATCCGTGGTGATCTGGCGCTCGCGGCCGTCGTCCGAGCTGCCCGTGCAGGTGAATCCGAAGTACGCCGTCACCTCCACCATCATGCCCCTGGAGATGGCCGCCGCGCGCGCCTGTGCCCTGACCTGGGGTCGCCACTCGGATTCGGTCTCCTCCACCAGGGCGGCCCTCAGACGCTTCTGCGGGGTCGTCAGCGTCCCGGCCCAGTAGCGCTCCACCGTGTGGCGTGAGACGCCCAGGCGCTCCGCCAGGGCCTTGGCCGACCCCTTCGCCCGCGTGAGAAGGAATTTCATCTGAGCCTTCGCGGATTTCGGTGCGGGCCGGGTGAAGACCTTCCGCTCCGCCCGCGCGAGGGCCTCCAGGATCTTGCCGCGGCCCGGGGCCTGCTGCTGCTCGTGATCGGTCATACCTCCAGGGGCCACGGTCCGTCTGTGGACAGCGGCCGGACTGCCGCGTCGTACGCGAGCGGGCCCGGACCAATGTGACGTTGATCGGTAGTTGGCGGGCCATGGTCTGGCGACTGTGAGTTGTGGTCGTGTACGGAGATACGCGGCGGCTCGGGCTTGCCCCGGTCCCGGTGCAAGCCATGCGTGGCCCGGGGCGAGCGGACTGCCGCCGCGGACCACGCATGCGACCCTGCCGGTCGCGCCGGCACGCCGTACGTCAGCGCCGTGCGTCCTCCGAGGCGTCCAGGAGTGGCAGGCCGGCCGCGTACCGGCGCAGGTATCCCGCGGTGGGAGTGTCCGCGCCGGCGACGGTGTCGGGGGTGCCCTGCGCGACCACTGCGCCTCCGTTGGGGCCGGCTCCCGGTCCGAGGTCGATCACCCAGTCCGCGGACGCGGCGACGGGGATGTCGTGTTCGGCCACGACGACGGTGTTGCCGGAGTCGAGCAGCATGTCGAGCGCGTCGACGACCCGCTGGATGTCGGACGGGTGCAGGCCCGAGACGGGTTCATCGAGGATGACGAGGCCAGCCTTGCGGCTCGCCGCGCCGCGCTGGATCGCGGACGCGAGTTTGAGGCGCTGGGCCTCGCCGCCGGACAGCTCGGTGGCGCTCTGGCCGAGTCGGAGGTAGCCGAGCCCGACCCGGTCGAGCGCAGTGAGGGTCTCCGCGAGCTGCCGGGGTTCGGTGAAGACCTCCCCGGCCTCGGCGACGGTCAGGTCCAGCACCTGGTCGACGGACAGCCCCCGGTAGGTGACCTCGCAGGCCTCGGGTCCGTAGCGTCGGCCGTCGCACGTGTCGCACACCACCCACATGTCGGGGAGGAAGTGCATGTCGACGAGCCTGCGGCCGTAGCCGGTGCAGGTCTCGCAGCGGCCGCCGGTGGTGTTGAAGCTGAACCAGGAGGCGTCGACGCCGCGCGCGCGTGCCGTATCGGTGGCGGCGAACAGTTTGCGGACGATGTCGAACGCCTTGCTGTACGTGGCCGGGTTGGACCGTGGCGTGCGCCCGAGAGGTTCCTGGTCGACCACGGCGACCCAGCCAAATCCGTCGAGTCCGGTCACCTCGCGCACGGTGTCGGCAGCCGTGCCTTTGAGGGCGGTCGCCGCGCCTGCGGCGAGTGCGCCCAGGACGCTGCTCTTGCCGCTGCCGCTGACCCCGGTCAGGCAGGTGAGCCGCCCGGCAGGGAGGCGCAGCAGCTCCGCGGCCGCGTTGTGGGCGCGCAGGCCGTGCAGTTCCACCCAGTCGGCGTCATCGCTGACCGGGCGGAGGATGCGGCGCAGCCGCGGCCCGTTGCCGGCCAGGTAGCGGCCAGTGGCCGAGGCGGGGGCGGCGGCGGCCAGGGCGGGTGAGCCGGAGACCAGGACCTCGCCGCCGAGGCGGCCCGCGCCGGGTCCCATATCAACGATCCAGTCGGCGCGGGCGATCAGTTCGGGGTCGTGTTCGACGAGGAGGACGGTGTTGCCGGCTTCGCGCAACTCCAGGGCGATGTCGAGAAGGTGCTTCTTGTCCGCCGGGTGCAGCCCGACGCCGGGTTCGTCCAGGACGAAGATGACGTCGCTCAGCTCGGTGCCGAGCTGAGCGACGAGCCGGGTGCGCTGCAACTCGCCACCGGACAGTGTGGCGGCGCTGCGGGACAGCTGCAGGTGGGCCAGGCCGAGCCGGTCCAGGAGGCGGAGCCGACGTCCGAGGTCCTGCAGCAGGGGCTCGCCGACGGTGCGTTGCCGGGTGTCGAGGGAGTCGGCGACGTGCCCGGCCCAGCGGCGGACCTCGCGTACATCCACGTCCAGCAGATCGGGGTAGGTCAGGCCGCCGAGACGTACGGACCGGGCGACCCGATCGAATCCGCTGCCGTGGCAGGTGCCGCAGGGCTGCTTGCGCATGTACGGCAGGTAGCGCTGCTTGGCGTCGGCCGTCCGGGCATTGACGAACACCCGTTCCACCTCGGCAAGCGCGCCGCGCAGCGGTTGGCTGGAGGTGTAGGTCATACGAGCTGTCTCATTCTTGTTCGGGATGTCGACGGTGGCCTCGACCGCCTCGTCGCCGGTGCCGTGCAGGACGTCGTGCCGGAACGCCGCGGGCAGCGACTGCCAGGGCCGGCCGAGGTCCACGCCGCGTCTGGCGGCGAGTGCGGGGACGAACATGTGCTCTCCGGACCGCCATTTGGCGTACCAGGGGGAGGCGCCTTCGAAGAGGGGGAGGTCCGGGCGGGTGATGACGAGGTCTTCCTGGGTCTGCCAGCGTCCACCGGCGCCGTGGCAGTCCGGGCAGTTGCCTTCGGGGGTGTGGCGGTCGAAGTGCGCGGTGGTCAGGGGATCGGCGCCGGTGTCCACGGCCGGGTCCGTGTCCGGGCCGATCCGCGGGAGGCGCGAGTAGAGCAGGCCGAGGTGCCCGTCGATCCCTGTGATGGTGGCGACAGTGGAGCGGGGGTTGCGGTTCAGGCGGCGCTGGTCGACCGCGAGCGTGGCGCCGAGGCCGAGGATGCGGTCGACCTTGGGGCGGTTGCGCTGGGTGATGTACTGGCGTACGAACGGCGAAAGGCCCTCCAGGTACCGCAGTTGGGCCTCGCTGTGCAGGGTGTCGATGGCGAGCGAGGTTTTGCCGCTGCCGCTGACGCCGGTAAAGGCGACGAGCCGGCCTTTGGGGATGCTGACGGACACGTCGCGCAGGTTGTTGGTACGGGCGCCCACGACGTCGATGGTGTCGCGCGTCTTGCCGGCCCCGGCAGCGTGTGGGGTCGGCATGCGCGTGTCCGGTACGGGCGGGGTCACGCCTCGTCCGCCTTCCCGCCGAGCTTGGCGAGGTCGGGGGCGAACACGGCCATCCACTGCGGGTGCAGTCGGTAGAAGACCACGTCGTTGTCCCAGTCGAAGGCGTCGTCGCCGTAGAAGTCCCGGAAGTACGCGAGCAGGTCCGGCCAGTCGGCGGCCGGCTCGCCGTCCTGGGGGTTGAGGGCCTCCGCGGTGCCGTGTGTGAACACGCCCAGGTCCTCCCCGCGCATGTGCGCGGCGCTGACGGCGGGCCGGGCGGCGAGGTGCCGGGCCTTGGCGGCGCCGCGCGCGGTGCCGAAGTGCCATTTGCCGTGCAAGAAGTGCCCGTCCACGCCGCTGACCCGCGGCTCGCCCTTTGCCGTCACGGTGGACAGCGCAAGCGTGCACATGCCCGTGAGCACACCGGTGAGCTGCTCGGCGGTGAGCGTGCGCTCGCTGCTGATGATCGACCGCAGGTGCGCCGTGGAGCGGGCGAGCGAGGCGTCGAGGAGGGCTTGGAGCCGGTGGAGATCGTCGGGTGTCTCACGCATGAGGGTCCTTGTCTGTCCGTCGTCCCGGCCCGCGCCACCACGGCACCGACCGGCGCCCCCACTGTCTCCACAAAACTAGACATCTTCTGTCGTATTTTTTGCGGTGTCCTCTGCACCCTGCCATCGGGGTGTGGGCAGGCGTACGGCTGCGGACACCGCGACCCTGCGCCGCGCCCGCGGCTTGGTGGTGCTGGATTGTTCCGGACGGGTTGTGGGAGACCGCCAAGCTGTTGATCCCGTCGTCGAAGGTGCGGCCACAGGGCGGCGGGAGGCAGGACACGCCTGATGAGACGCTGTTCGCGGCGATCATCTACGTGCTGGTCAGTGGCTGTGCCTGGCGGGGACCGTCTCACGCCCGGACTCGCCAACTAACATTCCACAGACCCGCCAACAAGGAATCAACGAAACGCTCCCACCTTGTGCCTCGGGAGCCCAGCCTCGTCATCTGTCGATCCAAGTCACAAGGGCATCACCCGCGTCCTGGCCGCCGACGCGGGGCACGCGGCCGGTGCCCAGGAGGAGGGAAGGTTGGCGCGGCCATCCTGTGCGTCACGCACGAGCCGGAGCTGACGGCCTTCTACGCCGGACTCGGCTTCGCCCTCTCCCCCGACGGCACCGGCATTCCCACGCCGCTCGGGCCCATCTGCCGCGGCTCTATCAAGTGCCCGCCCTCTACGGGCGGCAGCTCGTCATCCGTGGCATCCTCTCGCGCGCTGAGCCGATGGCTCGGGCGGCCGTCCGTGCGGTGTAAGGCGTGACGACGTCCCCGCCGCCTGGCCGGGCATGTGCCCGTATCGGAACGGGGCGGGGCCCTGTCGCGTGGGTGTCAGAAGTTTGGCCAATGGGCGTGGTCCGGCCGTGTCTTCTTACGGAGTAGACGTTCGACCGTGCGCCCTATCCGTCCGCGGGGAACCGCTGGGGAGGCGGTTTCCAACGGGCGGTGTTCGGTGAAGGCCGGGTACGGACTCCTGGCGGCGGGTGCTGGGCGTCCGGGAGGCGCTTCTCGGGGGAGCAGCGTGGTCGGTTCGGCCAGGCGGGCGCGCGGTGTGTGGGACCGGGGGGTGAGGGTGTAGCGGCGTGGTGTTCTGATGGGCAGGCCGGATCGGGTCGTTCCGGCTGGGGGGCTCGGGGGCTGGGGGCCTTGTAGTAGGCCGGGTCCGGTGAGGATGACGGTTTCCAGGAGGATCTGGTCGCGGAGGAAGTCGAGGTCCACGGGGTTGGAGTCGGATGGTGGGGGGTGTCCTGGGAGGTTTTCGTCGGGCGGGGTGTCCACGACCTTGATGGTGAGGGTCACGGACGGTTTCCGGGTGGTGCTCGCGAGCCGGTCCCATACCTGTTGCCAGCGTCGTACGTTGTTCGGGGAGACGTTCAGGGCTTCCATGAACGCTGTGAGGTGGGCTCGTGAGGGGACGGCCTCTCCTCTGAGGATGACGCTGAGGCTGCTCTTGGGCAGGCGGTGGCGTTGGCCGTCGTTGGTTCGTCCGGCGGCTCGTTGCAGGTCGCTCAGGGACGGCTGGCCTTCCCTGGCGCGCATCTCGACCATGACGTCGCGCAGTTTCGCGAAGCTGTCGATGAGGTCGGGGTGGGTCATCACCGAGCGGAGCGACGCGGCCAGGTCCCGGAACTCGGGGGAGATTCCCGCGCGCCGCCGACGTTCTTCCTCGGCCCTGCGCGCGGCCTTCCAGAGGCGTATCGCCTCTGCGGTGTCCGCGTCGCACACGGTCGCGTACGCCAGTACCAGGCGGCGGGAGGGCACCTTGCCGTTGGCGCCGCGCGACAGTGCGGAGGCGGTGAACTGGTGATTGGTCAGTTTGGCCATTGCCGCGTAGGTGATGCCTCGGCGCTCGCGCTGGGCACGTAGCCACAGCGCGAGCGCCTCGGACTGCCGGGTGCCGGCGGCAACGGCGTTCTCACGCCGTCCCATGGGACCGTCAGACGGCCCCGGCCTGCGGCGCGTCGGCCGCGCGTATGGCCTTGACGGACCGGCAGGCGACGCAGAAGGCGCCAGCGATGAACTCAAGGGCACCGATTACGGGCATCCCGAGAGCGGCAAGGCCCGCCGCCACCAGGATGACCACGACGACCACGATCATCTCCGTCGTCGTGAGGGCGCCCTGCGACGGACCGCGGGGCGTCGGCGGGGAAGAAAATGAACGCATACCTGTTACCTACCTGACGAGAAATCACGCCTCATGCCGACGTGACGAGTTGGCTGCACCGTGAACCGATGGCGGCGATTTCCAGATCGACCCGCCAACGGCATTGATCCTCTCATCAGTGACCCGACCATCACAATGCGTTGCCTCCACCCCGAAGGGGTTGATGCCTGCGCGTCCAGAGATTCACCGCCAAGGGATGGCGAACGGGTTGCCGAACAGAATCCGAAATACTCGAGAACTGCAGGTCAGGGTAACGAAACCGATATTTTCATTCGTTTTCGTCCAGACACCATTGCCGAAGCGGGGCACTGGATACCATCGTCCCTACAACACGGCCTCCGGCACTCGCTGCCGGGGCCCCCTGGCATCGTGGCTGCACCATGAAACAGGGACCGGGCCCACCGCGTTCCAGCGCGGCGCCCACGAGAGAGGGGCGCGTCCCTGCCGGACGCGCCCCTCTCCACCGCTCCCGGCCACTACGGCCGGTCTGGGGTAATCCGAACGGGTTACCCCTTCGCGTTTTGCCCGCGTGGCCGACAGAATGCCCGGCATGACCTATGTGAGCCCGTTCGGCGACATGGACACGAACCACGACTGGCCGGACGCCCTGTGCCTGTCCCGCGCGCATTGCGTGAACGCGCCCGAGGAGACGATCGGCGAATTCTACGAGGGCACCGTCACGTTGATCGGGGCCGGGATCCCGCAGCCGGCCTTCTTCCTCGCCCGCCAACTGGCCGAGCTCTCATTGAAGGCGTTCGTCGGACCCCGGCCGGAGAAGTTCAACCATGACCTGGGCAAGCTGTTGAAGCATCTGCAGGAGAGCGGCGACGATCTCTTCACCGCGGGTGAGGAGCAGCACCTGGTCGTCGAGTTCGTCCGGGACCTGTACGCCCGCGACCCGGGCGGCGACGAGGGGCGCTACGCGACCACCAAGGGCGGTGCTCTCTCGCTGGCCAAGGTGTGCTGCGCGGACCCCGAGCTGTTTCGCCAGTATGTCGGCCTCCTCTTCACCTACACGCAGGAACGGCTCGGCCGTGTCGGCCAGGCCGCCTGAGACGCGGAAGAGCACGGCGGCCGCCCCTTGGGCCGGGCCGCGTACGGATAAGGCTCGTGGGTCCCGGACCGATGCGGTCCGGGTGTGACTGAGCGCTTCACTTGGCCGGTGAGAAATCGGGTTGGCCGGTTGAGCGTTCGAGGTGGTCAGGATGCCCAACCGGGCAGTTGGCCGCGTTCGCGAGCGTCGTCTTTGGCGATGCGGACCTGGGCAGCGGCCCACTGGTTGGCGCTGCTCTCGACATCGCGCCGATAGGTCGCTCGGGCACCGAGCGACGCGGGGCCGGGCGAGTTGAGGCCACACCCCTAGCAGATGACCCGGTCGGCGTCGGCAGGACACGCGGTGCGGTGGTTGCAGCGGGAACAGGTGTGTTCGGCTTCGCGCTGGAGAACGTCGGCGAGGCCGAGCTGGGAGGTGGTGCGGCAGGAGCCGCACCTCACGACCATGGGCACGGCCCAGTCGACGTGCTGACGATCAAACGTGAGTCGGTAGTCGGCGGAGTCCGGTTCCCCGATCAATCCGCAAATGGTGCACTTGGAGTACGGGCAGCATTCCTCACGGGGCACCTCAGTCATGGTGACAGTCTCCAACATGGCCAACAGCCGTATCGCTCAACTGGCCAAGTGAAGTGCTCAGTCACACCGGGGCCCACGAGCTGTTCGGGGCGCAGCTGCTACAGCTCGAACTCCAGGTGTTCGACGTCGGTGAACCGGACCTCCTCCAGGGAGCCGGCGCGGCGGCCGCCGTCCTGGAAGTAGACCTCCTTGAGGGCTTCGGCCGCGATCTCGTGGAGTTGAGTGTCGTTGGCGCCGGCCTCCTGGGCATTGAAGAGGCGGGCGGCGTAGAGCGGGGGCAGGGCGACGGTGAGGTGCCGGATGCGGTCCTGGTCGGTCGACCCGATCGGGGCGGTGTAGCCCATGCGGGCACGGGCATCGATGACGATGCCGCCCGTGGATGCGGCCTTCGCCCTGGCCTTGGCCCTGATCTGCGGCTGCCACCGTCTCTTCACCTCGCGCTCCAGGCGCGCGGCGAGGTCGGTGCGGGGCTTTTTGATCTGGTCCTTCACGTACCGCTCGACGGTGCGCTGGGAGACCGCAGCATCTGTGCGACCGCCTTCGTGCCGCCGAGCTGCTTGACCAGGTACCGCATCTGCGGGCCCGCGCTCTTGGGCGCCGGGCGCGTGAACGCCTTCTGTACGGCGGCGTCCAGGCCGTCCCCGAACAGGCTCATCGCCTACTCCTACTCTCCGTTGTCGACGTCGGTGACGCTGCCGTCCTTGATTGTAGGTTCGCTCCCCCAGTGTCATTACGGACCGCCGTGACCTGCTGCTTGTACAGCTGTCTCATCAGATGTCCCGCGGCTTCCGTCTCAGCTCGGTGGCATTTCTTCATGCCACATCATCCTGCTGGCCTTCGTTGGTCTTCCAGGTCTCGTCGAACCAGGTGATGAAGTCCATCACGGTGCCGACGCGGGCGATGCGCTCGTGGATGGCCCGCTGGTCGTGTCCGGGGAGGAAATCGCCGCGCTCGATCGGTTTGCCGCAGCCGCAGCTGCACTTCCGGTTGTCCAGTGGGGACTTGAAGTAGGTGATGAGGTTCTGTTGGGCGCCGTTCGGTGCGGGTTTGCCGACGTAGCGGTCGTACACCGGATGCCCGGGGCCGAGGATGCGCCCTTCGAAGGCCCGTCGGCCGTCGGGGGTGTCGACGATCCGGCCGATCTCCATGGCCTGCCTGATGATGACGTCCCCGCTGACGACGGCGAACCGCTCCCGTTCGACACGTTCGCCGGGCATCACCCAGGTTCCCCGGGCGATGTCGTGAAGCTGCTGGTCGGAGAGCCCTTCGGTCCAACCGATCTGTGACCGCGCGAAGGCGTCCTCGCTCGGGTCGATCGGCCTGCGCCTGCCCAGCGTGATCTGGATCAACGCGCCTCCCTGAAACCCCCCTTTAACGGGGTCCATAAGTCTATGGTAGCGGAGAGGAGCCTAGACCATCAATCTCCCTTGAACCGGGGTCTAACCATCCTTCCACGTCAGTGCTGTGCTGAGATGCCTCGGGCAGCCAGGGCATTGACAGCCTCGTCGACGACCTTTGCGCTTGGACACCTTGAAGCCTGTGGTGCGGGCCGCCAGCTCGAGTGCGGTGGCGGTCTGCTACGCACCACTGTTCAGCAAGTCACTGGAATGCCCGGCGCCCCAGCTCTATTTCGCGCACCATAGTGACGATCAGGCATCAGTGGGCGCCCCAGGGACCAAGGAAGGTCCGGGGGATACAAAGGACAACAGAGAGTAGCCAGGGGTCGTACAGCCGACTGGGAAGCGGTTCGGGCGGCTGCGGCATGTAGGGGGACATGTGTCTGAAACGGAGAATGCAGCTGTCGAGGCGGGCGCCGGGACGACGGATGCAGCAGCGGCGGGCACGCCGCTTGTCGGGACCGCGCTCGTCGTCGCGGTCACGGTTATTACGCTGTGGCTCGGGCTTCTCGCCTGGTTGGCGTTCAATACCGACGCGAGCGAAGTCGCCTGGTCACGTCTGCTCGTTGTCCTCGGCTCTGTGGAAGCCGTCGCGTTCGCGGCTATTGGCGCCTTGTTCGGTACTACGGTGCAGAGGCAGCGGGTGGCAGATCTGGCAGCCCGGACCGAGGCCGCCGAGTCCCGTGCGAATGCCAACGAGACAGCGGCCCTCAATGGTCACAGACTAGCGGCGGCGGTCCAGGCATCCCGCGCCCCCAGCAGCGGGTCAGACACGGAACAGCTGTCGGCTGAGCGCCGATCCGGCCAGGATCCCCTACTCGAACTGGCCAACCGGCTGTTCCCGGACTGAGGCGTCGCTGTGGACACCATCGGAAGGCTGGTGCGCGACGGTGAGCCCGTTGCGACAGCGGTCGTTCTCACCACCGACGGACTCGCCGCGACCGCTGCTCATGTCCTTGCGTCTCACCAAGCCGCGCAATGGACCTTCGAGCCGATCGCCGCGCCCGGATTCTCGTTCCCCGTCGACTGCTCGCTGTCCTCGAACAGTGCAACCGATGTGGCACTTATCCACGTACGCGAAGCCGATGACTGGAACCCGATGACGCTCACCTCGCATACGAGCGCCACCCCCGGTGACCCGGTCCACCTACGCGGATTCGCCGCGTCCCGCGACTACGACTCCGGCGTCGGCCACTACGTCGGCACCACAGCGCAAAACGGCCAGGCCTGGGTGAAGGTGAGCTGCCAGCACGCCCAGCCGGGCATGAGCGGCGCACCGGTGCTGCTCACCGGTACGGGCAGCCTCATCGGCATTGTGTCGGCCCGTCTCAACTCAGGTCGCTGGAACCGCGACACCGTGCTGCTCGCCCCGGCCGACCAACTCGTCGCGCTCGCCCCCGAGCGCCTGCATCTGGCCGCACCCGCCCACCGTTTCACCGACGGCATACTTCGGTTGTCTTGGTTGCGCGGTGATTCGATGGAACTCATCCTGGAATCCGATGACTTCACCGTCTCACTCGGCCGTAACGCACACAACCGTGTGTACCTGCCGGACCACCGTGATAGTCGCTTCCACGGTCATCTCACCCTGATCGGTACCACCTTGACCTACCGGCATCTGGGCTCCCACCCTGCATTCCTGGCAGGCGCCACACGCCAGTTGAAGCTCGCCAAGGGGGACTCCTGCCCGGTCGGGGACAAGGACCGGCTGAGCGTCGCGAGCGGAACGATGCTGGTGGAGTTCTCCGCGCCGGATCTGTTCGACCCGAATGCGAACGTGACGCCGGAGGCGCCTGAGTGAAAGGGAGATCAAATCAGTTGGACGCCAATACCAACACCGACCTGACGGCCGCCGGACCGTACGAGCCGCCTCCACCACCCTCAGGCGCGCCGGCTGCCATTGGCGAGGTGCTGTCCGACCGCTGGTCGGTGGCGGAGATCCGCCGCGGCGGACAGGCATGGGTCCTCATCGTCGATGACCTCGAGCGCGGCGGCCGCCGCGCGATCAAGATCCCGCTGTCCGGCGTGCTCGTCGGCGACGACGAACTCGAGATGCTACTCAGGCTCGAACCGCACCGGCACACCGTCACCACGCTCGGCGTCATCGATGTACGCGGGCAGCCGGCCATCGTCTTCGACTACGCGCCCTCGACCCTGACCGACCTGATCCGGCTGGGCCCCGGCCTTTCGCTCGCCGGAATCCTGCAGCAGGTGTGCGCCGGAATGGCGCATCTGTCCGACATCGTCGAGGTAGCCCACCTCGACCTCAAACCATCGAACGTACTCATCGACGAGAACGGTCACGCCAAGGTCGCCGACTTCGGCCTGGCCCAGCGGGTGCGTATCCAGGACGGACGCTTCGCGGGCGCGCGGGGCGGCACCTGGGCGTACGCCGCGCCCGAGGTGCTGCGGCGGGAGCCCTGCGACACCCGCGCCGACATCTTCTCCTTCGGCGTGCTCCTGTACGAGGCGTGCACGGGCAGGCTCCCCTACCCCTTCGCCCTGGCACCCGACCCGGTCGCCCAGCGGGCGCAACTGCTGGACTACTACGCGTCCCCGGGCCCGGGTGAACGGCAGAGCGAGCTCTACTACTGGGGGCAGTCCGAGCTGACCCAGGTGCCCGTCACCCCGCCCGGCGAGGGCGTCAGCATCCTTCTGTCGAGCTGCCTGCAGCAACACCTGTCGGAGCGCCCGCAGTCGTTCACCATGGTCGCCGAGATGCTGGCCCGAGCGGTCCAAAGACCGCCGATCGAAGCCCCGGAGACTCCGCTGCCCCAGATCGACCAGCAGCGCCGGTCACTCTCACTGGCCCAGGTGCTGATCCGGCTCGACCGGCTCGACGAGGCCATCAGCCGGCTCAACCGGTTGCTGGCGGCGCCCTTGCCCCCGGCTCTCTTCGAGACCGCACGGCAGACGGCGGTGCAGGCGCTGACCAGGGCCGGGCGGCATGCCGAAGCAACCGAACTAGCAGATTGGCGGTGACCCCGTGCAGCGATTCGAACTGGCGGAATGGAAACGGAGCCCGCGCCTGACGGACCTGCGGCGCACGGTGGGAGATCTGCTGATGGAGGGACGACACCGTACGGCGTTGGACGAAGTCCTGCGCGGTCTGCGCCGTGATCCGGAGAACCTCGACGGGCTGTACGTGGCGCTCTCGGTGCTGACCACAAGCCGTACGGCGCGGCTGACGTCCCCCGAGCCCCTGACCGAGATGCAGCAGTGGAGTGCGTTGCTGGCGCCGGTCACGACGGCGTGCTCGGCCTGCGACACCCGCTGGTACTCGACGCACGCGATCCTGTTCGCCAACAACGACAAGTACTCCCTGCCGATGAACCCCGTTGGCATCCAATGCCAGAAGTGCCGGTACACGCTGTGCAGGGACTGTTTGAATGCAAGAAGACCGACCTCGTACACAGCTGACGTCGATGCGCCTGAGATCGTCGCGGGCTCCTGTGCGAACACCGCCTGCGACGGCCGGCGGCTGACCGTGCCGGTCCTCCCCACCGGCCGTCCCGGCGCAACACCCATGGATCCGGACGCGATCGAGGGCGTACTCGTCGTACGGGACGGCCCCATCCGTCCGACGACGGACGACGCCCTCGCCGTGGTCACCCGGTTCCTCCCCCTCCTCCCCGAAGACGCGCCCCTCCTCCACATCCGCGAGGCCCGCCCCGGCGCCATGAGCGACAACGCGGCCCGCGACGCGCTCGCCCGGTCCCTGCTGCTCGACCTGGAACGCGAAGGCGTGCTGGCCCCCGACTCCTGGGGGCGCTCCAGGCGCATGCACATCCTGGCCGGTCCCGAGGGGGACGGCGACTACCTGATCGTGCCGGTCCAGAGGAGTCTCCGGCGCCTGTCACCGGCCGCTCCGCACGCCGCGTCCGGCCCGGGCACGTACACCTACCTCCTGCAGATCCTGCCCCTTCGGGGGAGCTGGGCCACGCTGCGCGACCCGCGCACCGGAGACTTCCACGAGGGCACTTTCGGCGCCCTCTCGGCGACGGCCGAATCGCTCCCCGGCATCGCACAGGAAATCATCAAGCGCTTCGAACGCATGGGGCAGTCGCGTCGCGTCATGTTCTTCGAGGGCGACTGCACGCAGGAGCAGAGGCTCACCACGGACGACGTGTACGGCATCGTCACGGAAGGCAGCGCATCCCTTTCGCCGTACTCCGAGGGGGCAGAATGAGTCATACGGGAGGGTTCACCAGCTCTTCCCGGGGTCTCAACAACACAACCTAGCTGTGCTCGAGTTGGCCACTGCGGGTTCGGAGCCGATGCTCATCCGGGCGGCACTCGCAGATCCGGAGGATCCCGGAGGTGTATACATGCGACGCTCGAACGAGCTGGCCTCTTTCGTACGGTCTACAAAGGCTTGGGGCTCGGGCGGAGTGGTCACGCTCCGCCCGAGCCCCAAGCGATGGTCACCAGGTCCCCTCGTATTGGTCGCTTGCGTTGTCTCAACGTCGGTGAGCGCGACCGGGCGCATAGCTGCCCTGGCCTGTCGTCCATCAGGGTTCAGGGCCGACTGTTGTCGGCCAGATCGGCCCTCGTCCGGCGGCCGGGCAGGTCATGTCGTCGCCCCAGGTAGCTGACCATTCCGAGCGAGAAGCCGGTCTCCTCGGCAAGCTCACGGCAGGTGCGTCCGGCGGCCCGTTGATCGCGGAGCCAGTCGAGATCGATCTGGCGCCAACGGGTCGCTTTGCCCTCTCGGCTCATGCCGTACTCGCGGACCAGGACCTTGATGGCCTCCTCGTTCACGTCGACGTGCTTCGCGATCCACTTGAGCGGGCGGTACTCCTCAAGGTAGAGGCGGGCGAACCTGTCCCTGGGGAGCGCGGCCCGAGCACGGCGAATGGTCGCTCCTCTCACCCACATCGCGGATCTCTTGGGGGGTGCCGGCTGTTCCTGCAGGACGAAGCGGACCGCGTCATGGCTGACGCCCAAGCGGCGGGCCGCCCCTGCTGTCGTCAGGGATTCCTCCCGGATGAGGCGGTGCAGGAGGCCCAGATCGATGTCCCCGAGGTCGCACCCGGGCAGGTCGAGACCGTCGATGACGTCCGTCGGCGGCTGCCAGGTCAGCGGCTCGTCGTGGATGCCCTGCCCGGCGAGGAACTCGCGTGCGTGTTCTTCGAGTTGGCTCACCAGCGCGAGGGAGAGATCCGTTTCGAAGGTTCGCAGCATGGTCCGCAGTTCCGTGGTGGTGGGCGCGTAGGCGGCCGGAGCAGCGGTTGCCGGAAGTCCGCTGATCCGCTCGAACAGCAGCGCTCGGGCGAAGAGGTGCCGCCGCACACCGCCGGCCTCGAATTCGACATCGCGGCAGAGCCGTGTCCAGATGTCCAGAGGCAGCAGATCGCGGTAGTCCAACGCGCGGCGGCGGTCGTAGTCGATCGGTGATCCCTCCTGGTCGAGGTAGTCCGCCAGCGCATACAGACCGAGGCTGATCGCCTTGAAGTGCCCCCGCTTCGTGAGCCGTTGCGCCATGTGGGGACCGAGCCTGTCCTCCGCCGGGGACCGGAGGATCCGGGTCGCCGTGGTGAAGTCCCCTCGCGCGCCGCCGACGAGCAGCAGGTAGCACGACAGGGCCAGACGGAGGGTGCGCGACAGGGACCCGCTCACAGGGCTCAGCCGCACAGACCACGCCGGCCAGAGCTGCGTCGGGATCCAGCGGGCCCGCTGAGCGGTCCGGGCGGCCGCCGCAGCGCCGGGCCTGCGAGGCAGCCGGTCCGCGGTGCGGTAGCGCAGCTGGTCACTGTGTTTGAGCCGGGGCACCAGCGTCGCGATGTGGACCGCGTCGAAGACCTCGCTGGTGTGGTTCCACCGGTGTACGACCTTGAGGGGCATGGTGCCGTCGGCGTCGCGGATCAGGTGGCGCAGGGCGGCTCCGGCCGCATGGGCATTGTCGTGCCCGAGGATGTGCAGGGCCGCGCTGACCGCGAGGGCGGCGGTCGCGGCCGGCCGTGGGGCCAGACGTGCCGGACGGGTCTCCTCGGCGAGGTCGAAGGCCCGCGGTGTCTCGGGCCCGGGGTGCTGATGCGCCGACAGGACCTCAGGCGGGACGAAGTCCACCAGCCGCTCGGGGACGCGGCGAAGGAGGATGCAGGCCAGGGCCCGGAGGTCACCGAACAGCGCAAGACTGGGCTGGGGCTTGTCCTGGTAGACGCCGAAGTCGGCCTGCCCGGAGGCGATCGCGTTCTCGATGAGCTGCTGGGCCGCGATCACCGGTCCCCGCGCGGTGAGCTCGATGGCGTTGGCCTCCTCGAGCGGCTGACCGCAACGCGCTGCCCGCGAGGAGTCGCCCTGCACCGGGCTGTGGCACTGCCCCGGAACAAGCGGGTGCCGGGTGGTCGTGGGGAAGTGCCGTGGCGTACGGCTGCAGAGCGGGCAGGTGTCGACCAGCAGCAGGTAGTGGTCGAGGCAGGCGAAGGACCAGCCGAGTCTCCAGCTCAGCAGCCATCTGCCGCCGTTCTCGGCCAGGCAGGCCGGGCAGTAGCGGGAACCTCGTGCCCGTCCCCAGACATGCCGTGCCGCTACCCGGCGCCGCCCAGGATCGATCACGTGGACCCGCCGGTCGTAGTGGGCCAGGGTCATCGCGTGCATCTGCGCCGGGGTGACGCCGGCCGACCAGGCGGCTCTCGCCGCCTGGTCCTGATCGAGGAGGGTGACGAGGTGGCCCAGGATGCCCGAGCTCACCGGCCTGGACGGGCTGCGCGGCAGCAGGCCCATCGCCGACAGAACGTCGCCGGTGTTGGTGCCCAGCCGGTGGGCGATCGCCTCCCACCAGGAGTCGAGGGCCTCGCCCGGGTGCGGGGCCAGGCGGATCGGCAGGGTCCGCGCGTGCGTCACCGGTGAACCGCCTTGCGACGAGGCCGTCGGGAGCGCTGGCCCTTCAGGAGGTTGCGTACGTCGTCCTGGGCCAGGTGAGCCGCCTGGTCGATCTTGACGCGACTGAGCAGTTCCTCGTCGAGACGCTCGGCGCCGGTGCGGACGGCGCGCTGGCAGCCGCGGTTGATGAGGGTCATCAGCGAGCCGATGTGGCCGCTGGAGCGGATGAAGAGGTAGTCGAACAGGTCGTCGGCGAGCATTCCCCGGTACTTCTCCCTGAGCACCAGGCGCTTCTCCAGGGCCAGCAGCAACCGCCGCCACTCGGCGCCGCCCTGGTCGGTCTTGAGCTCGAAGGAGCGCATGTCCAGGCGGGTCGTGCGCCGGCCCGTCTGGGCCAGGACCGCGTTGTCGTAGGTCTCGCCCTCGGAGAACAGGCCACGCGCGGCCAGGCCGACGCCGACGAACAGCAAGGTGACCGGGAACTCGTTCGCGATGTACTTGAAGTGGTTGCTCACCTCGACACCGCCGGCCGCCCGCCAGCGAAGGAAGTGCAGATCGTCGACGATCAAGAGCTTCACATCACAGGAGAGCACGCAGTCCAGGGCGCGCTGGGCGAACTCCGCGGTGGTGCCGGTGGTGCGGCCGGGGTGGCCGAAGAACTCCAGCATCGCCCGGTTGAAGTCCTTCATCCCGGTGTTGCCGGTCAGGCCCACCCGGCAGACGGGGAGCCGTTCGTGCCCGCCCTCGGTGAACGCGCCGCCCTCGGCGATCTCCCGGCGGTGGAAGTCCCGGGCGAAGGCCAGCACCGCGGTGGTCTTGCCGAGCCCGGGGAAGGCGTCCACCGCGACGGCGCCCTTGGCCATGTCGCCGTCCTGCTGGTTGCTGTCGACGATGTCCCACAAGTCCTCGTGCAGTTCGGCCAGCTGCGGGGTGCGCAACGGACCGAGGTTCGCGTGCCACAGCCGCCGGGCCTTGTCGTACTCGGCCCGCGCCCGCTCGCCCAGCGCCACGTAGTCGCCGCGCGGCAGCAGTTCCGGCTGGATGCGCTGGGCGGCGTTCGCGAACGCCGCCCAGCCCTCCTTGCGGGACAGCGTCAGCGCATCCAGGCGGTGGGTATCGCCCGGCGTCCAGGTGCTCTCGCTGTTCACGCGTCCTCCAGGGCATCGGTGTAGAAGTCGCTGTCGTCTTTCAGCTCGACCGGCTCGGCGTCGTCGTCCACGTCGTCGTCGCCCGCCTCGGGTGCGGCCTCGGTCACGGACTGTGGCTCTGCCGCGTCGGTCAGTTCCATCAGGCGCCGCACGCTCGGCAGCGTGGCGACGCTCTCCTCGGCTTCTGGCAGGTCCAGGGCGGCCTGTTCCCGGGCGAGCCGCAGCGCCATCCTGCGTTCGACCAGCGAGGTGCCCAGGCCGAGGTTCCACCGCTGGAACAGGTCCCGGACCGCGGCCTTGTCGTCCGGGAAGCGGTCCCGGGCCGCGGCCAGGCGGCGCGCGAACTGCAGCGCTTCCTCGCTCACCGGCATGTCCCGGCCCGGCGCGTGTTCCCAGCCCAGCGCGTGCCACCGGCGATCGGTGGGATCGCGGAAGTAGACCGTGTTGATGTCGTCCGGGTTCACCGCGATCGGCCACTTGCCGTCCCGCTCATCGCTGAGCAGCCCGCGGTAGGGGTCCAGGGCCGGGCCGTTGTAGCGGCGCGCGTCGAGATCGATGCCATAGTGCTGGATCTTCCTGCGTTCCACCCGCAAGAACTCGAACGCCAGGTCCGGATCCCTCGGGACCTCGATGTATCCAGCCCTGTTCAGGCCGTGCTCGAACATCGCCGCCGGCGACATCCGCAGCCCCGGCACCCCCGGGTCGACCAGAGAGGTGTGTGGCCTCACGTGATACACGCAGGCCACCCACTCGCGAATGATCGCCTCAAGTTCGTGGAGGAAGAAGAACGCCTCCCCTTCCGGGCACTCGCCGCGCGAGTGCAGATCGGGCCCCTTGTAGCCGGGCAGGCCCTGCAGCAGGTCCTCGCGCAGGGTCAGAAAAAATCTCTCCAGCGGGCCCTTGTCCCGGCCCGTCCGCAGCCGGGCCGGCTGCACCGAGATCCCCAACCGGCGGCAGAAGCTGGTCAGATGCTCCGAGACGAACACCTTGCCGTGGTCGACCAGCACCGTCTCCGGCACCAGCGCGGGCGACGCCGCCGAGCGCATCGGCCCCTCCAGCGCCGTGGCCTCCACCAGCACCGACCGCGGGATGCCGTGCTCGGGCCAGACCGCGTGCGTCGGCCAGTCCTCCCCCGCGGGCCGGGGCCTGAACGCCTGGTAGAGGGCGACGCTGGCGTCCACCGCCTTCGTCGACACCGGCGTGATCCTGATCCCGCACACGCAGCGGGTATACCAGTCCATCGCGACCGTCAGCTCCGCCTGCAGCCACTGCAGCGTGACCCGGTCCAGCGCGAACACGTCCAGACGGTTGGTGTCCATCAGTAGGTACTCGCCCGGCCGGGTCGGCCGCAGCTTCCCGTAGACCCCGCCGGGCCTCGCGGCGATGTCCCGGTTCCGCTTCGTGGACAACCGGAACGTCGGATGACGCCGCTCCAAGTCCTCCAGGAGACGGTAGGCCGTCGCCCGGCTGGGCAGGTCCTCCTCCACGAACCCCCGGGCCAGCATGCGGGCCCGGGTCCGCTCGATGACCATCTTGCGCGACGGCTTGGACTGGCCCGTGTGCTCGACCATCACCTCCAGCGCCGACTCCGACCACACCTCCGCGTTCCGGTGCCCCGAACGCGGCCCGCTGCGGGCCGCCACCAGTCCCGCCTCACCGTCCCGGCGGAAGGCCGACACCCACCGCTTGACCGTACGCACGGCCACCCCCAGCTCGGCCGCCTTCGCCGCATACCGGCTCTCCAACGGCTCGCCCACCGTGTAGGCGGCACGGGGCTCCCCCTCGCCCGCCAACTCCTCGCTGCCGCTGCGGAACCCGGTCAGTACCTCCCTCACGTGCGCCGCCCGCTGCAGCACCTGTTCCCGCTCGCCGGCGTCCAGGCGGGCCAGTACCACCGCTGCCGTCTCCTGCGGGTCGTCGGCAGCAGGACCTGGCCCGTCCGGGATGATGCGGGCGCGGTCGGACAGCAGCAGTTCCTTGACGGCCAGGCGCAGCAGCCGACCCCGGCCGTCCTTGAGGACCACTTCGCCGCCCGCCTGCGTGCTGGCAAGCTCCACCACCTTGACGACCTCGCCGTCATAGGAGAAGCGACTCCCCACTCCCACGCGCACCGCAGCCCGGCTCACGACGCCGCCCTCAGCACGCTGCGAGCGCTCAGCGGAACGCTCAGATCGGTCAACCACTGCTGCTTCCACAACAGATGTAGGACCGCCGCCCGCACCAGCGGTGCCGGACGCTCCGGCAGGCAGGCGAACGCCTCACCCAGCGTGTCCCCGTCCCCCACCAGGTCACGTACCTCGTCGAGGATGACCGGATCAAACAACCGGTCCGGCGGCGGCTCCTCGTCCACCGCCTCGTCGCGTTCCTCATCGAGCAGGTCCGGCTCGAACAGCCAGTCGCGGCGGTAGCCCGCGAGGAACCGGATGTTGGCCAGCTCCGCCTCGGGCGGCTCGCTCCACACCTCGTAGCGCCAGCCTCGGGACTCAACCGCCTCCCGCGTCCAACCGAAGGTGAACGCGTGCTCCGGCCGGGCCACCCGGTGCTGCGGCTTGACGTCCACCACGAGCGGACCTGCCGCGGTGGCCAGCAGGTAGTCCGGGACGTGCCGGCGCAGCACACCGTCCACCTCGGCTCGCAGCAAGAAGGGCTGGGCCACGATCGCCGTCACGTCCTGGTCGAAGTCGGCGTAGAGCAGTCGCGCGAGCTCCAGCCGCGACTCGTAGATCACGTGGTCCGACTGCGTACTCGACCAGTACGAACCCGAGTAGTGCCTCTGCCCCATGTACCAGCGGAACGTCCGCCACGGCTCGGCCGCGTACAGCATCTCCAACGGCGCCGACTCCCAGGCGAGGCCCTCGCGCACCTCGTCCTCGGCGAGCCGAACGCACACCTCTACATCCACCATCCGCCCCCCAGTGCCCGTGTAACTGACCTTGATCCGCAGGACAGTTACACGGGCACTGGAGTACGAACGGACACACACCCTTTCGATCACTCGAAAGGGTGATCATTCCGGACCGGGAATCTCAGCGCCGCGTCATAAGTGCTATTCAGAGGTCATCACTCGCGAGAACGTGACGCAGATTCTGAGTACCTACATTGATGTACCGGGCCAAGTTGAGTTCCGGCGCCTTGAACCGCTCCCGGACTTCCTCGCCCCACAGCACCGACTGGGTGCCTTCCCACTTCACGAGGCCCGGGTTGACCCCGAGCTTGAAGCCGCCCGGGAGCGGCTTGCCCTCGCGGTAGGGCAGGAAGTCCAGCGGCGAGGGCCCGTCGGCCGCGTAGACGACGCAGTCGGACAGGATCGCGATGGGGTACTGCCCGGTGAAGGCGGCGTGGCGCACGATCTTGCGGTGCAGGTTGATCCGGGCCCGGGAGATGACCGCCGCCCGGATGTCCGGCCGCCACGTCGGCCGCGACAGGGCGCGCCACGGCTCGCCGGGCCGCCAGCCCTCGCCGCGCGGGCGTTCGCGGAGCTTGCCCAGGCCGCCCTTCACCGTGGCCTTGACCACGGAGACGACGAGTCCCAGCTCCGGGTCGCAGCCCTTGTAGCCGTCCATCGCCGCGAGGAAGTCGGCCGGGGCGAGGTCGGCCATCGTGGCGAGGTCGGCCATCGCGGCGAGGTAGGCGTCGCGCAGCCGGTTCTACCAGCCGTCCAGGTAGCGGCCGTTCTCGTAGCGCACCCACGCCTCCACCGGGCGCACCTCGTAGCCCAGCTCCACCGCGTACGCCACGGTCGGTGTCGCGTACCAGGCCGGGCCCTCGGGCCGCTCACCCTTCGGCGTGAACGGGGAGGGCAGCGAGCTGTCCAGCTCCACCCACTTGTCCTTGCCGACCTTCACCTTCGACAGGTCGACGTGGCTGAGGTCGACCAGCCAGGAGCCGGGCAGCTTCGGGTCGAGCACCGGGGACTTCATGTGCGTCGCCTCACCGAGGCCGACGTTCAAGCCGTTGACGCCGGCCGCGAAAGCCATGTTGACGTCGATGCCGACGAGGTGGCGCAGGGTGCACTCGGCGTCGGTCATCGGCCGCGCCCAGTCGTACGCCTCCTCGAACAGCTTCTCCGCCGGTCCGCGGACGTGGAAGCGGGGCAGGTCCTTGAGGACGGGGTGGCCGTCGGGGACTTCGCACGGCGGCCAGTTCATCGGGTCGATGGCGTCCTTGCCGAGCGAGCCGGGGCTGTGCTCGGAGTGCCGCTTGCCGTCGGCGTCCGGCTCGGAAGCGCGGGTCGGCGGGTGCAGGGCGGTCATCAGCTCCAGGCCGGTCACGGCGGTGGAGCCGCGCGGCGTCATCACGCGGGAGGCGTACACGCCCAGGACGCGGGCGAGTTCGGCTGGCGGGAGCTGCCCGGCCTCGCCCCGGTGCCGGGTGTCCAGCGCGTTCCACGACGGGATGCACAGCTGCACGCAGGCCCGCTCCGAGCCGGTCGCGGGCCGGTAGATCCTCGTCCACGGGCCGAAGCCGCGCTTGGTCAGCTTCCACTCCGCCCTGGCCAGCTGCTTGATGACCTTGTGGCCCTCGGGCAGGCGCCCGGCGAGGCGCTCCTCCTCCGTGAGCGTGACGGGCAGGCCGTAGCGCTCCAGCGCGGACGGAGTGAGGACGATCAGCGGGTCGGCGTCCTTGCCCGGCCCGGACAGCTTCGGCTGACCGAGCTTGGCCTCGCGCAGTGTCCAGTCCGCCAGGGCCGGGATGCTCTTGGCGGGCACGTCCAGGACCAGGCCGCCGGTACAGTACGCCAGCACCTTCCCGTCCTTGACGTCCAGCACCGCCAGCGGCCCGTTCTCGAACCTCGGGCCGGTGCCGCCTGCCGCGGTGTTCGCCGGGGGCCGCCTTCTTCGCGCCCGGACGGCGTGATGTCGACGTGCTCCTGGTGGTGCTCACCGGACGGCGAGCGGCGGCCGGGGCGACGGGGGCCGGGGCGGGGGTCTGGGTGTTCTCGGTTGCAGTCTTGACCGCAGCCTCGGGGGCTGGGCCTGTGGACAGAGTCGGCACTTCGGCCGGGGCGGGGGCGCCGGTGAATGTGCCGGGCACCGGGGCCGGGTAGAGCTCCGCGAGCTGCTTGAGCAGCCGCGCGTACGCCTCGCGCTCGGGGCCGCGCGGCTCGGTCAGCTTCTTCGTCGACTCCCAGGCGGACACCGTGGCCCGGCGCACCTTCAGTGCACCGGCGACGTCGTCCAGCGTCAGGCCGTACGCGGTGCGCAGCCGCTTGCGCTCCTCCGCCGACGGCAGCGGGGCGCGGGACGCGACCAGCGCGTCGACCGCGTCGAACATCTCGGGCATGGAACACTTCCTGACCCACACCTACCTCGTGAACCGTAAAGTTCGCGCACTTCTACCGTACAAACACCGTACGAACGTGTTCGGGGGAGGCAGGACGGGGCACAAGACGATGGGGATCTCGGCGTGAGCCGCAGGGCCTCAGGCCTTCGAGATGATCCGGGTGATGTCGAAGGGCACCTCCTCCGCCAGCCGGAGCAGCGGCTCCAGGGCGTCTTCGTACACCGGGTCGGTGTGGGGCGGGCAGTGCTGGGT
Organism: Streptomyces sp. NPDC014734; assembly: GCF_043083325.1. Classification (NCBI taxonomy): domain Bacteria; kingdom Bacillati; phylum Actinomycetota; class Actinomycetes; order Kitasatosporales; family Streptomycetaceae; genus Streptomyces; species Streptomyces sp. NPDC014734. The sequence continues at coordinate 7,769 of NZ_JBIBYN010000043.1, read as the reverse complement.
CAGCAGGCAGCCGACGGCTTCGCCCTTGGTCCGCGGGTGGGCCGCGTTCTCGTCGGCGGCGAGCTCCAGGACCAGGTTCATCGATCTACGCCTACGGCACGAACACCGGGGTCAAGGCCGTCGCCTCCGGTGGCCACGGTCACGCTGAGGACGAACTGCGCCACATACGCCGGTATCTGACCCCGGAGACGGCCCGGCAGATCGCCATCGAGATTGCGAAGGCCACCTTCGCCGCCCGCAGCACCGGGTTGTGGGGCCAGGGCTCAACCGCCGTCGCCTCCGACTCCACGCACGTGCGCGCCTACGACCAGAACCTATTCACTGAGTGGCACTCGCGCTACGGCGGGCGCGGGGTGCTTATCTACTGGCACGTGGAGAAGAAGTCCCTGACCATCCACCCCAGTTGATCAACTGCACGGCCTCCGAGGTCGCCGCGATGATCGAGGGCGCGATGCGACACGGCACCACCATGGACGTGGAAGCGAACTACACGAACTCGCATGGCCAGTCGGAAATCGGGTTCGGTATCACGAGACCGCTGAACTTCGACCTACTGCCCAGGATCAAGCGGATCAACAAGGTCAAGCTGTACCGGCCGGTGGTCGGCGAGCCGGACGCCTACCCGCAGCTGACCCGCCCGATCCGCTGGGAACTCATCGCCCAGCAGTACGACCAGGTGATCAAGTACGCCACGGCGATCCGGACCCGCAGCGCGTCCACCGAGGCGATCCTGCGGCGATTCACCCGCAACGCCTCCCACCCCCACCTACGCGGCGATGCTGGAGGTCGGCCGCGCCCAGAAGACCATCTTCGTGGCCCGCTATCTGCGGCTGCGGGACCTCCAACGGGAGATCGAGGAAGGCTTGAACGTCATGGAGTCCTCCAACGGCGCCAACTCCGTGATCGCCTACGGCAAGGGCGGAGAGATCGCCTCCAACCGGCGCGACGAGCAGGAGATGTTCGTGTTGTGCCTGCGCATCCTCCAGTCCGCCCTGGTGTACGTGTTGACTGAACTACCGGGAGAGTTTGCCCAGTTCAGCGGACAGCCCGTGAAGCGGGTGACTATGGTCCCGCCCCATGGTCGAGAGAGATGGGCAGGGCCGAGATCTGCGCTCGTTGGTGGTACCGCGGGTCGGGTCGCTCCTGGAGACCGGCGATGTGTGGGAGCCGTACCGGCTGCTTGATCCCGCCGGGACGGTCGTCGAGCCGGTCGCGGTGTACCTGAAGGACCTGCAGGGCATCGGACGGCCCGCGACGACGCAGCGTTCGTACGGGATGGATCTGCTGCGCTGGTTCCGGTTTCTGTGGGCGATCCGGATGCGCTGGGATCAGGCGACCCGGGAGGAGGCACGGGACTTCTCCCGCTGGATCCAGCTCAGCGACAAGCCGAGACGGCCCGGCGCCACCGCCGCGTCGGCGATTCCGAATCCGGTGACGGGGAAGGCGGGACCGGGCCGCAAGTACGCGCCGACCACCCGTGGCCACAGCGAGAGCGTGCTGCGTGGCTTCTACGACTTCCACAGCGATGCCGGGTCGGGGCCGATGGTCAATCCGTTCCCGCTGGCCCGACGCGGAGGCAGGGCCCATGCCCACCACAACCCGATGGACCTCTACCGCAACGAGCGGTCAGGTCTGTATCGCCCTCGTCATGTTCAGCGGGTGCCGCGCAGTATCCCGGACGAGAAGTTCAACGAACTGTTCGCTCAGCTCGGCTCGCACAGGGACCGCGCCCTGGTGGCCTTCTGGGTGTCCACCGGTGCGCGGGCTTCGGAGCTGCTGGGCGCCCGCTACGGCGATGCCGACCCCGGCCAGCAGCTGATCACCGTGGTCCGCAAGGGCACGCGGGCCATCCAACAGCTGCCGGCCTCGCCGGACGCCTTCGTCTGGCTCCGGCTCTACCAGGCACAGATGCACGGCCTGGCGCCCGCGGGTATCGACGATCCGCTGTGGTGGACCCTACGGAGGCCCTTCCGTGAACTCGGCTATCACGCCGCCTACCGGATGCTCAGCCGAGCGAACGCAGCCCTCGGGGCCAACTGGTCGTTGCATGATCTGCGGCACACCGCGGCCTACCGAATGGCTCGTGACCCCGACATGTCGCTCACCGATGTGCAGTGGGTCCTTGGCCACGCTCATCTGAGTACCACTCAGCTATACCTGACGCCACTCACCGAGGACGTGATTGCGGAAGTGCTCGCGCACCACGCCCGCAGGTCAGCAGCCGTTTCCACAGCGACAACCGTACAGAACGACGGGCCGTCGGCGCTGTCGTATCGGCCGGAAGCGCTGAACATCCTGTTCGGGGAGGGAACCGCGTGACCACGCAGGTGCCGACCAGGGCACGCTCCGCATCGCGGCAGCTCAGCCCTGAGATGGCAGCGATGCTGAAGAGCTTCCCGCCCCGCGGTCCCGAACAGCGCTGGGAGGCCACCGAGCAGTCACGTGAACAGGTGGTGGAACGACTGCTCGCGCCGCCGTTCGTGCTGGCGTCCTCGGCCTCCCAGTCCCGCCGCAGGACCGGTCTGACCAAGACGTTGGCGTGGTTGGAGCGGTTTCCCGGGAAGACCTGGCAGGGCCGCTGGAACGCCAGCGGCGCGGACGCGGCCGGCAACATCGCCTGGCGGCGCATGGCCGTCTCCTGGCTCCAGTCCACCGGCTGGTCCTACCAGAACCCGAAGAAGGACTTCGACGCCTTGGGCAGCGGCATCCTGACGCTGATCAGCGGCGATGTCATCCGGCCCAGCCTGTCGTGGCTGCTGACTCCGGGGACGGTGCAGATTCTGACCGCTGAGATGGCACGCAGCCGCGACCCGGAAGGGTTCGCCGCCCTGACGGCCGTCTGCCGGAGTGACCCCGCCAACACCCACACCAAGGACGGTGCACTGCGGCGGATCGCCACCGTCATGGCCGCGAAGGGCGGCCAAGTCCGAGACATCACGGTCGGGGACTGCCTGGAGCTGGCGGACCTCCTGCTCAGCATGGGCAGCCGCAACGTCGACACGAGCGTGTACTTCTACCAGATGCTGCACGCCACGGGCGCCTTCCCGGCCGCGGCCCCGGCGACGGTGCGGGTCTTCAACCCCAAGAACCAGGGGCAGATCAGCATCGAGCAGATGATCGACCGTTACGGCATCGCCTGTCGACCGATTCGGGACCTGTTGGTGGACTACCTGCGAGAACGCTCTCTCTCGCTCGACTACACCTCGCTGCGGGCGGTGGCCTTCGGCCTGGGCAAGCTGTTCTGGAGAGACCTGGAGGACCACCACCCGGGGATCGACTCCCTGCGCCTGGCGCCGGATGCCGCCGCGGGATGGAAACAGCGGGTCGCGATGAAGACGATCCGCAGCAAGACCGCCGCCGGCGACGTCGTCGAGACGCAGGTTCCACGCGCCGACCGCGGCATCAACTACCTCGCCATGGTACGAGCCTTCTACCTCGACCTCGCCCAGTGGGCCATGGACGATCCCGCGCGCTGGGGCATCTGGGCGGCCCCCTGCCCCATCCGCGAGGAGGAGATGTCGCGCAAGAAAGAACGGTCCGGCCGCAAATCGCGCATGGATCAGCGGACACGCGAGCGGCTACCCGTCCTCCCGCTCCTGACGCAGACAGTCGACACTGAACGCCGCCGGGCCGCTGAACGGCTGGAAGCCGCACAGACCACCACTCCGGGAGCTGACTTCACCGCAGCCGGTCAGCGCTGGCACCGGCCGGTCACCAAGAACCCCACGGCCAAGGTCTGGGCCAAGGACCCCGAGACCGGGAAACGCATCGACCTCACGCTGGAGGAGCATCGGGCGTTCTGGTCCTGGGCGATCGTCGAAGTCCTGCGGCACACCGGGATCCGCGTCGAGGAGCTGACCGAGCTCTCCCACCACAGCCTTGTCCAATACCGGCTGCCCAGCACGGGCGAGCTCATCCCGCTCCTGCACATCGCCCCGTCCAAGACCGATACCGAGCGCCTGCTCGTCATCTCCCCGGAGCTCGCGGACGTTCTCAGCACGATCATCAGCCGCGTCCGCGACGCGAACAGCGCCGTCCCGCTCGTTGTCTCCTACGACAACCACGAACGCGTCTGGAACCCGCCGATGCCGCTGTTGTTCCAGCGCCACATCGGCGTGGAGAACCGGCCGATCCCGGCTGCCGGGATCAGGGACATGCTCAACGACGCGCTCGCCCGCACCGGTCTTACCGACGCCACCAGCCGACCGCTGACCTTCAGCCCCCATGACTTCCGGAGGCTGTTCATCACGGACACGATCATGAACGGAATGCCGCCCCAAATCGCCCAACTCGTGGTAGGCCACGGCGACATCAACACCACCATGGGCTACAAGGCGGTCTATCCCGAGGAGGTCATCAACGGCCACCGGGCCTTCATCGCCCGCCGCCGCACCACCCGCCCCAGCGAGGAATACCGAACCCCGACCGACGAGGAGTGGGAGGAGTTCCTCGGCCACTTCGAACGCCGCCGGGTAGCCTTGGGCGACTACGGCCGAGCCTACGGGACCGGTTGCGTCCATGAGCACAGCTGCCTCAGATGCAGCCTGCTGCGGCCCGATCCCGACCAACGCCAGCGCATCGTGGCCATCCGCGACAACCTGGTCGACCGGATCGCAGAGGCCGAGAAGGAGGGCTGGCCCGGTGAGGTCGAAGGGCTCAAGGTCAGCCTTGCCGGAGCCGTGCAGAAACTCGCCCAGCTCGACGAGCGGGACCGCCGGGGCACCACCGTCAACCTCGGCATGCCCACCTTCTGCGACATCGCGGGCCGAACCGTCACCGCAGCCAGGGATATTTCATGACACCCTCCGCCGACCGGCCCCAACCGGCTCTGAGCGGCGGTCCGCCCACCCGGCTGAGAGTCTGTCGGACCTGTCGGTGAAGATGCGAGCGTGAAGAACTTCGACCAGCTGCTCGGACGGGTCGTCGCCGAGGCGGCCCAGAGTGATCGAATCCAGCCCCCGATCTCCGAGGAGGAACTGGAGAAGGCCGAGCAGCTGCTCGGTTTTCACCTGCACCCTCTTCTGGCCGCGCTCTACCGGAACGTGGGCAACGGCGGCTTCGGCCCCATGGACTCCTTGCTTTCTCTCCTCGACCCGCACCCGGACGATGAGGACTCCGTGGTTCAGAGCTATCTGGGGAGGATCCCGCCCGAGGGAACAGACACCTGGTGGTCGTGGCCCAAGGGGGTCCTACCGATCCTGGACTGGGGCTGCGCCATGTTCGCGTGCGTCGACTGCCGCAGCGAGGACGGAACAGTCCTCCTCTTCGACCCGAACGCGATCAGCGGCCAGGACCTCTCCCGCGCATGGTTCGTGGATGCGGGCAGCCTCGCCGAGTGGCTCGAGACCTGGCTGGCGGGCCAGGGCTGGTACGAAGAGAACGCCGTGGACGGAGACTTCGACATGGCCCTGTGGACCGACGCTTCCTCGCGGTTGTAGCCGGTCCTCTTCACAGGCGCGCGAAGGCCTGTTCCTCGTCGAAGTGAGACGCGGTGTCGCAGGCAGTGGTGAAGCTGGCCGAGCATCCGGTTGAACAGGTTCCGCAGGGCGGAGGCATGCCAGTCCGGGGAAGTTCAGAGAATACGAAGACGAGCGCCGTTTGCAGGAGATGGAGCGCGAGAGCGGACAGTTCCTGCTGGTCACAGCGGTTGCTGCTGAGCTCGCCGCTCTTGCCGGAGAAGATGATGTCGTTGGCGCCGTTCCAGCCTTCGACGACGTTGAGGCCCTCCTGGATCTCGCGCTGGAGGTCGCGGTCGCGCAGGTAGCGGGCGACGAAGATGGTCTTTGGGGCTTTGCCGACTTCAAGCATGGCCTGGTAGACGGGGTGGGAGGCGGTGCGGGTGAACCGGCGCAGGATGGCCTCGGTGGAGGCGGTGCCGACCCGGATCGCGGTGGCGTACTTGATGAGCTGGTCGTAGTTGTTCTTGCTGACGTCCCAGCGGATCGGGCGGGTCATCGCGTCGGCCAGGCGCTCGTAGGTGTCCTCGTCCTCGCGGCCGGGGCGGTACAGCTTGACCTTGTTGATCTGCTTGATGCGGGGCAGCAGGTCGCCCGAACGGGGCTGCCACCGGACATCTGCGGGTGCCGCGGCGGTGGATCGTTGACCGGGGTGAGGCGCCGGGCTCGGGGAGGGTCTGGCCAAGCGTGAGGAGGGGGTTGTGGCACATTCGTTAGGTGTGTCGCTGGCCGAGGGGGCATCCTGATCCGCATGGGCTTCCAGCCGGTTGAGCGCGCTTCGGAGGCGTTCCAGCAGTCACTGACCGAGAAGGAGATCGGGGAGATCTGCCAGCGGGCCTTCGGAGGCGCCGCCACGCCGGTGTCCGCGGTCGAGTTGGGCACGGGTATGTACAGCAACGTCTACCGCGTGGATCTGGCCGGTCGGGAACAGCCGGTGGTCTTGCGGATCGCGCCGGAGGAGGAACGGCAGTTCCGCAGCGAACGGCACATGATGCGGAACGAGTTCGCGAGCCTGCCGTGGCTGGCGGTCATCGCGCCGCTGATGCCGCAGGTGCTCGCCGCGGACTGGTCGCACGAGGTGATCGGCCGGGACTGGATGATCCAGACCCACCTGGACGGCGTCCCGGCCCCGGAGCACCTGGGCGCGTATCCGCGTACGGCGTGGCCGGTGTTCTTCCGGCAGATGGGTGCCATTGCCCGCTCCGTGCACGATGTGCGCGGTCCGCACTTCGGGCCCGTCGGCGGTCCGGGGTACGGGTCGTGGAGTGAGGCGGTGATCGTGTCGCTGGAGGAGATCGCCGCAGATCTGGAAGGTGTCGGTCTGGACGCGGGCGATGTGTGCAAGGCCGCCGAGGTCGCCGCGCGTGGCCGGGCGGTGCTCGACGAGGTCACCGTGCCGAGGCTGCTGGCTGGAGACCTGTGGACGGTCAACGCGCTGCTGGCTCCGAAGGCCCCTGAGCCGTTGATCACCGGGGTGCTGGACTTCGACCGCACGTGGTTCGGTGACCCGGCCGCTGACTGGACCATCCGTATGGCGACGGCCAAGGAGGACGAGCGGACCGCGTTCTGGCAGTCCTACGGCGCTCTGGACCGCTCGCCCGCCGGAATGTGGCGAGCGAGGGTCTATGAGGCCCGGCACCTGGGCGCGATCCGGCTTGAGCGACACCGGCTGGGGAAGGCCGACGCGGTCCGTGAGAGCTACGGCGCGCTGGCCGAGGTGCTCTCCGGCCTGGCCTGACTGGCTGTCTGCTGCCTGAGTCAATCGAGCGGGTGGACCAGGCATGCCGTCCGGCAGTGGTTTCGGCGATGTTCTGGGCGGCCGGTAGCTCGGTGACGAACGAATCGTAGGTCTGGGTGTAGGCGCGCAGGTCGATGTCGTGCAGGAGCACGGGCGGTCTGGGCAGCAGATGAGTGCCTACTGCGACGAGGAAGGTGCGGATCGTCGCGTCGGCGCCTCGTTTCTTGCGAGGGGCCTGACAGAGGAGGTATGCCGCCAGGCTCCAGGCGGTCAGTGCGTCGGCTGGGGTGGCATGCTCCAGAGCGAGCAGGATCATGGACTGTTGGAAGATTGCCCGGCGGGCTGCCTCGGGCGCGCTGGAGAGGCAGATCAGGTGTCCGCTGGTGGCGATGCGGGAAACATCACCGCCCCTCGCCGAGATACGGGCGGCCATTTCGGCTGCCGCCCGGCGGGCGGCACTGGTCGGGGGGGGGGGGGGGGGGGGGGCCCCCCCCCCCCCCCCCCCCCCAACCACCCCCCGGCCCCCCCCCCCCCCCCCCCCGGGGGGGGGGCCCCCCCGCGCCCACACGCCCCAC
>NZ_JBIBYN010000042.1:0-41877 GCF_043083325.1 Streptomyces sp. NPDC014734 | reverse complement strand
ACGCCTCGAAGAACCTCGCCTTCAGGTCTCCAAAATCCACGATCCCCGCAACTCCCTGAACAACAGGGTGTTGCGGGGATCAATAGAACCCGCCTCTCCGCCGGGCCCTTCGGCATGCCGCATGCGCATTCCTCAAGACGTATCTCAAATCCGCATTGTGCAAACCCTGTTCGCCATCTGGGATCTGCTGTAAGTTTCCGGCGCAGCGGAGGGTACGGGCCGCCCTCGGGCCCGCCCCGTCCGCCTCACCATCACGCCCGCGAAGGAGTTCACCTTGCGACGTTCCACGGCACGCACGTACGCCGCCTCGGCCGCGGCCCTGGCCGCTCTGATCACGCCCGTCCCGGCCGCGCAGGCCGACGGCACGGGCAGCACGGCAGCCGCGGCAACGGTGATCGAGAAGGTCCCGTACGCGATGGACTCGTCGAACCAGGCCGCCTGGTGGACGCCTGTCGCCACGTACAAGGGCCGCGGCCAGTACACGTACTTCGCCTTCAACGAGCCCGGCTCGACGGCCGCCACGCACCGTCCGGCCATCGCGCGGCGCGACCCGGACGGGGTCTGGAGCCGCCTGCCGCTGCTCGACAAGAACGGGGCGCAGGCCGAGTTCCCCGACGACAACGGTCACAACCAGTCGTCCGTCGCGCGCGACGGCAGCGGCCGCCTGCACGTGTTCGCCTCCATGCACGCCGACGCCTGGCGATACTTCCGCACCGAGGCCCCCGGCGGGGACGTCACGGACCACGCGGGCGAACTGCCCGACCAGGGCGTGGGCATCACCTACCCGATCGTGACCACCGCGCCCAACGGCGATCTGTACCTGGCCGCCCGCGTCGGTGCCGGCGCCGACCGGCGCCCCGGAAAGCTGTACCGCTGGGACAACGCCGCCTCGCGCTGGAGCGTGGTCACCACCTTCGCCGACGCGCTGAACCGCTCCGTGTACCCCGACGACCTGATGGTGGACGCCGCCGGGCGCGTGCACCTCCTGTACGAGTGGGCCAAGGCCCCGGCGACCGCGTTCCGGCACCAGCTCTCCTACCTGCGCTACGACCCGTCGACCGGCGCCTTCGCCGACAGCGCGGGCGCGGCCGTCACCACCCCGGTGACGCCCGCCACGTCCGACGTGATCCAGGACCTCACCGCGGGCGAGGAGTGGAGCATCGACAACGCCTACACGGGTCCGGCGGTGCAGAGCGCCAAGCTCACCCTCGACGGCTCCTCCCCGAAGGTCGCCTACCGCTACCGTTCGACCGAAAGCAGCGGCAACTTCCGCGTGTACTACGCCTATCCGAGTGGCAGCAGCTGGGTCAGCAAGACCGTGTACGCCGGTGGCCAGACGGCCGCGGCCCTCGGCATCACCTGGGACGCGACGGACACCAAGCGGGTGTACTACGTGGCCTCCTCGGGGACCGACCGTGTCTTCGCCGCGACCCAGGCCGCGGACGGGACGTGGACCTCGCAGTCCGCCGCGCCGGGCGTGAGTGCGGACCGGCTCGCGGTGCGACAGGACTCGGACGGGAACGACGTGCTGTACCTGCCGGACACCGCGCACAACTCGCTCTACTACGGCCGCCGTTGAGAACCGGCCCCGTCGCCGCGCTGACGGCGGGGCGACGGGGCGCCCCTGTAAAGCAAGCTTGACAAGCATCCAGAGGTGACAAGTAAGCTTTACATGTGCGGAACAGCGTCAGGAAACTGCGGTCGTCGCGAGGGCTCTCCCAGGGCCAACTGGGCACGGCCCTCGGCGTCTCACGGCAAACGATCAACGCCATCGAGACCGAGCGGTACACACCTTCCCTGCCGCTCGCCATGTCCATGGCCAAGTTCTTCGAAGTCGGCGTCGAGGAGATGTTTCATGCCGAAGAGAGCCCCGCGGATGACCAGTGACACAGCCAGGCGCTCCGTCCCCGGCTTCTTCCTCGTCGTCGGACTCGCCTGCCTCGTGGCCTCGACCGCCGGAGGCCACCTCGCTCCCGGCCTGGCGGCGTTCGGGATCCTGGCGATCTGCAGTCTTGCCCTGGTGCTGCTGGGGCGCCGGAGCGAGACCTATCAGGGCGTCACCGCGAAGCATCCCGACGAGCGCTTCGCCCGGATCGGAGGGCGCGCCTGGGCCGGCACGGGGGTGGTGCTCACCGTGGGAAATCTCAGCGCCTTCATCGGTGAACTGGCATCCGGACGGAGCGGCGATCCCTACTTCTGGTTCGTGGCCACCGCCGCCATCACCTATATCGCGTTCGTCGCCTTCTGGTCCCGGCACGCCTGAGAAGCCGTCGCCCCGAACGGCTCACCGTCAGGCGTTCACCCCGTCAGCGACGTGACAGCACCGCCGAGAGCAGTATCCCCGGAGCCCGCTCGGCGTCGGGCCGGAAGGCGTGCGGGTCCGGGCGCAGGCAGCTCCCTGTACAGATCTCCCGGCCCGCCCGCCCAAGGGCTGTCCCATAGTCCCTGGTGGGCGCGCGACGACAGCTACGGCACCTCGCGGCGCTGTCGGAACATCCGCATACATCCCGTATGCGCATGTCCCTCCGCCTTGCGATGCACCGCATCCGACGCCGCGCACTGTTCCACCGCGGATTACGGGACAGCCCTGAGAAGCCGTGCCGGGAGGTGCTGCCCGGGCAGCCCGCACCAACCGTCTGTATCCTTTGGCGCGTTGGCGACCTGAAAGACGCTGGACTTCTTTTACTGGGGGATTTCGGAGATGAAGATGTCTCAACGTGCGGTGCTCGGCACTCTCTCGACCATGCTGTTGCTCGGTCTCGCAGGGTGCGGCACTTCCGAAGATTCTGCGGCACCAAAGGACAAGGAGCCACAGAAAGTGGAGGCGGAGACACCTGTCGCCGAAAAACGCGAAGTACCCGAGTCCTGTGCTGCGCTCGACCTGAAGCCAGGGGCGAAACTCGATGGTGCCGCGCTGGGCGTGTGCGTCTCGGAAGCCCTCTCGAGCTACGGGTCGGGCAAGATGCGCCTCACCGCCGACACCTTCGGCGACATCGAGTTCACTTACGATCCCAAGTACAGCTTCCAGGGTGAAATGCAAGGCACCAACGGGCCGTTCAAGATGACTTTCCTGGATGACGTCATGTGGATCGACAACGGCTCGGGCCCCGTCAAGGGCGATCCCAAGTCCGACGACCCCGAAGAACGACTGGTAGGGGCGACCGGCCAGCTTTACCGCATCTACTCGGACTTGGAGCAGACCGCGGAGATGGTGAAATCGCAGCCGGTCTGGAAGGTGGACGAGGCACTCGACCAGATCTCGCTCCCCAACGGTGAGTCGGTGAAGTCCTACAAGATCGTCAGTGACGGCCCCTTCAATTGGAACAAGATACCGGTGAGCGAGTTCATCCTCTGGTTCGGGGACGACTGGATGCCGGTCGGCGATCAGGCCTCGGTGGACTTCATGGGCACGAAAGGCACGCACACCCAGAACTTCTACGACCTCGGTGAACCCGTTACGATCAAGCCGATGAGCTGATACTCCAGCCGTGCACCGTCCCGACCTCGTCACGGTGCACGGCTGGAACAGAGAACAGCGTCAGCCGCTCACGCTCGGCGATCAATCCGTGCATGGTGCGTCGGACATGGATGTTCAGCCGGCTCCACACCAGCACGACCGGCGCCCTGACGAGCTGGCGGAGGACCGGGTGCGGGCCACCGTCACCGCGGCCCGCACCCGGTCCTCCGCCAGCCGTGTGCGGCCGACTCCTGCCTCCAGGCGGACAGCGGGTCCCTCGGGACGGCCGGGGCCTTCGAAAGAGGTCACCCCGACGAACCGAAGTCAGTATCGGCACTCCTGAGTTCCACACGACGAAGCCCTTCCCCCTGCTAGGGGAAGGGCTTCGTCTTCGAGCGCCGGGCAGGCCTTGCACCTGCACCTTCCCGCAGGAAGCGGGACGTCTTTCCTTGGACCACCGACGCACTGTCAGCCACCGCGAGACGCGGCGAACTTGTAAGATCAACTATAGCGCATGCGAACCGTGGGGCCTTCCACCGGAATCCGTGTTCATCTGCGCTCGGCTTCGCCATCCTGGCCGCCGGCCTGGCGGCCCGTTCGAGGGCCTGGTGGTGGGTGAGTCCTCGGCGGCGGTCAGGACGACGAGTTCGAGGGCATGCTCACCCGGCAGCACATAGGCGGTGCGGTACCGAGTACCGAGGGGGGCCGGTCCCCGAGGAGGACGGTGTGGGCGACGCCGCGATCGATCCATGCTGGGGCCAACGCCTCAAGACCCTTCAATCGCGGACCGGAGCCAGGGCGCCTCGTATACCCGCCCAAGGCGTCCGGGAGATCACCGCTTGATCTCAACTGCGCTTGAGGTCATACGGTCTTCACATGACCCGCACGGTGTGCGGTCTTCACACTGAAGTACCTGGAGGGGAGACCCGATGACGACCCAGCAGATCTCCGACATCGAACTCGCCGGACAGCCCGCCGCGTACTGGACCGGTGTCGCCTACGAGGCGCTCATCGCGTACACCCGGGCCCAGCAGGCTGAAAAGGGCTACACCCAGCCCCAGTTCTGGCTGCTGCGCAACCTGTCGGTGAACGACATATCGCCCGACGGCGAGGGGATGACCGTGTCCGAGCTGCGGGAGGCCATGTCCTCCTACATCCGTCCCGAGGACGACCTGGCGGCGGAGGCCGAGGGGCTCCTTGAGCGCGGTTGGCTGGCCCAGGACACCGAGGACCGGCTGTGGCTCACCCCTGAAGGAGAACAGGCCCGCGTCGACCTGGCCCGCAACGCCCCCGCGATCCGCGCCGCCCTCCACGAGGGTATCGACGACGCGGACTACGTCACCACGCTGAAGGTGCTGCAGCGACTGATCCGCAACGCGAGTGGGACGGTCGCCTGATCGACCGCAAGCCGGGGCAAGGCATCCGTGGAACGGATACTCAGACAGAGCTTTGCGGGACAGCCCTTGGTGGAGCCGATGGAGACGAAGTAGAACCCTGCCTTCACCACCTCGCCCCAGGAGGACGTTATTGCAGGAGTTGCTCCGCATGCCGTGGCTCACGTCCGGGAGGAAGGCTCTGACGTGGTCGCGTTCGAGGACCGCATTCCTCGTCCTCTCCCGAGTCCCGCGGTTCCCGTGCGCTCTCCCGGCCTCAGGGGTTCTGACCGGAGAGGTTCCGGCCGGAGGATCCGACGCGGTGGCGGCCCCTCTTCGTGCCCGGCGCAGCCGCCGCATTGGACACGGGTGGGGTCGCGGTACTCAACAGTGCCCTGCCGTCGCCGGGCGCGCGCTCCGGCGCATCGGGACGCGCAGCTCCCGGCAACGACGGTGAGCCTCCCGACATGCGGAGTTCCGGGCATGTGGGTTCCCGGCATGTGGGTTCCCGGCGGGGCGGCTGGAACCCGGCCGGTGGAGGGAGGGCCGGCCAACGGGTATCCGGGGCTCGATCGGCACGTCGGGCGTGACTACGGTCGCTGTCATGGAAGCGAGACACCGGCCCGCCGCGCGGGTGATCTGCCTGGACGCCGCCGACCGCGTGCTTCTGCTGCGCTGGTGCGACCCGGCTGACGGGACACGGCTGTGGGAGCCACCGGGTGGTGGCATCCACCCCGGTGAGACGCCGCTTGCGGCGGCACGGCGCGAGTTGGTGGAGGAGACCGGTCTGGACCCGGCGGCAGTCCTGGAGCGGTCGGTACCGGTCGAACGGGACGTGCGATGGAAGGGCGTGCGGTTCATCGGTTCGGAGGACTTCTTCATGGCGCGGTTCGCCGAGGAACGGCCTTCGCCGGTACGAACCGGGTTGCTCCCCGACGAGCGGATCAGCCTGGACTCGTATGCGTGGGTGCTGTGGTCGGAGCTGGACGCGCTGCCGGACAGGGTCGAGCCGCCACGGATTCCGGCCGTGCTCGCCGCCCTGGTACCGGACGGCCCGTGGTGTGAGGGGCCGCGGTAGGGGCGGGGCACGGCGACTGCAGTACGGGGGCGGCTCGGACGGGCCCCTCTGCTCCCCGGTCGTCAGCCGGAGCCGCGGCGCCCGTCTGCCGGACTTGCCGGTCAGCAGCCGCCGTCGGGCTCCGGCCGCAACGAGGACACCGCCCGGTCGGACTCTCCGGTGAGGTTCCCCGCCTCCCCTGGTTCCAAGAGCCGCCATTCGCCGCCGAAGTTCTTGTTCTGGTACAGGCACCGGTCGGCGCCTGTGCTGTTGAAGACACTGCGCGCCCTGTCGTCGAACCCGGCGGCACGGAGGCCGGGGACGGCGTGACGGGTGGAGAACGTCACGCCCCGGCCCGCACCTCCCCCGTACAGGCAGACACGCTCCTCGCCGCATGCGTAGCCGACGGCTGTTGTTGATGCCGATGCCGTCGTCGTCGTTGTGGCTGCTGTTGTCGTCGTTGTCGTTGCTGCTGCTGCTGCTGCTGCTGCTGCTGCTGCTGCTGCTGCTGGGGAAACCAGCGCGGCGGCCATTGCCGTTCCCGCCACCAGAACTCTGCCGAATGTACTGACCCCGGGCGTCGCGGCACGCCCCTTGCTTCTTCCGTCGGGCAGTGAGCCATCGGTGGCCGCCGTTTCGTACCGGACTCCAGAAACCACCGGATCCAGCCGGTGGGAGGCGATCCGGCGGTTCGTCCGCCTCCACCTGGACAGCGCTCGCACGGTACCCGGTGAGGCCCATCGAGAACTGTGTCCGCGAGGAGACCGGGCCGGGTCGCCGCAGTGGCGGTACCAGCACTCCGCAGCACCGAAACGGAAGGACAACAGCGGCGTCGCGCGTCGTCGAGGCATGTCGTCCTGACCATGTGACGAGCTCCGAGGGCGGTCCCGAACGGTCGACCCGTATAAGCCCGTTGGTCACGGAAGACGGCCCTGGGTCGGTGGCTGTCAAGAGGGCAGAAAGAGCCAGGGCGGAGTGGCGGGGTAGCGGGGAGATTGGCTGTACATCGACAATGCGGTCACCCTTCACCGTCCGGGAGCCACCGGGCTCCCGGGCTGAACCGAGAGGACCGACCATCACCATGCGCAAGCCTCTCCTCGCCACCCTCGCCGCCGTGGCCCTCGGCGCCGCCGCCCTGGTGGGCACCACGGGCACGGCGACCGCGGCAACCGACCACGCAAGCGGGACGACCCCCGCTGCCACGACGGCCGCCGCGCACCCCGCGGGCGGCAAGGCCGTCTCGTCCGCCGCGAGCTCGCCCGCCTCGGTGAGAGCCGCCTCCTTCGCGGGCACCGTGGCCCTCAGCAACTGTTCGGGCTCCCTGATCCGCATGCCGAACTCGCAGGCGACGGACCCGGGGCTGGTCATGACGAACGGTCACTGCCTCGAAACCGGCTTCCCGAGCGCGGGGCAGGTCATCACCGGCCAGTCCTCCAGCCGCAGCTTCACGCTGCTCAACGCCTCGGCCGGCACTGCCGGAACGCTCAAGGCGAACAAGGTCGTCTACGCCACGATGACCGACACGGACGTCACGCTCTACCAACTGACCAAGACCTACGCCGAGATACAGCAGTCCACGGGGATCGCGCCGCTGACGCTGTCCGCGACCCACCCGGTGCAGGGACACGCGATCGATGTGGTCTCCGGGTACTGGAAGCGGGTGTACTCCTGCTCCGTCGACGGGTTCGCCTACCGACTGAAGGAGGGCCAGTGGACGTGGAAGGATGCCGTCCGCTACACCTCCGGGTGCCAGGTCATCGGGGGCACCTCGGGCTCTCCGGTCATCGACACGACGACCGGGCAGGTCACGGCGATCAACAACACCATCAACGAGAGCGGCCAGAGCTGCACCCTCAACAACCCCTGTGAGGTGAACGAGCAGGGGGCCGTCACCGTCCGCAAGGGAATCGGATACGCCCAGGAAACCCACGGCATCCCCGCCTGCTTCACGACGGGCAACGAACTCGACCTGTCGGCCACGGGCTGCACGCTCCCGAAACCGGCAGCGGTCCCGGCACACTGAGTCGGCGCCCGACAGGACGAGGAAGGCCCGTCCGCGCTCCGGCATCCCCCAGCCCCTCGCACGGAGATCAGGCATCCACAGGGGGTGACCGGCGTCGGACGGGTGACCGGCGGGCCCTGGCTCCGTTCATTTCGGGCCTGCAGCGTCCGTCCATTCGTTCCGGCAGCGGTTCGCGTTCTTGAGGCTCGTGGGCGTTCGCGCGAGAGCGGTTCTGGCACAGATCCTGGGGAGCCATCGCGGTGCGTCGTGGCCGGCGTCGAAGACCATCGCGTGGTCAATGTACTCCCGACACCTGAAGCCGGGCCGCCGGCCGCCCGGCTGATCCGCCACTCCGGCGCCCCCGCCTGGATCGCCGCAGCCGACGCCGACCGGCCACCTGGCCTCAGTGACTCTCCGCCCCTCCGGCGACCGGTCTACCGTCGAGCCGTGACATGGGACGAAGCCGAGTATCTCGACTGCCTGCAGACCGAGCGGCGTGGCTACGCATGGGTGATGCAGCATCACGGCGGGCTGACGCCGAAAGAGGCCGGGGAGGCGGCCCTGGAGCGATACCCGTACGAACCGGCTGAGGCGCCGTACCGCGGGCTGATCTTTCACGACGAGGCGTGGCACTGGGCGATGCTGGCGATCCACAGCGATCGGTACGCAGCGGAACACCCCGAGCTGGTTCATCCGTCACCTGAGTACCGAGCTCTTGAGCAACGAGCCGGGGAGCAAGAGGGGGTGGAGCGGTGAGCGGCGTCACGCGGCTTCGGCTCCGGGGGCGGAGGAGGGAGTGTGGGCGAATGGGGCCTTGTGAGCTCGCTCCGGCGCACCATCGGATGGTCCGGGCCGCCCTCCTTGCCACCGCGCTCGCCCCGACCCCGCTCGGCGGCACAGCCGCAACGGCCCCGGCGGTCTCCTCGGCCGACGGCGGGCGTCTCATCCGCGCTCGCGCAGGTACGCCTCCAGCGCTGCGGCGCCGGTCAGCATCGCCCGTCCGCGGGCGGACAGCCGTCCGTGCCAGTCGCACAGCGCGGCCTCCAGCGGTTCCGGCCCGCCGGCCCCCCGCACCTGGGCGATCAGTGGGGCGATCTGCTCCAGTGGGTAGCCGCCGCGCCTGAGCTGGTGTGCCAGCCCGGCGTCCCGGACGTCGGCCTCGTCGTACACGCGGTACCCGGTCCGCGGGTCGCGGCGCGGACACACCAGCCCGGCTCGCTCCCAGGCGCGCAAGGTCGCGGGCCGGATGCCGAGCTTCCCTGCCAGCGGCCCGATGAACGTGCCGCCGGGCCCGGATCCCGCAGTCGGCCCGGATCCCGCACGGGGCTCGGACGCCGTGGCGGGCTCGGGCTCCTTGACGGGTTCCAGGTCGCGAAGGGCTCTCTCCACGGCCCGGAGGGTCAGCCGGTCGTCGAGGAGCTGGGCATGGCTCTCGTCGATGAGGCGGAACGCCTCGTCGACGCCGCCCCGGTTCACCGCCCGCATGATCGATGTGGCCGTCCGGTGGCCGTGGCCCGGAACCAGGGCGAGAAACGCGCGCAGGGCCCCCGCGTGCAGCGAGGTGTAGGTGCGGTAGCCGTGAGGGGTGCGGTCGGCGGCCGGAAGGATGCCGGCCTCCTCGTAGTTCCTGACCGCCTGTGTGGAAAGACCGTGCTCGCGCGCCAGGTCGACCGGCCTGAGCCGCTCACGACTTTGAAGGTTTTTCCCCATGAAGCCGACGGTATCGCGGAAAAGTCTCCACCGAAGCTTCAACGATACCGTTGAGGGCATGGCTACTGACATCAAGGACGCCGTGCACGCCGTCGAGGCCGCCGCCGTCATGGGACTGCTCCCTGCCAGGCCTCGACTGCTCGCGCTGGGCGAGCCCACCCATGGCGAGGACGCACTTCTCGACCTGCGCAACGAGCTCTTCCGACAGCTCGTCGAGGAGGAGGGCTACCGGACCATCACCCTCGAAAGCGACTGTGTGAGCGGCCTGGTCGTGGACGACTACATCACCTCGGGCGCGGGCTCGCTCGACGAGGTGATGGAGCGCGGGTTCAGTCACGACTGGGGCGCCTCCGCGGCCAACCGCGAGCTCGTGCGCTGGATGCGCGCCCACAACGCCCGCGCCGACGACGACGGCAGGCCCGCGTCCGAGCCGGTCCGTTTCGCCGGTTTCGACGGCCCGCTGGAGATCACCCACGCCGCGAGTCCCCGGCGGGCCCTCACCTCACTCCACGACTACCTCTCCGCGCAGGTGGACGCGGAGCTGCTCCCCTGCACCGCGGACGCGCTCGACCGCCTGCTCGGCGCCGACGACCGATGGACCGATCCCGCCGCGATGCTGGATCCGGCCCGGTCCGTGGGGCAGTCGGCCGAGGCCGGCCGGCTGCGGCTGCTCGCCGACGATCTGGTGGCGCTGCTCGACCAGCAGATGCCGCACCTGGTCACGACGACCTCTCGGGACGACTGGGACCGGGCACGCCTGTACGGGCGCACCGCGACCGGTCTGCTGCGCTACCACCACTCGATGGCCGACACCTCACCTGCCCGCATGACCCGGCTGGTGGCCGTCCGGGACCAGATGATGGCCCACAACCTCCTCGCCCTCGCCGAACGGGGGCCCACGCTCGCCCACGCCCAGAACGCCCATCTCCAACGGGAGAGGAGCTCGATGCGGATGTGGGAGGGGCCGGTGGAGTGGTGGAGCGCCGGCGCGCTGGTGAGCGCCCGGCTCGGCGGGGAGTACGCCTTCGTGTCCACGGCCCTCGGCACGATCCGGCACCGGGGAGTGGACACGCCGCCGGCGGACACCGTCGAAGGACTCCTGTACGCGCTCCCGGAGGACCGCTGCGTCGTCGATGCCCCACGGCTGGCCACCGCCCTCGGTGACACCCGGCCCGTGCCCCGCGTATCGCCCTGGTTCGGCTACGCCCCGTTCGACCCGGGCCACTTGGCGAACAGCGACGGCATCGTCTTCCTCAAGGACGTCCGGCGGGCGGAGCAGAGCTCCGCGCCCGTCGGCCGAAGAGGCCGGGCAGGGTCCTGAGGGCCTGCGGTCGTCCACAGTCGGGCCTTTCGGTCGTCCACGAACGGGCCTGCGCCGACCGGGGAACCACGGTCGCCCCGCTGTCCCGCCGTCCTCACCACCCGCAGGCGGGGATCGGGCAGCGGCTCCGACGCTCCGTGCCACAATGCCGCGCATGAACGTTTCGGCCGAGGGAACCATGGCCCAGCGGGTACGCAGCCGGTGGCGTGACCGGGAGGCCCCCGACGGGGACTTCATCATGTTCGCCGACGGCTCTCTCACGGTGATGGATCTGCTGCGCATGCGGTCGTCCGATCGGCCCGACGGTCCCGGTGCCGAGGAGTGGCACTGGATCGAGGCCCTGCGCGCCACCGAGTGGAGCACCGACAACTGGGTGGAGGTCGACTCCGCACTCGCCACACACGCCCATGCGGGAGGCCGTGCCTGGGCGGGAGAGTCGGCCCATCACGGATCCATCGGCTGGGTCGCGCTGACCCGGGACGACGACGAGAGCACCCTCGAATGGCTCGCCGTCTCCAACTGGTCCAATCCGTTCCGCGAAGTCACCCTGGACGACGCCGAGGTGACCGCGGTCAGTACCGCCGGGTGGATCTGGACCTTTCCCCGGGACGCACCCCAGAAGGTGAGGATCACCGAGGACCCCGCCTACCCGGGGAGCCGTCGCTGACGACGAACCGCCACTGACGACGAACCGCCGCCGGCGGGCGGGAGCCGGGTCGAGGCCGAGCCGTTCGGGGCCCGGGGATCATGCTCTTGCCTCACGGCTCTCCTCCCTCGTCGCCGTGGAACTTGGCGTGGGACGGCGGCCGTTCACAGGGCGAAGATCAGCCCGGCCACGGCAGCAGGACCGACGCGCCGACGGCAAGCGGCAGCAGGCAGAAGACCAGCGCGTACGCCAGGGCGAAGCAGACCAGGTGGAAGCGTTGCAGGTCGCGGGGGTACGTGCGCAGTTCCCTGGCAGCGGCCGTGGTGACCGGGCCATGCGCCCACTGGTCGGTGGCGGCCCCCGCGGGTCGTCCGGCGGCCCGGTGGGTGGTCGATCGCCGCCGCATCAGTACGGTCCAGCCGCACAGGCATCCGACCCCGAGCACGGCCAGACCTGTCAGGGCGGCACATGCGCCGGGCCAGTCACCGCGCCCGGCCGCCTCGACGGCGGTCAGCCCCCAGCCCGACGGCAGGGCACGCACCGACGTGCTGAAGGCGCCGGGAAATCCCGTGCTCAGGACCGTGCGCACCAGCGGCTCCAGCACCCAGCCCGAGTGGAGGGCGGCCAGGACGGCCGCGCTGACGAGCGCCGCCGACACGGCTCCGGTCCGGGTCCGTGCGACCTGGCCGAGCACGGCGGTGGCCAAACGGGAGGACAGCACGGTGAAGACGAGTTGAAGCACGGCCGCGAGCACACCGACAACGACGGCCCCGGTGCCGAGGCCGACGGCCACGACCACGAGCCCGGTGAACGCCACAAGGGTCACCGCCGGGCCGATACCGACGAAGGCCGCCGCGAGGTACGTGGTCAGGGCGTGTCGGCTCAGCGTGTGGAGGGCGAAGTGTTCGGGGCGCGGACTGTCGTCCCCACCGTCGAAGATCGCGGGCCCCAGCAGCCAGCCGGCCGTCCACGCGGCCAGCGCGACGCCGAGCAGATCGAACCGGAGCGACTCGACCGCGTAGGGCCGGGCGGCGGTCAGGAGCACGGCGGCGGCGAGTGCCAGACCGACCACGCCGCCGACGATCATCCGGGCGGATCGTTGCCCGGTCATGGAGCTGTGCTGGGCGGCCGGCTTCATCCGGGTCAGGACATCAACCATTCCGGACCCTCCGTCCGGGGCGAGTCGTCGCCGACCGGACGGCGCCGTCGAGACGGGATCGACCGCCTCCAGCGGCCCGTCCAGGACCAGCGGCATCGGCGCGTGCAGAACCAGTGGCTTCGGCTCGTGCAGAACCAGTGGCTTCGGCTCGTGCAGCGACGCGGCGGCCGGGCCGATCTTCTTGCGCATGCCGGTGGAGCACTCCATCATCAGGGTGCGCCCGGAGACCGACGAGCCGAAGCGCCGGGTCCGTGGTTGCCGATCTCATGGTTCCCTCACCACCTACACGGCACGTGCCGTGTCGATAGGTGAGCATGCTGACAGAAAGGCGGAATTGTCAATACGGCACGTGCCGTACCGTTATGGTGGCGGGATGACCGACAAACGCAGCGGTCGCGCCGCTGACCGGACCGAAGCCATCATGCGGACCACATTGGAGTTGGGCCAGGAACTCGGCTACGCCAAACTCAGCATCGAGGCGGTCGCGGCCCGTGCCGGCGCCGGCAAGCACACGATCTATCGCCGCTGGCCGTCCAAGGGAGCCCTGTTCCTCGATTCGCTGCTGTCGCTGAACGAGCCCGACCTGGACTACCCCGACACCGGTGATGTCGTCGCCGACCTGCGCGAGCAGATCCACTCCGCCGTCGACCTCCTGAGTCTCCCACCCCTGGGACCTCTGTATCAGGCTCTGGTGGTCGAGGCCCAGCACGATCCCCAGGTCGCCGCCGCACTCAACGAACGTTTCATCAACCCCCAGGCCGACAAGACCGTCGGCCGTCTGAAGAAGGCCCGCGACCAGGGGCAGTTGTCGCCCGACTTCGATCTGGATCTGGCGATGGCGATCCTGTCCGGTCCGCTGTACTTCCAGTTCCTGATCGCCCGGGAACCGCTGACGCACGCGTACGTCGACCGCCTCATCGACGCCCTCTTCCTCGGAATGCGCCCGAGGAACTGAGCGAACCGAACGAGCCGGACGGGCCGGACGAGCCGGATGAGCCGGGCCGATGTCATGACACGGTGCTCGTGACGCGAGAGGGAGGTGTCCCGGCCATCGGACGGCCGGGACACAGCGGTTCGGGCTCCTCGGCGGCTCAGGCTCCGCAGCAGTCTCCGGACGATGGCGGTTCCTCGGTGGCCGCGGCCGACGAAGTGGCGCCGGTGGCACCGATCCGTACGGCAGCGGGCGCCGGAACGGCGCAGCATCCTGAGCTGTCGGCCGGGTCGGCCGACGGGGCGTCGAAGAGTCCGCCGGGGGAAGGACGTTCGCCGCTCGGGCGTCCCGCTGCCGCAACCCGGTGACCACGAGGCCCCTGCGCCCGGCGCGTTCCCGATCACATCTGCACGTTCCCTGATGCTCAGCCGTTCCTCTCCGGGGTGGTGAGTGCTGCGGGGCCGAACTTCTTGCGCCAGGCGAGTGCGACGTACACGAGTCCGATCAGGACGGGTACCTCGATCAGCGGGCCGACGACCCCGGACAGGGCCTGGCCGGAGGTGACACCGAAGGTGGCGATGGCGACGGCGATGGCGAGTTCGAAGTTGTTGCCCGCCGCGGTGAACGCCAGGGTGGCCGTGCGGTCGTAGGCGAGTCCGAGGGCCTTGCCGAGCAGGAAGGTGCCGAAGAACATGATCGCGAAGTAGACGAGCAGCGGCAGCGCGATCCGGACCACGTCCAGGGGCTGCGAGGTGATCGTCTTCCCCTGGAGGGCGAACAGGATGACGATGGTGAAGAGCAGCCCGTACAGCGCCCAGGGGCCGACCCTCGGCAGGAACCTGGCCTCGTAGTTCTCGCGGCCCGCCTTCCGCTCGCCGATGCGGCGGGTGAGGAAGCCTGCCAGCAGCGGGATGCCGAGGAAGACGATGACGTTCAGGGCGATGTGCCAGACGGAGACGTCCAGGCCCTGGCCGTCGCCGAGGTTCAGCCACCGGGGCAGCAGGTCGAGGTAGAACCAGCCGAGCAGACCGAACGCGACGACCTGGAACACGCTGTTGAGGGCGACGAGTACGGCGGCGGCTTCTCGGTCGCCGCAGGCGAGGTCGTTCCAGATGATGACCATGGCGATGCACCGGGCGAGGCCGACGACGATCAGTCCGGTGCGGTACTCGGGCAGGTCCGGCAGGAGGGTCCACGCGAGGGCGAACATGACCGCCGGGCCGACGATCCAGTTGATGACCAGCGAGGACACCATCAGCTTGCGGTCGCCGGTGACGGTGTCGAGCCTGTCGTAGCGGACCTTGGCCAGGACCGGGTACATCATGACGAGCAGGCCGAGCGCGATCGGCAGGGAGATCCCGCCGATCTCGATCTTCGCCAGCGCGCCGTTCATCCCCGGGATCAGCCGCCCCAGGCCCAGGCCGACGGCCATGGCGAGCAGGATCCACACCGCGAGATAGCGGTCGAGCGTGGAGAGCTTCTTGACGATCGACTCGTCCCCGCCCGACGTGGTGGCGGGTTCGGTGGAGGTCACGGGCAGGCCCTCTTGTTCCCGGCAGCGGTACGGGCGGACTCGGCCAGCGCGGCGAACTGCCCGGAGAGGCCGGCCAGGACCTCGGGGCGCAGCCTGTAGTAGGTGAAGCGGCCGCACGGCTCGGTCTCCACCACCCCGGCCTCGCGCAGCACCTTCAGGTGGTTGGACAGGTTGGTCTGCTTCGCGCCGGTCTCCTCGACCAGGTGCGTCGTGCAGAGCGTCTCGCGGGCCAGCAGGGTCACGATCCTCAGGCGGAGCGGATCGCCCAGCGCACGGATCAGGTCAGTATCGACTGAAGTCAGCATGCACTGATATTTTCACATCACCGCCTGCTGATATCAGCAGAGACTGAAGTCATGGGCGGCTGATGCCGTCCCTGAGACGAGAGAGAACGATCGCCATGGCCGAGTCCTCCGGCAAGCCGTCCGTCCTGTTCGTCTGCGTCCACAACGCCGGCCGCTCCCAGATGGCCGCCGCCTGGCTGACCCACCTGGCCGGGGACCGCGTCGAGGTCCGCTCCGCCGGCTCCGACCCCGGTGACGCGGTGAACCCCGCCGCCGTCGAAGCAATGGCCGAGGTCGGCATCGACATCGCCACCGAGACCCCGAAGATCCTCACCGTCGACGCCGTCCGCGAGTCCGACGTGTGCGTCACCATGGGCTGCGGCGACACCTGCCCCGTCTTCCCCGGCAAGCGTTACCTCGACTGGAAGCTCGACGACCCCGCCGGACAGGGCGTCGAGGCCGTCCGCCCCATCCGCGACGAGATCAGGACCCTCGTCGAGGGGCTCATCGCGGACATCGCCCCGGAGAGCGCGATGTGAGCGGGTGCGCGAGGTAGGTGCCATCGGCTCCGGGTCCGGGAGTGCCGGGTCGCCGACCGGCCCGACGTCACGTTCCGCCCGGTCTGCGCGCTGCTCGCCGAGGAACGTCGGCAGCGACGGGCACGGCGCCCCTACCGTGCCTGGCCGTCCGCGTCGCAGGACACCGCGACGGTGTGCACTCCCGTCCGCTCCGGACGCACCCCTACCGGCTCCACGCCCCTCCTCGCCGATGCCGCGCGCGTCAGGCTTCGTCCGAACGGGACAGCGCTTCGGTGATCATGCGGGTGGCGAAGTCGGGGTCGTCGGTGATGCGGTTGATGTGCTCCGCGAGCAGGAAGGCGGTGACTTCCAGAGGAGTCATCTCCTTCTCGGTCCAGTCCCCGTACTGCTTGCGCCACAGGTTGGGGCTCAGGCCGGTGCCCGCGGCGATGACCAGGCCGGCCATGATGGGGATGGCTTCCGTGGGAACGCTCCTGGGCATCATGCGCATCGTGGCCACGAGGGTGGGCACCACGTACTCGATGACGTCCTTGTCGTGGTCCTCGTGAATCTTCCGCAGCCACGTCATGAACATGAAAATGAGCGTGCACGCGCCGTCCAGCACGTCATCTGCCCCGTCGGGGCCCAGCGACGCCATGAACTGTTCGATCAGCGCCTGCTGTTCGGGGTCGGTCTCGGTCTTGCCGTCGTGGATGCCCTTGAGCCGAGAGTCGATCACCATGAGCGCTGCGCCCACATCGCCGACGGGAGCGTGCTGGGGGTCGTAGGGCGATGACACAGATTCCTCCTCCGGTGGCCGCGATGAGTAACACGGCGTGTCCGTACAGTAGACGGCCGACGGAACGGGCGCCGGTGGCCCATCGCCTTTACGACATCGGCGTGTTGAGCGACCTCCGCACGTGCCGCGCAGGGTGGCCGCGGACGGTCGCCGTCGGCCGCGCTGTCGGACCTCGGCCGCACTGTCGGACCTCGGCCGCACTGTCGGACCTCGGCCGCACTGTCGGCCCTCGGCCGCGCTGTCGGACCTCGGGTGCGCGTCAGGCCGTGCGGTCCGTGTCGATCAGGGCCACCAGGGCGTCGATGCCGCCCGCCGCCGCGATCTGTTCGGCCAGGGCCCCGGCCCGGTGCCGGTAGTCGGGTTCGGCCAGTACCCGGCGGGCCGCCGCACCCAGTGTCCCCACCGACGGGCGGTTGGTGCGCAGCCCGATGCCCGCCCCCGACCAGGAGACCCGGGCGGCCACCTCCGCCTTGTCCTCGGTGGCTCCGGCGACCACCAGCGGGACCCCGTGGCGCAGCGCGAAATGCACACCGCCGTATCCGCCGTTGGTGACCATCAGGGCGGTGCGCGGCAGCAGTTCGTCGTACGGCAGGAACGCGGCGGTTCTCACGTTGCCGGGCAGGCCGGCCTCCCAGGCCGGTGTGGCGCGGCCGCAGGTGGCGACGACGACGGTCACGTCCTCTCCCGCCAGGGCCGCGACCGCCGGGTTGATCAGCTCGTCGAAGTCGGTGTTGGCCGCCGTTCCCTGGGTGACCAGGACGACCGGGCGTTCGTTGTCGAGGTCGGTCCACCAGTCGGGCAGCGGATGGTCGCTCGTGGAGCTGCGGCCCAGTGGGCCGATGAAGTGCACAGGCGCGACCGTCCCGGGCCGCGGGTACTCGAAGTCCGGGACGGTCAGCTGTACCAGGTCGTCCGCGAGTGCGGGCCAGTCGAGGAACAGGCCGGGCAGCGGGCGACCCGTGATCCGCCTGCACAGCCGCGACAGGTCCCGCTGCTGCGGCGGGGAAGACCACCCGCCGCACCAGTGTCGTCAGCGCCCGGTTGCGCAGTCGGCCCAGCGGTCCGCCGCGCGGCGCCAGGCCGAGCCCGAACGGGGCGACGTCGGGGCCCGTCAGCGGCAGCGGGACGATGCCCGCCAGCATCAGCCGCGGGCGGCGGTCGCGGGGCAGCAGGGCCAGCGGGACCGCGCCGAGGAACAGTGGTTCGGCCAGCACGGCATCGATACCGTGTGCGTCGATCAGGGCGGTGACGGTCTCGTACTGCGGCTCGGCGGCGCGGAAGAACATGTGGTCCAG
This sequence comes from Streptomyces sp. NPDC014734, assembly GCF_043083325.1. Classification (NCBI taxonomy): domain Bacteria; kingdom Bacillati; phylum Actinomycetota; class Actinomycetes; order Kitasatosporales; family Streptomycetaceae; genus Streptomyces; species Streptomyces sp. NPDC014734. Next base: position 23,791 of record NZ_JBIBYN010000042.1, on the reverse strand, counting down.
GTCGAAGCGCATCGCCGCGAGGCCCCGTTTCCCGGCCCGTTCCGGATGCGAGTCGGCCCAGGTGTCGTCGAAGTCCACCGCCCGCGGCAATGGCGCGAAGTCGGCCCCGGTGGCCCGGACCCGGTCGGCGAAACGTCGGCCCGTCAGCAGCACCACGCGGTGTCCGGCCGCGACCAGGCCGCGGGAGACCGCCAGCAGGGGAGTGACGTGACCTTCCGCGGGCGACGAGCAGATGAGTACTGCGGACATGTGCGGCTTCCCCCTCCGCCGAGGGCCTCCCGCCATCCCTGATGAGTCACGGAACAGCCCTTACCATTGACCAACACCGGAAAGTATTGACTACCCTTGAAGGAAGGTCAAATGAGTGGGGCGGAACGCCGTACCTACCGATCGGCGCTGCGCACCGAGCAGGCCGAAGCGACGCGGCGGCGGGTCCTCGCGGCAGCCGCGGACCGCTTCGCCGAGCGCGGGTACGGGCACACGAAACTCGCCGAGATCGCCGCCGACGCCGGGGTCTCGGTCGAGACGGTCAAGGGGTACGGGCCCAAGCGCGCCCTCCTGCTGGCCGCCTTCGAGCAGGCCTTCGCCGGATCCGAGGGTTCGGCACCGCTGCTGGAACGCGAGCCGTTCACGGCCATCGAGCATCTGGAGGGCGAGGCCTACCTCGCTGCGGGAATCGAACTGATCGCCACCGCCAACGCCCGCTCGGCGGGCCTGTGGCGCGCCTTCGTCAGCGCCGCGGACACGGAGGCCGATGTCCGGGCCGTCCTCGACCAGTTGCTCGACCGCCGCCGCGCCGACATCGGGGAGACCGTCGCCCTCCTGCGCCGCCGCGGCCTCGTGGAAGGCGGCGAGGACGCGCGGATCGCCGCGGCCCTGTCCTTCGTGCTCTCCCCGGAGGGGTACGAACAGCTTGTGCTCGACGCCGGGTTGACCGAGCGCCAGTACCGCGACTGCCTGGGCAGGCTCGTCGCGGCCGTGCTGCGTCCCGGCCCGTGACCGCGCCCCCGGCGCAGGGGCCCGTCCCCCGACGCTCCCGGGTCCTCCCGCCGGGCGGGTGATCACCGTCGACGCGGAGTTCTCCGTCGCCCCGGCCCCGGCGGTGCCATCGTCGCGGACGGCGCCGGGGAGCCGGCCGGGCTGCTCCACGAGGGGGCACAGGCCCTGGTCCAGAACGCGTTGCCGCCGCTCAGTCGGCAGGAACGGACCGAGGCGGTCAGGTCGGCCCTCGCCACGCTCGTCCGGCCCGGCGTGACCAGCCGCACCGGGCCCGGGCTCGGCCCCGGCGGCGGCATCGTGCGGGGGCACTCGGGCCGGAGACCCTCGACGTCTGCCGTCGGCTGCTTGCCGACGGCGAACCGGCCGTCCGCGTCCGCGTCGGCGTCCTGCTCCTGCTCCTGCTCCTGCTCCTGCTCCTGGCCGACGGGCCCCCGCGCCCGCCCCGCCTCCCTGCCGCCGGACGCCCGGGACCACCGCGCATGACTGTCGCGGAAGACCCGCCTGTAGTAAGTTAGCGCTAACGGTAGCGCTAACTTAACCGTTGTGACCGCCTCCGCCACACTCGCTGAAGGTGCTTCCATGACCGACTACCGAGGGCTCACCTGGGACCATCCGAGAGGCACGGTCGCCCTGCGCGACGCCGCCTCGCGTTTCTCCGCAGAGGACCACGAACACACTCTCACCTGGGACAGCCAGCCCCTGGAGGGGTTCGAGTCCCACCCCGTCGATGATCTGTGCGCACGCTACGACCTCGTCGTCCTCGACCATCCGCACCTCGGGGACGCGCTGGCGGCCGATGCGCTCCGGCCGCTGGACGAGCTGCTTCCCGCGGCGGTCGTCGAGGAGTGGCGGGCCACGACCGTGGGCGCCGCGGCCCACTCGTACACCCTCGACGGCAGGCTGTGGGCCGCGCCGCTGGACGTGGCGACCCAGGTCGCCGCCCTGAACCGGGCATCGGTGTCCGGGCCCCCGCGGACGTGGGACGAGGCACTGGAGCTGTCCGGCACGGCTCCCGTCGCGCTCTCCCTCGCGGGGCCGCACGCCCTGCTCACCTACTTCTCGCTGTGCGTGGCCCTCGGCGAGCCCCCGGCCACCCGGGCCGACGCGGTGCCGTTGGTCGGCAGGGCGACGGGGGTGACGGCGCTGGAGATGATGCGCGACTTCTTCGACCGCTGCGACCCCGCCACGTCCGAGCTGAACCCCATCGCGCTGCTGGAGCGGATCGCGGACGGGCGGATCGCCTACTGCCCCCTCGTCTACGGCTACGTCAACTACGCGTCGGCCGAGGGGAGTCCGGTGCGCTTCGCGGACGTACCCCGTTGCCGACCGGGTGGACGGCTCGGTTCCGTACTGGGGGGAACGGGGCTCGCCGTCTCGCGCCGGACTCCGGTGACCGAGGAGCTGGTCCGGCACATCGTCTGGCTGCTGTCCGCCGACGCCCAGCGGGAACACCTCCCCCGTCACCGGGGACAGCCCGCCCGCAGGGAGGCGTGGACCGATCCCGCCGTGAACGCGCACAGCGGCGACTTCTACACCGACACCCTCGCCACCACGGAGAGCGCCTGGGTGCGTCCCCGCCACCCCGGTTACACGGTGTTCCAGCAGGCGGCCTCGGCGATCGTCCGGGACGGGCTGCTGACGGACCGTCCGGCCCGAGCGGTCCACGACGACCTGGAAGCACTCCACCGCGATACGGCACGCTCCGCGACGGGGGACTGAGCACGTCGGCGGGCACCGCCGACGCGGCACACGACAGGCACAGAACCGCGCACACCATCAGCGGACCGCGCACGGCGCCACCGAGGACGCGGCCGGAGCAGGACCACGGCCCCGGCCCTCGGACGCCGACCGGTCCTCCACCGAAAGCAGGTCCCCATGACGACCGACAGCCCCATCGCCACGGTGACGCCGGAGCTCACCGCCGAAGCCGCACTCCCCCGGGACGGCACGGCGGGGAGCCTCCTCGCCAGGATCTGGAACCCCGAGGCGGGCGGCCCCTCACCGGCCGCCGTCCGCGCGGACGGCGTCTACGACATCTCCGGCGACTTCCCCACCGTTTCCCGGCTGTGCGAGGAGCGGCGGCCCGCCGACGCGCTCGGCCGGGCGACCGGGACCCGGATCGGGAGCCTCGACGAACTGCTGGCGCGGACCGTCCGGCACGCCGACGACCCGGCGGTGACACGCCTGCTGGCCCCGGTGGACCTCCAGCCGGTGAAGGCGGCCGGTGTCACCTTCGCGAACTCCATGGTGGAACGGCTGATAGAGGAACGGGCCAAGGGCGACGCGGGCGCAGCCGCGGCCATCCGCGCGGAACTGGCCGAGGTCCTCGGCGGCGATCTGCGCAGTCTGCGCCCGGGTACGCCCGAGGCGGCCGAGGTCAAACGGCGTCTGGTGGCCCGGGGCGCCTGGAGCCAGTACCTGGAGGTCGGCATCGGGCCCGACGCCGAGATCTTCACCAAGGCGCTCCCGCTCTCGGCGGTCGGCCCGGGCAGCCGCGCCGGGGTACTGCGCGAGTCGGAGTGGAACAACCCCGAGCCGGAGATCGGCCTGGTGGTCTCCTCGCGGGGCGAGATCGTCGGCGCGACCCTGGGCAACGACATCAACCTCCGTGACTACGAGGGGCGTTCGGCACTCCTGCTGCCCAAGGCCAAGGACAACAACGCCTCCTGCGTGCTGGGTCCGTTCGTCCGGCTCTTCGACGACACCTTCGGCCTCGACGACGTCCGGTCCGCGACCGTGCGCCTGGAGGTGCACGGCACGGACGGCTACCTGCTGAGCGGCAGGTCGTCCCAGGGGCAGACCAGCCGCGAACCGGAGGACCTGGTGCGGCAGTTGATGGGAGAACACCACCAGTACCCGGACGGGGTCGTCCTGCTGCTGGGCACGATGTTCGCGCCCGTCAACGACCGCGGTGAGCCCGGACGCGGCTTCAGTCACCGCACCGGGGACGTGGTCCGCATCTCGACACCGGAGCTGGGCACGCTGGCCCACGAGGTCCGGGACACGCAGGACTGTGTGCCGTGGACCTACGGGGTGGGGGAGCTGATGACCGGGCTCGCACGCCGCGGCCTGTTGTGACGGCGGGCCGGTCGGCGGGTCCGCGGGACCGGCCCGCCGGACACCCCGTCCCCCGCCCCGGCCCCGGGGCGTCCGTCAGCGCCTGAGGGCCTGCCCGGGTGGCCACCCAGGCAGGCCCTCAGGCGCTGCCCCGTCGGCGGATCTCGAAGCCCATGTCCACCTTCGACGACTCCGGCTGCTCCCCCCGCATCCGCGTCAGCAGCATGCGGGCCGCCTCCCGGCCGATCGTGGTGTTGGGGAGGGCCACCGTCGTCAGTCCGGGCCGCAGCAGTCGCGACAGCTCGAAGTCGCCGAACCCCGACACCGCGATCTCGTCCGGTACGGCGATGCCGCGGGAGGCCGCCGCGAGGAGCGCTCCGTTGGCGTAGATGTCGGTGGCGAAGACGAGGACGTCGCTCTCGGGGTGTTCCCGCCGGGCGATGTCCAGCAGTTGTCCCCCCGATTCCAGGGTGAGCGGGTGGGCGGAGGCGTCGACCACCCGTGGTTCGCGGCCCGGCCAGTGGACCTCCACCGCGCGCAGGAAGCCGTCGAGCCGCCGCCGTGAACGGTGGTCGCCCTCCAGCAGCGAACCGACGAAGCACGGGGCCCGGTACCCGGATTCGTGGAGGCAGGAGACCATCGCGTACATGGCGTCCTCGTTCGAGAAGCCGACGAGGGTGTCCAGCGGGGTGTCGATCCAGTCCCAGGTCTCCACGACGGGGACCCTGGACGCCTTGAGTATCTTGATCACCGCCGGGCTGTGCAGGGCGCCCGTCATGAAGAAGCCGTCGGGACGGCGGCCGAGCAGCGAGCGGATGAGTTCCTCCTCCCGCTTGTCGTCGTAGTCCGTGTAGCCGAGCAGGAGTTGGTAGCCCTCCGGGGCCAGCACCGACGACAGGCCGGTGAGCGTCTCGGAGAAGATCGAGGCCGAGACCGAGGGGATCACCGTCGCGACGATCTTGCTGCGGTTCGACGCCAGGTTGCGCGCGGACAGGTTGGGCACGTATCCGGCCTCCTGCAACGCGGCCCGCACCCTGTCCCTGGTCTCCGGGCTCACCTCATCGGGTATCCGCAGGACCCTGGAGACGGTCTGCGCCGATACTCCGGCGATCGCGGCGACATCCTGGAGTGTCACGGACCGGGTACCGGAGCGGCGCCGGCGAACCCGGTCCGCCGCGACGTCGCGGCTGCTCATGCTGGGCCTCGCCCCTCTGTGCCGAGTGATGATCGTCAATTGCGTCGCGCACAACTCTACGCAGTCGCGCCGCCGCTCCGGGCGCGCGCCGGGACGCCGGGTCCACGGGCGGCGACGCCCCCGTACCGCCGGCCGTGGACATCGGTGTTGTGCGGCCGATGTCGGTGATGTTTCCCCCAAGGTCTTCTGTTAGCGCTACCGATAGCGCTAACATTCCTCATGTGCGCAGGGCTCGTCCCCTTTCGCTCTCTTTCCGACTCTATGTGAAGAGGCTGCTCATGAAGGTTCTCGAAGGGATCCGTGTACTCGATCTCTCGATCGCGATGTCCGGACCGTTCGCCGCCATGAAACTGGCCGACCTCGGAGCCGACGTGATCAAGGTCGAGCCCACCACGGGTGAATGGCAGCGCCACGCGGCGGCCGGTGGCGCCCGGGGCAACGAGGTCAACGCCTCGTTCCTCTCCCTCAACCGCAACAAACGCAGCCTGTCCGTCGACCTCAAGTCCGAGGAGGGCGGCAGGCTGCTGCGCGAACTCGTCGCGACAGCGGACGTGTTCCTGCAGAACTACCGCCCGGGAGTCGCCCAGCGCCTCGGCGTGGACTACGAGACGCTCAGGGCCATCAAGCCGGACCTGGTGTACGTCTCCGTCTCCGGATACGGCGAGAGCGGGCCGTACGCGAAACGACCCGGCCAGGACCTCCTCCTCCAGGCCATGAGCGGGGCGCTGTTCAGCGCCGGTGAACCCGGCGCCGCGCCGACGGCGGCTCCGTACTTCCTCGTCGACGCCTTCGCGGCCTACTCCGCGTTCGAGGGGGCCCTCGCCGCGCTCTTCCACCGCCAGCGCACCGGACAGGGGCAGCTCGTGGAGGTCAACATGCTCGACGCGATCATCGCCGCGCAGATGCAGGAGATCACCGTGCGCACGGTCGGCGGGGTGCGCCAGAGCCGTAGCGAGCGGATCCATGCCCACAGCTACATTCGTGCCCCGTACGGGATCTATCCCACCCGGGACGGATATCTGGCGCTCTCCTTCGCCGAGCCGGCGACCCTGGCCGAGCTGATGCGCGACCCCCGGCTGGCCGCCTACGAGGCGGAACGCGACGGCTTCGCCGGGCGTGACGAGATCTCGGCGCTGGTCGAGGAGAACCTGCGCGAGGAAACCACCTCCCACTGGCTGGAGACACTCGGCTCGGCGGGGGTGTGGTGCGGGCCCGTCTACGACTACGACCAGCTGATGACGGACCCGCAGGTCGTGCACAACGGCTCGTTCGTCACCTACGAGCACCCCACCGAGGGGACCGTCACCACCCCCGGCTTCCCCTTCAGACTGGCCGCCGCCCCGCAGACCGTGGAGCGTCCCGCCCCCGTCAACGGCCAGCACAGCCGACAGGTACTGAGCGAACTCGGCATCCCCGGGGACGTCATCGACCGGCTGGCCGAGGACGGCGTCGTCCACTGCGCCTCCGCCGGATGACCGCGGCACCCGTCCTCCACCCCGAGGGCACGCGTCGAGCGCAGCGAGAGGGCTGAGCACACCCGTCAGAGAGATGATCCATCACAGCAACGGAGCAGACATGGATACGTCCCCCACCCCCGCCCCCACACCCGACAGAGCCACCACCCGGGCCCGCAGGGCCTCGATGGCCTCGGCCGTGGGCAGCCTCGTCGAGTGGTACGACTTCGGCCTCTACGGTGCCGCGGCGACCCTGATCTTCAAGGACTACTTCTTCGGCACCGACGATCCGTTCGTCGGGCTCATGGCGGCGTTCGCCACCTTCGCGGTCGGCTACTTCGCCCGTCCCTTCGGGGGCATGGTGTTCGGGCATCTCGGCGACCGGATCGGCCGCAAACCGGTCATGGTGGTCACCCTCGCGCTGATGGGTGTCAGCACCACCCTGATCGGTGTGCTGCCGGGCCACGACAGCGTGGGCGTCCTCGCCCCGTTGCTCCTCGTCGTCCTGCGACTGGCCCAGGGGCTCGGCGCGGGAGCCGAGTACGCCGGCGCGGTGGTGCTCTCCTCCGAGTCGGCTCCGCCCGCACGGCGCGGGTTCTACGCGTCGTGGTCGGGTGCGGGCGTGTGGATCGGCTCGGCACTGGGACTCTCCGTCTTCCAGGGCGTACTGGCGCTCACCGGGGACAGCTTCTACACCTGGGGATGGCGACTTCCCTTCCTGCTCAGCCTGGTGCTGCTGGCCGTCTCGTTCTACATCCGCCGCAAGGTGACGGAGACGGACTCCTTCGAGGCGGTCAAGGAGTCCGACGACGCGCCGAAGGTCCCGCTCGCCCAACTGCTGCGCACCGAGAAGCGCCGGCTCCTGGTCGCGCTGGGATCCAACGTCATCCTGAGCGGATACTCCTACATCCCCCAGGTGTGGATCCTGAGCTATCTCACGGACAACGTCGGTCTGGCGGCCGGTCTCGCGCTGGCGGTGAACGCCGTCGTGCTGGTGTCCGGGGCCGCCTTCATGCCGTTCTTCGGCGCCCTCGGCGACCGCGTCGGACGGCGCAGGCTCTTCCTCTGCGGGACCGCCTTCGGGATCCTGTGGCCCTTCCCTATGTTCGCGCTCATCGACACCCACAGCACCCCCGTGATCATCGCGGCGCTGGTGGTCTGCTTCGTCTGTTCCGTCACCGTCTGCTACGCCGCCCAGGCGGCCTTCCTCCCCGAGATGTTCCCGCCCTCCCTGCGCTACTCGGGCGTGGCCTTCGCCCGCGAGACGAGCGGTGCGATCCTCGCCGGGACGACCCCGCTGGTGGCGACCGTGCTGTACAGGGCCGCGGACAGCTGGTGGCCCATCGCGCTCTGCATGGTCGTCTACGCCACGATCGCACTCGTGTCGGTCCACTACTCGAAGTACTTCAGGTCGGACGCCCGCCAGGGCACCGAGACCGACTTCGCCGCGGAGGAGGCCTGGGTCTCCGGCCCGGCCGACGGCGGCCCGACGGCGAAGGCGGTGGCCTGACATGCGGCTCGTGGAGCGCTACTTCGAGGACTACACGGTGGGCGAGACCCAGGAGGGCGGCTCACGGACGCTGGACCAGGGCGACATCAGCGCCTTCGCCGGGCTCACCATGGACTTCCACCCGGCACACATGGACCGGGCCTTCGCCGAGGAGCGGTTCGGCGGCCGGCTCGTGCACGGGGTGCTCACCTTCGGGCTGGTCGTCGGTCTCACCGTCGAGTACAACCCGCGCGCGGTGGCGTACGGCTACGAACGCATCCGCTTCCCCCGGCCCGTCCTGGCCGGCGACACCGTCTCGGCACACGGCGTCGTCACCGAACTGCGCGATCACCGCAGGCCCGGCATCGGGCTGGTGACCAAGCAGTACACCGGCACCAACCAGAACGGCGAGACGGTCCTGTCCTGCCTGCACATCCTGGCCGTCGACCGGCGCGGCTGAAACCCGCCCACCGGGGGCGCCGCCCCTCCGCGGCGCCCCCACCGCCCCCGGCGGCACCGCCGTCGCCGACGCCGTCTCTCCCCATCAGCCCTTCCCGACCCAGCCACTTCTGACGAGGTACACAGCCATGCCCCTCACCGGAGCCATGTTCATCGGCGCCGAACGACGCCAGGGCACCGGCCCGGCGGTCCGCTCGGCCGACCCCCGGACCGACGAGCCGTTGGAGCCGCCCTACGCCGCGGGCGGGGCGCGGGAGGTCGACGACGCGTGTGCACGCGCCGCGTCGGCCGCCCTGCGCTACCGTTCCGTGCCCCCCGCCGAGCGGGCCGCGTTCCTTGAGCGGATCGCCGACCGCATCGAGGAACTGGGAGACGAACTCGTCGACCGGGCCGTCGCCGAGAGCGGCCTGCCCCGGGGGCGGATCAGCGGTGAACGCGACCGCACCACCGCCCAGCTCCGTCTCTTCGCCGAGGAGGTCCGGGCCGGGGAATGGGCCGAGGTGCGTGTCGACCCCGCCCCGCCCGCCGGCCGTCGCACGGCCGGACCCGACCTGCGCCAGCGGCATCTCGCCGTCGGGCCGGTGGCGGTCTTCGGCGCGAGCAACTTCCCGCTGGCCTTCTCCGTGGCGGGCGGGGACACCGCGGCGGCCCTCGCCGCGGGCTGCCCCGTGGTGGTGAAGGGCCATCAGGCCCATCTCGGCACCTGTGAACTCGTCGGCTCCGCCGTCGCGGCGGCCGCCCGGGACCAGGGACTGCCCGAGGGGGTGTTCTCGCTCCTCTTCGGGGCCGGCAGCGATCTCGGGCAGGCCCTGGTGGCCGATCCCCGGATCCGCGCGGTCGGCTTCACCGGCTCGCAGTCCGGCGGCCTCGCCCTGATGCGCACCGCCGCGGCCCGGCCCGTACCGATCCCGGTGTACGCGGAGATGAGCAGCGTCAATCCGGTCTTCCTGCTTCCGGGGGCCCTGCGCGAGCGGGCCGGGGAGCTGGCCGAGGGGTTCACCGCGTCGCTGACCCTCGGCGCGGGACAGTTCTGCACCAACCCCGGCCTGGTGATCGCGGTGGCCGGGGCGGACCTCGACCGGTTCGTCGCATCGGCCTCGGCGGCCGTCGGCCGCAGCACCGGGCAGACGATGCTGACCTCCGGCATTCACCGGGCCTACGAGCGGGCCACGGCCGCGCTGCGGGCCGGCGAGGGGGTCCGGGAGATCGCCACGGGCCTGCCGGGCGAGGGCGAGAACACCGCGACGGTCCGGTTGCTGACCGTCGCGGCCGACGACTTCCTGAAGGACCCCGGGCTCCAGGAGGAAGCCTTCGGCGCCGCGTCGACCCTTGTCGTGTGCCGGGACGGCGGACAGCTGACCCGGGTGGCCCGCGCGCTGCGGGGGCAGCTCACCACCACCGTGCACCACGGCGAGGGGGACGGCACGACGGCGGCCGGACTCCTGCCCGTTCTGGAGGACATGGCAGGCCGGGTGCTGTTCGACGGCTGGCCCACCGGAGTGGAGGTGAGCCACGCGATGGTGCACGGCGGACCCTTCCCCGCCACGTCGGACGGGCGTACCACCTCGGTGGGGACGCTCGCGATGCGCAGATTCCTGCGCCCCGTCTGCTACCAGAACCTGCCCGCGGGACTGCTCCCGCCGGAACTCTCCGACGACAACCCCTATGGCCTGCCCCGCAGGACGGACGGCGTCAGGACCGACGGTGCCGGGGCCGACGGTACCGGGACCGATGGCGCCGGGACCGATGGCGCCGGGGCGCGGAACCCCGCCGTCCGGCCGGTGGGGCCGATGATCACGGGTGCCGGGTGAGGGCCGCCACCAGCAGGGCGGCGGCCCCGGCGACCAGCGGTTCGTCCGCCGGAGCGTCGGCGTCGCGTGCGGTGGACAGGACGGACAGCACGACGGGCGTCCCGTCCGGGGTCCAGGCGATGCCGACGTCGTTGGTGGTTCCGTAGTCGCCGGTGCCGGTCTTGTCCGCGAGCGTCCAGCTCCCGGGGAGTCCGGCGCGCAGGCGCGCGGCACCGGTGGTGTTGGCGAGCAGCCAGTCGGTCAACCGTCGGCGGTCCCCGGGAGCGAGCGCGTTCCCGAGGACCAGCTTCAGGTGGCTCCGTCCGATGGCGGCCGGGCTGGTGGTGTCCGTCGCACGCCCGGGTTCGGCGGAGTTCAGCTCGGGCTCCCACCGGTCGAGCCGCGTCACACGGTCGCCGATGGACCGGCAGAAACGGGTGATCGCCGCGGGGCCGCCGAGTTGGCGGAGCAGCAGGTTGTCGGCGGCGTTGTCGCTGTGGCCGAGGGCGGCGGCGCACAGTTCCGCGACGGTCATGCCGTTCGCGAGGTGCTCGGGCGTGCCCGTGACAGGGGCGTGGCCCGAGTCCGTGACGTCCTTCTCGGTGTACCGGATGCGCTCGGCGAGGAACTCGCCGTCCCGGTCGAGGTCCCTCAGGACCGCGGCGGTGGTGATCGTCTTGTGCGCCGAGCAGATCGGGAAGAGCTCGTCCGCGCGGTACGCCACGCTCCTGCCCGTGACCATGTTCCGCGCGAACACCCCCAGCCGGGCCCCGTGCTCCCGTTCGAGGCCGGCCAGTGACCCGGCGACCGAATCCTCGTCCGGTGACGGGCCGCCCACCGCGTGGGCGGGCCCGCCCACGGGCACGACGGCGGCCAGTGCCGTCCCGGCCCCGAGGGCCAGGAACGCCCGACGACCTGGGCACTTCTCGAAGGTCTCCACGGGAGCATCCTCCTCCGCCCGGCGAACGCCCTGCCGGAGTTCGGGAGGGATTCCTCGTGGGCGGGGCGTACCGGAGTTGTCCGGGCGCGGACGCGGGGAACGTGACGAGGCCCTTCCCCGACGGGGGAAGGGCCTCGTGAGCGAGCGCCGGGCAGGCCTTGCACCTGCATTTCCCCGCAGGAAGCGGGGCGTCTTTCCTTGGACCACCAACGCATCGTCAGCCACCGTGTGTTGCGGCGAACTGCCAAGATCAACTGTAGCGCATACGGGCGGCCGACCCGACCATCCTTCCGCGTGTCGAACAAAGGACCGGGCGCGAGACCGGCGGGCCACGGGGCCCGCACCACCACCTTCGCCACACCGGACATGCCCGATACAGACATCAAAAAGTACAATTCGACCATGGATGGCAGGCTGGCGCTGCTCCGCACCGTGGAAGCGGACGCCTCCGAGGGGGAGGTGCTGCGGCTTGCCCTGCAACACGCGGTGAGCGCGCTGAACGGACTCGGCGGCGCCGTGCACCTGTGCGGTCCCATGGGCGCGCTGCGTCTCGTGTCGACGACAGGACTGCCCGCGGCACTCGTCCGCGCCTGGGAGATCGTCGACCACGAGAGCTCGATGGCCCCGGCCGTCACCGTGCGCCGGGACGCCGCCGTGTGGGCACCGCACGACGGCGGCGCCGCGCGGCACACGACCGCGGTCCCCTGGCCCGGCGAGGGCGAGGCCGCCGTGCCGCTGTCCGGCGGACAGCGGCCGATCGGCGCGCTGACGGTCGTCACCGGTGCCGCCGGGGAGCCCGGGGAGGAGCAGTGGGAATTCCTGGCGGCGGTGGCCGACTGGGCGCAGCGGCGAATGGCTCTCGCGCCGCCGCGGCCCCGCCCCGACGCCGGGGAGCCGAGCGCCGGCCGGTTGCGCCAGGCGCTGGACGCCTCCCAGGTGGGCACCTGGGAGTGGAACATCCACACTGATGAGCTGACCTGGGACGATGCGGCCATGTCCGTCTACGGGACGCGGCCGGAGGAGTTCGTTCCGCGCGTCGAGAGCTGGCTGCGGGTCGTTCACCCCGACGACCTGCCGTGGACGCTCGCCGCCGTGGACAGGGCCGTCCGCGACCGCGGCGTGTTCGAGGCCGAATACCGGGTCCGGCGGCCCGGGGGCGGCTACGGCTGGACGCGTGCCCGTGGCAGGGTGCTCATCGACGACAACGGTGATCCCTGCCGGATGGTCGGAACGGCGTGGGACACCCATGAGACCCGCGAGGCCCATGACGCGCTCAGCCGCGCCCTTCGCCACATGAGTGACGGGTTCCTCTCCGTCGGTGACGACTGGCGGATCGCCTTCGTCAACCTGAAGGCGGAGAACATGCTGGGCTCCTCCAAGGAGGAGTTGTACGGCCGGGTGCTGTGGACGCTGCCGACGGTGCGGCAGATCGCCGGTATGGAAGCCCGGTGCCGTGAGGCCGCCGCCTCCTCCTCGCCGACGAGCTTCGACGTGTGGATGCCCGGCACCGAGCGGTGCTACCACCTGAGGGTGGTGCCCGTGCCGGACGGCGTCACCCTGTACTTCACGGACGTCACCGAAAAGCGTCGGCACGAGACGGACCGGCGGGCCGCCGAACACACCGCGTCCGAGCGCTCCGCCCGGATCGCGGAACTCACCGCGGCGCTCGCGACCGCGACGACCTCCCGCGACGTGGTGAGCGCGGTCGCCCAGCGGGTACTGCCTCCCTTCGGAGCCTCGGGGCTGCTGGTCCAGACCGTGGAGGGCGACCGGGTGCACAACGTGGGAGCGGTCGGATACCCCCGCGCCTTCCTCGACTGGATCAAAAGCCGCCCGGAGGACACCCGGAGCCCCATCAGGGACGCCATCTCGACGGCGCAACCGCTGTTCATCTCCTCGCCCCCGGAGTTCAACGCGCGCTACCCCGGCGCGCTCGACCATCCCGCGTCCCCGGGCAAGCAGGCCTGGGCGTTCCTGCCACTGACCGCCTCCGGGCGCAGCTTCGGCGTGTGCGTGCTCGCGTTCGACGGGCCGCGCCGACTGGACGACGAGGAGCGCACCCTGCTGAACACGATCAGCGCCCTGGTCGCCCACGCCCTGGAACGCGCGCGGCTCTACGACGCCGAGCACACCCGCTCCCAGGAGCTCCAGCGCGCGCTGCTCCCCCAACGGCTCCCGGACCTGTCGGCATGCACCACCGCCGCCCGCTACCTTCCGGCCGCACAGGGCATGGACGTCGGTGGCGACTGGTACGACGTGATCCCGCTGTCCGCCTGCCGTGTCGCGCTCGTGGTCGGCGACGTGATGGGGCACGGCCTCTCCGAGGCGGTCACCATGGGACGGCTGCGCACCGCCCTGCGCACGCTGGCCGCCCTGGAGCTTCCCCCCGACGAGATCATGACCCACCTCAACGACATCGTCGGCGACCTCGGGGACAACTCGTACACCACCTGTCTGTACGCGGTCTACGACTCCACCAGCGGCATGTGTTCCCTCACCAGCGCCGGTCATCCGCCGCCCGCGTTGGTCCACCCGGACGGCACCGTCCACTTCCCGGAACTGACCACCAACCCTCCCCTGGGCGCGGCGGAACCGCCCTTCGAGACGGTCGAGGTGTCGGTGCCGCCGGAAAGTCTCCTCGTGCTCTACACCGACGGGCTCGTCGAATCGTCCGGACACGAGATCGACCGGGGCATGGCCGATTTGGCGAGGTTGCTTCAGGCCCGGTGCGACGGGGACGTCGGCCAGGTCTGCGACGACGTCGTCGCGGGACTGACCCGCGGACGAACCGTCGGCGACGACATCGCCCTTCTCGTCGCGCGGATGCACACCCTCACGGCGGACCGGATCGCCTCCTGGCCGCTGCCGGAGGATCCCCGTGCGGCGGGCCGGGCCCGCAGACACGTCCGGGACCAGTTGGGGGCGTGGGGACTGGAGGAGCTCTCGGCCACCACGGAGCTGCTCGCCAGCGAACTGGTCGGCAACGTCGTGCGCCACGGGAGGGGGCCGATGCACCTGCGGCTGCTGCGGGATTCCGACCTGGTCTGCGAGGTCTCCGACGGCAGCCTGACGATGCCGCGGATCCGCCATGCGGCGGAGACGGACGAGGGCGGCCGGGGGCTGCAACTCGTCGCCACGCTCTCCCAACGATGGGGCACGCGCTACACCCCGGTCGGCAAGTGCATCTGGACCGCGCAGTCGCTGCCCGGCGCCTCGGCTCCCGCCCTTCCCGTCTTCGACGTGGACGCGATCGCGCCGCTGTGAGCACGCGGCCCCCGGCAGGCGCCCGGAGCGGGGTTCAGGGGCTCGGGGTGTCGGCCTCCGGCCTCGGGGACCTCCGGCCTCGGGCCACCTGTTTGGGACGGGTGGCGGGCCCGCGAGCCGTCCGGCGCGGTCGGCGACCGGACGGCTCGCGGCGGCCTGCGTGGCAGAACGGTCAGGCCCAGCTGGCCATGGTCGGGGTGGGGTCCCCGGTGGCGACCGCGGTGACGACCACGGCCCCCATGGTCAGCCCGGCGAGGATTCTCGCCCTGCGGCCGAACACATCCCTGCCACCGGCGAGTTCCGGGGCCTCGGTGCGGCCGTCGTCCTGCGGTTCCCGTGCCGCGTCTTCCTGTCCGTGCTCGTGCATCGTGTACTCCCTTTCTCGGTGTTCATCGGTGGGTTCGGTGTTCTCGGTGGGTTCGGTGTTCATCGGTGAGCTCGGAGTTCATCGGTGAGTGGGTCGGTCGTGTACCGGTCCGGGCCTCAGCAGCAGGACCGAGGGCACTTCGGTGGCGAAGCCCAGCCGCAGGAGGCCGTAGCCGATCCCGGCGGTGCCGTACAGCAGGCCGGGGGTCGGCACCCCGCCCGCCGTTCCGCAGCGGGCGCCGTACTGTTCGACCGCGCCGAGCAGTCGGCTGCCTGACATCCTGCACAGGCGACGGGCCTCTTCGTACCCGGCCCGTTCCAGTTCGATGAGCGCGTCGATGACGCCCAGTTCGCCGTGGCACAGCGACTGGTCGGACAACGGTGTCCGTGCCGTGGCGTCGGTGAGGAATCGGCGCACCACCGTTTCGCCGCCGGGGCGGCCGACCGCGGCCAGGGCCGCACCCGCAAGTCCGGTGCCCCAGCTGAGGTCCCCGTCCTCGGGACACGGTGCCGCGGCCCGCCCGGTGGCCCAACGGATGCCGGCGTCTCCGTGCAGGAAGCCGCCGGTCCCGCCGTCCGGTGGGCGCTGGCAATCCAGTCGTGCGGCGAAGGACTCCACGAGTTCGCCCGCGTACCGCTCCCCCGTCTCGGCGTGCACGGCGCGCAGTGCGGCGAGCCCCCCGGCCGGGCCGAGTCCGACCCCCGCTCCGTCCTCGTCCCCGGTGGACGAGGCGAGTGAGGAGGCCAGCGCGGTCAGGGCGTCGGGTACGCAGTCCCGCAGCCGGACGTCCTCCAGCAGGGTCGCCAGCCGGGCCACCGCGTAGCAGATCCCGCCCAGTCCGAAGAAGCCGCCCGGGCCGACCTGCCGGGACAGGACGGCGTGCCGCGCGAGTCCGCGAACCAGGTCCGGCAGTGCCGCGGCGGCGTGTTCCGCCACCGAGGTGTACCGGTCGATGCCGGTGAGACGGCCCAGCTGGGCCAGGAACAGGGCGGGGCCCGGATATCCCTCGGCCAGGCCCGCCCCGGCCTGCTGCACCGCCCACTGCCGTCCGTCCAGGAGTTCCAGACCGATCCAGTTGGTCCTGTCGGCGTTCCGTACGGACGTGGCGATCAGTTCGTCGCCGATCCGGCAGGCGAGGGCCAGCAGCCGGGTGCGGTCGAGGGGCTGGGGGGTCGCCGGGCGGATCCGGTTCGCTCCGGCGGGCCGTGCGTCCCGTGTGTCCCTGGTGGCCAGCGTCGCGGCGATCAGCCATTTCTGTCTGCGCAGGTCGGCCTCGCTCATGCGGCGGATCTTGTCGAGCGCGGTGTCGAGGCCGCTTGTCGCGAGGGTCACGGGCACGGGTGTGCCGTGCGCGGTGCGCAGGACGCGCGCGTCGGTCGTACCGGTGAACAGCGGGACGTCGCCGACGATCAGGTCCGCCCTTTCGTGCGCCGCCAGTTCACGCAGGTGCGCGCGTCCGGTCTCGGTGTCCAGACCGGCGAAGGCGGCGACGCGGGTACCCGGACCGGTGAGCCGTTCGGGGTCCGTGGCCTCCTCCAGCATCGAGGCGTAGACGTGGGTGGGGCGCACCACGACCCGGGTCGGTCGCCCGGCGAACCCCGCGAGCACCCCGTCCGGGCCGGTGAGTTCACCGGCGTGGTGCAGCACGGCGCGGTAGCCGGCCTCGAAGCCGGTGTGCAGATGCTCGCCGTGGTCCAGCGGGTCGACGGGCCTGCCGTCGAGCGTCGGACGGTTCGCGGCGCCCGTGTAGGGGACCCTGCGCCTCACGACCCTCATCGTGTCGGTGCCGAGACCGGCCCAGTCCGGCACCAGCAGCGTGCCCGAACCGTCCGCGCCGGCGCCGAACGCGGAGATGTCGACACGGCCGCCCTCGGTGTCCATCATCCACGGCAGCAGCCCGGTGCGGGCCACCGAGTCGTTCAGCGCGGTGAGCGCCGGGTCGTCGCCGTGGTCGGTGCGCGGGCGCCAGGCCGGATGGAACAGGGTCTCCACATCGACCACGACGGGCTGGCCGGCACAGGCGATGACGTTCTCGCAGTGCAGGTCGACCGCGTCGATGGCGTGGCACAGCGCCAGCAGTGCGCCCTGTCGGCGGTAGAACGACTCCACCTCGGACACGGTGGCGCAGGCCCTCCCGGGAACGAACCGGGTCCACCCGTAGCCCTCGCGGGCCAGGAGCGCCACTCCGGCCGGTGCCAGCTCGGGCAGGACTCCGCGGAACCAGTCGAGCAGCGCGTTCCACTGCCGGTGCAGGTCGAGCGGCCGGGGTTTGTACACCAGCCGCTCTCCCCCCGCGAACCGGAGGACGGCGACGGCGCGTCCCCCCGCGTGCCGGTCCCCGGTCCCGAACGCGACGCCGACCAGGGGTGCCGTCCCGGCCGCGGGCTGGACCTCGACGGCCAGTGCGCGCCGGTCGGCGGCGAGCCGGTCGAGGAGTTCGGTGAGCACCGTAACGGTGTTGACGCACTCCCGGGCGAGCAGCTCGGCCAGCACCGGGTAGCGCGCGAACAGTTCGGTGAGCCGGTCACGGCGGGCGAGGCGGCCGAGAAAGTGCCGGTACCGCTCCGGGCCGGTGGCACCGGGCAGGGCGCCGGCGGTGCGGGCGGCGGCGAGTTCACCGGTCAGGACACGTCCGGAAAGTCGGGCCAGCCGCTCGGCCAGGGTGTCCGCCACATCCCGCCAGACCGCGTCCAGGTCGACCGCGTCGGCTGTCGGCCGCCGACGGACCCGTTGCCGTGCCGCGGTCATGAACGGCCGGAAGGGGTGGGCAAGTTCGTCGATCGTCCCGGCGTCGCCCGGGGGCGGCGGGTCGTCGGTGTCGGGGGCCAGGGAGAGCACCTGGGCGAGGAACGCCTCGTGCTCTCCGCCCCCTGGCTGCTCGGACGTGGTCGGGGGGACTCCACGTCGGTCCGCTCTGTTGTCCACGCCGCAAGAATGGCCACCGCCGTCCCGGCCCGGCATGGGTATTCGTCCCCCAGATTCGTACCCGGCCCGCGGTGTCGCTCCCGACGCCGCGTCGATGCGTCCTCGTACCCCGGTCCGACCAGCGGGTATGCCCCTCCCGGCGGTCGGACGGGGGCCGGGGCCGTCCCGGGTGGTGGTGCTGCGCCGGGCCGGTCCGGCACTCCGGTGCGGCACTCCGCCGGGGTGCCGGGCGCCGCGACGCCGCTCGCCGCTCCACCTCCTGTCGCTCCCCCGGCTCGTTAGACTCCCCGCATGCGAACCCGCGCCGCCACCTTCGTCGGGCGCCCTGCCGAACTGGCGGGGTTGCGTACGGTTCTCGATGACGCCCGGCGCGGCAGCGGCACTGTCGCGTTCCTGACGGGCGAGCCCGGGATCGGGAAGTCCCGGTTGCTGAGGGAGGTTCTCGGCTGCGCGGTGGACGCCGAGATGCCGGTGCTCCGCGGCCGCGGCAGCGTCACCGGACCGCCGGTGCCGTTCCGGCCGTTGACCGAGGCCCTGATGTCCGTCGCGCGCACGCTCGACCCGGACCTGGTCCGTCGACTCGGGCCCTACCGAAGGGTGTTGGGGCGCCTGGTGCCGGACTGGGAGGAACCGGGCGGCCAGTACGGTGACGCGTCGATGGTCGTGCTCGGTGAGGCGGTCCTCCGGCTGACGGCGCTGGTCGGCCGGGAGCACGGGTGCGTTCTGGCACTGGACGACCTGCACGAGGCCGACCCGGAGACCCTCGCCGTGGTGGAGTACCTCGCGGGCAATCTGGCGGGGCAGCCCGTCGCCGTGGTGGCCGCGGTGCGCACCGAGTCGCCGGGGGCGCATCTGCTGGCCGAGGAGGTGTGCCGGCGCAACGACGGCGTGATGTTCCCGCTCGCCCGGCTCGGGCAGCCGGAGGTGCACGAGTTGGTGGCGGCCTGCCTGGAGGCGGAGCCCGGGCTCATACCCGTCGAGGTCTGCGACCGGCTGCTTCACGACAGTGCCGGAAACCCCCTCATGGTCGAGGAACTGCTGCACAGCATGATCGCCACCGGTGAGCTGGTGCACGCGCGGGATGCCTGGCGGCTCACGGGTACCACCGCCGGCTCGGTTCCTCCGACACTGGTCCGGCTGATCAGTGCCCGGGCCGACCGGCTCGGTCCGGGCGGGGCGCGGCTGCTGTCCGTGGCGTCCCTGCTGGGCCGCCGTTTCCAGCTCACACTCGTGCAGCAGGTGCTCGGTCTGGACGACCAGAGCCTCCTCAACGAGGTGCAGTCGGCGGTGGAGGCGCAGTTGCTCGCACCGGACGAGGCGATACCCGGCTGGTACGCGTTCCAGCATCCGCTGGCCGTGGACGCGCTGCGCAGTGGACTCGGTCCCGGCGAGCTGGCCCGTACGGCGCGGCGGGCGGCGGAGGCGTGTTCGGTCCTCCACCCGGGGCTCCCGGACGAGTGGTGTCAGCTGGCCGCCCGGTTGCGCGAGTACGCGGACGAGCGCACGGCCGCCACCCTGCTGTACCTGGAGTGCGGTCGCCGGGCCACCGTGGCGGGCGCGCCGGGCTCCGCCGTCGCCGTCCTGGAGCACGCCAGGTCGGTGCTCGGCGATC
This sequence comes from Streptomyces sp. NPDC014734, assembly GCF_043083325.1. NCBI lineage: Bacteria > Bacillati > Actinomycetota > Actinomycetes > Kitasatosporales > Streptomycetaceae > Streptomyces > Streptomyces sp. NPDC014734. Next base: position 4,240 of record NZ_JBIBYN010000042.1, on the reverse strand, counting down.
CCGGCGGCATCGCGCGGCACCACGGTCTGCTCACCGAACTGCTGGAGGCGCTGCTTCAGGCGCTGGCCGACGACGGCAGCTTCGACCGGGCCCTGGTCGTGGCCGAGGAACTCACCGCTCAGGCGCCCGGCGACCGCACCCGGCAGATCGGCCGTCACATCCGTCTGGCCTGGGCGGCGCAGGTGGCCGGGCACTGGGCGCAGGGCGACGCCCAGGTGACGGCGGCCCGGGAGCTCCTGCCCGGCGCGGCGACCGAGGAACAGCTGTCCTCGCTGGACGCGGTGGCGGCCTATCTGGCGGTACTGAGCCCGGAGCCGGACCGGATGGACCGCTGTGCCGGGCTCGCCCGCGGCGCGGCGGAACGGGCGGAGCGCATCGGGCTGCCCCTGGTCGTCTGCCAGGCCTGGTACATCCTCGGCTTCGCCGGCCGCGAGCGTGATCTCGCCGAGTCCGACGCGTGTTTCCGCCGGGCCCTGGACTGCGCGGTGGAACACGGACTGACGGCCTGGCGCAACTACGCGCTGGTCGGTCTCGGCGGAAACGCCTGGCTGGCGCAGGCCGACGCCGCTCCACTGCGCCGGGCTCACCAGGAGTTGTTGCGGGGAGGCGCGATCACGCTCGCGCAGAACGCCGCCGCCGTCCTCGGCCTGCACAAGGTGCTGACGGGGGACTACGAGCGGGCGGAGGAGGAACTCGACGCGTGCCTGACCCGGAGCCGGGGGCTGCGGCTGGTCGGGGTGATGCACTACGTGCTGATGGCCAGGGTCGTTCTCGCCGCGCACCGCGGCCGGCGTGACCGGATGCGGGTGGCACTGGAGGAGTTCGCCCGGCACGGTGGTGACGAGTCCGGTGAGGCGCTGCTGACGCACGGGCTCGGCCGCGCCTTCTGCGCACTGCTGGAGGAGGACCGGGCCGCCGCGGAGGCCGACCTGGCCCGGGTCGCGGCCGAACAGGGGCGTCGGCAGAGCCCGTTCCATCTCGACGGCCACCACGGTCTCGGGCTGCTGCTGGACGTGCTCGCCGGACGGGCCGACGAGGAACGCCTCCGGGAGGTCGCCGTCACCGACGCCGCGGGGATGCGGTGGAACCATCACTTCGTCCTCCTGGCGGAGGCGGTTCTCGCCGGGCGGCGCGGCGACACGGCGGGCGTGGATGAGGCGATGCGCCGGGCCGGGCTGGTCTCGGAACCCTTTCTCATGGCCCGGTGCCTCGGTCTGCGGCTGGTCGCCGAGCCGGCGGCGGCCGAGGGCTGGGGCCGGCCGCGGGAGTGGTTGCGCGAGGCCGAGGAGTACTTCCACCGGGCTGAGGTGGGGCCGGTGGCCGGCGCCTGCCGGACGATGCTTCGGCGGCTCGGCGAGCCGGTGCGGCAGCGCCGGACCGGCACCGACCGCATCCCGGAGGCGCTGCGCCGACTCGGAGTGACCGCGCGGGAGTTCGAGGTGCTGGAGATGATGCCGGGCAAGCCGAGCAACAAGGTGCTGGCGGCGCGGCTGCACATCTCTCCGCGCACGGTCGAGAAACATGTGGCGAGCCTGTTGCAGAAGACGGGGCTGCCGGACCGCGGCGCCCTCTTCGACCGTGTGACGGATCTGCTGCGGTGAACACGGGGCGCCCGGACGCCCGGCGGCTCGCGGGTGCCTCCCCGTCACGGCCGGTGCGACGGGTGCGACGGGTGCGGGACATGGGTGGCAGATGGCCTCGGGCGAGGAACGCGGTGCCGAATCTGGGTCGGCGCTACCCATGTGTGCGGGGCGGCGCGATCGGATGATTCCGGTGCCGCGATGCAGCGGCGACGGACGACGCGCGAGGAGGGGGCCGCCGTGGAACTCGGCGAGACGGCACGGATCCGCCCGGCACCGGGCGGGGGAACGGGCACGGTGGTGCCCGGACGGTTGACGCACGCGGGGCCCGGCTTCCGGCTGGCACGGCACCGGGCTCCGTCCCGGCCGCACCGGACCGAGGTACTCGAACTCGCGCTGTGGGCGGCGGGAGCCGTTCCGAGCCCTCCGGCGGCGGACCGTGCCGGGCAGCGGCTCGCCGTCGGGCCCGGCTGCGGACCCCGGCCCGGCGACGACGCACTCGCCCGGGCCCTGCGTGCCGTCCGCGGCGCGCGGCAACGGCAGTTCCTCGGACGGTACGCCGAGGCCACCGCCCTTGCCGATACGGCACTGTTGTGGGCCCGTCGGGCGGGGTCCGATCCGGCGCGGGTCACCGCGTTGCGCGTCCTGGGCGTGTCGCTGTGGCAGGGTCCCGAGCCCGTGGCCGCCGTCGTTCCCCGCCTCCGGGCCCTGCTGGAGGAGCACGGCGAGGGGCGGCCGTCGGCCCGCCTGGCCCTGGTCGGCCCGCTCGCGGTGCTGTACGGGATGCGGGAGTCCTGGGCACCGGCCCGTACCGCGCTGGTCCTGGCACGTGCGGTGGCCATGGAAGTCGATCCCGGGGCCGGAGGCGTGTTGTCGTCCGTGCTGGCGGCCCGGGTCGAATCGCTGGCCGGCCGGGCCCGGGAGGCCGTGCACCTGATGGAGGAGGCGGCCGACACGGCGGACGCGCTCGGCCTCGACCGCCTGCGGGAGGCGGTGCGCTGGGCGGTCGTACGGCTGCTGACCGACGCGGGCCGGTACGAGGAGGCGGCGCGGTGGCTTCCGGGAAACGGGCCACGGGCTCCGCGGGCGGGCGACGAGCACCGGTCGACGTTGCCGGTGGGCGGGGCCGGGCCGACCGGTCTGACGGCGCGGATCGCGGCGGCCGGAGGGTGCGCCGGGGAAGCCATGGTGCTGGCGGGGCGTGCGGTGGACGAGGCGGCGGCGACCGACTCCCCGACCGTGCAGGCGCTGGCCCGGCTGGACCAGGCGGAGGTGTTCGGGCTGGCGGGCCGCCACGACGAGGCGCGCCGCGCGGTCTCCCTGGCCGGCTGCGGTTTCGCCCGCAAGGGGCACGTACCCGGCGTGAGTGACGCGGCGGCACGTCACGCCGCACTGGCTCCCGCGCGCGCACCGGGCGGCCGGTCGCCGGGCGGGATGCCACCGATCTCCGTGCCCGTCCGGGATGCCGTCGGCTGATCCGCCCCGCTTCGCCCCGCCGAGCTGTCACGTGCCTGCCCGGCGGGGCGAAGTCGTGCCGGGCCGTCGTTCCCGCCGCCCGGCGGGGACCTCGTGCCGGGAGCGGGTGGCCCGGGCGTCTCCCGGGGGATCCGCCCGCACCGGCCCCGCACATCCCTCGGTACGCACGTCTGAGAGTCCGTCGGGTGACCTTCGACCGGAAAGCGGACGCGGCACGGTGCGTGTGCGATTCCGGGGCGTCGGGAGGGCCCAAGGGCCCAGCCTTGGGGACCAGCGGAACAGCCAGTAACGCTAAGCCCGTGATCTTGGTCAGGCCGGGGCTCCGAGGGTGCTGACGCGGTTTTCGTACTCGCGGCGGGCCTTGCGCTGGGCAGGGACGGCCGGGGCGCCGTGGCTGCCGTCGAGCGGCTGGCAGCGGGCAAGGAGCCCGCGGTGCACGGCAGGGACGGCGCTGACGCGCAGGGTGTAGCCCTGGCCGCGCCGTACGGTCACCCCCTGGTCGGGCGCGGCCCGCTCGACGTCGTCCAGTGCGGAGGTGCGGAGGAAGTCGGCGACCTTGCCCGGCATGTCGAGGGTGACCGGCAGCTCCGGCGCCGGGGAGTCCTCCTCGATGGCCGTGTGGTCGGGCAGAAGGTCGGCGACGGCTGTGCGGATCGCGCCGCGGCTGACGCCGTGGTCGCGGGCAAGGACGGCAATCGAACGGCCCTCCAGGTAGGAGGCGTGGACGGTGTCGGTCTTCGCGGTGGGGACGGCCGGGCGGCGCCCACCTTCGCTGCCTTTGGCCTCGGCGGCGCGCAGTCCGTCGTAGGTCAGCTCGCGCTGGAGGTCACGCTGGAGTTCGCCGGCGGCGGCGAGGGTCTGCACCATGAACTTCACGGTGGACAGCAGCTCCCCGGTGCGCGGGTGACGGGCGGTGAGGTCCATGGCAGAGAACGCGCCGTCGTGGATGGAAAGCGCCACCTGGTCGCGGTGGAGGACATCGAGCACGTCGAGGATGTGCCCGGTACCGCGTACGAGGCGGAACATCTCGGAGATGTGCACGGTGTCGCCCGGTCGCGCGTAGGCGAGCAGTTCGCGGAACTTCGGGCTCTTAGACCGTGTCCTATGTGGTGAGTCGGGCGAGTCGTTTGTAGCAGCAGAGGGCGGCGGCGAGGCCGAGGAAGGCGAGGTAGTTGCGGGGGTGG
>NZ_JBIBYN010000041.1:0-43749 GCF_043083325.1 Streptomyces sp. NPDC014734 | reverse complement strand
AGTGTGGTGGCGTGTGATGTGTCTGATCGTGGGGCGTTGGAGGGGGTGTTGGCTGGGTTGCCGGTGGAGTTTCCGTTGGTGGGTGTGGTGCATGCGGCGGGTGTGTTGGATGATGGTGTGTTGGATGGTTTGGGGCCTGAGCGGTTTGTGGGTGTTCTGGGTTCGAAGGTGGGGGCTGCGGTTCATCTGGATGAGCTGACGCGGGGGTTGGGGCTTTCTGCGTTTGTGTTGTTCTCGTCGGTGTCGGGTGTGTTGGGTGCGGCGGGGCAGGCGAATTATGGTGCGGCGAACGCGTTTTTGGATGCGTTGGCGGAGCGGCGTCGTGCTGAGGGGTTGCCGGCGACGTCGATTGCGTGGGGTCCGTGGGCCGAGGGTGGTATGGCTGCTGATGGTGGGCTGGATCAGCGGATGCGTCGGGCGGGTATGCCGCCGATGGATGCCGGGTTGGCGGTGGAGGCGCTTCAGCGGGCTCTGGAGCTCGACGACACGACCGTGACCGTCGCGGACATCGACTGGGACCGCTTCGGCCCCGATTTCACCGCGGTGCGGCCCAGCCCGCTCCTCGCCGAACTGCCGGAGGCCCGGAGCCAGGCGCCTTCCGCCGGAACGGCATCCGACGCGGCCACGGGAGGCCCCTCGTTCACGGAGCGGCTCGCCGGGCTTCCCCCTGCCGAGCAGGACCGGGCACTGCTGGAGCTGGTCCGCACCCACGTGGCGGCCGTGCTGGGGCACGACGGTTCTGGTTCGGTCGGCGCCGACCGGGCCTTCCGAGAGCTGGGCTTCGACTCGCTGACCGCGGTGGAACTGCGCAACCGGCTGGGCGCGGCGAGCGGTGTACAACTGCCGGCGACCCTGGTCTTCGACTACCCCACCGCCGCCTCACTCGCCGGCTATCTGCGCGAGGAGCTGGTGGGCGCGGCGGCCGTTCCCGTCGTCCCCGAAACGGTCCCGGTCGTGCCGGTCGACGACGACCCGATCGCGATCGTCGCGATGAGCTGCCGCTTCCCCGGCGGAGTGCGCACCCCCGAGGAACTGTGGACGCTGCTCACCTCGGACGGGGACGCGATCGCGGAGTTCCCGGCCGACCGTGGCTGGGACCTGGAGGCGCTGTACGACCCGGATCCGGACCGGAAGGGCACCTTCTACGCACGTGAAGGCGGCTTCCTCTACGACGCGGGCCAGTTCGACGCAGCGTTCTTCGGGATCAGCCCGCGCGAGGCGCTGGCCATGGACCCGCAGCAGCGGCTGCTGCTGGAGACCACATGGGAGGCGTTCGAGCGGGCGGGCATCGACCCGAAGACGCTACGAGGCACCTCCGCAGGCGTCTTCGTCGGCTCCAACGGCCAGGACTACGACTCCGCCCTGCGCGACATTCCGGAAGACGTCGAGGGCTACCTGGGCACCGGCAACGCGGCAAGTGTGGTTTCCGGGCGACTTGCGTACACCTTCGGGCTGGAGGGCCCGGCCGTCACCGTCGACACCGCGTGCTCGTCCTCGCTCGTCGCCCTGCACTGGGCGATCCAGGCGCTGCGCAGCGGCGAGTGCTCCCTCGCGCTGGCCGGTGGTGTGACCGTGATGTCGAGCCCCGGCGCGTACATCGAGTTCAGTCGCCAGCGCGGACTGGCCCCCGACGGTCGCTGCAAGGCGTTCGCGGCCGGTGCGGACGGTACGGGCTGGGGCGAGGGCGTCGGCATGCTCCTCGTGGAACGGCTCTCCGACGCACGGCGCAACGGCCACCCGGTCCTCGCGATCGTCCGAGGTTCGGCGATCAACCAGGACGGCGCGAGCAACGGACTGACCGCGCCCAACGGCCCCGCCCAGCAGCGGGTGATCCGACAGGCCCTGGCGGGCGCCGGGCTGTCCGCGGCCGATGTGGACGCGGTCGAGGCGCACGGCACGGGAACGAAGCTGGGCGACCCGATCGAGGCGCAGGCACTGCTCGCCACCTACGGACAGGACCGCGCGACCGACCGGCCGCTGTGGGTGGGGGCCATCAAGTCGAACATCGGTCACACGCAGGCCGCGGCGGGTGTCGCGGGCATCATCAAGATGGTGCTGGCCCTGCGGCACGGGGTACTGCCCCGCTCCCTGCACGTCGACGCGCCGACCCCGCACGTGGACTGGTCGTCGGGCGCGGTCGAGCTGCTGACCGAGGCCGTCGACTGGCCGGAGACCGGCCGCCCGCGTCGCGCGGGCGTGTCCTCCTTCGGCTTCAGCGGCACCAACGCCCACACCGTGCTGGAGCAGGCCCCCGAGGCCCCGTCCGCCCCGGCCACCTCCGAACGACGCCCCGTCGTCCGGCCGGATGTACTTGCCTGGCCGCTGTCGGCCAGGAGCGCCGACGCGCTGAGGGCACAGGCCGAGCGGCTGCGCGCCCACGTGGTCGCCACCGAAGAGCTGAGGCCGCTGGACCTCGCGTTCTCGCTGGCCACCACCCGCTCCGCGCTGGAGCACCGCGCGGTGGTCACCGGCGCCGATCGGGAGCGGCTGCTGACCGGTCTGGACACGCTGGCACGCGGCGAGTCCGCGGCGCACGTCGTCCTGGGCACCCCCACCGAGGGCCGCACCGCGATCCTGTTCACCGGGCAGGGCAGCCAACGGCTCGGCATGGGCCGCGAGCTGTACACGACGAGTCCGGTGTTCGCCGAAGCGCTGGACGCGGTGAGCGCGGAGCTGGACCGACACCTGGAACGCCCGCTGTACGACGTGCTGTTCGGCGAGGACGCCGCGGAACTGGACCGGACGGGCTTCACCCAGCCCGCCCTGTTCGCCGTCGAGGTCGCGCTGTACCGGGTCGTCGAGGCCGCCGGGGTGCGCCCCGACTTCCTCGCCGGTCACTCCATCGGGGAGCTGGCCGCCGCCCATGTCGCCGGCGTTCTTTCACTGGTGGACGCGGCGAGGCTGGTGGCGGCGCGCGGCCGGCTGATGCAGGAGCTTCCCGCCGGTGGCGCGATGATCGCGCTCCAGGCCTCGGAGGAGGAGGTCCTTGCCCTGCTGGCCGAGGACGAGCACAGGCATGGGCACGAGCACGGGCGCGGGTTGAGCGTCGCCGCCGTCAACGGACCGGAGTCCGTGGTGATCGCCGGTGACGAGGACGCGGCGCTGAAGGTCGCGGAGACGCTCCGCGACCGGGGCCGCAAGACCAAGCGGCTCACGGTCAGCCACGCCTTCCACTCCCCGCTCATGGACGGGATGCTCGGCGACTTCCGCAAGGTCGCCGAAAGCCTGACCTACGGCGAGCCGCGCATCCCGGTCGTCTCCACCGTCACCGGCCGTCTCGTCACCGACGAACTGGGGCAGGCCGACTACTGGGTACGCCACGCCCGCCAGGCCGTCCGATTCCTGGACGCGGTGCGCACCCTGGAGACCCAGGGCGTCACCACCTACACCGAACTCGGCCCCGACGGGGTCCTCACCGCGATGGCCCAGGACTGCGTCACCGCCGGCGGTGCCACCTTCGTCCCCGTCCTGCGCGGCAACCGCCCGGAGCCGGAGACACTCGTCGAAGCCCTCGCCCACCTGCACGTACGGGGCGTGGCCGTGGACTGGGAGGCCGTTCACGCGGGCACCGGTGCGGTACGCGTGGAACTGCCGACGTACGCCTTCCGGCGTCGCCGCTACTGGCTCGAAGGTTCCGCACAGCAGACGTCCGGCACCGCCCCGGTACCGGCCACGGACCGGGACGACGCCCGGTTCTGGGAGGCCGTCGAGGCCGACGACCTCGCCGCGCTCACCGACATCCTGGCCATCGACACCGAACAGCCACTGAGTGCCCTGCTGCCCACCCTGTCCGCCTGGCGCCGACGTCGGCGCGAGCAGTCCGCGCTCGACCGCCGACGCTACCGGGTGAACTGGAAGCCACTTGCCGACCCGGACACCGCAGCGCTCGTCACCGGCAACTGGCTCGTCCCCGTGGACACCGAACACGCCACCGCCCCCTCCGTCCGCCGACTCCTGGACGCTCTGACCGAACGCGGCGCCCACATCAGGCCGGTGGAACTCGCCACGGCCGACCTGGACCGGGCCGCACTCACCGCCGCGCTGCGGAAGGCCGCCGACGGCGAGCCCGTGCACGGAGTGCTGTCGCTCCTCGCCCTGGCCGAGCGACCGCACCCCGAACACCCCGCGGTCCCGTCCGGGCTGCTGCTCACCTCGACGCTGGTGCAGGCACTCGGCGACACCGAATGGACCGCGCCCCTGTGGTGCGCCACCGTCGGAGCCGTCGCCACCACCCCGTCCGAACACGCGAGCAGCCCCGCCCAGGCACAGATCTGGGGCCTGGGCCGGGTCGTCTCGCTGGAGCACCCGGAGCGCTGGGGCGGCCTGGTCGACCTGCCCACGACGCTCGACGAACGGACCGCCGACCGGCTGGCCGCCGTGCTCGACGGGATGCTCGGCGACGGACACGAGGACCAGGTGGCCCTTCGCACGGCGGGCATCCTGGCCCGTCGCATCGGCCACGCCGAGCCGACCACGACGGTGGGCGAGCCCTGGCGTCCGCGTGGCACGGTCCTGGTGACCGGCGGCACCGGCGCGCTGGGCGCCCACGTGGCCCGCTGGCTGGCGGGCAACGGCGCCGAGCACGTGGTTTTGGCCGGGCGACGCGGCCCGGAGGCCCCGGGAGCCGCCGCACTGCGCGACGAGCTCATCGGACTGGGGGCCGAAGTCACCGTGGCGGCCTGCGACGTCACCGACCGGGAGGCGGTGGCCGCGCTGCTCGCCACCGTGACCGAGCGGGCTCCGCTGACCGCCGTGGTGCACACGGCGGGTGCCGGACAGTTCGCCCCGCTGGCCGAGACCGGTCCCGCGGACATCGCCGGGGTGGTGGCCGCCAAGGTCGCCGGCGCCGTCCACCTCGACGCACTGCTCGGAGACACCGAACTGGACGCCTTCGTCCTGTTCTCCTCCATCGCCGGGGTCTGGGGCAGCGGCGGGCAGGGCGCCTACGCCGCGGCCAACGCCTTCCTCGACGCCCTGGCCGAGCAGCGCCGGGCACGCGGCCTGACCGCCACCTCCGTCGCCTGGGGCCCGTGGGCGGGCGGAGGGCTGGTCGCCGACGACGAGGCAGCCGAACAACTCCGCCGACGCGGCCTGCCGGTGATGAGCCCGGACACCGCGATCACCGCCCTCCAACAGGCGCTCGACGGTGACGAGACCACCCTCACCGTGGCCGACGTCGACTGGGAACGCTTCGCCCCCGCGTTCACCGCAGCCCGCCCGAGGCCGCTCGTCGCCGACCTGCCCGAGGTGCGCGACGCCCTGGCGGAGACGACCGCGGAACGGACGGAAACCCCCGACGAGGCACCCGAGTCGCTGACCGAACGGCTGGCCGCGCTCAGCCGCCCCGAGGCCGGGCAGACACTGCTCGACCTGGTCCGCTCCCATGTCGCGGCCGTACTCGGACACGACGGTGTCACGGAGATCGAGGAGGGCCGGGCCTTCAAGGAACTCGGCTTCGACTCGCTCACCGCCGTCGAACTCCGGAACCGGCTGAACACGGCCACCGGCCGACGGCTCCCCGCCACCCTGGTATTCGACTACCCGACGCCCGGCGCGCTCGCCGACCAATTGTGTGCGGAAATCCTGGGCGAGGAAACCGCCCCGGAACTTCCGGCACTCGCGGAAATCGACAGGCTGGAATTCACCCTCAGCAACGTCCCCGTCGACAACGCGGAACGGGCGAACGTCACGGCACGCCTCGAAGCGCTGCTGAGGTCGTGGAACGAAGCCGAGAGCACGGCGTCCGGAGCCGGTCCCGACGAGGAACTCGAAATCGACGAGGCCTCGGCCGAAGACATCTTCGACATCATCAACAATGAATTCGGAAGGTCCTGACGTGATGACCGCTCACATTCCGACTCTTTCCAGGGGGTGACGTTTCAGTGGCTACCGCAAATGAAGAGAAGCTTCTCGACAACCTGAAGTGGATGACCACGGAGCTGCGCCGGGCTCGTCGCCGCCTGACCGAGGTGGAAGCGGACGCGCAGGAGCCGATCGCGATCGTCGCGATGAGCTGCCGCTTCCCCGGAGACGTGTCGTCCCCCGAGGACCTGTGGCAATTGGTCGACCGGGGCGGCGACGCCATCTCCGGCTTCCCGGACGACCGGGGCTGGGACATCGAGGCACTGGCCGACCCCGACCCCGACCGCAAGGGCACCTTCTACAACACCGGCGGCGGATTCCTCGCGGACGCCACCGACTTCGACCCCGCCTTCTTCGGTATCTCGCCGCGCGAGGCCCTTGCCATGGACCCGCAGCAGCGACTGCTGCTGGAGACCTCCTGGGAGGTCTTCGAACGGGCGGGCATCACCCCGGCGACACTGCGCGGCAGCAAGACCGCCGTCTACGTCGGCGCCGCCGCCATGGGCTACGGAAACGACCTCCAGGGCGCTCCGGAAGGGCTTGAGGGCCTGCTGCTGACCGGTGGGGCGACGAGCGTGCTGTCCGGCCGCATCGCCTACACCTTCGGCCTGGAGGGCCCGGCCGCCACCATCGACACGGCCTGCTCGTCGTCGTTGGTGGCCCTGCACTGGGCGGCCCAGGCGCTGCGCACACGCGAGTGCTCCCTGGCACTGGTCGGCGGCGTCACCGTGATGCCCAACCCCGATGTCTTCGTGGAGTTCAGCCGTCAGCGTGGGTTGTCGGCCGACGGTCGGTGCAAGTCCTTCGCGGCTTCGGCCGACGGTACGGGCTGGTCCGAGGGTGTCGGTGTGCTGCTGGTCGAGCGACTCTCGGACGCCCGGAGGAACGGGCATCCGGTGCTGGCCGTGGTGCGGGGTTCGGCGGTCAACCAGGACGGTGCGAGCAACGGCCTGACGGCGCCCAACGGGCCCGCGCAGCAGCGCGTCATCCGCCAGGCCCTGGAGAACGCACGGCTGTCGGCTGCCGAGGTCGACGTCGTGGAGGCGCACGGCACGGGGACGACGCTGGGTGACCCGATCGAGGCGCAGGCGCTGCTGGCCACCTACGGTCAGGAGCGTCCGGAGGGCCTGCCGTTGTGGCTGGGCTCGCTGAAATCCAACATCGGCCACGCCCAGGCCGCGGCAGGTGTCGCGGGCATCATCAAGATGGTCAAGGCCATCGAGCACGGCGTACTGCCCCGGACCCTGCACGTCGACGAGCCCACCCCCGACGTCGACTGGTCCACCGGCGACGTCGCGCTGCTCACCGAGGCCCGGCCCTGGCCGGAGACCGGCCAGCCGCGCCGCGTCGGCATATCGGCGTTCGGTGTCAGCGGAACCAACGCCCACACCATCCTGGAGCAGGCTCCCGAGCCGGCGGCGGAAGAGAGCGAGGCGACCGAGGCCACCGCCCCGGCAGCCCGCGCCACCGCCCTGCCCTGGCTCCTGTCCGCCAAGAACACGTCCGCGCTGCACGAGAGCGCCGACCGCCTCGCCGCGCACCTCGACGGCACCTCCCACGACATCGCCGACATCGGCTACTCCCTGGCCACCGGACGTACTGCCATGGAGCACCGCACCGCGATCGTCGCCGCCGATCACGACGGCTTCGCCGCGGCCCTCGGCGCCCTGGCACGCGGCGAGTCGGTGCCGGGCCTCGTAACGGGTTCGGTGGCCGGTGGTAAGTCGGCGTTCCTGTTCACGGGGCAGGGGAGTCAGCGTCCGGGTATGGGGCGTGAGCTGTATGAGGCGTTCCCGGTGTTCGCACAGGCCCTGGACGCGGTGTGTGCGGAGCTGGACCGGCATCTGGAACAGCCGCTGAAGTCCGTGCTGTTCGGTGATGATGCCGAGTTGATCGGCCGGACGGGGTTCACGCAGCCCGCGTTGTTCGCGGTCGAGGTGGCGTTGTTCCGGCTGCTCGAAGGCTGGGGCCTGCGCCCCGACTTCCTCTCCGGGCACTCGATCGGTGAGCTGGCTGCCGCGCATGTGGCGGGTGTGCTGTCCCTCCCCGACGCTGCGAAGCTGGTGGCGGCCCGGGGCCGGTTGATGGAGGAACTGCCCGCCGGTGGGGCGATGATCGCGGTGCAGGCGTCGGAGGACGAGGTGGCGCCGCTGCTGACCGAGGGCGTGAGCATTGCCGCGCTGAACGGTCCGCAGTCCGTCGTTATCGCTGGTGACGAGGACGCGGCTGTCGCGATCGCGGCAGGTTTCGAGGCGCGTGGGCGGAAGACGAAGCGGCTGACGGTCTCGCACGCGTTTCACTCGCCCCGCATGGACGGGATGCTGGAGGCGTTCCGTGAGGTCGCGGAGGGGCTGTCGTACGAGGTCCCGCGCATTCCGGTCGTGTCGAACCTGACCGGTGGTGTGGTGTCCGCCGAGGAGATCACCGACCCCGGTTTCTGGGTGCGGCATGTCCGCGAGGCGGTCCGTTTCGTCGACGGTGTCCGTGCGCTGGAGGCGCAGGGTGTGTCGACGTTCGTGGAGCTGGGTCCGGACGGGGTGCTCTCGGCCATGGGCCAGGAGTGCGTCACCGGCGAGGACGCTGTCTTCACACCGGTCCTGCGCGCGGGGCGTTCCGAGACCGAGGCGCTGGTCACGGCCGTGGCACGGGCGCATGTCCGGGGTGTCGCCGTGGACTGGTCGGTGTTCTACGCGGGGACGGGTGCGCGGCGGGTGGACCTGCCGACGTACGCGTTCCAGCACCAGCGGTTCTGGCTGGAGCCGGGTGCCAGGAGCGGTGATGTGACCGCAGTCGGTCTGGAACCGGCCGATCACCCGCTCCTGGGCGCGGCCGTGCCGCTCGCCGACAGCGACGGTTTTCTCCTCACCGGGCGAATCGGTCTCGACACCCACCCGTGGCTGGCCGACCACACCGTCATGGGTTCGGTCCTGCTGCCGGGCACGGCCTTCGTCGAACTGGGCATCCGGGCGGGGGACCAGGTCGGTTGTGATCACCTGGAGGAACTCACCCTGGAGGCGCCGCTGGTGCTGCCCGCCCGTGGTGGAGTCCGGCTGCAGCTGACGGTGGGCGCACCGGACGCCGACGGCCGCCGTTCGCTGACGATTCTCTCCCGCCCGGTGGACGCCCCGGACGAGGAGCCATGGACCCGGCACGCAGCCGGCACGCTCGCCAACGGGGCGCAGAGGCCGGAGTTCGCATGGGCCGAGTGGCCGCCCCAGGGCGCCGAGGCGGCCGACGTCACGGAGCTCTACACGGCTCTGGCCGCCGACGGCCTGCCCTACGGCCCGGCGTTCCGCGGGCTGACCGCCGCCTGGCGGCGTGGCGACGAACTGTTCGCCGATGTGGAGCTGCCCGAGCAGTCACGGGGCGGCGGCGTCTTCGGTGTGCACCCGGCCTTGCTGGACTCCGCACTGCACGCGCTCGGCCTGGCGGGCGACGACCGGGGCGGCCGGGGACAGGGGCGGCTGCCGTTCGCCTGGAGTGGGGTGTCGCTGTACGCGAGCGGCGCGACCACGCTGCGGGTCCGATTGGAGCTGCGGGGTACCGCGGAGGTGCGGCTGGAGATCGCGGACCCGACCGGCGCGCCGGTGGCCGTCGTGGAGTCGCTCGCACTGCGCGCGATCTCGGCCGAGCAGGTGCGGGCCGCACGCGCGGCGTTCCATGAATCGCTGTTCCGGCTGGAATGGGCCGAGCGGCCCGCCGCCGACACGGGCGCGCGGACCGGCGCCCGGTGGGCGGTGCTCGGCCCCGACCGCCTGGGACTCGGGGCACCGGCGTACACGGACCTCGCCGCGCTCACCGACGCGGTGGCGTCCGGTGCGGAGCTTCCCGAAATCGTTTTCGTGTCGCCCGACGGGCAGGACGACCAGGCCCCGGACCCGGCCGCCGCGGCGCACCGGGCCACCGCGGGGGCACTTGCCCTCGTCCAGTCGTGGCTTGCCGATGAACGGTTCGCCGCCTCCCGCCTTGTGCTGGCCTCCTCACCGGCCCGTCCCGCGCAGGCTGCCGTCTGGGGCCTGCTGCGTTCGGCGCAGGCCGAGAACCCGGATCGCCTCGTCCTGCTCGACATCGACGACCGGGATGCCTCCCGCGCCGCCCTTCCGGCCGCCTTGGCCTCCGGCGAGGAGCAGTTGGCCGTCCACGCGGGCGTCATACGGACGCCCCGGCTGGCCAGGGTGCCGGTGGGTGAGGGTGTCGGCGGTGTGGTGTGGGATGTGCGGGGGACGGTGTTGGTCACGGGTGCGAGTGGCCAGTTGGGTGGGTTGGTCTCTCGTCATCTGGTGTCCGTGTGTGGTGTGCGGAATGTGTTGTTGGTGAGTCGTCGGGGTGGTGGGGCGCCGGGTGCTGCGGAGTTGGCGTCGGAGTTGGGTGGTCTGGGTGCGTCGGTGACGTGGGCGGCGTGTGATGTGGCGGATCGGGAGGGGTTGGCCGCGGTGCTGGCCGCTGTTCCGGCGGAGCATCCGTTGACGGCGGTGGTGCATACGGCCGGTGTGCTGGACGACGGCGTCATCGACTCACTCACCGCCGAACGTCTGTCACACGTGCTGCGTCCGAAGGCGGACGCGGCATGGAACCTGCACGAGCTGACACGCGATCTCCCGTTGTCCGCGTTCGTTCTCTTCTCCTCCGCCTCCGGGCTCTTCGGCAGCCCGGGGCAGGGCAACTACGCCGCCGCCAACGCGTTCCTGGACGCGCTGGCGGCACAGCGCCGTGCCGAAGGGCTGCCGGCCGGCTCGCTGGCGTGGGGCCCCTGGGCCGGCTCGGGCATGGCCGGCGGCCTGGACGAGGTCGACATCGGCCGGATGCGACGGGCAGGGCTGCCGCCGCTGACACCGGCCGAGGGCCTGGCACTTCTCGACGCCGCCCTCGCCACCACCGAGGGGGTCCTGGCCCCGATGCGGGTGGACACCGCGGCCCTGCGCGCGCAGGCGGCTACGGGCACGATCCCGCCGTTGCTGCGCGGCCTGGTCCGGATACCGGCGCGGCGCACGGTGCGCACGGACGCCGGTGCGGGCAGCACCGGGCTGGCGCAGCGCCTGGCCGGGCTCGGCGAGGGTGAGCAGCACCGGCTGCTGCTGGACCTGATCCGCACCCAGGTCGCCGCGGTCCTCGGCTACGCGGGGCCGCAGGCGGTCGAGGAAGGGCGGGCGTTCAAGGAACTGGGCTTCGACTCCCTCACCGCTGTCGAACTGCGCAATCTGCTTCGCGAGGCGACCGGGCTGCGGCTCTCGCCCACGCTGGTCTTCGACTACCCGACCTCGCTCGCCCTGGCCGGCCATCTGCGCACCGAGCTCCTCGGTGACGTTGCCGAAGCGATCGTTCCGGACCGGGTGGCAACCGCCGCGAGCGATGACCCGATCGCGATCGTGGCGATGAGCTGCCGGTTCCCCGGCGGTGTGCGCTCGCCCGAGGACCTGTGGCAGTTGCTGGTCTCCGGCGGCGACGGGATCACCCCCTTCCCGGCGGACCGCGGCTGGGACCTCGACACCCTTCACAGCGACGACCCCGACCGCGAAGGCACCAGTTACGTCCGCGAAGGCGGCTTCCTGCACGACGTCGCCGACTTCGACGCGGCGTTCTTCGGTATCTCGCCGCGCGAGGCGCTGGCCATGGACCCGCAGCAGCGGTTGCTGCTGGAGACGTCCTGGGAGGTGTTCGAACGGGCCGGTATCGACCCGGCCGGCCTCCGCGGCAGCAGGACCGCCGTGTACATCGGCTCCAACGAGCAGGACTACCTGACCCTGTGGCTGGACGAGCCGCAAGGACTCGAAGGCCATCTGGGAACGGGTAACTCCGCCAGTGTGGCGTCCGGCAGACTCTCCTACACCTTCGGTCTGGAGGGCCCCGCCCTCACCATCGACACGGCGTGTTCCTCGTCGGTGGTGGCGCTGCATCTCGCGGCCCAGGCACTGCGCAACGGCGAGTGCTCGCTGGCACTGGCCGGCGCCGTGACGGTCATGTCCACCCCCAGCGCCTTCCTGGAGTTCAGCCGCCAGCGCGGTCTGGCCGCCGACGGCCGGATCAAGGCGTTCTCGGGCGACGCGGACGGCACCATCTGGTCCGAGGGCGTGGGTGTGCTGCTGGTGGAACGGCTCTCGGACGCGCGGCGCAACGGCCACCCGGTGCTCGCCGTGCTGCGCTCCACCGCCATCAACCAGGACGGTGCGAGCAACGGCCTGACGGCGCCGAACGGTCCGTCGCAGCAGCGCGTCATCCGGCAGGCGCTGGCCGACGCCGGACTGAACACGTCCGACGTGGACGCCGTCGAGGCACATGGAACCGGCACCACCCTGGGTGACCCGATCGAGGCGCAGGCGCTGCTGGCGACCTACGGGCAGGAGCGCCCCGAGGGGCGGCCGCTGCTGCTCGGTTCGGTGAAGTCCAACATCGGCCACACCCAGGCCGTCGCGGGTCTCGCGGGCATCATCAAGATGGTCAAGGCGATGGAACACGGCGTGTTGCCGCAGACGCTGCATGTGGCCGAACCCACCCCGCACGTGGACTGGTCGGCCGGCGACATCGAGTTGCTGACCGAGGCGCAGGAGTGGCCGGAGACCGGTCGCCCGCGTCGGGCCGCCGTCTCCTCCTTCGGCTACAGCGGCACCAACGCGCACGCGATCATCGAGCAGGCCCCGGCGGCCGATGCCGAGGCCGACACGACACCGGAAGTGACCCTGCCCGTTCTGGCCTGGCCGGTCTCCGCCCGCGACGCCGACGCGCTCCGCGCCCAGGCGGAGCGGCTGCGCGCGTACGTGACGTCCACGGAGGGGCTGCGGCCGCTGGATCTCGCCCATTCACTGGCCACCACCCGTGCCGCCCTGGAGCACCGCGCCGTACTCCTCGGCCGGGACACCGAGGATCTCGGGCGGGGCCTGGCGGCCCTGGCCGCGGGCGAGTCGGCGCCGGGACTGGTGACAGGAACGACGACCGGGGGCAAGACCGCCTTCCTGTTCACGGGGCAGGGGAGTCAGCGTCCGGGTATGGGGCGTGAGCTGTACGAGGCGTTCCCGGTGTTCGCACAGGCCCTGGACGCGGTCTGCGACGAGCTGGACCGGCATCTGGAGCAGCCGCTGAAGTCCGTGCTGTTCGGTGAGGAGGGTGCCGGACTGCTGGACCGGACGGGTTTCACGCAGCCCGCGTTGTTCGCGGTCGAGGTGGCGTTGTTCCGTCTTGTCGAGGCGTGGGGTGTGCGGCCTGATTTTCTGTCGGGTCATTCGATCGGTGAGCTGGCTGCCGCGCATGTGGCGGGGGTGTTGTCGCTTGCGGATGCGGCGAAGCTGGTGGCGGCGCGTGGGCGGTTGATGGAGGAGTTGCCGTCCGGTGGGGCGATGGTGGCGGTGCAGGCGTCGGAGGACGAGGTGGCGCCGCTGCTGACCGAGGGCGTGAGCATCGCGGCGCTGAACGGTCCGCGGTCCGTCGTGATCGCGGGTGATGAGGACGCGGCTGTCGCGATCGCGGCAGGTTTCGAGGCGCGTGGACGGAAGACGAAGCGGCTGACGGTCTCGCACGCGTTCCACTCGCCCTGTATGGACGGCATGCTCGACGCCTTCCGCGAGGTGGCGGAGACGCTGTCGTACGAGGCGCCGCGCATTCCGGTCGTGTCGAACCTGACCGGTGGTGTGGTGTCCGCCGAGGAGATCACCGACCCCGGTTTCTGGGTGCGGCATGTCCGCGAGGCCGTCCGTTTCGTCGACGGCATCCGCGCCTTGGAGACCGAAGGCGTGACGACCTTCGTGGAGCTGGGCCCGGACGGGGTGCTCACCGCCATGGCCCAGGACTGCGTGACCCAGGACACCGGATCGGTGTTCGCCGCCGCACTGCGCACCGGGCGGCCCGAGCCCGAGGCGCTCATGCACGCCGTGGCCCGGGCAGCCGTCGCAGGAGCGGCCCCGGACTGGGTGGCGTTCTTCGGCGGCACCGGCGCCGCGCGCGTCGAGCTGCCGACGTACGCGTTCCGCCCGAGCCGGTTCTGGCCCGAGACCGACAGCGACACGGCACCGCCCACACCGATCGCCGCGGACGCGGTGGACGCGCGGTTCTGGGAGGCCGTGGAGCGTGAGGACCTGGGAGCGCTCGCAGCCGAACTGGCGGTGGAGGGCGAGCAGCCCTTCAGCACGGTGCTGCCGGTCCTCTCCTCCTGGCGGCGCAGGCAGCGGGAGCGTTCCGCGGCCGAGAGCCGGATGTACCACGTCGGCTGGAAACCCCAGCCGCAGTCCGGCGCACCCGCCCTCACCGGGACCTGGCTGACGGCCGTTCCGGCGAACCTCGCGGACGACGGCCGCATCGGGGCGATCGTCGACGACCTGGCACGGCGCGGGGTCCGCGTCGTGCGTGTCGAACTGGACACGGCCGACACCGAACCGGCTCTGCTGGCCGCCAGGTTGGCGTCCGTCGCCGACGGGCCGATCGCCGGTGTGTTCTCCCTGCTGGGGCTGGACGAGCGGCCGCACCCCGAACACCCGGCGGTGCCGGTCGGCCTGGCGCTGACCGGGGCGCTGACCGGGGCGCTGGCCCTGTGCGAGGAGTACACCGCCGCACGGCTGTGGTGCGTCACCCGCGGTGCGGTGTCCGTGGGAGCGTCCGACCGGTTGAACAGCCCCGCCCAGGCACAGATCTGGGGCCTGGGCCGTGCGGTCGCCCTCGAACAGCCGGAGCGGTGGGGCGGCCTGGTCGACCTGCCGGAGACACTGGACGAGCGGGCGTTGACCCGGCTGGCCGGTGTTCTCGCCGGTGCCCACGCCGACGAGGACCAGGTGGCGATCCGTGCGGAGGGGCCCTTCGTCCGGCGACTGGCGCACCGGACCGCGGCCGACGACGGCACCGAATGGACGCCGCGGGGAACCGTTCTGGTGACCGGTGGTACCGGCGCCCTGGGCCGGCACGTGGCCCGCTGGCTGGCCGGTAACGGGGCCGAACGCGTGGTACTGCTCAGCCGACGGGGCCCCGACGCCCCCGGCGCGGCGGAGATCGTCGCCGAACTGTCCGGTGCCGACACCACGGTGACCGTCGAGGCATGCGATGTCGCCGACCGCGAGGCGCTGACCACACTTGTCGACAAGCTGGCGGCGGACGGCACCCCGGTGCGGTCCGTGGTGCACGCCGCAGGCATCTCCCAGGTGCCCGGCACCGCGACCGAACTCCCCGAGTTCGCCTCCGTCGTGGCGGCCAAGACGATGGGTGCGATCCATCTGGACGACCTCTTCTCCGGCGGCACCGAGGACCGCACACTCGACGCCTTCGTCCTCTTCTCGTCGATCGCCGGCGTCTGGGGGAGCGGCGGCCAGGGCGCGTACTCCGCGGCCAACGCCTTCCTCGACGCGCTCGCCGAGCAGCGCCGGGCGCGGGGCCTGACCGCCACCTCGGTGGCCTGGGGCCCGTGGGCGGACGGTGGCATGGCCACCGAGGGCGACGCCTCCGAGCAGCTCAGCCGACGCGGCCTGCCGCCGATGCCCGCGGAGCTCGGCATGGTCGCGCTGCGCCGGGCACTGTCCGGCGACGAGACGGCAGTGACCGTGGCCGACGTCGACTGGGCGCGCTTCGCCCCCGTTTTCGCCGCGGCCCGGCCGCGCCCCCTGATCGACGACCTTCCGCAGGTCCGTGCCGCCCTGCCGGACAGCACGGAGAACACGGGCACCGCCGACGACGGAACATCGGCGCCCGCGCTGCGCGAGCGACTGACCGGGATGACCGCGGGCGAGCGGCAGAACACGGTGCTGGAGCTGGTCCGCGGACATGTGGCGACGGCCCTCGGCCACGCCTCCGCCGCCGACGTCGAGGCCGGGCGCGCCTTCAACGAGCTGGGCTTCGACTCGCTCACCGCGGTCGAACTCCGCACCAAACTCGGCGCGTCGACCGGGCTCCGGCTGCCTGCCGGCCTCGTCTTCGACTACCCGACCCCCCAGGCCCTGGCCGACCATCTGCTGCGCGAACTGGTCCCGGACGGCACGGGCACCGGCCCGGCCGCGGTGGTCGACACCGATCCCCAGGACGTCGAACTGCGCAGGACCCTTGCCGCGATCCCGATGAGCAGGATCCGGGAGGCCGGACTGCTGGAGCCGATGCTCCAACTGGCCAACCCCCAAGCGGCGACACCCGCCGCCGGTCATGCCGATGACACCGCTGAATCCATCGACGAGATGGACGTCCAGCACCTCATCGACATGGCACTCGACCTCGACAGCCTCGACGGCACCGAATCCTGACGCGGCCCAAAGCACGGAGTATCAAGATGACAACCCCCAACGAAAAACTCGTTGAAGCGCTGCGGGCCTCGCTCAAGGAGACCGACAGGCTGCGCCGGCAGAACCAGCAGCTCACCGAGGCGTCCCGGGAGCCCATCGCCATCGTCGGCATGAGTTGCCGCTACCCGGGCGGCGTACGGTCGCCCGAGGACCTGTGGCAGTTGGTCGACCGGGGCGGCGACGCCATCTCCGGCTTCCCGGAGGACCGGGGCTGGGACATCGAGTCCCTGTACGACCCGGACCCGGACCGCGAGGGCACCTTCTACGCCCGTGGCGGTGGCTTCCTCCACGAGGCCGCGGAGTTCGACCCCGGTTTCTTCGGCATCTCGCCGCGTGAGGCGCTGGCCATGGACCCGCAGCAGCGGTTGCTGCTGGAGACGTCCTGGGAGGCGTTCGAACGGGCCGGGATCGATCCGGCGGCCGTCCGCGGTTCCCGCGCCGGCGTGTTCGTCGGCGCCTCGGCCCAGGCTTACGGCGCGGGCGAATACGACCTTCCGGAGGGCGTCGAGGGGCACCTGCTCACCGGTACCGCCTCCAGCGTGGTCTCCGGGCGGCTCTCGTACGCCTTCGGCCTGGAGGGTCCGGCGGCCACCGTCGACACCGCCTGCTCCTCCTCGTCGGTCGCCCTGCACCTCGCGGTGCAGGCGCTGCGCAACGGCGAATGCTCCCTGGCGCTCGCCGCCGGAGTCACTGTGCTGGCCTCCCCGGACGTCTTCGTGGAGTTCAGCCGTCAGCGTGGGTTGTCGGCCGACGGTCGGTGCAAGTCCTTCGCGGCTTCGGCCGACGGTACGGGCTGGTCCGAGGGTGTCGGTGTGCTGCTGGTCGAGCGACTCTCGGACGCCCGGAGGAACGGGCATCCGGTGCTGGCCGTGGTGCGGGGTTCGGCGGTCAACCAGGACGGTGCGAGCAACGGCCTGACGGCGCCCAACGGGCCCGCGCAGCAGCGCGTCATCCGCCAGGCCCTGGAGAACGCACGCCTCGCCCCCGCAGACATCGACGCCGTGGAGGCGCACGGCACGGGGACGACGCTGGGTGACCCGATCGAGGCGCAGGCGCTGCTGGCCACCTACGGCCAGGAGCGCCCGGAGGGCCTGCCGTTGTGGTTGGGCTCGCTGAAATCCAACATCGGCCACACCCAGAACGCGGCAGGTGTGGCGGGCATCATCAAGATGGTCATGGCGATGCGCCACGGTGTGCTGCCGCAGACCCTGCACGTGGACGAGCCGTCGCCGCACGTCGACTGGGAGGCGGGCGCGGTCTCGCTGCTGACCGAGTCGGTGGCCTGGCCGGAGACCGGCCGTCCGCGCCGCTTCGGTGTGTCGTCCTTCGGTGTGTCCGGTACCAACGCGCACACCATCATCGAGCAGGCTCCGGAGCCGGAGGCCGTCGCGGAAGTTGCCCCGGACGGGCCGTCGCGGGAGCCCGGTGTGCTGCCGTGGGCGCTGTCCGGCAGGAGCGCGGAGGCGCTGCGTGCCCAGGCCGGGCGGCTGCTCGCGCACGTCGAGCACTTCCCCGGACAGCGGCCCCTCGACCTCGGCCACTCGCTGGCGACCACCCGGACCGCCCTCGACCACCGTGCGGTGGTCGTCGGCCGGGACCGCGACGCTCTGGTCGCGGGCCTGGAGGCACTGGCGCGCGGCGAGTCCGCCTCGAACCTGGTCGACGGCTCGGTGGCCGGTGGTAAGTCGGCGTTCCTGTTCACGGGGCAGGGGAGTCAGCGTCCGGGTATGGGGCGTGAGCTGTATGAGGCGTTCCCGGTGTTCGCACAGGCCCTGGACGCGGTGTGTGCGGAGCTGGACCGGCATCTGGAACAGCCGCTGAAGTCCGTGCTGTTCGGTGATGATGCCGGGTTGATCGGTCGGACGGGGTTCACGCAGCCCGCGTTGTTCGCGGTCGAGGTGGCGTTGTTCCGGCTGCTCGAAGGCTGGGGTCTGCGCCCCGACTTCCTCTCCGGTCATTCGATCGGTGAGCTGGCTGCCGCGCATGTGGCGGGGGTGTTGTCGCTTGCGGATGCGGCGAAGCTGGTGGCGGCGCGTGGGCGGTTGATGGAGGAGTTGCCGTCCGGTGGGGCGATGGTGGCGGTGCAGGCGTCGGAGGACGAGGTGGCGCCGCTGCTGACCGAGGGCGTGAGCATTGCCGCGCTGAACGGTCCGCGGTCCGTCGTGATCGCTGGTGATGAGGACGCGGCTGTCGCGATCGCGGCAGGTTTCGAGGCGCGTGGGCGCAAGACGAAGCGGCTGACGGTCTCGCACGCGTTCCACTCGCCCCGCATGGACGGGATGCTGGAGGCGTTCCGCGAGGTGGCGGAGACGCTGTCGTACGAGGTCCCGCGCATTCCGGTCGTGTCGAACCTGACCGGTGGAGTGGTGTCCGCCGAGGAGATCACCAGCCCCGGTTTCTGGGTGCGGCATGTCCGTGAGGCGGTCCGTTTCGTCGACGGTGTCCGTGCGCTGGAGGCGCAGGGTGTGTCGACGTTCGTGGAGCTGGGTCCGGACGGGGTGCTCTCGGCCATGGGCCAGGAGTGTGTCACCGGCGAGGACGCTGCTTTCGCACCGGTCCTGCGCGCGGGGCGTCCCGAGACCGAGGCGCTGGTCACGGCCGTGGCACGGGCACATGTCCGGGGTGTCGCCGTGGACTGGTCGGCGTTCTACGCGGGGACGGGTGCGCGGCGGGTGGACCTGCCGACGTACGCGTTCCAGCACCAGCGGTTCTGGCTGGAGCCGGGTGCCAGGAGCGGTGATGTGACCGCAGTCGGTCTGG
Source organism: Streptomyces sp. NPDC014734 (assembly GCF_043083325.1). Lineage (NCBI taxonomy): Bacteria > Bacillati > Actinomycetota > Actinomycetes > Kitasatosporales > Streptomycetaceae > Streptomyces > Streptomyces sp. NPDC014734. Next base: position 24,886 of record NZ_JBIBYN010000041.1, on the reverse strand, counting down.
AACCGGCCGATCACCCGCTCCTGGGCGCGGCCGTGCCACTGGCGACGACCGACGGATTCCTGTTCACCGGGCGACTGGGCCTGGACACCCACCCGTGGCTGGCCGACCACACCGTCATGGGCTCGGTCCTGCTGCCGGGCGCCGCCTTCGTCGAACTGGCCACCCGCGCGGGAGACCAGGCCGGTTGCGGCCACATGACCGAACTCACCCTGACGGCACCCCTGGTGCTGCCCACGCGTGGCGGCGTGCGCGTACAGGTCGAGGTCGGTGCGCGGGATTCCACAGGAAGCCGACAGTTCACCGTCTCCGCACGGGCCGAGGACGCCGACGCCGACCAGGTGTGGACCCGGCACGCCACCGGCACGCTGACCGACGCCCGGCCCCCGGCGGTTCCCGCCGAGCTGACGGTGTGGCCACCGGCCGGTGCCGAGACGATCGACATCGACGGCCTCTACGCGGAACTCGCCGACGCCGGACTGCGTTACGGACCGGGGTTCCAGGGGCTGACCGCCGCCTGGCGCAGTGGCGACGAGCTCTTCGCCGAAGTACGTCTGGCCGAGGGCGCGGACCCGGCCGCAGGGTCCTTCGCCGTGCACCCGGTGCTGCTCGACGCGGCCCTGCACGTGCTGCACGGCAGTGCGGGGGCACGGCTGACCGCCGAGTGGCAGGGCGTGACCGTGCACGCGGTGGGCGCGGAAGCGCTGCGCGTCCGGATGACACCGGCCGGCGACGACACGCTGACGCTGTCGCTCGCCGACACCGCAGGCCGACCGGTGGCCACCGTCGGTTCGCTGACGCTCCGTCCGCTGCCGGAGAGCGGCATGGACCTCGATGCCGACCGTGCCGCCGCGCACCGGCGGTCACTGTTCCGACTGGACTGGGTGGCGCAGCGGACCACCGAGGCCGGTCCGGGTGCCGCCGGACGCCGTGCGGTGCTGGGCGAGGACACCCTCGGGCTGTGTACGGCAGACATCGTCGCCACCGCCTTCCCGGACCTGGCCGCCCTCGCGGCGGCCGTCGAGGCGGGGGAGACCGCCCCGCCGGAGCTGGTCCTCGCCCCCTTCGCCCGGACCCAGGACACCGAGAACGACCTCACCGGTGCCACGCACCGGGCTGCGCACCGCGCGCTGGAGCTGGTGCAGGGCTGGCTTGCCGACGCCCGTTTCACCGATGCCAAGCTGGTGCTCGTCACCGGCGGAGCAGTCGCCGCCGGCCCCGACGAGGACGTCGCGGACCTGGCGCACGCCGCATTGTGGGGCCTGCTGCGTTCGGCCGAGACCGAGAACCCGGACCGGTTCGTCCTGATCGATCTCGACGGCACGGACGCCTCCATGGCCGCGCTGTCCGGCGCTCTGACCCTGGGGGAACCGGAGCTGGCACTGCGCGCCGGCGAAGCCCTGGCACCGCGCCTTGCCCGCACCACGGACACCGACCTCCGGAGCCCGCGGATTTCGGTGCCCGCCCTGGACACCGAGGGCACCGTCCTGATCACCGGCGGAACCGGCGGACTGGGTCGCCTGGTCGCCCGCCACCTCGTCACCGAACACGGCGTCCGCCACCTGCTGCTCACCAGCCGCCGGGGCCCCGAGGCCCCCGGCGCCACCGGACTTGTCGACGAACTCACCGCACTCGGCGCGGAGGCGACCGTCGTCGGCTGCGACGCGGCCGACCGCGAGGCGCTGGCCGCCGTCCTGGCCGATGTCCCGACCGCACACCCGCTGACCGCCGTCGTGCACACCGCCGGTGTACTCGACGACGCCACGGTTCCCGGCCTGACGCCCGAACAACTGGACCGCGCACTGCGCCCCAAGGCGGACGCCGCGTGGAACCTGCACGAACTCACCCGCGATCTCGACCTCGCCGCGTTCATCCTGTTCTCCGCCATCGCAGGCACCCTGGGCGGCGCGGGCCAGGCCAACTACGCGGCGGGCAACGTCTTCCTGGACGCACTCGCCGCTCACCGCCACGCCCGGGGACTGCCCGCCACCTCACTGGTGTGGGGACTGTGGGCCCAGGCCGGTGGCATCACCGGCGGACTCACCGAAACCGATCTGCGACGACTTGCCCGCAGTGGCATGGGAGCCCTCTCCGAAGACGAGGGCATGGCACTGTTCGATGTCGCGCTGCGCACCGACCGGGCCGTACTCGTGCCGGCCCGGCTGGACCTGACGGCGCTGCGTTCCGCGTACGGCACGGGCCCCGTCCCCACGCTGCTGCGTGGTCTGATCCGCACCTCGGGCCGACGTACCGCCACCGCCGGGTCCGTCGCGTCCGGTTCCTCCCTTACCGGGCAACTCCTGGCGCTGTCCCCCGCGGAACGCCGACGCACCGTGCTGGACCTGGTCCGTACCCAGGTGGCCGCGGTTCTCGGACACTCCACGTCGGAGGCCGTCGAGGCACGCCGGGCGTTCAAGGAACTGGGCTTCGACTCCCTGATCGCCGTCGAGCTCCGCAACCGGCTCTCGGCCGCCACCGGGCTGAAGCTGCCCACCACCATCGTCTTCGACTACCCCAACTCGGCCTTCCTCGCCGACCACCTGCGTGGCGAACTCCTCGATGGACTCGTCGAGGACGACACGGCACAGGCCCGGACGGGCGAGGCCGAGGTCACCGCGGTCACCGACGACCCGATCGCCATCGTCGCGATGAGCTGCCGCTACCCCGGCGACGTACGCTCGCCCGAGGAACTCTGGCGCCTGGTCGACGGGGGCGCGGACGCGATCACCGGCTTCCCGGACAACCGCGGCTGGGAAGCGGACCGGGCGCCCGGGGACGAGAGCGACGACTACGCCCGTGCGGGCGGCTTCCTGCACGAGGCGGACCTGTTCGACGCCGCGTTCTTCGGTATCTCGCCGCGTGAGGCCCTCGCCATGGACCCGCAGCAGCGTGTGCTGCTGGAGACGTCCTGGGAGGCGTTCGAGCGTGCGGGCATCGACCCGGAGTCCATGCGCGGACGTGGCGTCGGTGTCTTCGTCGGCGCCTCCAACAGCGCCTACGACGTGGGCCTGGAACACGCCGGAGCGGAGGTCGCGGGCCATGTGATGACGGGCAACGCGGGCAGCGTCATCTCCGGCCGCATCGCCTACGCCCTCGGCCTGGAGGGTCCGGCCGTCACGGTCGACACCGCATGCTCCTCCTCCCTGGTCGCCCTGCACTGGGCCATCCAGGCACTGCGCCAGGGCGAATGCTCCATGGCACTCGCCGGTGGCGTCACCATCATGACCACGCCCGGCACCTTCACCGAGTTCAGCCGGCAGCGCGGACTCGCCTCCGACGGCCGGGTCAAGGCGTTCGCGGCCGCCGCGGACGGTACGGGCTGGGGCGAGGGCGTCGGCATGCTCCTCGTCGAGCGGCTGTCCGAGGCCCGCAGGAACGGCCACCCGGTGCTGGCGATCGTGCGCGGCTCCGCCGTCAACCAGGACGGTGCGAGCAACGGCCTGACGGCGCCCAACGGGCCCGCGCAGCAGCGCGTCATCCGCAAGGCCCTGGCCGGTGCCGCACTGACGACCGCCGACGTGGACGCCGTGGAGGCGCACGGCACGGGGACGACGCTGGGTGACCCGATCGAGGCGCAGGCGCTGCTGGCCACCTACGGCCAGGACCGTCCCGGGGACCGGCCGCTGTTCCTCGGTTCCATCAAGTCGAACATCGGCCACTCGCAGGCCGCGGCCGGTGTCGCAGGGATCATCAAGATGGTCAAGGCCATCGAACACGGGGTGCTGCCGCAGACCCTGCACGTCGACGAGCCGACCCCGCACGTGGACTGGTCGTCGGGTGCGGTGGCGCTGCTGACCGAGGCCGTCGAGTGGCCGGAGACCGGCCGCCCGCGCCGGGCCGCGGTCTCCTCCTTCGGTATCAGCGGCACCAACGCCCACACCATCATCGAGCAGGCCCCGGACATGGGGACGGAGCAGGCTCCGCTCACCACCGCGCAGGCCCCGGTGCTGCCCTTCACGGTGTCGGCCAGGAGCACGGACGCGCTGCGCGCCCAGGCAGGGCGACTGCACGCCCACCTGGCGGCGCAGCCCGGCCTGGAACCCGCCGATGTCGCCTACACCCTTGCCACCGGTCGAGCGGCGCTGCACCACCGGGCCGTGCTGGCCGCCGCCGACATCGACGACCTGTCCCACGGACTGGAGGCGTTGGCCGCGGGGCGTACCGCCGCCGGTCTCGTCGAGGGCTCGGTCACCGAGGGCGAGACGGCCTTCCTGTTCACGGGGCAGGGGAGCCAGCGTCCGGGTATGGGGCGTGAGCTGTACGAGGCGTTCCCGGTGTTCGCACAGGCCCTGGACGCGGTCTGCGACGAGCTGGACGGACACCTGGAGCAGCCCCTGAAGACGGTGCTGTTCGGTGAGGAGAGTGCCGGACTGCTGGACCGGACGGGGTTCACACAGCCCGCGTTGTTCGCGGTCGAGGTGGCGTTGTTCCGGCTGCTCGAAGCGTGGGGTCTGCGCCCCGACTTCCTCTCCGGTCATTCGATTGGTGAGCTGGCTGCCGCGCATGTGGCGGGGGTGTTGTCGCTTGCGGACGCGGCGAAGCTGGTGGCGGCCCGTGGGCGGTTGATGGAGGAGTTGCCCGCTGGTGGGGCGATGGTGGCGGTGCAGGCGTCGGAGGACGAGGTGCTGCCGCTGCTGACCGAGGGCGTGAGCATCGCCGCGCTGAACGGTCCGCGGTCCGTCGTGATCGCTGGTGATGAGGACGCGGCTGTCGCGATCGCGGCAGGTTTCGAGGGGCGGGGCCGCAAGACGAAGCGGTTGACGGTCTCGCACGCGTTCCACTCGCCCCGCATGGACGGGATGCTGGAGGCGTTCCGCGAGGTCGCGGAGACGCTGACGTACGAGGCCCCGCGCATTCCGGTCGTGTCCAACCTGACCGGTGGAGTGGTGTCCGCCGAGGAGATCACCAGCCCCGACTTCTGGGTGCGGCACGTCCGCGAGGCCGTCCGGTTCCTGGACGGCATTCGCACACTTGAGGCCCAGGGGGTCACCACCTTGGTCGAGCTCGGCCCCGACGGGGTGCTCAGCGCGATGGGGCAGGAGTGCGTGACGGGCGAGGGCGCGGCCTTCGTTCCGGTGCTGCGCAAGGGACGTCCCGAGGCCGAGACACTCACCGCCGCCCTGGCGCGGGCCCACGTCCGCGGTGCGCGACCGGACTGGCGGGCGATCTTCACCGGAACCGGCGCACGACGCGTCGAGCTGCCGACCTACGCCTTCCAGCGCAAGCGCTACTGGCCGGAGGCGCCGGAGCGGGCCCTCGTGGCCCCGGCGGGCATCGAGGGCTGGCGCTACCAGGTGTCCTGGAAGCCACTGTCCCCGAACTCGACTGCACGACTCACCGGAGTGTGGCTGGTCGTCACCCCCGAGGGTGAGACCGCATGGTCCGCCGACGTGATCCGCGCACTCACCGAGCTGGGTGCCGAGGTGCGACGCGTCGAACTTGACGCGGCGGCCGGCCGCGCCGAGTACACCGAGCGGTTGCGCGAGACCTCGGCCGGTGTGGAAGTGTCGGGTGTGTTCTCGTTGTTGGCGCTTGTGGGTGAGGGTGGTTTGTTGGCGTCGGTTGCGTTGGTGCAGGCGTTGGGTGATGTGGGTGTGGGGGCGCCGTTGTGGGTGGCGTCGTGTGGTGGGGTGTCGGTGGGTGGTTCGGATGGTGTGGTGGATCCGGGTCAGGCGTTGGTGTGGGGTTTGGGTCGGGTTGTGGGGTTGGAGCATCCGGAGCGGTGGGGTGGTTTGGTTGATTTGCCGGGGGTGGTGGATGAGCGGGTGTTGGTGCGGTTGGGTGGTGTGTTGGCTGGTGGTGTTGAGGATCAGGTGGCGGTTCGTTCTTCGGGTGCGTTCGGTCGTCGTTTGATTCGTGCGGGTGCTGGGTCTGCTGGGTCTGCTGGTGTTGCGGTGTCTGGGGTTGGGGGGTTTGGTGCTGGTTTTGAGGGTGGTTCGGTGTTGGTGACGGGTGGTACGGGTGCGTTGGGTGGGCATGTGGCTCGTTGGTTGGTGGGGTGTGGTGTTGGTCATGTGGTGTTGGTGAGTCGTCGTGGGTTGGGGGCTCCGGGTGCGGTGGGGTTGCGGGATGAGTTGGTGGGGTTGGGTGGTCGGGTGAGTGTGGTGGCGTGTGATGTGTCTGATCGTGGGGCGTTGGAGGGGGTGTTGGCTGGGTTGCCGGTGGAGTTTCCGTTGGTGGGTGTGGTGCATGCGGCGGGTGTGTTGGATGATGGTGTGTTGGATGGTTTGGGGCCTGAGCGGTTTGTGGGTGTTCTGGGTTCGAAGGTGGGGGCTGCGGTTCATCTGGATGAGCTGACGCGGGGGTTGGGGCTTTCTGCGTTTGTGTTGTTCTCGTCGGTGTCGGGTGTGTTGGGTGCGGCGGGGCAGGCGAATTATGGTGCGGCGAATGCGTTTTTGGATGCGTTGGCGGAGCGGCGTCGTGCTGAGGGGTTGCCGGCGACGTCGATTGCGTGGGGTCCGTGGGCCGAGGGTGGTATGGCTGCTGATGGTGGGCTGGATCAGCGGATGCGTCGGGCGGGTATGCCGCCGATGGATGCCGGGTTGGCGGTGGAGGCGCTTCAGCGGGCTCTGGAGCTCGACGACACGACCGTGACCGTCGCGGACATCGACTGGGACCGCTTCGGACCCGGCTTCACCGCGGTGCGGCCCAGCCCCCTGCTGTCCGACCTGACCGAGGTACGCCGGGCCGTGGCACGCGCGGCCACCACTTCCGAGCCGTTCGAGAAGACCGCGGAACCGGCAACCTCGCTCGGACAACGGCTCATCGGACTCGGTGAGTCCGAGCGCGGATCCTTCCTGCTGGACCTCGTACGCGGTCATGTCGCCGAGGTGCTGGGCCACGCCCACCTCGACGAGGTCGCGGCCGACCGCGCGTTCCGCGAGATCGGTTTCGACTCGCTGACCGCGGTCGAACTGCGCAACGGCCTCAACGCCGTCACCGGCCTGCGGCTTCCCGCCACCCTCATCTACGACTACCCCACCCCGCTCGCCCTCGCCGACCACCTGCTCGCCGAACTCCTCGGAGAGCAGGCCACGATCTCCGGTCCGGTGATGACGGCCGCGGCCGTTGCCGACGACCCGATCGCGATCGTCGCGATGAGCTGCCGCTTTCCCGGCGGTGTGCACACCCCCGAGCAGCTGTGGCGATTGCTCGTGGCCGGCACGGACGCCGTTTCGGGCATGCCCGACGACCGCGGCTGGGACCTGGAGACGCTCTACGATCCGGACCCGGACGTCGAGGGAACCTCGTACGCCCGCGAAGGCGGCTTCCTGCACGACGTCGCCGACTTCGACCCCACCTTCTTCGGAATCTCGCCGCGCGAGGCCCTTGCCATGGACCCGCAGCAGCGACTGCTGCTGGAGACCACATGGGAGGCCTTCGAACGGGCAGGCATCGACCCGGCCACGCTGCGCGGCAGTCATGCCGGTGTCTTCGTCGGTACCAACGGCCAGGACTACCTGTCGCTGCTGCTCAACGGCTCGGAGGGCCTCGAAGGCCACATGGGCACCGGTAACGCGGCAAGCGTGATCTCCGGCCGACTCGCGTACACCTTCGGGCTTGAGGGCCCGGCCGTCACCATCGACACCGCCTGCTCCTCCTCGCTCGTCGCCCTGCACTCGGCCGTCCAGGCACTGCACAACGGTGAGTGCTCGCTGGCCCTCGCCGGCGGTGTGACCGTGATGTCCACCCCTGGTGTGTTCGTCGACTTCAGCCGTCAGCGTGGTCTGGCCGCCGACGGCCGGATCAAGGCGTTCGCGGCGGGTGCGGACGGGACGGGCTGGGGCGAGGGCGTCGGCATGCTCCTCGTCGAACGCCTCTCCGACGCACGGCGCAACGGCCACCCGGTCCTCGCGGTCGTGCGCGGTACGGCCGTGAACCAGGACGGCGCCAGCAACGGTCTGACGGCGCCGAACGGCCCGTCGCAACAGCGGGTGATCCGGCAGGCGCTCGCCACCGCCGGGCTCTCGGGCACGGACGTGGACGCCGTCGAGGCGCACGGCACCGGCACCAAGCTGGGCGACCCGATCGAGGCGCAGGCGCTGCTGGCCACCTACGGTCAGGACCGCCCCGAGGGCCGTCCGCTGTTCCTCGGCTCCATCAAGTCGAACATCGGCCACACCCAGGCCGCGGCCGGTGTCGCGGGTGTGATCAAGATGGTGCTTGCCATGCAGCACGGTGTGCTGCCCCAGACATTGCACGTCGACGAGCGGACCCCGCACGTCGACTGGACCTCGGGCGACATCACCCTGCTGACCGAGCCGGTGGAATGGCCGGAGACCGGCCGCCCGCGCCGGGCGGGCATCTCCTCCTTCGGTTTCAGCGGCACCAACGCCCACGCCATCGTGGAGCAGGCGCCGAACGAGGAGACCACGCAGAGCGCCGAGCGACCCGCGGTGCCCCCGGCGGAGCTGCCGGTGCTGCCGGTGGTCCTGTCCGCCCGCACCGCCGAGGGGCTGCGTGCGCAGGCCGGTCAACTGCGTGCGCACCTGATCGCCGAACCGGACACGGCGCCGGTGAACGTCGGCTACTCCCTGGCCGCGCACCGCGCGGCCTTCGAGGAGCGGGCCGCGCTCGTCGCCGAGGACCGAACCGGGCTGCTGGCCGGTCTGGACGCGCTCGCCGAGGGGCGCGGCACGACCGGGCTCGTCGAGGGCTCGGCGACCCGTGGCAGGACCGCCTTCCTGTTCACGGGGCAGGGAAGCCAGCGGCTGGGCATGGGGCGTGGGCTGTATGCCGCGTATCCGGTGTTCGCGGGAGCGCTGGACACGGTCTGTGACGAGCTGGACGCGCACCTCCCGCAGCCCCTGAAGACGGTGCTGTTCGGTGACGACGCCGAGACCCTGGACCGGACCGGGTTCACGCAGCCCGCGTTGTTCGCGGTCGAGGTGGCGTTGTTCCGTCTTGTCGAGTCATGGGGTCTGCGGCCGGACTTCCTGTCGGGGCACTCCATCGGTGAGCTTGCCGCCGCGCATGTCTCCGGGGTCTTCTCCCTGGCGGACGCGGCGAAGCTGGTGGCGGCCCGTGGGCGGTTGATGGAGGAGCTGCCGTCCGGTGGGGCGATGGTGGCGGTGCAGGCGTCGGAGGACGAGGTGGCGCCGCTGCTGACCGAGGGCGTGAGCATCGCGGCCCTGAACGGTCCGCGGTCCGTCGTGATCGCGGGCGACGAGGACGCGGTGCTTCGGATCGCGGCAGGTTTCGAGGGGCGGGGGCGCAAGTCGAAGCGCCTGTCGGTGAGTCACGCGTTCCACTCGCCCCGCATGGACGGGATGCTGGAGGCGTTCCGCGAGGTCGCGGAGGGGCTGTCGTACGAGGCGCCGCGCATTCCGGTCGTGTCGAACCTGACCGGTGGTGTGGTCTCCGCCGAGGAGATCACCGACCCCGGCTTCTGGGTGCGGCACGTCCGCGAGGCGGTCCGCTTCGTCGACGGCGTCCGTGCGCTGGAGGCGCAGGGCGTCACCACCTTCGTGGAGCTGGGTCCGGACGGGGTGCTCTCGGCCATGGGCCAGGAGTGCGTCACCGGCGAGGACGCGGTGTTCGCCGCCGTGCTGCGCAAGGGGCGCGATGAGGCGGAGTCGCTGGTCGGCGCGTTGGCACGGGCGCATGTGCGCGGCGTGAAGGTGGACTGGGCGGCGTACTACGCGGGCACCGGCGCCCGACGTGTCGAGCTGCCCACGTATCCCTTCCAGCGCGAGCGCTACTGGCCGAAGGTGTCCTCGCTGTACCTCGGTGACGTCGCGGCCGTGGGGCTGGGCGAGGCCGGGCACCCGCTGCTCGGGGCGAGCGCGGAGCTGCCCAACGACGACGGGATGCTCTTCACCGGGCGCCTGGCGCTGTCCACGCACCCGTGGCTGGCGGACCACACCATCATGGACACGGTCCTGCTGCCGGGCACGGCGTTCGTGGAGCTGGCGATCCGCGCCGGTGACCAGGTCGGCTGCGAGCACCTCGAAGAGCTGACGCTGGAGGCGCCGCTGATCCTGCCCGAACAGGGCGGCGTCCAACTGCGGTTGTGGGTCGGCGCGGCCGACGCGTCAGGCCGACGCCCGCTTGCCTTCCACTCCCGCCCGGAAACCCCTGCGGCCGACGAGCCGTGGACCCGGCACGCCGGCGGTGTACTGGCCACCGCGGCCGACCTGCCGGAGCCCGGGTTCGAACTGGGCGCCTGGCCCCCGGCGGACGCGGTCGAGGTGCCGGTCGAGGACCGGTACACGGACCTGCTGGACGTCGGCTTCGCCTACGGCCCCGACTTCCGGGGGCTGCGCAGGGCATGGCGGCGCGACGGCGAGATCTTCGCCGAGGTGCTGCTGCCCGACGAGACCCGGGAGAAGGCCGACCGCTTCGGCCTGCACCCGGCGCTGCTCGACTCCGCACTGCACGCGCTGGGTCTCGGAGGCCTGGGCGGTACCGAGACCCAGGGCCGGCTGCCGTTCGCCTGGGCCGGGGTGTCGCTGCACGCCGTCGGCGCCTCCGGCCTGCGCGTCCGGATGGCCGCGACCAGCGGTGACGCTGTGCGACTGGAGATCGCTGACGTGACCGGCGCACCGGTCGCCACCGTGGCGTCCCTCGCGCTGCGCCCGGTCTCGGCCGAACAGTTGCGCAGCGCGCGAACGACACACCACGAGTCGCTGTTCCGCGTGGAATGGACCGACCTCGCACCCACCACGGGGGCGTCCTCCACGAACCGTTGGGCGGTTCTGGGCCCGGCGGCACTCGGCACCGTCGAGAACGCCGTGGCGCACGACTCGTACGACGACCTCGTCCGGGCGGTCGAATCCGGCGTCCGGCCACCGGACCTCGTCCTCGCCTCCCCATCCGCCGGAACGGACGGCGAGGACTCGGCGGCTGCCGCCCACCGGGCCGGAACCGAGGCCCTCGCCCTCGTACAGGCATGGTCGGCGGACGAGCGCTTCGCCGACTCCCGTCTCGTGATACTGACGTCGGGAGCCGTCGCCACCGAGGCGGGCGCACCGGTGGCCGACCTGGCGGGCGCCGCCGTACGGGGCCTGCTGCGCTCGGCGCAGTCGGAGAACCCGGACCGCTTCGTCCTCGTCGACCTCGATGGGCACGCCGACTCGCTCGGCGCGCTGCCTGCCGCTCTGGCGAGCGGCGAGCCGGAGATCGCGGTGCGGGAGGGCGTCCTCAAGGCGCCACGGCTGGCCCGCGCGGTCTCGGCGGAAACCGATGACGACACCGCGATCGGGAACCCTGACGGCACGGTGTTGGTGACGGGTGCCAGTGGTTCGCTGGGTGGGCTGGTGAGCCGTCATCTGGTGGCGGAGCATGGGGTGCGTCGGCTGTTGTTGGTGAGTCGGCGGGGTGGTGAGGCGCCGGGTGCGGCGGAGCTCGCCGCGGAGTTGGCGGGGTCGGGTGCGGTCGTGACCTGGGCGGCGTGTGATGTGGCCGAGAGGGACGAGCTGGCGGCTGTTCTGGCCGCGGTTCCGGCGGAGCATCCGCTGACCGCCGTGGTGCATACGGCGGGTGTGCTCGACGATGCCACCATCGGTTCGTTGACGCCGAGGCGACTCGCGCAGGTCTTCCGTCCGAAGGTGGACGCGGCGTGGAACCTGCACGAACTGACGCGTGAGCTTGATCTGAAGGCGTTCGTGGTGTTCTCCTCGGCGGCCGGTGTCTTCGGTGGTCCGGGGCAGGGCAACTACGCCGCCGCCAACGCCTTCCTGGACGCCCTCGCGCAGCACCGTGCCGCGGCGGGGCTCGCGGCGAGTGCGCTGGCCTGGGGGTTGTGGGCCGGTGGTGGCATGGGTGACACGCTCGACGAGGCCGACATCGCCCGGATGCGGCGGGCGGGCGTGCCGCCGTTGTCCGTCACGGACGGGATGCGGCTCTTCGACGCGGCCCTGAAGACGGGCGATGCGGCGTTGGTGCCCATGCGGCTGGACATCGCGGCGCTGCGCACGCAGGCCGCGGTCGGCCCCATCTCGCCGTTGTTGCGTGGTCTGGTGCGGGTTCCGGTGCGTCGTGCGGTGGATGCCGTGGTGGCGGGTGCGGGGGAGTCGGGTCTTGTGCGGCGGCTCACCGGGCTGGGTCCGGTGGAGCAGGAGCGGTTGCTGCTGGATCTGGTCCGTGGGCAGGTGGCCGCGGTGCTGGGTTACGCGGGTGCGGAGACGATCGGTTCGGGCCGGGCGTTCAAGGAGCTGGGCTTCGACTCGTTGACCGCTGTGGAGCTGCGCAATCAGCTGAACGCGGTGACGGGGCTGCGGCTTCCGGCCACGCTCGTCTTCGACTACCCGGACCCGAGCGTCCTCGCCCGCCATCTGCGGACCGAACTCGTCGGCGACGAGGTCGTGACCGAGGTATCGACGACGCCGGACGTCGTCGCCGACGACGAGCCGATCGCCATCGTCGGTATGAGCTGCCGCTACCCGGGCGGTGTCACGAGCCCCGAGGAGCTGTGGCAGCTCGTCGCGGGGTCGGTGGACGCGATCTCCGGCTTCCCGGCCGACCGCGGCTGGGACCTGGAAGGGCTGCACGGCGACAACCCCGGGCAGTCGGGCACCAGTTCCACCATCGAGGGCGGCTTCCTGCACGACGCCGCCGAGTTCGACGCGGACTTCTTCGGGATCAACCCGCGCGAGGCACTGGCCATGGACCCGCAGCAGCGGCTGCTGCTGGAGACGTCCTGGGAGGCGTTCGAGCGGGCCGGTATCGACCCGGCGTCGGTGCGCGGCAGCAGGACCGGTGTCTTCGCCGGTGTGATGTACCACGACTACCTCACACGGCTCACCGCCGTCCCGGAGGACCTGGAGGGCTACCTGGGCACCGGAGCCGCGGGCAGCGTGGCCTCCGGCCGGGTGTCGTACACCTTCGGGCTGGAGGGTCCGGCGGTGACCATCGACACGGCGTGCTCGTCGTCGTTGGTGGCGTTGCACCTCGCCGCGCAGGCGCTGCGCAACGGTGAGTGCACGATGGCGCTGGCCGGTGGTGTGACCGTGATGGCCACCCCGGACACCTTCATCGACTTCAGCCGTCAGCAGGGCCTGTCGACGGACGGCCGTTGCAAGTCCTTCGCCGCGTCGGCGGACGGCACGGGCTGGTCCGAGGGCGCGGGCATGCTCCTCGTGGAACGCCTCTCCGACGCCCGGAGGAACGGCCACGAGGTGCTGGCCGTGGTGCGTGGCAGCGCGGTGAACCAGGACGGTGCGAGCAACGGCCTGACGGCGCCCAACGGTCCGTCGCAGCAGCGTGTCATCCGTGCGGCGCTGACCGCCGCGGGTGTGCCCGCCGCAGAGATCGACGTCGTGGAGGCGCACGGCACGGGGACGACATTGGGTGACCCGATCGAGGCGCAGGCGCTGCTGGCCACCTACGGCCGGGAGCGCCCGGAGGGCCTGCCGTTGTGGCTGGGCTCGCTGAAGTCCAACATCGGCCACACCCAGGCGGCTGCCGGTGTCGGCGGCATCATCAAGATGGTCATGGCGATGCGCCACGGCGTGCTGCCGCAGTCCCTGCACATCGACGAGCCCTCGCCGCACGTCGACTGGGCGGCCGGAGACATCGAGCTGCTGACCGAGACACGGGCCTGGCCGGAGACCGGCCGGGTGCGCCGGGCGGCGGTCTCCTCCTTCGGCGTGAGCGGCACCAACGCGCACACCATCCTGGAACAGGCACCCGCGCCGGTTCCCGCGAAGCCCGCCGAAGCCCCGGTGACGAACCCGCTGCCGCTGCCGTGGGTGCTGTCGGGCAGGACCGAGGCCGCCCTGCGGGGCCAGGCCGAACGGCTCCTCGCCCACCTCGCCTCGCACACCGGGCCCGGCACCGCCGATGTGGCCTACTCGCTGGCGGTCGGCCGGACGGCGCTGGACCGCCGTGCGGTGGTCGTCGCCGACGACCACACCGGATTCCGCACGGGCCTGGAGGCGCTGGCGCACGGCACCGCCGCCGCCGGACTCACCACCGGCACGGCCACCGGGGGCAGGACCGCTTTCCTCTTCACGGGGCAGGGCAGCCAGCGACTGGGCATGGGCCGCGAGCTGTACGAGGCGTTCCCGGTGTTCGCGAACGCGCTGGACGAGGTGTGCGCCGAGCTGGACCGGCACCTGGACCGCCCGCTGAAGACGGTGCTGTTCGGTGACGACGCCGAGACCCTGGACCGGACCGGGTTCACCCAGCCCGCGCTGTTCGCGGTCGAGGTGGCGTTGTTCCGTCTTGTCGAGGCATGGGGGCTGAAGCCGGACTTCCTGTCCGGGCACTCCATCGGTGAGCTTGCCGCCGCGCACGTCTCCGGGGTCTTCTCCCTGGCGGACGCGGCGCGACTGGTGGCGGCCCGTGGGCGCCTGATGCAGGAGTTGCCGTCCGGTGGCGCGATGATCGCGGTGCAGGCGTCGGAGGACGAGGTGGCGCCGCTGCTGACCGAGGGTGTCAGCATCGCCGCGCTGAACGGCCCGTCGTCCGTCGTGATCGCGGGCGACGAGGACGCCGCCCTCGCCCTCGCCTCCGGATTCGAGGCGCGGGGCCGCAAGACGAAGCGGCTCACCGTCTCGCACGCGTTCCACTCGCCGCGCATGGACGGGATGCTGGAGGCGTTCCGTGAGGTCGCGGAGAGCGTCACGTACGAGGCGCCGCGTATTCCGGTCGTGTCGAACCTGACCGGGGCCCTCGTGTCCGCCGAGGAGATCACCGACCCGGAGTTCTGGGTGCGGCACGTCCGCGACGCGGTCCGCTTCCTCGACGGCATCCGCACCCTGGAGACCGAAGGCGTCACCGCCTTCGTCGAGCTGGGCCCGGACGGGGTCCTCACCGCCATGGCCCAGGAATGCGTCACCGGTGAAACCGCAGTGTTCGTTCCCGCGCTGCGCAAGGGGCGTGCCGAGACGGAGTCGGTGACCGGTGCGCTGGCGGTGCTTCACGCCCGGGGCTTCGCCCCGGACTGGCAGGCGTATTTCGCCGGGACGGGCGCACGGCGGGTGGACCTGCCGACCTACGCGTTCCAGCGGCAGCGCTACTGGGTGGAGAACTCCGAGGCACAGTCCCGGGGCGGCGCGATCACCGCGGACGCGGTGGACACGCGGTTCTGGGAAGCAGTGGAACGGGAGGACCTGGAGGCTCTCGCGGGTGCGCTGCACTCCGGGAACGCCGACGAGCTCTCCTCGCTGGGCACCGTCCTGCCCATGCTGTCCTCGTGGCGGCGCCGGCAGACCGAGCGGTCGACCGTCGACGCCTGGCGCTACCAGGTGTCCTGGAAGCCGGTGACCCTTCACGCGGAGGGCGCGCCGGGCGGCCGCTGGCTGGTCGTCACCTTCGGACACCGGGCCGACGAGGCGTGGACAGAAGGAGCGGTCCGGGCGTTGTCGGCACGTGGTGCCGAGGTTGAGGTCATCGAATTCGGCACCGAGGACGACCGTGCCGCGATGGCCGCGCGGCTGCGTGCGGTGGCGGCCGACGGCGCGGTGGCCGGTGTGTTCTCGCTGTCGGCCGTCGAGGGCGCCGCAGGGCTTCTCCTGACGGCCGCCCTGACGCAGGCGCTGGGTGACGCGGACGTCGACGCCCCGCTGTGGGTGGCCACGCGCGGTGCGGTGTCCGTCGGGCGGTCGGACAAGGCCGTCGACCCGTGGCAGGCGCAGACCTGGGGTCTGGGCAGGGTTGCCGCGCTGGAGCATCCGGAACGGTGGGGCGGTCTGGTCGACCTGCCGGAAGCGGCGGACGACCGGGCGCTGACACGCCTGGCCGGGGTGTTGTCGGGCCGCAGTGGCGAGGACCAGGTCGCGGTTCGTTCCTCCGGAGTCTTCGGACGGCGGCTGGTCCGTGGTGCGGCACCGGCGAGGCCGGGGCACACCTGGGAGCCCGGGGCGGGGACCGTCCTGGTCACCGGTGGCACGGGCGCGCTGGGCGCCCAGGTCGCGCGCTGGCTGGTGGACCGGGGTGCGGAGCACCTCGTCCTGACCAGCCGCCGCGGCCCGGACGCACCGGGCGCCGCCGAACTGTGCGAGGAACTCACCGGGCGTGGAGCCCGGGTCACCGTCGTGGCCTGCGACGTCGCCGACCGCGACGCCCTGGCCGGGCTGCTGGCCGGGCTGCCGCAGGAGGCCCCACTGAGGGCCGTGTTCCACGCGGCCGGTGTGCTGGACGACGGTGTGCTGGACGCGCTCACCCCCGAGCGCATCCGCAACGTCCTGCGCGCGAAGGCGGACGCGGCGGCCGGTCTGCACGAGCTGACGCGTGAGACGGACCTCTCCGCGTTCGTGCTCTTCTCCTCGATCGCCGGATCCATGGGCGCCGCCGGGCAGGGCAACTACGCCGCCGCGAACGCCTTCCTCGACGCGCTGGCCGAGCTGCGACGGGCAGAGGGACTGCCGGCGACCTCCATCGCCTGGGGCCCGTGGGCCGAGGGCGGCATGGCCGCCGACGACACACTGGAGCAGCGCATGCGCCGTGCGGGTGTGCCGCCGATGGACGCCGGGACGGCGATCGCCGCGCTGCAGCGGGCGCTGGACCTGGACGAGACCGCGGTGACCGTCGCGGACATCGACTGGGCGCGGCTCGCGCCGGGATTCACCGCCTCGCGGCCGAGCGCCCTGCTGCTGGAACTGCCCGAGGCGCGCGAGGCCCTGGAGGCCGAGGCCGTGGCGGCATCCGGTGCGGCGGACGCCGACACCGATGCCTCGCTGGTCCAGCGGTTGGCGGGGCTGTCGGCGGCCGAGGCCGAACGGGCACTGCTGGACCTGGTGCGCGCCGCGGTGGCCGACGTGCTGGGCCACGCCGACCCGGAGGCGGTCGAGGCCGACCGGGCCTTCCGGGAACTCGGCTTCGACTCACTGACCGCCGTCGAACTGCGCAACCGGCTGAACTCCGTGACCGGGCTGAGGCTGCCGCCGACGCTGGTCTACGACTACCCGTCGTCGACGGCGCTCGCCGACCACCTGAGGACCGAGGTCCTGGGCGAGGAGAGCGCGGCGACCACCGCCACGGCCGCCCCGGCGGTGGCCGTTGCCGACGACCCGATCGCGATCGTCGCGATGAGCTGCCGCTTCCCCAGCGGCGTCCGGACGCCCGAGGAACTGTGGCAGCTGCTGGCCTCCGGACGGGACGCGGTCTCCGGCTTCCCGGCCGACCGCGGCTGGGACATCGACGGACTGTACGACCCGGAGTCCGGCAGCGAGAACACCAGCTACGTTCGCGAGGGCGGATTCCTGGCGGACGCCGGGGTCTTCGACGCGGCGTTCTTCGGTATCTCGCCGCGTGAGGCCGTCGCGATGGACCCGCAGCAGCGGTTGCTGCTGGAGACGTCGTGGGAGGCGTGCGAGCGCGCGGGCATCGACCCGGCCACGCTGCGCGGTCAGCAGGTCGGCGTCTTCGCCGGTACCAACGGACAGGACTACATGTCCCTGGTCCTCAACTCGTCCGACGGCGGCGACGGTTTCATGGGCACGGGCAATGCGGCGAGTGTGATGTCGGGCCGGGTTTCCTACGCGTTGGGTCTGGAGGGTCCGGCGGTCACGGTCGACACGGCGTGTTCGTCGTCGCTGGTGGCGTTGCACTGGGCGATCCAGGCGTTGCGTCAGGGCGAGTGCTCGCTGGCCCTCGCCGGCGGTGTGACCGTGATGTCCACCCCCGGTTCCTTCGTCGAGTTCAGCAAGCAGCGTGGTCTGGCCGCCGACGGCCGGATCAAGGCGTTCGCGGCGGGTGCGGACGGGACGGGCTGGGGCGAGGGCGTCGGCATGCTCCTCGTGGAACGGCTCTCCGACGCACGGCGCAACGGCCACCCGGTCCTGGCGCTCGTGCGCGGCTCGGCGATCAACCAGGACGGCGCGAGCAACGGGCTGACGGCGCCCAACGGCCCGTCCCAGCAGCGCGTCATCCGCCAGGCCCTGGCCGGTGCCGGACTGACCACGTCCGATGTGGACGCGGTCGAGGCGCACGGTACGGGGACGACGCTGGGTGACCCGATCGAGGCGCAGGCGCTGCTGGCCACCTACGGCCAGGACCGCCCCGCCGACCTGCCGCTCCATCTCGGCTCCATCAAGTCGAACATCGGTCACACCCAGGCCGCGGCCGGTGTCGCGGGTGTGATGAAGATGGTGCTGGCGCTCCAGCACGGGGTGCTGCCGCAGACCCTGCACGTCGACGAGCCGACCCCGCACGTGGACTGGTCGACGGGCGCGGTCTCGCTGCTGACCGAGGCGGTGGAGTGGCCGGAGACCGGCCGCCCCCGCCGCGCCGCGGTCTCCGCGTTCGGCATCAGCGGCACGAACGCGCACACCGTGCTGGAGCAGGCACCCGAGTCCCCCTCGGCGCAGCCCGTCCCCGCCCCGGAGGTGGAGCCGACGTCCGTGCCGTGGGTGCTGTCGGGCAAGTCCGAGGCCGCGCTGCGCGGCCAGGCCGAGCGGCTGCGGGCGTACCTCGCCGCACGGCCGGAGGCGGACGCGGTGGATGTCGCGTACTCGCTGGCCACGACCCGTACCGCCCTGGACCACCGGGCCGTGCTGACCGCCGAGGACCGGGACGGGCTGCTGCGCGGCCTGGCGGCACTCGCGGACAGCGAGTCGGCGGAGGCATCGGTGCCGGGGCAGGTCCGGGGAACGGTGACGGCGGGCAAGGTGGCGTTCCTGTTCACCGGGCAGGGCAGTCAGCGGCTCGGCATGGGCCGCGAACTCTACGACGCCCAAACGGTGTTCGCCGACGCGCTGGACGAGGTCTGCGCGCATCTGGACGGGCACCTCGACCGTCCGCTGAAGGACGTGCTGTTCGGCGACGACACCGAACAGCTCGGCCGGACGAGCTTCACCCAGCCCGCGCTGTTCGCGGTCGAGGTGGCGCTGTTCCGACTTGTCGAGTCATGGGGTCTGCGGGCCGACTTCCTGTCCGGCCATTCCATCGGTGAGCTTGCCGCCGCGCATGTCTCCGGGGTCTTCTCCCTGACGGACGCGGCGAAGCTGGTGGCCGCACGGGGGCGCCTGATGCAGGAGCTGCCCGCCGGTGGGGCGATGGTGGCGGTGCAGGCGTCGGAGGACGAGGTGGCGCCGCTGCTCACCGAGTGCGTGAGCATCGCCGCGCTGAACGGCCCGTCGTCCGTCGTGATCGCGGGCGACGAGGAAACCGCGTTGGAGATCGCTTCCGGTTTCGAGGCGCGGGGCCGGAAGACGAAGCGGCTTACCGTTTCGCACGCGTTCCACTCGCCCCGCATGGACAGCATGCTCGACGCCTTCCGCGAGGTCGCGGAGAGCATCACGTACGAGGCGCCGCGCATTCCTGTCGTGTCGAACCTGACCGGTGATGTGGTCTCCGCCGAGGAGATCACCACCCCGGACTTCTGGGTCCGGCACGTCCGTGACGCCGTCCGCTTCCTGGACGGTGTACGGACCCTGGAGGCCCAGGGCGTGACGACGTATGTCGAACTCGGCCCGGACGGGGTGCTCACCGCCATGGCCCAGGACTGCCTCACCGAGCCAGGCCGCGCCGTGCTCGCACCGGTGCTGCGCACGGGCAGGCCGGAGGCGCGAGCGGCGAGCGACGCGCTGGCGCGGCTGTTCGTCCGCGGAACGGCCCCCGACTGGGAGACGTTCTTCGCCGGTACGGGCGCGCGCCGCGTCGACCTGCCGACCTATGCCTTCCAGCACCAGCACTACTGGGCCGACGCCCTGCTCGGCCTGGACGAGTACGCCTCGATGGGGCTCGGTACCGCCGACCATCCGCTGCTGGGTGCCGCGGTGGAACTGCCCGACTCGGACGGGTTCCTCTTCTCGGGCCGGCTCTCGCTCCGTTCGCACGGCTGGCTCGCCGACCACATGGTCGGGGACACGGTGGTGGTACCCGCCGCGGCCCTCGTCGAACTGGCGGTCAGGGCGGGCGACCGGGCCGGTTGCGAACTGCTCGAAGAACTGACCACGGAAGCCCCCTTGGTACTTCCGGAACGAGGCGGCGTGCAGCTACGGGTGTCGGTCGGTGAGCCGGACGACGCAGGCCGCCGGACCCTGGCCGTCCACTCCCGCCCGGAGCGGTCGGACCGGCCGTGGACCCGGCACGCGAGTGGCCTGCTGGCCACCGGCCCGTCCATGACGAACCCCATGGATCCCGAGGGGCTGTCGGCCTGGCCGCCCGCCGACGCGCAGCCCGTGGCGGCCGACGAGGTCTACGGCCGGCTGGCACACGCCGGTCTGCTGCACGGCCCGGCCTTCCAGGGCCTGGAGCGTGTCTGGCGACGTGGTGCGGAACTCTTCGCCGAGGTGGGGATCGCGGCGGAGCAGCAGTCGGACGCCACGCGCTTCGCGCTGCACCCGGCACTGCTGGACGCCGCGCTCCAGCCGCTGGTGCTGCTGGCGGCGGACACGGACGGTCCCGCACTGGCGGGTTCATGGCACGGAGTGAGCGTGCGCGCGATCGGCGCGGACGCGCTGCGGGTGCGGCTGACACCGGTCGCCGACGCCGCCGCGGACGGCACGGTCTCGGTGACGGTGGCCGACACGGCGGGTTCACTCGTCGCGACGGTCGACGCGCTGGCCACCCGACCGGTGGACCCGGACCTGATCACCGGTGCGACGGACAACGCGGCGACCGGCCACCACGATTCGCTGTTCCGTGTCGACTGGACGGCGCTGCCCGCGTCCTCGGCGATCTCGTCCGAACCCGTCGCCGTCATCGGAGGCGGCGACGAACTCAAGCCGGCCGTCGCGCTGGAAGCGGCCGGGGTGCGCGCCGAGACGTATGACGACCTCACCGCCCTGAACGCGGCAGTCGCGGCGGGCGGCACCACGCCCGGCACGGTGCTGTTGCCGCTGCCGCCCGCCCCCGGCGACCTGCCCGACAGCGACCTCGCCGGGGCCGTCCGCACCGCCACCCACCACACCCTGGGCGTGCTCCAGGAGTGGCTGAACGGCGGGCGCCCGGGCACCGCCCGACTGGTGGTCGTCACCCGGGGCGCCGTCGCCGCGGCCGACGACGCCGATGTCGCCGACTTGGTGAACGCACCGGTCTGGGGCCTGCTGCGGGCCGCACAGGCGGAGAATCCCGGACAGTTCCTGCTGCTGGACGTGGACGGCGACGCGTCGCTCGCTGCCATTCCGGGCGCACTGGCCTCGGACGAACCGGAACTGGCACTCCGCGCCGGCACGGTGTACGCGCCGCGACTGACCCGGACCACGACCGATGCCGGGGCGGCGGGCGCACAGCCCATCGACCCCGAGGGCACCGTCCTGATCACCGGTGCCACCGGCGGCCTGGGCCGCCTGCTGGCCCGGCATGTGGTCACCGAGCACGGCGCACGCCATCTGCTGCTCGTCAGCAGGCGCGGCCCGGCCGCCGAGGGCATGACGGAGCTGACCGGTGAACTCCGTGCGCTGGGCGCCGAGGCCACCGTGGCCGCCTGCGACGCCTCGGACCGGGCGGCACTCGCCACGTTGCTGGCGAGCGTCCCCGCCGACCGTCCGCTGACGGCCGTGGTGCACACCGCGGGCGTGCTCGACGACGGAGTCATCGACCTGCTGACACCGGAACGGGTGGACCGGGTGCTCGCGCCCAAGGTCGACGCGGCAGTGAACCTGCACGAACTGACCCGGGACCTGGACCTGTCCGCCTTCGTGCTGTACTCGGCGGCGGCGGGCACCCTGGGAAGCCCCGGACAGGGCAGCTACTCGGCGGCCAACGTCTTCCTGGACGCCCTGGCCCGCCACCGCCGGGCCCGCGGACTCACCGCGGTGTCCCTGGTCTGGGGCATGTGGGCCGAGGAACGCGGCATGGCGGGCACGCTCGGCGCGGCCGACCTCGGCAGGTCGGCGCGGGGCGGTGTGCTGCCGCTCTCCGCGGCGGAGGGCCTTGCCCTGTTCGACGCCGCCCGCGAGGCCGGCGAACCGGTACTGGTGCCGGTACGGCTGGACCTGGCCGCGCTGCGCAGCAACGCCGCGGCAGGGGAACTGCAACCGCTCTACCGGAGCCTGATACGCGTCCCCGTCCGCCGTGCCGCGGAGTCCGGCCGTGCCACCGCGGTGGCCGGGACCGGCGCCGAAACACTGACGGCCCGGCTCGCCGGCCTCACCGACGCCGAACAGCGGCGCACCGTACTGGACCTGGTGCGCCGACAGGTGGCGGCGGTACTCGGCTACGCGTCCCCGGACCAGGTGGGTGCCGACCAGGCGTTCAAGGAGCTCGGCTTCGACTCGCTGACCGCCGTGGAACTGCGCAACCGCCTGGGCGAGGCCAGCGGGCTGAGGCTGTCGGCGACGCTGGTCTACGACTACCCGACCCCGTCGGCGCTCGCGCACCAACTGATGGCCGAGGTGGCCCCCGAGGAGACGACGGCAGGGCACTCCGTGCTGGACGAGCTGGAACGGCTGGAGAACACCCTGTCCGCACTGGCGCCGGAGGACCTGATGGCGGTGGCCGAGAACGACGCCGACCACGACCGCATCGCGGTGCGCCTGCAGTCGCTCCTGACGAAGTGGAACGACGTCCGCAACGCCGCGGACGACACCGCCGGGGCCGGAGTCCTCGAAGAGGCCAGCGACGACGAACTCTTCGACTTCATCGACAAGAGGTTCGGAAAGGGCTGAGAAACCGAGAAAGTCGGCACGCGACGGGCCGCCGGGAGACCCCCCCCGGGGAATTCGGCGGCCGTACGCGCGACAACACCACGCACCGACCATCCCGACGATCCACAGCATGCGAAGAGGACGCGCCACATGGCGAATGAAGCAAAGCTCCGCGAATATCTGAAGAAGGTCACCACCGACCTCGACGAGGCATACCGGCGCCTCCAGGGAATCGAGGACCAGGCCCGCGAGCCGATCGCCATCGTGGCAATGAGCTGCCGATTCCCCGGAGACATCCGCACTCCCGAGGAACTGTGGCGGCTGCTCGCCGCAGGTGGGGACGCGGTGGCCGAATTCCCCGACGACCGTGGCTGGGACCTGCAGAACCTCTTCGACTCGGACCCGGACACCCCGGACACCACCTACACCCGCGAGGGCGGGTTCCTCGGCGACGCCACCCGGTTCGACCCGGCGTTCTTCGGGATCTCCCCGCGCGAGGCCCTCGCCATGGACCCGCAGCAGCGGCTGCTGCTGGAGACCGGATGGGAGGCGTTCGAACGGGCCGGCATCGACCCGGTGTCGGTGCGCGGCAGCCAGACCGGTGTCTTCGCCGGAACCAACGCCTCCGACTACCTGTCGGTGGCGCTGGACGCCGCGGAGGACTTCGGCGGACACCTGGGCACCGGAAACTCCGCCAGCGTGCTCTCCGGCCGGGTCAGTTACGTCTTCGGCCTGGAGGGGCCGGCGGTCACCGTCGACACCGCCTGCTCGGCGTCGCTGGTCGCCCTGCACCTGGCGGTCCAGGCACTGCGGCTCGGCGAATGCTCGCTGGCCCTGGCCGGCGGCGTCCACGTGATGTCCACCCCCGGCCTGTTCGTCGAGTTCAGCCGTCAGCGCGGACTGTCCCGGGACGGCCGCTGCAAGGCGTTCGCCGCGGACGCCGACGGCTTCGGACCTGCCGAGGGCGTGGGCGTACTGCTCCTTGAGCGGCTGTCCGACGCGCGGAAGAACGGTCACCCGGTGCTCGCGGTGGTACGGGGCACCGCGATCAACCAGGACGGTGCGAGCAACGGGCTGACGGCGCCGAACGGCCCGTCCCAGCAACGCGTCATCCGGCGTGCCCTGACCAACGCCCGGCTGTCCGCCGCCGACGTCGACGTCATCGAGGCGCACGGCACCGGCACCGCCCTCGGCGACCCGATCGAGGCGCAGGCACTGCTGGCCACCTACGGCCAGAACCGGCCCGCCGACCAGCCGCTGCTGCTCGGTTCGGTGAAGTCCAACATCGGCCACACCCAGGGCGCGGCGGGCATCGCGGGCGTGATGAAGATGGTGCTGGCCATGCGGCACGGTGTGGTGCCCGAGTCGCTGCACATAGCCGAGCCGTCCCCGCACATCGACTGGGCGGCCGGCTCGGTGAGCCCGGTACGGGAGGCCACGACCTGGCCGGAGACCGGACGGCCCCGCCGCGCGGGCGTCTCCGCCTTCGGCTTCAGCGGCACCAACGCGCACGCGATCATCGAGCAGGCCCCGGCCGAGGAGCCCGCCCCCGCCGAGGAACCCGTGACGACCCCCGGCGTGCTGCCCTGGGTGCTGTCCGGCAAGAACCCGGCCGCGCTGCGCGACCAGGCCGCGAAGCTGCTCGCCCGCCTGGAGACCGATGCCGGGCCGCGTCCGGCGGACGTGGGCCACTCGCTCGCCCTCACCCGGTCCGCCCTGGAGCGCCGTGCCGTGGTCGTGGGCGCGGATCGTGAGGAGTTGTTGGCGGGTCTGGGGGTGGTTGCGGGCGAGGGTATGGCGCCGGGTGTGGTGCAGGGGTCTGTCGTCGGTGGTCAGGTGGCTTTTGTGTTCCCGGGTCAGGGGTCGCAGTGGGTGGGGATGGCGGTGGGGTTGTTGGATGCTTCGCCGGTGTTTGCGGCGCGTATGGGGGAGTGTGGGGCTGCTCTGGCGGAGTTCACCGGCTGGTCGTTGGTGGATGTGGTGCGTGGGGTGGAGGGTGCGCCGTCGCTGGAGCGGGTGGATGTGGTGCAGCCGGTGTTGTTCTCGGTGATGGTGTCGTTGGCGGAGTTGTGGCGTTCGGTGGGTGTGCGTCCGTCGGCGGTGGTGGGTCATTCGCAGGGTGAGATTGCTGCGGCGTGTGTGGCGGGTGTGTTGTCGTTGCGGGATGCGGCGCGGGTGGTGGCGTTGCGGAGTCAGGTGATCGGGCGGGTGCTGGCGGGCCGGGGCGGGATGGTGTCGGTTGCGTTGCCGGTGGTGGAGGTGCGGGAGCGGATCGCGGTGTGGGGTGAGGAGCGGGTGTCGGTGGCGGCGGTGAATGGTCCGTCGTCGGTGGTGGTTTCCGGTGAGCCGGGGGCGTTGGACGGGCTGGTGGCTTCGTGTGAGGCGGATGGGGTCCGGGTGCGTCGGGTTCC
>NZ_JBIBYN010000040.1:0-46376 GCF_043083325.1 Streptomyces sp. NPDC014734 | reverse complement strand
CGCCTCGAAGAACCTCGCCTTCAGGTCTCCAAAATCCACGATCCCCGCAACTCCCTGAACAACAGGGTGTTGCGGGGATCAATAGAACCCGCCCTCGCGGGACCGGGCCCTCGCTGTCCCAGCGGGGACGGCGCCGCGTCCTCCTGGCCGGAATGCCGTCCGTCATGGGCGGCGGGCGTGCCACTCCGGGGCCAGGACCGCCCAGACCTGCTTGTCGTAACGGGTGCCCCTGTAGGGCCAGTACTCGCGGCGGACACCTTCGAGCGTCATGCCGAGTCGCTCGGCCACCGCGGAGCTGCGCCTGTTGTCGGCCCGGCAGTGCCATTCGGCGCGGTGCAGTCCGCGGACGGTGAACGCCCATTCCACCAGCGCCCCGCATGCCTCGGTGATCAGGCCGCGCCCCTCGGCCGACGGCTCCAGCCAGCAGCCGATCTCGCACGAACCGAAACCGGTGTCGAAGTCGACGAACATCACGCCGCCGACCAGCGTGCCGTCGAGCCAGATGCCGTACAGGCGGGCGCCGTCCGCGGCCTGGCGTTCGGCATACCGGCGCAGCGTGCCCCGCGCGCCGTCCACGTCGTCGGTGACGAAGCCGGGCCCGACCCAGGGGCGGATGTGCTCGCGGGCCCGGTCCATGTGGGCGGCGAACTCCTCAGCGTGCCAGATTTCGAGCGGGCGCAGACAGGCGGTGTCCCGGAGGGGGAGGGAGAGCACGGTGACCTCACATTCACACAACAAGTGTTATGGATACTACGGTGGCAGCATGGCACGTACCAAGGGAGATCACGAAGCCCGTCGGCGCGACGTCTCCGAGGCGGTCTGGCGGGTGCTGGCCGTGCGCGGCTTCGGCGGGCTGACCATGCGTGCCGTCGCCGCCGAGCTCGGTGCCACCACCGGCCTGCTGACCCACTACTTCCCCGCCAAGCGCGACCTTGTCGCCCATGCCCTCGAACTGCTCGACCGGCGATCCGCGGCCCGTCCCCGACGGGTGGCGGGGGAGGGGCTGGCCGCGCTCAGGGCCGCGCTGCTGGACGTCCTGCCGCTGACCGACGAGGCCACCGACGGCAACCGGATCTGGGTGTCGTCCTGGGACACCGCGCTCGCCGACCCGGCGCTGTGCGAGGACTACGCCCGCAAGTACGCGCGGAGCCGCGACAAGCTGAGCGATCTGGTCGCGGCCGCCCAGAGGCTCGGTGAACTGCCCGCCGGAGACCCCGCGCGCGTCGCGGCCGGTGCCCAGGCCTTCGTGCTCGGCCTGGTGGTTCAGGCGCTGCTCGACCCGGAGGCGTTCCCGCCGCAACGGCAGATCGATCTCCTCGACGACCATCTGGCCGCGTCGGCCGCGATGCCAATGCCGGCCGTGTCGGCCGTGTCGTCCGCGATGCCAGTGCCGGCCGTGTCGGCCGTGCGGGCCGCCGCTCCGGTCGAGACGGCGACCACGTCGGCCGCTGCGCCGGAGGCCGGTTAGGATTCCGGTCCGGATTCCGGTCCGGATTCTGGTTCGACTGCCACGTCGGAGGCCGGTTCGGATGCCGCTTCCACCGTGCTGACCACGCCGCCCCGGCCGGAGGCGGACGGGGTGGCCGAGGCCCCGTTCTGACGACGGGGACCCTCCGCCTCCTGGGCGGTGCGGGACCCGGTCGGACGTACCCGCCGTGCCCGCCCGCACGGCCCTGCGTAACGTGACGGACGGCCGCACGAGGGTACCGGCGGTTGCCGAAGGCGTTCCGGACGACCGGAGGGTGGACGTGAAGATCGGTCTGCACTACTGGAACTACTCGCAGCCCGCCGACCCGGCGCTGATCGCGCCCACGCTCGCGGAGTCCGCGCGGATCGCCGACCGGTCCGGGGTCGCGTCGTTCACGGTCATGGACCACTACTTCCAGATGGAGACACCGCGCAGCACGGCCGACGAACCGATGCTGGAGGGGTACACCACGCTCGGCTACGTGGCGGCCGTGACCGAGCGCATGACGCTCGGGCTCATGGTCACGGGCGTGATGTACCGGCATCCCGGGCTGCTGGCGAAGATCGTCACCACGCTCGACGTGCTGTCGGGCGGCCGGGCCCGGCTCGGTATCGGCGCCTCCTGGTACGAACGCGAACAGTACGGGCTCGGCGTGCCGGTGGTACCGGTCGCCGAGCGGTTCGAGCGGCTGGAGGAGACGCTCTTCATCTGCCTGCAGATGTGGAGCGACGACAACGGGCCGTTCCGGGGCCGCCACTACCAACTCGCCGAGACGCTCTGCGTGCCCGAACCGATCGGCGAACGCCCGTCGATCATGATCGGTGGCGGGGGCGAGCGGAAGACCCTCCGCCTTGTCGCCCGGTACGCGGACGCCTGCAATCTGTTCGCCACCGGGCGGGAGGAGGTCACCCACAAACTCGATGTGCTGCGCGCGCACTGCGAGATGGAGGGCCGTGACTACGACGCCATCGAGAAGACCGTGATGTACAACGGCCCGGTGCTGGACAGCCCGAACAGGTTCCTTGCCGACGCGGAGACGTACGCGCGCCTGGGCGTCGGCGAGATCCAGGTGCTGCCGGACCGCCACCCGGTCAGTTTCACCCAGCAGATCGCCGAGCACATCGTGCCCCGGGCGGCGACGATCGGATAGCGGAACGTGTATGGGGCGGGGCGTGTTCGGTGTACGGGGTGCGGCGTGTTCGGGGCGGGACGGGTACGGGAGGACGAGTACGGGACCGGGGCGGGGCGGGGCAGGGCGCGACGGTGTCCGGTGCGCCCGCGGATGCCGTCGCGTCCCGCCCCGCCCCGAACCGGTTCTCAGGTCCCGGTGGTGCCGTCGACGATCTCCCGGATCACGTCGAGGTGGCCGTTGTGCCGGGCGGTCTCCTCGATCAGGTGCAGGACGATCCAGCGCAGATCGGGGTGCCTGCCGTCCCTCCACGCGCCCTTGGCGGGGGTGTCCAGGTCGTGGGAGGCGACGAGTTCGCGGTAGCGGGTGGTCCGGGACTCGTACAGCGCCAGTACGTCGGCGAGCGGCATGTCCACGGCCATGCTCATCTCGCGGTCGGGGTCCTCGTCCGTCCAGGGGCCCTCGTCCTCGCCGCCGAGGAACACCACCTCGAACCAGGAGTACTCGACCCAGCTGAGGTGGTTGATCAGCCCGGCGATCGTCATCAACGGGGAGCCGGGGAGCGGGGCCCGGCGGGCGTCCTGCGGCGAGACGCCCTCGCACTTCGCGCGGGCGGTGTCGCGTACGTAGTCGAGGAAGGTGGCCAGTTGGGTGCGCTCGTCCCATGCGGGAGGCGAATCGGTGCGTGTCATCGGCGTACACGATGGGTGATCGGGAGTCGTCTGTCCATCGGGTTGTTCCAATGGGGTCCGCCGCTGGGTCCGTGGGCCCACGCCCGGTCGGGCCTGGCTGATTACGCTCGGACGTGACCCATCGTGAGCACATCCGGCCCGGCGCCCGTCATGGGCGTCCGTCCGACGCGCCCACGCGCACCATGACCTGCACGCTCCACCTGATTCTGTTTCATGGGGTGATGTGTCGATGAGTGATGGCTTCTTCTACTCGTACCACCTCGGCTGGAGCCGCCCGGACGCCGAATCGCTCTTCGGTGATCTCGACGCGGCGGGACTGCGGCTCGGCCATCCGGTCACCAGACGGGTGACCCTGCTCGGACCGGGGCCCGACCCGTGGGGCACCCTGTCCTGGGTGACCAGGGAGCAGATGGTGCTCCTGGCCGGGCTGCAACGGATCGACAGCGTCGACTTCCTGCTCTGGACGGACGGTGGTACCGACGTTCCGGCGCGCATCAGACGGATGGGCGACGGCGTCGTCGCCCTCGAATTCTCGTTCGGGCAACTGGTTCAGGACGAACAGGAGGTGGCGGCGCGGGCCATCCGGGAGGCGATCGGGCGGGCCTCAGTTCTCTGTATCGGGTTCGTCGTCGACCGCGAGGGTGCCTCCGCGGCGACCGACTGGAGCGGAGTCGTCGTCAACGGGACGACTTTCTTCGACAGTTGGCCGGACACGCTTGCGGTGCGGCACGAAATAGCGGCGATGCAACCGCAGTTGTCCGGCGTGGCGTCGTTCGACCAGTCGCCGTGGATGCTGTTCGGGAGCGAGGTGCCGAGCCGTTAGCCGAGCGGTCCGGTCTCTCCGGGGGAAAAAGAGAGGCGAGCTCGGGGGCGACGGGCCCGGGCGCGACGGACAGGACCGGACCGACGGGACCGACGGAACCGACCGAATCTGACCGACGGGACTGGCCGAATCGGATCGATGGGATCGATGGGATCGACGGGACCGACCGACAAGGCGGGCCGGTAGGGGCCGTCGGCGTTCCCGGCCCGGGCCGTGGCCCCGTGCTCCGTCGCGGTGTCCCGGGGCCCATGTTCGCGGGTACGCCCCGCAGGCCCACCCGCGCGTCCTTCGCGAACGCGCCCTCAGGCCCCGCGCATCGTCTCCGGCGCGTCCTCAGATCCATCCGCGCATCCCCGCGAACCCCAGCAGCAGCCCCGCCGCGAACACCCCGAGCACGACGGCGAACACCGCGGGCATCACCACCGGCCCCCACGCCCCCGGCCCGGCCACCGTGGCGTGCTTCGCCGGGTCCGACGGGTCGTAGCTGACCCGGACCGGCGTTCCGACCGCGAAGCCGAACGGCCCGGGAGCGTGGTCGGTGAACTCGACCTCCCGGCCGTCGCGGGTGCGGAACGCGAAGACGTACTCGGTGACGTAACTCCGCTCCGCGCCCGGCCCCCGGTCGACCGTGCGGCGGTCCGCGCACCGGCCCTCGGCGTGCTCGCCGTGCCGGATCAGGCGCAGCACGCCGTTCAGCCGCAGTGCGGACCGGACGGCGAACGCGCCGAGCAGGAGGCCGAACAGAAGCAGGAACGTGGCCGTGCCCCCGGGGAGAACCTGCATGAAGGAGAGCCTTTCGTGCCCCGTACTCGACCGCTACTTGACCGTGATCGACTCGACGAACGCGTCGAGGTCCTGTCGGCTCAGCGAACCCTTCACCGCGTTGATCCGGACGGCGAACGGGACGTGCTTCGAATCGACGCCGGCGACCACGACGCCCGTCATCTCGGTGCCCTGCGCCGGGGTGGAGTCCTTGCCGCTGGACGTGAACTCGTAGTCGATCCTGCGGGCGTCCCGGGCATCCTCCGCGCCCGCGAGCCGCACGTCGGAGGTCTCCTTGCGGACCGTGCCGAGTCCGATGCCGGCACCGGCCGCGGCCGCCGCCTCCTCGGCGTCGTCCACGCCCGTGGCGAAGTCGAGCTGCACCGAGACCATGCCGGTGCGCACGCCGCCCTCCTCCTTGAGGGCCACCGCGGCGTTCGCCTTCGCACGGTCGGCGGCCGGCTGCTCCTTGTACCCCTTCTTCTCGGGGTATCCGACGGAGAGGCTCTTGGTGTCGAGTGTGCTCCAGCCCTCGGGGACCGAGGCGGCGTCCTCGCCACAGCCGGTGAGCAGGGTGAGACCGATGGCGGCGGCGGCAACCGCGCCGAATGCCCGGGACATCTTCATCGTCGTCGTCATCGCCTATCGCTGCCTATCGCTTCTTTGCCGTGCTTTGCTGCCCGTGCTTTGCTGCCCGTGCTCTGCTTGCCGTGAGCCGTGAGCCGTGAGCCGTGAGCCGTGAGCCTGTTCATGGCCACTGTCGCCGTGCGGCCGTACCCGTGCCGTAGCCACTGCTACAGCTACAGGCACGGCCGCACCTTTGGCTACCCCGTCCCCGTCCCCACCCCTGTCCGCGCTACTTCGCGCAGTAGCTGTACGGGAGGTAGGAGCGCTTGTCGCCGTTCGGGGCCCCGAGGAATTCCGCGTCCGTCAGGGTCTCCTTCTTGTGTTCGTCCGAGATCGAGAACCCGAGGCTCATGCCGAGCGACACCTCGAAGCCGAACTCCTGGGCATCCGTCTCACCGAGGTACTTCATGGAGCTCGACAGTCCGTCCTCGAACATGAGCTGCTCGAACGGGTCGCTGCCGGAGGGCTTCTGCTCCAGCGAGTGGTCACCGAACATGTACTCGAACGGGGCGGTGTTGTCGCCGGATCCGCTCAGCCACTGCTCGGCGATGGCCCGCTTGTCCTCGGTGGCCTGATCGGTGTCCTTGCCGAAGACGATCGAGTTCGTCGTGACCTGGATGCCGCTCTCGCCGGAGGAGTCGCCGCCGCTGATCTTGCCGCCGCGCTTGTCGTCGCCCTTCTTGCCGTTGTCGCCGCTGATGTCGCCCTTGTTGGCGGTCGAGCCGCCCTCGTGGGTCTGGGTCATGTCGATGCGGACGATCTTGCCGGTCTTCTGGTCGCGGGTGACGGTGAGTGCCCCGGTCCGGTTGTCCTTCGCGGACGCCTGGCCGCCCAGCGGGCCTGCCGAGCCGCTGACCTTGCCCTCCAGTTCGAGCTTGGAGGTGTACGTGTACGACTCGTTGCCGTTGACGTCGTCCTTGGTGATGGTCACCTCGGGGGAGAACTTGGCCTTGCCGCCGAGCTTGGCGCCGAGCTTCGTCTCGTCGCCCGCGCTGATGGAGAGGCCGCCGTCCGCGTACCCGTTGAGGCCGATCGTCGAGTAGGAGATCTTCTTGTCGCCGATCTTGCTCTCGACGTCCTTCTTCTTGTCGGCCCACTTCATGCCGGAGTACCAGCCGCCGCCGTAGCCACCGCTGTACTTGGTGGAGGTCTCCCACATCTTCATTTCCTCGATGTCGTCCCGCATCTTCTGAGCCTCCTCCTCGCTCTTGAAGACCCAGGTGTCACCGTTGGTGATCTTGATGCCGCCGCCGACGTCGACGTCCGCCTTGCCGAGCTTGCCGAGCTTGACGCCGGGGGTGCTGGCGGTGGCGCCGGCCGAGGCGGCGTCCGTGAACGTCATGTAGACCAGCTTGTCGTTCCCGTCGATCTTGCCGTCGCCGTTCACATCGGTGTTGGCCTGGCTGACCTTCTGCTGGAAGCCGTACTCGTTGCCCCACTCGAACCAGCCGATCTTGACCTTGCCGCCGACGGTGTCCGAGATGCTGGAGACCTGGCACATCTTCGGCTCGTAGTCGGCGTCGGTCTTCGGCTTCGCGGTGGTGTCGGTGTTCCCACCGCCCGTGGAACAGTTGCCACCGCCGCCGCCCATCGAGCTGATCACGCAGCGGATGCGCTCACCGATCTGACCTCCGACGCCCGCCATGGACATCGCGCCGATCAGCGTGACGACGAGGACGACCACCCCGAGGTATTCCATCGCGGTGGCTCCGCGGTCCCGCCAGGTGTACGAGTACGTCGTGGGCGACTGCTCGTCCTCACGGTCCTCCAGCAGGCGGTGGACGGCCAGCCCCGCGGCGGCGCCGGTCGCCAGTGTGACGATCGGCATCAAGGTGCCCTCGACGCCCACGAGATGCCAGGCGACGGCCAGCCCGTAGACGACCGCCGCCACCGGGATGCCCAGTCCGGCGAGCAGGGTCAGCAGCCGCGACTCGCGGCGTTCGTACGGCAGGACCCGGACCGAGGCCAGGACCGTGAGCACCGTCGTGATGACGTTGGGAACGTGCAGCAGGCCGAGGCGCCAGCCGAACGACGCGAGCCGGTCCTCGGTGGCGAGGAGCTCGACGAGCCCGCGCGACACCAGATACCCGGAGGCGATGTACACAAGGGCACCGGCGGCCCAGCTGCGCGTCAGCGCGAAGAAGACGCCACCGCCCGCGCCGGGGGAACCACCTCCGCTCCCCGGTGGTATGTGGCCCGTGCTTCCGCTGTGCCAGCCCCCGCCGCTCGTCACGGTACTTCCTCTCCGACGTCCACATGCTGTGCCCGTAACCGCAGTTGCGCAGACGGGTGTGGACGTGAGCGTACGGACGCACGGGCCGGGTGACCTGGGCCCTTGGCCCCAATGTCGGGCCCAACGGCCGATGCCCCGCGCCGCCCGCCGGGGGTGCGGGGACGCGGGGCATCGGGGTCGGGAGGGGACTGCCGGACGTGCCGGAGGTGCCGGAGGTGTCAGTCCAGGTCGTCGGCGAACGTTCCCGCGCGCTCGGCGACCTCCGGTCTGCGCACCCGCAGGACGGCGAAGCCGACGACGCCGACGACCAGCGCGCCGACGAACACGTACGGCAGCACGTTCAGCGGCCACTCCGGGACGGGCCACAGGTTGCGGTAGAAGACGTAGATCATCGCGGCGGCACCGATCAGGCCGAGGCCCCAGGTGAGGAGCAGGCCGCGGGCCCCGATCCGGCGTACGAACAGCGGCGCGGCCAGACACACCAGGGTGTAGCTGAGCATGTAGCCGAAGACGCCGATGGTGTCGATGTACGACG
The DNA here is from genome assembly GCF_043083325.1 of Streptomyces sp. NPDC014734. Lineage (NCBI taxonomy): Bacteria > Bacillati > Actinomycetota > Actinomycetes > Kitasatosporales > Streptomycetaceae > Streptomyces > Streptomyces sp. NPDC014734. The sequence continues at coordinate 38,107 of NZ_JBIBYN010000040.1, read as the reverse complement.
TCGCGTTCAGCGGCGCGGTACCGGCGCCGACCACGAGCACCGCGGGGACGACGACGAACGGGGTGATGGTCCAGATCGCGGCGGACGGGGTGCGGTGGCGGGGGTGGGCGACACCGAGCCGGGCCGGCATCACACCCTCCTTCGCCATGCCGAACAGCAGCCGGGCGGCGACGGTGATGCAGGCCATCACCACGGCCACGAACGACGCGGCGAAGCCCGCGTGCAGGAAGAACTTCAGGAAGCCGAGCCCGGACATCTCCGCCAGTTCGTCCATCGGGTCGGAGCTCTTCCCGAGGGCGTCCGCCCCGCCGAACCCGGCGACCTGCGCGTACGTGGCGAACATGTAGAGCACGCCGGCCAGGATCGCGCTGCCCATCACCGAGCGGGGAATCGCCTTGTACGGGTCGGTGGCCTCGGCGCCGAGCGAGGCGGCGCCCTCGAAGCCGACGAAACCGAGCACGCCCAGCACCACGGCGAAGACGATGCCGTCGAGGGTGGAACCGCTCAGGCTCAGCTGGTCGGTGTCGATGATGTTCCCGCTCTTGAAGAACGCGGGGAGCAGCACGACCACGATCAGGACGATCGACACGACCTCCAGCACCGAGGCGACCCGCGCCGCCGTCCGCACGCTGGCGATCGTCAGCCGCATCGCGACGGCGGCAAGCAGCACGTCGAGCAGGATCTGGCCGGTGATCCCCGTGAAGACGCCGATGCCGATCTGGTCGAGGGCGCGCGCCGTGTAGTACCCGGCGCCCGCGAGCGAACCGGAACCGATGCACACCGCCCCGATCAGCAGCGCCCAACCGGTCACGAAGGAGCCGGGAGCCCCGAGCGAGAGCCGGGAGAACGCGTACAGCGAACCGACCCCGGCCCGCCGCCGGGCGAACACGCAGATGCAGTACGCGATGGCGAGGACGGCGGCCATGGCCAGGAAGAACGAGAACCAGGCGCCGTTGCCCGCGGACGCCGCCATGCTGGCGGGGGCGAAGGCGATGACGGCGCTGGGCGCGACGTTCGCGACGCTCTGCGCGCCGACCTCGAACGTGGAGACGGAGCGGTGGGCCAGTCCGTCGGCCGACTGCTGCGGCGCTGCCTGCTTCCCGGCGGTGCTCATGTCCGGTCCTCCATCATCAGCAGCTGGCGCAGGGCGTGACCGGCGGCGAGGTCGGCCAGGGCGGCGCCCGCCTCGTCCAGCGGGCGGCGTGCCGAGATCATCGATTCCACATCGAGCTCACCCGACACCACGAGGTCCACCAGGGCCGGGATGTCGCGGGCGGCGTCGACCGATCCGTAGTTGGAACCGAGGATGCGCTGGTCGGCCTCGGCGAGCGCGAGCGGGTCGAAGCGCGCGGTGCGCCCGGTCGGCGGCAGGCCGACGATGACGGCGGCGCCGCCCTGGCCGAGCGCCGCGATGGACTGCTCGGTGGTCTCGATCTTCCCGATGGCGTCGAACACGTAGTCCAGGCCCTCCGGGACCAGGGCCCGCAGCGCCTCGACGACATCGCCGTCGCGGGCGTCGACCGCGTCCGTGGCGCCGAGCCGACGGGCCAGCTCCAGCTTCTCCGGGACGACGTCGACGGCGACGATGCGGCCGGCCTTCGCCAGCCGGGCGCCCTGGACGCAGGACAGCCCCACACCGCCGCAGCCGATGACGGCGACGGTGGCGCCCTCCTCGACGCCGGCGGTGTTGCGGACCGCGCCGACACCGGTGGCGATGGCGCAGCCGACCAGGGCGATCACATCGAGGGGAGCGTCCTCGCGCACCTTGATCGCGCCGGAGGCGGGGACGACGACCCGCTCGGCGAACGAGGAGACGCCGAGGTAGTGGTGGGCCGGTTCGCCGTCCACCGAGAGGCGGGAGGTGCCGTCGTACAGTACGCCGCCGGGCGCGACGACCTCGGCGACCAGGCTGCACGCGGCCGGACGCCCGGAGAGGCAGAAGCGGCAGGTGCCGCAGGACGGGACCCAGGAGAGCACGACGTGGTCGCCCGGTGCGAGACCGGTGACGCCCTCGCCGACCGAGGTGACCACACCCGAGCCCTCGTGACCCAGCACGACCGGGACGGGGTGGTCCCACTCGCCGCGGATGACGTGCAGGTCGGAGTGGCAGACGCCGGCCGCGGTGACGGCGACCTCGACCTCTCCGGGGCCGGGCGGGGCCAGGGTGACGTCGGTGACGGTCACCTCCTGCCCCGGGGAGCGGAAGACGACGCCGCGAATGGTGCGCGCGGTGCTCTCTTGGGAGGACGGGGAGCTCATCGGCTTACTCCTCGGGTGGTGCGGGACGAGCGGGGGAGGGAAGGAAAGGGCGGCACGGGGGAGGGCCACCAGGACGCCGTGTTTAGTGCCATTAAACTTTCGTCAGAGTTTTACAGCACTAAACTCGCCCCGTAAAGACCCTTTCGACCTGCAGTTCTCCCCGGCCACCGACGGTGACGCCTGCGACAGGTAGCGTGTCCGCCATGTCCGAAGCCCCTGACAGCCACATGTCCACGATCGGCCCGCGGCTGCGCGAACTGCGCCTGGCACAGGGGCTGACGCTCGCGCAGATCGCCGAGTCCGCCGGTGTCACCAAGGGGTTCGTCAGCCTTGCCGAACGCGGCAAGACCTCGGTCTCCGTCCCGACCCTGATCCGCATCTGCGAGGCGCTGGGCACCGGCATCGCCACGCTCTTCGACTATCCGGACCAGGACGTCGTCAAGGGCGGCCGGGGCGCCAAGCTGGAGATGGGCGGGCACGGCATCGAGGAGTTTCTTCTCACGCCCGCCGAGGAGCGGCACGTCCAGGTCATGCGGACGATCCTGAGCCCCGGCGGAGGCTCGGGCGGCGCGTACAGCCTGGAGGCCGAGACCGTCTTCGCCTACCTGGTGCGCGGCACGCTGCGGCTGACCGTGGACGGCGAGCCCAGGTTCCTGGAGGCCGGTGACTCGACGACGTTCTCGGCCCGCGCCGCGCACGCCTGGGACAACCCCGGCGAGGACGAGGCCGAGGTGCTCTGGTCGATCGCCCCGGCACTCCCGCGCTTCCGCACGAAGCTGCGACCGTAGGCCACACCTCCGACCGGCGCCGCGCGGCGGACGCGGGAACAGCCGGGACGGGGAAACGGCGGGGGACGGGGAAACAGCGGGGACGGGGAAACGGCGGGGGCGGGGGAACAGCGGGACGCGGGAACAGCGGAGACGGGGAAACCGCGGGGGGCGAGGAAACAAGCGCCACGAGGTGCCGTAGCTGTCGTCGCGCGCCCGCCAGGGACTTACGAGGCCCCTTGGCCCCGGTCCGTCTCCTCCTGGACGATCCGCACCCGCGCCCCCGGCCGCAGCCCCCACTTCTCCATCGCCCCGGCCTCCGACTCCACCACATGACGGGCCCTCAGCCGGGGCAGCCCGAGCAGGCCCGGCTTCATCGTGCGGACCGCGATCACGCGGAACTTCCGGTCCAGGTACGCCACATCGATTGTGAACCGCATCCCGAAGGTGTGCACGCTTCCGCACGGCGTGATCAGCAGCGCGCCGTCGATTCCGTCCTGCTTGAGCAGTCCCCGGCTCCTGGCCCGGTACGAGGCCGCGATCCGCAGCGGTATCTCCGGCTCCCGCCCTCCCTGTGCGTCGGTGACCGTCAACGTGCCCTTGCCATTGCGCCATTGAGCCATGGTCATGACGGTAGCGTCCGGTGACGGTCGCTGGGTCCGGAACGGTGCACGGTGGGTCCCAGGGCCCATGTCCCGCGTGCGGGACAGCTCTTAGGGTCGGCATTGTGTACGCCATGCTGACAGTGCTCGCCGCGCTCTGGGGCGCAGCGTCCGGGCTGCTCCTCCCGCGCGCCGCCTACCGGTTCTCCGTCGAACCCGAGGAAGCCTGGCGCGACACCTGCCCCGCGGGCCATGCCCTGACCGGGGTCGCCCGTGGCTGGCTCGGTTCCACCCGGTGCGCCGGTTGCGGGTCCCCGGTACCGATGTCGATGCCGGTGCCCGTCACCGCCGAACCGCGCTCGACCGAACCGAGCGCCGAAGCCGAACCGCGCTCGACCGAACCTGCCGCCACCGCCGAACCGCGCTCGACCGAACCGGCAGTCACCGCCGAACCGGCAGTCACCGCCGGACCGGGCGGCGCCGCCGAACCGGGTTCGGCGGAGGAACAGGACGCCCCGCGCCCCGGCGCCGAGCCGATCGGCCCCGCGCTCCCCGGTCCGGACGCCGCGCGGTCCCAGGCACGCTACGCCCCCGGCGCCCTGATGCCCCTCGTCACCGCGCTTGCCTGCGCCGTCCTCGCCGCTGCCACCGGGCCCCGGCCCGAACTCGTTGTGTGGCTGCTGCTGGTCCCCGTCGGGGTGCTCCTCGCGACCGTCGACCGCCGTGTCCACCGACTGCCCGACCGACTGACCCTGCCCGCCGCCGGGGCGGTCACCGCGCTGCTCGGCATCGCGGCGCTGCTCCCGGAGCACACAGGGGACTGGACGTCCGGCCTGCTCGGCGGGGCGGCCCTGGGCGGCTTCTACTTCCTGCTCTTCCTGATCAACCCGAACGGGATGGGCTTCGGAGACGTCAAGCTCGCCCTGTCACTGGGGGTGGCGCTCGGCTGGTACGGCTGGACCGTCCTCTTCGCCGGCGGTTTCGCGGGCTTCCTGCTCGGCGCGGTGTACGGGTTCGGGCTGATGGTCCTGAGACGGGCGGGACGCAAGACCGGCATCCCGTTCGGCCCGTTCATGATCACGGGTGCGCTGCTGGGCCTCCTGCTCGGCGGACTCGCCGCCTGATACCGGAAGACCGTATCCGTCGAAGACAAGACCGTATCCGTCGAAGACAAGGCGGTGTCCGTCCAGTCAAGGCAGTGTCCGTCGGGACGAGGCAGTGTCCGTCGGGACAAGGCGGCGTCCGTCGAAACGAGGTCGCGTCCGTCGCCACCCGGATGACACCATTCCCGTATGCCCGCAACACCAGCAGAACCCTCGCCGACCGCGGCCCGGGCCGCAGACGCGGACGCAGCCGGGGCGGAGGCGGAAGCGCGAGCGGCGGCAACGCGAGCGGCGGAACGCGCGCGCTTCGACGTGCTCGTCGCGGAGGCCGCCGCCGTGTCCGTCGACGGCTGGGACTTCTCCTGGCTCGACGGCCGCGCGACCGAACAGCGCCCCTCCTGGGGCTACGCCCGCGCCATGGCGGACCGGATGGGCCGGGCCGGGGCGGCCCTCGACATCCAGACCGGCGGCGGCGAGGTGCTCGCCTCCGTGCCGAAGCTCCCCCCGCTCACCGTCGCCACCGAGTCCTGGCCGCCCAACGTCGCCCGCGCCACCGCCCTGCTGCACCCGCTCGGCGCGGCCGTCGTCGCCGACCCGGACGAGCCGCCGCTGCCGTTCGGGGACAACGCCTTCGACCTGGTGGTCAGTCGTCATCCGGTGACCACCTGGTGGGCGGAGATCGCCCGGGTGCTGACCCCCGGAGGCACGTACTTCTCGCAACAGGTCGGCCCGGCCAGCGTCTTCGAGCTCGTCGAGTACTTCCTCGGCCCGCAGCCGCCCGAGGTGCGCGGCGCGCGCGACCCCGAGCGGGCGCGGGCCGAGGCCGAGGCGGCCGGCCTCGACGTCGTCGACCTGAGGCTGGAGAGACTGCGTACCGAGTTCCGCGACATCGGGGCCGTCGTCTACTTCCTGAGGAAGGTGATCTGGATGGTGCCCGGCTTCACCGTGCAGGAGTACCGCCCGCGCCTTGCCGAACTGCACCACCGCATCGAGACCGAGGGCCCGTTCGTCGCCCACACCACCCGGTTCCTGATCGAGGCCCGGAAACCCCGTTGAGGCCCGCAAGCCTCCGCCGATGCCCGCAAGCCTCGCTGAGGTCCGGAAACCCCGTTGAGGCCCGCTCCGTGGACTCGCCCGACGCTTCCGTCCGAAGGGTGCGACCCTGGACGGGAGGCGCGCGGCGGCGCACGGAGGCGCACAAAGGGGGACGGACATGGGGGCGGGCAACGACGAGAGAACGCCGCGTGTCCCGCGACAGGGCAGGGGCGACTGGCTCCGTGGGGCACGGATCGTCGGCGTGCTCGGCGTGCTCTACCGGCCGGAGGGACGCCTGGCGGAACCGGAGGCCGTCGAGTTCCTGCTGGCCGACGGCCAGTCGGTGCTGCTGACCTGCGGATCCGACTGGACTGTGCGGATCGGCCCCGGTGCCTGGCCGCGGCTGCCCGACTGGTGTGTGCCCACGGGGCAGTGGGAGTTCGCCGCCGTGTCCGGCCTGCCGCGGACGCCCGACGGAGGCTGGACCGTCACCGGTACCGAGGAGCGCGGGGACGAACGGGGCGAGGTGCGCGAGGTCGTCATCCGGTGCGAGGGCGGGCGCTTCGTCGTCGGCGGCGGCGACACCCTGACGATTCGCTTCACCCGCGGCCACCGCGGCGCCCCGGCCACGGCCTGAGGACCGTCACCGGTCCCACTCCCGTCCCCACGTCCTGCGCCCCACGTCCCACGCCGCCTCCGCGTCACCCCGCCGGACCCCGCCCGCCCCGAACGCCGTCGGTGCCACGCCACCGTCCCCGTCGGCCGGCGGCACCGGAAGCTCCCCGACCCGCGACGCACGCCGGTGCGCCGGCTGTCCGGCACCGCGTTTTCGGTGGCCTCCGTCGGTGAAGCCCCGGGTCCCGTACGACGATCGGCTCAGCGACCCGCCATGCGTCGGCACGTTCCCCGTTCGCGACGGGCGACCGTTTCGGTCACACACTCGCGTCGGCATCCTTTCGGGGGGGTGACCGTGTGGTGATGCGGCAGCCTGTCGGCCCTCGGCACGATGATCGGCTGCGGCGCGGAGCGGTTCGGCCGGCGAACCGGCGGAGCCGCATCGCGCCGCCGACTCATGTTCGTCCCCGGATCAGGGAAATCCCGTGGTCGCGGTCCACCTGCACGGGTGCACCTGCTCGACCACTGGCGACTGCCCGGCCCGGCGGTGTTCGGCACCGCAGGCCGCCCGCCGAAGGGACACCGCCGGTCCGCAGGGGATGTGCCGACATGACGTGTCTGCCGGGCCCGGTGGACGTGTCCGGACGGACGGTCGGGCGTGGGCCGGGAACACATGGTGCCGTCGCCCCTCCCGGGGCCGGGGCACCCTCACCACCACGGAGGAACACGGATGCACCTGATTCCCTCGGAGCAGGAGAAGTTGCTGCTGAGCGTGGCCGGGATGCTGGCCAGTTATCGCAAGGAGCGTGGCATCAAGCTGAACTACCCCGAGGCGGTGGCGTACATCAGCTGTTGGGTCATCGAGGAGGCACGGGCGGGCACCTACGGCGTCGACCAGATGATGAGCGATGTCGACGTTCCCCTGGAACAGCGGAAGGGCGACACCCAGGGCCGGGGCGAGAGCGTCCTGACGACCGACGACGTCATGGCGGGCGTGCCCGAGATGCTCGACATCCTCCAGGTCGAGGCGACCTTCCCCGACGGGCGCAAGCTCGTCACCCTCTACGACCCGATCCGCGAGCCGAAGGCCGTCCCGCTGCCCGCTACCATTCGCTGAGGTCGAATCCCATGCCCTACTTCCAGCCGCTGGCCCCGAGGCCTCCGGTGACCACACCGGTCCCCTGCCCGCGCACGTGCCCCTGTTACTCGGACCACCCCTGGCAGAAGCCGGGGCACGTACCGCCCTCAGCCCTGGACCCGAGCCGCCCCCACGACTTCTCCCGGTACGAGGTGGGAGGAGTGTGGGTCAGGGACCCGCACGCGGTGCACGTGCTGAACTCGCAGAGCGACAGCACCACCGTCTACGTGGTCAACGTCGGTGACCGCGACATCCAGATCGGTTCGCACTTCCATCTGGCCGACGTCAACGAGGACCTGTTGTTCTTCACCGACCCGGACACCGCCACCCTCGCCGAGACCGTTCTGACCGACCCTCAACTCGGGCGCTCCGCGCAGATCCGCGCGGCCCGCGAGCTGGCGCACGACCGGTCGAAGACGACGGGGCAGGCCCCCTGGGGACACCGGCTGGACATCGCTCCCGGCGACTCCATGCGGTTCAGCCCCGAGAACGCGCCCAGCGAGGCGATCGAGGTCGTGCCGATCGGCGGGAGGCGGCGTGTTCCGGGCCTGCGCAAGGACAAGCCGGCTGACGACGTCGCTCTCGACTGACCGGGCCCTCGTACACCCAGCTGGAGGTATCCAATGGCGAACATCACCCGCGAGCAGTACGCGAAGTCCTACGGCCCGACCGTGGGCGACCAGGTCCGCCTGGGCGACACCAATCTCTGGATCGAGGTCACCGAAGACCTGACGTTCGGCGGTGACGAGGCGGTCTTCGGCGGCGGCAAGACCATCCGCGAGTCGATGCTGCAGGGGACGGACACCAGTCTGCAGGGCGCCCCCGACACCGTGATCACCAACGTGATCATTCTGGATGTCGCCCCCGCACTGGAGCGGGGGAACGGCAATTCCATTGTGCGCGCCGACGTCGGGATCAAGGGGGGCGAGGTCGTCGCGGTCGGCAAGGCCGGCAACAGCGACGTCATGGACGGGGTCACCCCGGGCCTGGAGATCGGCCCTTCCACGGACGTGATCTCCGGCGAGGGCAAGATCCTCACCGCGGGTGCCGTCGACACCCACGTGCACTACATCTCCCCCTCGGCCGTCATGGAGGCGCTGTCCACCGGGACCACCACGCTGGTCGGCGGCGGCGTGGGGCCCTCCGAAGGATCCAGGGCGACCACCGTGACGCCCGGCCCGCAGCACCTGGTGAACCTGCACCGCAGCTTCGACGACCTGCCGATCAACGTGATGCTGCTGGGCAAGGGCAACACCGTCAGCGAGGAGGGCCTTGACGAGCAGGCACTCGCGGGCGCCGGCGGTTACAAGATCCACGAGGACTGGGGAGCCACTCCGGCAGCGCTGGACGCCGCACTGAGGGCCGGGGAGGAGTGGGGTCTGCAAGTCACCCTGCACGCCGACTCCCTCAACGAGGCGGGCTTCGTCGAGACCACCCTCGATGCCATCGGCGGGCGCGGGATCCACGTCTTCCACGCCGAGGGCGCCGGCGGTGGGCACGCCCCCGACATCCTGAAGGTGGCCGCCGAGGAGAACGTCCTGCCCGCCTCGACGAACCCGACGCTCCCGTACACCGTGAACACGGTGGCCGAGCACATCGACATGCTGGCCTCCGCCCACCACCTCGATCTCAGGAACGAGAACGACCAGGCGTTCGCCGACTCCCGCATCCGCTCCACGACCATGTTCGCCGAGGACGTGCTGCACGACATGGGCGCGATGTCCATCACCTCCTCCGACGCCCAGGCCATGGGCCGCATCGGCGAGGTCGTGACCCGCACCTGGCAGGTCGCCCACGTCATGAAGGAGTGGAGCCACCAGACCTTCAAGGACGCGAACTTCTTCCACGGCGCCGGGCAGGGGCCGGGCGACAACGCCCGTGCGCTGCGCTACGTGGCCAAATACACCATCAACCCCGCCGTCGCCCACGGCATCGACGACTACGTCGGTTCCGTGCGGGAAGGCAAACTCGCGGACCTCGTGCTGTGGGACCCGCGGTTCTTCGCCGTGCGGCCCGAGATGGTCATCAAGGCCGGTGCCATGGTGATCGGCAACCTGGGCGACCCCAACGGTTCGGTCTCGACCCCGCAGCCGACCTTCCTGCGACCCGCGATGGCCTACGCGATCGCCTGCCGGCTGTCCTGCTCGTTCGTCTCCGGGAAGGCGCTCGACCCGCCCTCCGGCACCGACCCGTACAGCGCGGTGAGCGGCAGGGGCGTGTTCAAGGACTCGTTGAAGGAGACCCTCGGCCTGCGGCGTGAACTGAAGGCCGCCAAGCCCGTCAAGGACGTCGGGAAGGCGGACATGATCTTCAACGGCGAGCGATTCGACATCGACATCGATCCGACCACGTTCAAGGTCGCGGTGAAGATCCCGGGAGTCGACCCGTCGGCGGGGCACAGCCTCACCAAGCACAGGAGTCGGAACGGTTTCTGGTACCTCGATCAGCCGAAACCGCCGAAGAGCCTGCCGCTCACCCAGCGATACCTGCTGTTCTGAGGCGCCCGATGAGCACCTCCTCGCTCCTGCTCGCACTGCTGGGCGACGCCCGGCTCCCGTCCGGTGGACACACCCAGTCCGCCGGTCTGGAGCCGGCGTTGCGGGCCGGTACGACATCGGCCCAGGTACCCGCCTACCTGCGGTCCCGGCTTCGCACCGTCACCCGCGTGGAGGCCGGCACCGCCGTCGTCGCCCGTGCGGTCGCGGCGAGCGGCGGCGACCTGGCCGACGTCGAGGCGGCCTGGGCCGCCCGGACCCCCAGCCAGGCGTTGAGGGCCAACGGCCGACGCCTGGGACGCGGGTATCTCCGTGTCCTGCAGACGCTCAGGCCCGGCCCCGTCGACGCTCGGGCACGCACCTGGTCGCGCCCCGTCGTGCTCGGTCTGCTCGCCCACCGCGCCGGGATGGACCCGGCCGACCTGGCCCGCCTGGTCGGGTACGACGACGCCCAGACCGCGGCAGCGGCCCTGCTCAAACTCGAACCGCAGGACCCGCTGCTCATCACCGCGTGGGTGAACGAACTCCTCCCCGACATCGACGAGACGGCCGCCCAGGTGGCCGGTCTCCACCTCCCCGAACAGATCCCCGCCCACGGCGCTCCCCTCATCGAGCGCTGGGCCGAGACCCACGACACCACCACAGAGAGGCTCTTCAGTGCCTGAGAACGCCACCGCCCCCACCCGTGCCATGCGCCTGGGCGTAGCCGGCCCCGTCGGCACCGGCAAGAGCTCGCTCATCGCGACGCTGTGCCGGGAGCTCTCCGGCGAACTGCGCCTGGGCGTCATCACGAACGACATCTACACCGACGAGGACGCGCGCTTCCTCAGGAGCGCAGGGGTGCTGGACCCCGAACGAATCCGCCCGGTGGAGACGGGAGCGTGCCCCCACACGGCGATCCGTGACGACGTGACGGCCAACCTGCTGGCGGTCGAGGACATGGAGGCCGACTTCGGCCCGCTGGACCTGGTCGTCATCGAGTCCGGCGGCGACAACCTCACCGCGACTTTCTCCCCGGCCCTGGTGGACGCCCAGCTGTTCGTCCTGGACGTGGCCGGCGGCGGCGACGTCGTCCGCAAGGGCGGTCCCGGAATCGCCCGCGCCGACCTGCTCGTGATCAACAAGACCGACCTGGGCGAGCACGTGGGCGTGGACGTCGCACGCATGGCGCGCGAAGGGCGCGAAGCCCGTCGGGGTTCCCCGGTGGTCGCGCTGTCCCGGCACGACGAGGTGTCCGTCCGGACGCTGACCGACTGGGTCCGCGACACCCTCGCGCACTACCGCAGCGGCGAGCACACCCCGGTCGATCCGGGCCCCATGGCCCCGCACTTCCACGCCGGGCGGGACGGCGTGGAACCCCACGCGCACGGCCGGAATCCGGCGGGTGCGGGGCAGAGCGCGTGACCGGTCCGACCCGCCTGAGCGTCATTCCCACGGGGAGCCGCAGCCGCGTCCACCGCACGACCGGGCACCTGACGGCACGGACCATGGACCTGGACGCCCACGGCGCCCGGGTGGGCCTGCTCGCCACCCGGGCGCTGCTGCTGTCCGGCGACGATGTCCGTATCGAGGTGGACGTCGCTCCGGGTGCCTGGCTCGACGTCGTGGAGACGACCGGCACGGTCGCGTACGAGGGCGACGCGCCGTCCTCGTGGACGATCGACGCCACAGTGGGCGACGGAGCAGTCCTGACCTGGGCGGGCAAGCCCTTCGTGGTCTCGGACGGGATCGTCACCCACCGGGACACCCGGATCCGGCTGCACGGCACCGGCAGGGCCCTGATGCAGGAGAAGATCGTCCTGGGCCGCGCCGGACAGACGGGCGGGGACCTGACCACGTCCCTGAACGCGACGGACGACACCGGGCCGGTGCAGGTGGAGCACCTCGACCTGAGTAGAGGGGCCCGCAGCATGCCCGGCGTCCTCGGAAACCTCCGCTCCATGGACACCGTCACCGCTCTGGGCTGGTCACCCGAGCCGCTCGGCGAACCGGAAGCCGGCACCACCGGACCGGGCGAGACCTACTTTCGCCTGGACCGGTCCGGGGCCGTACTGCGCTGGATCGGAATCGGCAGGTTCCGTGACCGGTTGTGCGCCCCCACCTTCGCCGCCTGGTGCGAGGAAGCCATGCGCCACCGTTCCCGACGCCCCGGGCGGGCACCACTGCGGCAGGCGGGGCACCGGCCCCTGCGCGACACGGTTCCCGGCAGGCCCGCAGCCGGCGACCCCACGGACGCGGTGTCGACGGAGGCATCCGCCCGGCGGGCCGTCCCCTGACGGCGGCAGCCCGCCGGTGAACGGTTCGCGGCGCCGCGGCCCGGGGCTCCGGCGCAGTGCGGTTCCCTTCGTGATCCACCACAGGCCGCGGGGCTCCGCGGCGGCCCGCGGGCGTCGATCCGGCACCGTGCCCGGACCGGAGTCCGGTGAATTCGGAGAGTAATTGTGGAGTGGCGTGGCACGCAGCACCACTTACGAAGGGTTATGGTGGAAACCCCCCCTCGGGCCGGTCCGTATCCCCCCCCACGGACCGGCCCGTTTTTCTGCGCCGATGGCGCGCCTCTTTCCCACCCCTCCCACGGTTCGTTCCGTCCTCCGGCCCCGCCGCGGGGGAGTCCCGGTGACGGGACCGTCCGGCGCGGGCCGTCCGTCAGCCCCGCCCGGCCCAGATGTTGGCGCCCGCGGTGTCCACGGCGAAGGTGTCGATCTCCCGCAGTTCCTCGGCGGACAGCGGCGGTCCGGCGAGCGCCGCGACGTTCTCCTCCAACTGCCGCACGCTCGACGCGCCGATCAGCGCCGACGTCATCCTGTCGTCCCGCAGCACCCAGTTCAGCGCGAGCTGGGCGAGTGACTGACCGCGCCGCGCGGCGATGCCGTTCAGCCCGTTCAGCCGGCGCAGCACCTCATCGGAGAGCAGACCGGGGTCCAGCGACTTGCCCTGGGTCGCGCGCGAACCCTCCGGGATGCCGGTCAGGTACTTGTTCGTGAGCAGGCCCTGGGCCAGCGGCACGAAGGAGATGCAGCCCATGCCGGCCGCCTCCAGGGTGTCGAGGAGCCCGTCGTCCTCGATCCAGCGGTTGATCATCGAGTAGGACGGCTGGTGGATCAGGGCGGGCACACCCATCTCCCTGAGCAGCCGGGCCGCCTCGGCGGTCTGCTCCGCGTTGTACGAGGACACGCCCGCGTACAGCGCCTTGCCCTGCTGAACGGCGGAGGCCAGCGCCCCCATCGTCTCCTCCAGCGGGGTGTCCGGGTCGAAGCGGTGGGAGTAGAAGATGTCGACGTAGTCGAGGCCCATCCGCCTCAGCGAGGCGTCGAGCGACGACAACAGGTACTTGCGCGAGCCCCACTCGCCGTAAGGACCGGGGTGCATGTCGTACCCGGCCTTGGTGGAGATGATCAGCTCGTCCCGGTACGGGACGAAGTCCTGCCGGAAGATCTTGCCGAAGTTGAGCTCGGCGGAGCCCGGCGGAGGTCCGTAGTTGTTGGCAAGGTCGAAGTGGGTCACCCCGAGGTCGAAGGCGCGGCGCAGGATGGCGCGCTGCGAGTCCAGCGTGCGGTCGTCGCCGAAGTTGTGCCAGAGGCCGAGGGAGACGGCGGGCAGCTTGAGTCCGCTGCGACCCGTACGGCGGTACTCCATGGAGTCGTACCGCGAGTCGTCGGCCCGGTGCGGGAGAGGAGAATCAGTCACGTTTCTCTCCTTATCACGGACTTGTGACAGACCGGGTTGGGCCGGTCTGCCGCCTGCGCAGTAATGTGGCGTTTCCGGGGACTGCGAGGGCACGGCGGAGCGGTGGGCTCCGCGGAGCGGTGCGGCGATCCCCAGAGGGACGACCCAGGACCCCGGGCGGTGGGGCGGGCGGGCCCGCACGGAACCGAGAGGTGAACTCAGTGAACTTGCGCGACCTGGTGTACCGGCTCTACGCGCGCCGGGTGGAGGCCCGCCTCGACCACGCCCAGGTGCCCAAGCACATCGGTGTCATCCTCGACGGCAACCGGCGCTGGGCGAAGGCGTCCGGCGGCACGGCCGCGCAGGGACACCAGGCAGGGGCGGACAAGATCCAGGAACTGCTCGGCTGGTGCAGCGAGACCGACGTCGAGGTGGTCACGCTGTGGCTGCTCTCCACGGACAACTTCGACCGGCCCGAGTCCGAGCTGATCCCGCTCCTCGGCATCATCGAGAACACGGTGCGCGATCTCGCGGCGGACGGCCGCTGGCGCGTCCACCACGTCGGCACGCTCGACCTCCTTCCCGCCCACACCCAGACCGTTCTCAAGGAGGCCGAACAGGCCACCGTCGGTGTCGACGGGATACTGGTCAACGTCGCCGTCGGCTACGGCGGGCGCCAGGAGATCGCGGACGCGGTCCGCTCCCTGCTGCTGGAGCACTCGGCCAAGGGGACGTCCTTCGAGGACCTGGCGGAGATCGTCTCCACCGACCTGATCTCCGAGCACCTCTACACCCGGGGCCAGCCCGACCCGGACCTGGTCATCCGCACCAGCGGCGAGCAGCGGCTCTCCGGTTTCATGCTCTGGCAGAGCGCGCACTCCGAGTACTACTTCTGCGAGGTCTTCTGGCCGGCCTTCCGCCGCGTCGACTTCCTGCGCGCCCTGCGCGACTACGCGGCCCGCCACCGCCGCTACGGCGGCTGACGAAGTCCGCCCCGGCGGCCCCGTGCGGGTGTTTCCCGCCCATTCGTCCCGGGGGCGGATCCGGAGCCGCGAGGTGCCGAACCCACCCGGTCCGGAGCGCCACTTCAGGCTCACCCATGCCCGAGGTCCGGCATGGCTTCGCGCGTTCGAGGGAATACCCCAGACAGGTCGGCGTCCGGTCACCAACCAGGCGGACGTCGAGTCCAAGTGAGCGGGCACGAGCCCGCTCGCCCGGGAGGCCCTTTGCACACGAAGGACCGTACACACAGTGCGTCCGACGCGGAGGGCCGGTGCTCGGCCCGCGCATCGGGGCCGCAGCCCGGTCCGTCCTCTCCCATTGGGATGCTCCGCGACGCCGTCGCACCCCAACCTCGTCCGAGGGGGTACGTCCTTCCGTGGTGACCAGCACAAAGCGCCGCATGTCCGACAGGCGCACCTATGTTCTCGACACCAGCGTCCTGCTGGCCGATCCGAACGCCATGGCCCGATTCGACGAGCACGAAGTCGTGCTCCCGATCGTCGTGGTCACGGAACTGGAGGCCAAACGGCACCACCCGGAGCTGGGTTACTTCGCCCGGCAGGCCCTGCGCCTGCTGGACGACTTCCGCACTCGGTACGGCCGGCTGGACGCCCCGATTCCGCTGGGAGACCTGGGCGGGACACTGCGCGTCGAACTCAACCACTCCGATCCCGGCGTACTGCCCGCCGGCTACCGGTTGGGTGACAACGACTCACGGATCCTCGCCGTCGCGCGCAACCTCCAGGCCGAGGGATACGACGTCACGGTCGTCTCCAAGGACCTGCCGCTGCGCATCAAGGCGTCGTCGGTCGGCCTCCTCGCCGAGGAGTACCGTGCCGAACTCGCCGTCACCGACTCCGGCTGGACGGGCATGTCGGAACTCTCCCTCGCCGCGGACCAGGTGGACCTGCTCTACGGGGAGGAGACGCTCCACGTCCCCGAGGCGGCCGAACTGCCGGTGCACACCGGGCTGGTGCTCCAGTCCGAGCGGGGCAAGGCCCTCGGCAGGGTCACCGCCGAGGGCGGTGTGCGCCTGGTCCGCGGCGACCGGGAGGTCTTCGGCATCCACGGCCGCAGCGCGGAGCAGCGCATCGCCCTCGACCTCCTCCTCGACCAGGACGTGGGCATCGTCTCGCTGGGCGGCCGGGCCGGCACGGGCAAGTCCGCGCTGGCACTGTGCGCCGGGCTCGAAGCCGTCCTGGAGCGCAGGCAGCACCAGAAGGTGATGGTCTTCCGCCCGCTGTACGCGGTCGGCGGGCAGGAGCTGGGCTACCTTCCCGGCACCGAGGCCGAGAAGATGAGCCCCTGGGCGCAGGCCGTCTTCGACACGCTCTCCGCGGTCGCCGGACGCGAGGTGATCGAGGAGGTGCTCGGGCGCAACATGCTGGAGATCCTGCCGCTCACCCACATCCGCGGCCGCTCGCTGCACGACGCCTTCGTGATCGTCGACGAGGCGCAGTCGCTGGAGCGGAACGTCCTGCTCACCGTGCTCTCCCGGATCGGGGCCAACTCCCGGGTGGTGCTCACCCATGACGTGGCCCAGCGGGACAACCTCAGGGTCGGCCGGTACGACGGGGTGGTGGCCGTGGTCGAGAAGCTCAAGGGACATCCGCTCTTCGCCCACATCACGCTGACCCGCTCCGAGCGCTCCCCGATCGCCGCGCTGGTGACCGAAATGCTGGAGGAAAGCCAGATCTGACACGGGATACGACCGTTGGTGCCGCCCGGCGAGCGCAGCAGCTTAGCCGGGCGGCTTCGTGCTGCGGCGTCTTTTCCGTGAATCACCTGGACCAAACGAGGTGTGAGCTTTCACACGCGACAGAGAATTGCTTCCCGGTGTGCCGTTCCGGCAGAGTCTTGCTTCCGTCAGGCCCCGCATACGGCACACCCGCACCTCCAGAGGTGCCATGCACCACACAACTCAACAACCGACTGCCGTATGCCGCCCGCGAGTACCACGCGGCGCTCCCTTCCGGGGGAGTCGCCCACCGGGCCCGTACCTCCCGTGACCCAAGCAGTGGGGAGGTCAGTGCCAGGGGCACGATTGCGCCCGCGAGGTCACCTAAGCGGGCGATGCTGGAAGGAAACCGTGTGAGCCGGATCTCGGTCCGGGGGTTCGCAGTGGCGTCTGCCACCGCGGTCACCACCGTCGGCGCCGTCGTAGGCGTTGCCTCGGGCAGCACTCCCGCTGTCGACGACAACAACTTCGAGGCGACCGCAGCGGACACGACGCTGCTCGCAGACATCCCCGCCGGTCAGCAGGCCCAGGTGCAGACCGCCTCGCTGACCCAGCAGGCCGACGCCCAGGCGTCCGCGGCAGACGCGGCGGCGAAGAAGTCGGTAGAGGAATCGGCCCGCATCCAGGCCGCCAAGGACGCCAAGTCGAAGAAGCAGGCGGCCGAGGCGAAGCTGGAGAAGGAGCGCAAGGAGAAGGAGGACGCCGAGCGCGCCAGCCGATCCGAGATCCGCAGCACTGCCTCCTTCGCCCAGCAGAGCTCGTACACCGTGGCAGAGGTCAAGGCGATCGCGCGGCAGATCGTGCCCGCCGACCAGTTCCAGTGCTTCAGCAACATCGTGAACGTCGAGTCGACGTGGAACTACCGGGCGAGCAACCCTTCCTCCGGTGCCTACGGCCTCGTGCAGGCACTGCCCGGCTCGAAGATGTCGAGCGCCGGTGCCGACTGGCAGACCAACCCGGCCACCCAGATCAAGTGGGGCCTCAGCTACATGAACGGCGCCAAGTACGGCAGCCCGTGCGGTGCCTGGGCCTTCTGGCAGGCCAACCACTGGTATTAGGACGTATCCGACGATTCCGCGTGGAATCGTCGGACACGGCCTAGGCCCCTCCCGGCCCGGAGAGCCGTGCGAGGCCGCCGTATTGACCTCCCGAAGCCCCTCACCGTTCTGCGGTGGGGGGCTTCGCGCGTGTACGGTCGGTCCGGACGACTCGGCCGGTCACCGGTGGGGAGAAGGAGCGGGGGAAGAGAAACGATCATGTCGAGACTTCCGGGGTGGCTCGACCGCCTGGGCACCGAACTTACCGATCTGGGCGAGCGGCTGGGAAAGCGCAAGACCGAAGCCGAGGAAGAAGCCGCCGTGCCCGTCGACCCGTCGGTGCCGAGCGCATCCACCGCCCCCGTACCCGATGACGCGGACCGGCGCGGCGCTGTCGACCACGTGCCGCCGCCCCCGGCGTACGCCCCGTCCGTCGCCGCCCGGCCCGATCCGGTCGCCGCGATTCCGTGGAGCATGCGGGTCGCTGCCGAGGCGGGCTGGCGACTGCTCGTCCTCGCGGGGACGCTCTGGGTGCTGATGAAGGTGATCAGCACCGTCCAACTCGTGGTGCTGGCGTTCGTCGCCGCGCTGCTCGTCACCGCGATGCTCCAGCCGACCGTCGCCCGGCTGAAGCGGTACGGGCTGCCGCGCGGACTCGCCACCGCGGTCACCGCGATCCTGGGCTTCGTCATCATCGGGCTGGTCGGCTGGTTCGTCGTCTGGCAGGTGATGGACAACATCGACACCCTCTCCGACAAGGTGCGGGCGGGTATCGAGGAACTCAAGCGCTGGCTGCTCAACAGCCCCTTCCACGTCACCGAACAGCAGATCAACGATGTCGCGAAGAACCTCAGCGACACCATCGGCACCAACACCGACGAGATCACCTCCGCCGGGTTGCAGGGCGTCACCGTGATGGTGGAGTTCCTCACCGGAATGCTTCTGGCGATGTTCTCGACGCTCTTCCTGCTGTACGACGGGAAGCGCATCTGGCACTGGGTCCTCAAACTGGTGCCCGCCCAGGCCCGGCCGGGCGTCGCCGGCGCAGGTCCGCGCGCCTGGCGGACCCTTACCGCCTATGTGCGGGGCACGGTCATAGTGGCGCTGATCGACGCGATCTTCATCGGGCTCGGGATCTGGTTCCTCGATGTCCCGATGGCGGTGCCGCTGGCCGTGTTCATCTTCCTCTTCGCCTTCATCCCCCTGGTCGGCGCGGTGATCTCCGGAGCGCTCGCGGTCGTCGTGGCGCTGGTCACCGAGGGCGTGTTCACCGCGCTGATGGTGCTGGCCGTGGTGCTCCTGGTGCAGCAGATCGAGGGCCATGTGCTCCAGCCGTTCATCCTGGGGCGCGCGGTGCGGGTGCACCCGCTCGCCGTCGTCCTGTCCGTTGCCGCGGGCGGCATGATCGCCGGCATCGGGGGAGCGGTCGTCGCGGTGCCGCTGGTCGCGGTCACCAACACGGTGGTCGGTTACCTGCGCGCGTACGGGCAGGAGGAGGCCCTGCGGCACGCCCCGTCCCCGCGCGGGGCGACCGCCCTCGACGTCGCCCCCACACCCGCGCCGGGCTCGCCGCCCGAGGACCGGGAGCCGGAACACGACGAAGGCAACCGCGGTACGAACGACGGGAACGGGAACGGGAAGCGGTAGCGCGACCGGCGGAGACCGGGGCGCACCTGCGGAGACCGGCGGCGCGTCGGTGGGCCGGGAGAAAGAAGAGGAAGAGCCCCGGGGACGGTCGGTCGTCCCCGGGGCCCTTCCCGTATCAGGGGTGGTGCGTCCTACTCGGCGAGCACGGCCTCGGCGTCGAGGGTCACGCCGACCGCC
The DNA here is from genome assembly GCF_043083325.1 of Streptomyces sp. NPDC014734. NCBI lineage: Bacteria > Bacillati > Actinomycetota > Actinomycetes > Kitasatosporales > Streptomycetaceae > Streptomyces > Streptomyces sp. NPDC014734. The sequence continues at coordinate 18,826 of NZ_JBIBYN010000040.1, read as the reverse complement.
TGGATCACCGAAGCGACCTTGACGGCTTCCTGGATGGTCTCACGGTCCACGCCGGCCTTGCGCAGCACCTGCTCGTGCGAGTCCAGGCACTGGCCGCAGCCGTTGATCGCGGAGACGGCGAGCGACCACAGCTCGAAGTCGATCTTCTCCACACCCGGGTTGCCGATGACGTTCATCCGCAGCCCCGCCCGGAGCGTCCCGTACTCGGGGTCCGAGAGAAGGTGCCGGGTCCGGTAGAAGACGTTGTTCATCGCCATGATGGCGGCGGCCGACTTCGCGGCGGCGTACGCCTCCGCGGAGAGGTTGGCCTTCGCCTCCGGCTCCAGCTCGCGCAGCACCTTCGGCGAGCGCGAGGCGATCGCGCAGGCGAGGACGGTGCCCCACAGCTGCTGCTGCGGGAGGTTGCTGTTCCCGATGACCGAACCGAGGTTCAGCTTCAGGTCCTTCGCGAAGCCCGGGACGGCGGCCTTCAGTTCGTCGAGTGCCATGTCGCCGTCAGCTCACTCGCCCGAGAGGAGCGCGACCGGGTCGAGGGTGTCCTCGCCCTTGGACCAGTTGCACGGGCACAGCTCGTCGGTCTGCAGGGCGTCGAGGACCCGGAGGACCTCCTTGGGGTTACGGCCCACGGAACCGGCGGTCACCATCGTGAACTGGATCTCGTTGTTCTGGTCGACGATGAAGACGGCGCGCTGGGCGAAGCCGTCCTCGCCCTCGATGCCGAGGTCACGCATGAGCTCGTGCTTCGAGTCGGCCATCATCGGGAAGGGCAGGTCGGTCAGGTCCGGGTGGTCCTTGCGCCAGGCGTGGTGCACGAACTCGGAGTCACCGGAGAAGCCGAGGACCTGGGCGTCACGGTCGGCGAACTCGTCGTTCAGCTTCCCGAAGGCGGCGATCTCGGTGGGGCACACGAAGGTGAAGTCCTTCGGCCACGCGAAAACGACCTTCCACTTGCCCTCGTAGGTCTTGTGGTTGATCTGCTCGAACTCCTTGCCCTTCTCCAGCGAGACACAAGCAGTCAGGTCGAACTCGGGGAACTTGTCACCGACAGTGAGCACGCGTACTCCTTGCAGCGTCGGAAATCCCTTGTGGGGGACTTCCTGAGGGTTGGACGTTCCCCACCTTGGCACAGAGAGCATTGATCGCGGAAATAGCTACAATCGGTCGTGATGATCGGAGGTGCCTATCAGTGAAACAGGGCAACCAGGGTAATCAGGCCAACCGGATGAAACAGCCCAGCCTGTCGCAGCTGCGCGCCTTCGCCGCCGTCGCCGAGCACCTGCACTTCAGGGACGCCGCGGCGGCCATCGGCATGAGTCAGCCGGCACTCTCCGGAGCCGTCTCGGCGCTGGAGGAGGCGCTGGGCGTGCAGCTCATCGAGCGTACGACGCGCAAGGTGCTGCTCTCGCCGGCGGGGGAGCGGCTCGCGGTCCGGGCCCGCGCGGTGCTGGAGGCCGTGGGCGAGCTGATGGAGGAGGCGGAGGCGGTGCGGGCGCCGTTCACCGGTGTCCTCAGGCTCGGCGTGATTCCTACCGTCGCCCCGTACCTGCTGCCGACGGTGCTGCGGCTGGTCCACGACCGCTACCCCGAACTCGATCTCCAGGTGCACGAGGAGCAGACCTCCTCGCTGCTGGAGGGGCTGGCCGCGGGGCGGCTGGACCTGCTGCTGCTCGCGGTGCCGCTCGGCATCCCGGGCGTCACCGAACTTCCGCTCTTCGACGAGGACTTCGTGCTGGTGATGGAGCGGGACCACTGGCTGGGCGGGCGCACCGACCTGCCGCGCGAGGCGCTGCGCGAGCTGCCGTTGCTGCTGCTCGACGAGGGGCACTGCCTGCGCGATCAGGCGCTCGACATCTGCCGGGAGGCGGGACGGACACGGGGGGCACCCGTGACCACGACCGCGGCCGGGCTTTCCACGCTGGTGCAGCTCGTCGCCGGCGGGCTCGGGGTGACGCTGCTGCCGCGTACCGCGGTGACGGTCGAGACCGGCCGCAACGACGCGCTGGTCACCGGGTACTTCGAGGAACCGGCACCGTCGCGGCGGGTGGCACTGGGGATGCGGACGGGGGCGGCGCGGCACGAGGAGTTCGAGGAGTTCGCGGCCGCGTTGCGCGAGGCCATGCGGGCGCTGCCGGTCCGGGTGACGGCGGGCGCGTAGGAGGGGAGAGCGGGGCAACGGGAGGAGCGGGGCGGAGGCAGGGCGGGAGGAGCGGGCCGGAACCGGAGAGGGGGTGAGGTGCCCGGAACGTTCCGGGCACCTCACCCCCGACGGTCGGGGCGTCCGTCACTCCGTGCGCAGGCCGTCCGGCCGCATCATGCGCCACAGCGGCGGCAGCGACAGCAGGGTGACGAGCACGATCAGCGCGGCACCCGCCCCCACCATCGGCAGGAACAGCCACCAGTCGGTCACCTTCTTGCCGACCATGCGGATCATCGCGGCCCCCAGGCCGAGGCCGCCGACGACCGCGACCGCCAGGCCGATGAGCACCGGGACGGCGGTCTGCCAGAGCACCGACCAGCCGAGCGTCGAGCGCCGGGTGCCGAAGGCCACCAGTACCGACAGCAGGCGCTTGCGCTCCCGCAGCTGTTCCAGCTGCGAGACCAGCATCGCGGCGGCGATCAGCAGCAGCGTCGCGGTCGCCCCGGCCTGGAGACCCCGCTGCACGGTGAGGTACTGCCGGTCCTTGGCCACCGAGGTGAGGGCGGCGATCCGCATCCCCGGGTCCAGTTCGGCCGCCGTGTTCCGCACGTACTCCGAGACGTCCGGCACGCTCTGGTCCACCCGGATCTGCGCGTTGGTCGTGGCGTGCGGCAGGGTGCGCGGGTCGATCGCGCCGACCGTCGCCATGATGCCCATGTGCTCCTCGTTCATCGGGTCGCGGCGGGCGGTGACGGTCGGGGTGTCGGCGGGCAGGGTCCACGGCATCGACTTCTCGCCGGGCTGATGCCCCGTCAGGTAGTTGAGTTCGACCGTCTTGCCCTTGCGGGCCGTCTTGTCGATCCAGTCCGCCTGCTCCTTGTCGCCCTCGGGGTGGACGACGAAGACGTCGCCGTCCCGGCAGGACTCGATCCGGGCGATCTCGCGCAGGGTCGCGCAGTCGCCGATGGTCAGTCCGGTGGTGGGCTGGAGATCGTCCTCCTCGTACGCGCCCGGTTTCACCGCGAACGACTCGACAAGGCCGATGACGCCCGTGACGCCCTCGGTGGCCCGGAACTTCTCGATGGTCCGGGTGGCCGCGTCACCGCTGACGACCTCGGAGGACGTGTAGAACTGGGCGCGCCGCTCGTCCTGGCCGGTGAGCCGGTTGAACTCGTCCCCCACCGCGACGAACAGCATCTGCAGGGCCACCGCGCCCGCCACCGCGACCGTGATGCCGCTGACCGCGCGGGAGGCCGCGCCGCTGCTGAGCTGGAGCCGCCGGGTGGCGAGCTGCCAGGGCACCGGGCCGCCGTGCAGACGCTTCACGCACGCCTCGATCAGCCAGGGCAGCAGCAGCGCGAGCCCGAACAGCACCAGCACGGCGCCGCCCGCGACCGGATACGGGTTCACATCGCCGTACGGCTCCACCTTGCCGGTCAGCAGGAGCACCGCCAGACCCGCGACCGGGATCAGCAGCCGCCACCAGAGCCGCCGCCCGCGCTCGCGTCCGCCGCGTACGACGCCGAGCGGTTCGATCACCACCGAACGCATGGCGAGCAGCGTGACGAACACCGCCGCCGACGGCACCGCGACCACGACCAGCGCCGCGAGCCGGGGGTCGGGGACCAGATCCGCCGGGAAGGCGCTGAGGTCCCACACCTCGACGGTGCCCATGAAGTGCCGCCCCGTCAGGAAGAACGCCACACCGGCCAGCAGGCCGAGGACCGCCCCGAAGAACGCCTCACCGGCCGCGATCCGGCGGGTCGTCCGGATGTCCGCGCCGACCAGACGCAGCGCGGCGAGCCTGCGGTCGCGCCGGTCGCCGCCGAACCGCACCGAGGTCGCGATGAAGGTCGCGACCGGCATCAGCAGGACGACACAGATCAGGATGACCAGGACGACGAGCATCGGCGGCATGGGCTCGGGCGGTGACGGGTCGCCGTAACCGGCGATCCGGTAGCCGCTGTCGACGGTAAGGGTGGAGCTGCCCACGTAGAAGAGCAGCTCGCCCGGGGAGATCAGGCCGGGTTCGGCGATCGTGCCGGTGATCCGGTACGGCAGCCGGTCCCTGAGCAGGCTGCCCTCCGAGGAGTTCAGCAGCTTCTTCAGGGCGGGCGAGACCACCATCTCGCCCGCGCCGGGGAAGCGCTCCACGCCCGGCGGGCGGACGGGGCGGGCCCCGTCCGGGCGCATCAGATGGCCCTCGACGGTCCGGCCGCGGTACTCCGTCGTCGCGTTGACCCGGATCACCGTGGTGTCCGACTTCTTCACCAGTGCGTCCGGGTCGTCGGACTTGTTCTCGGAACGCGCCTGACTGCGCGCCGAACGCTCCTCGGACAGGTGCGGCGCGGAGGCGGCCGTGAGCAGCAGTGCCACGCCGAGGCCGACGCCGACGGCGGTCAGCAGGGTGCGGATCCAGCCCTCGCGCCCGCCCGCGGCGGCGAACCGGATGCCCAGGGCGAGGTCCCGCAGGAAGGAGGAGAGGCCGCGGGCGGGCCGGGGCGGGGCTTCGGCCGGGGCCTTCGCGCGGTCGAGCAGGGTCATGCGGTGTGCTCCAGGTCGAGGGCCCGGCCGTCGCGCACGGTGACGTCGCGGTCGGAGTACGCGGCGACCCGGGCCTCATGGGTCACCAGCACCACGGCGACGTTGCTGGACCGGGCCGCCTCGGTGAGCAGGTGCATGACCCGCTCGCCGTTCAGGGAGTCCAGGGCGCCGGTCGGTTCGTCGGCGAAGATCACCTTGGGCGAGGCGGCGAGCGCGCGGGCCACCGCGACGCGCTGACCCTGTCCGCCGGAGACCTCTCCGGGGCGCTGTCCCGCGACGCCGTCGACCTCCAGGCGCTCCAGCCAGTGCCGTGCCGTGTGCTCGGCCTGCTTGCGCCGGACGCCGTTCAGGCGGAGCGGCAGGGCGACGTTCTCCACGCAGGTCAGCTCGGGGACGAGCTGGCCGAACTGGAAGACGAAGCCGAATTCGGTGCGGCGCAGGGCGCTGCGCTCGGCGTCGGACATGGCGGAGAGCTCGCGGCCCGCGTAGGTGACCGTGCCCCGGTCGGGGGTGACGATTCCGGCGAGGCAGTGCAGCAGGGTCGACTTCCCGGAGCCGGACGGGCCCATCACGGCGACGACCTCGCCCGGGTGGATGGAGAAGGAGGCGCCGTCGAGCGCCGGGGTGGAGCCGTAGGTCTTGTGCAGGCCGTCGGCGTTGAGCAGGGAGCCGTCGAGGGTCATGCGCCGACCTCCTCGGCGAGCCGGTCCAGCCGGGCGGCGGTCAGTTCCAGCCAGCGCAGATCGGCTTCCAGGTGGAAGAGCGCGTGGTCGCAAATGAGCTGGTCGGCGAGGTCGCCCTTGCGCTTGCGGTCGGTGAGGATCCGCATCAGGCGCAGGTGCTCGGTCCGCTGGGTGTCCAGCAGGGCCTCCGCGCTGCGGCCGGTGAGCAGAGCCAGGACGACCTTGGTGTAGAGCGTCGACTGGAGGTACGGCTCGGGCTTCTCCGGCTCGGCGAGCCAGGCGGCGACATCGGTGATGCCGGCCTCGGTGATGGCGTAGCGCTTGCGCTCGGGGCCGCTGCCGCTCTCGACGCCGTCGACCTCGACGAGGCCGTTCCTCAGGAGCCGGGACATGGTCGAGTAGACCTGGCCGTAGTGGAGCGGGCGGTCATGTCCGAACTTCTCGTCGAACGCGCGCTTGAGGTCGTACCCGTGACGGGGGCCGGACTCCAGGAGTCCGAGCAGGGTGTGGCCGATAGACATGCGGAGCACTGTACATGGTGTGTATACCTCCGGTGTATACGTGGGGGCGGGGTGCGGGAACGGCGGATGGCGGGCCCGGGAGCGGGGGAATCCGCTCCCGGGCCCGCCATCGGGCCGGGTGGGTGCTCCGGGTCACTCGGGTGCCGGGGGCTCCTGGTCCGCGGCCTTGGGCGGGCGCCCCCGGCGCGGGATCGGGCGGGCCGTGCCGGGCAGGCGGCCCGCCTCCGCCAGCGCCCTGCGCAGCAGGAACTCGATCTGGGCGTTCGCGCTGCGCAGTTCGTCGGACGCCCAGCGGGCCAGTGCGTCGTGCACCGCGGGGTCCAGCCGCAGCAGCATCTGCTTGCGCCGCGGCGGGGTCCTGCGCGCCGGGGACTCGTCGGTCACTGGTAGAGCGTGCCCGTGTTGAGGACCGGCTGCGCCGCGCGATCACCGCACAGCACCACCATCAGATTGCTGACCATGGCGGCCTTCCGTTCCGGGTCCAGCTCGACGATGTCCTGCTCGGCGATCCGGGTCAGCGCCATCTCGACCATGCCGACCGCGCCCTCGACGATCTGCTGCCGGGCCGCGACGACCGCCCCGGCCTGCTGGCGCTGGAGCATCGCGGAGGCGATCTCGGGGGCGTACGCGAGGTGGCTGAAGCGCGACTCGATGATGCGCACACCGGCGGCCTGCACCCGGGCGGTGAGCTCCACGGCCAGCTTCTCGGTGATCTCCTCGGCGTTGCCGCGCAGCGAGAGGCCCGCCTCGTCGTGTGCGTCGTACGGGTACTCGATGGCGATGTGCCGGACGGCCGCCTCGGTCTGGGTGGCGACGAACTCCAGGAAGTCGTCCACCTCGAACAGTGCCTGCGCGGTGTCCTCGACCTTCCACACGACGATCGCGGCGAGTTCGATGGGGTTGCCGTAGGCGTCGTTGACCTTCAGGACCGCGGTCTCGTGGTTGCGCACCCGGGTGGAGATCTTCCGGCTGCTGGTGAGCGGGTTGATCCAGCGCAGTCCGTCGGTGCGGATCGTGCCGACGTACCGGCCGAAGAGCTGGATCACCCGGGCCTCGCCCGGTGCGACCATCTTCACACCCGTCATGCAGAAGAACGAGGCGATGGCGAGCAGGACCCCGAGGATGCACACCGGGACGCCCACCCCGTTGTTCCCGTTCGAGCCGACGACGCCGCCGATGATCGCGAGCGCGATGCCGGCGAACACCCCGAGCACGGTCAGCAGCAGGCCGAGTCCGCCGGGAATGCTGTGCGCCGTCACCTCTCTCACCTGCGGTTCGGGCATCTGCGGCGCGTCGGGCGCGAGGTCGGTGGCCGGTACCGCCGTCTTGCCCGCGATGTCCTGGTCGGTCATGGGATCCCCCGTTTCGAAGAAGCAATCTCTGCTAGCAATGTGATTACACATTAACGGATTTCGCAACCTTGGGAGCCCGTCGGGAGTCGGTTCCCTTGAGAGCGGGTGCTGATTGTCACGTCCGGAAAAAGCCGCATCGCTTGCATTCCGTCCTCAAGGACGGTGTTAGCTGAGTCGAACCGACCGAGCCGGTCGGGCGGAGAAACAGGAGCGGAACAGCGATGGGTCGAGCGGAGGCGCGAAGAGCCCAGCGGCGCGGAGCGCGGCGGGCGCCGGGGAGGGGCGGCATACGCAGGCTCTTCACCTGGCGGAAGATGCTGGGGACCTTCTTCGGTCTCTGCCTGCTGGTCATGGGCGCCTGCGTAGGGCTCTACCTCTACGTGGACATCCCGAAGGCCAATGCCCTGGCCGAGCGGCAGAGCAACGTCTACCAGTACAGCGACGGCTCGCTGCTGACCCGGGTCGGTGACGGGGTCAACCGCCAGAACGTGAACCTCGCCGAGGTTCCCGAGGTGGTGCAGCACACCTTCGTCGCGGCGGAGAACAAGACGTTCTACAAGGACAAGGGCGTCGACCTCAAGGGCACCACGCGCGGCATCATCAACACGCTCACCGGCAAGGGCAAGCAGGGTGGCTCGACCATCACCCAGCAGTACGTGAAGAACTACTACCTGACGCAGGAACCGACGATCAGCCGCAAGCTCCAGGAACTGGTGATCTCCCTCAAGGTCGACCAGAAGCAGAGCAAGAGCGACATCCTCGCCGGGTACATCAACACCGCCTTCTACGGTCGCGGCGCGAGCGGCATCCAGGCCGCGGCGCAGGCCTACTACGGGGTGGACGCCAAGGACCTCAACGTCTCCCAGGGCGCCTACCTGGCCTCGCTGCTCCAGGCGCCCAGCCAGTACGACTGGGCCACCGCCTCGGAGACCGGCAAGAAGCTCGTCAAGGACCGCTGGAACTACACGCTCGACAACATGGTCGAGATGCACTGGCTCGACAAGGCCGAGCGCGACAACCAGAAGTTCCCCGTCCCGATGAAGCCCAAGCCCGCCCCCGGCATGGAGGGCCAGACGGGGTATCTCGTCGAGGCCGCCAACAAGGAACTCGACAAGCAGGGCCTCACGGCGGAGGTCCGGCAGGCCGGCGGCTGGACGTTCACCCTCAACATCGACAAGAAGCGCCAGAAGGAGCTGGAGAAGGCGGTCGATGGCCGTCTGGAGTCCAAGCTCGACCGCAAGGGCAACAAGGTCGACGCGACCGTCCAGGCGGGCGCCACCTCCGTCGACGCGAAGACCGGCGCGGTCGTCGCGCTGTACGGCGGCGTGGACTACGTCAAGCACTACATCTCCAACGCCACCCGCCAGGACTACCAGCCCGCCTCCACCTTCAAGCCGCTGGTGTTCGCCGCCGCGCTGGAGAACGGGGCGAAGACCCAGGACGGCGACCGGATCGGCGTCAACACCCGCTACGACGGCACCAGCAAGCGGCCCGTCGTGGGCAGCGACACCCCGTTCAACCCGCAGAACGAGGACGACGTCAACTACGGCGACGTCACCGTCCAGACCGCCATGAACAAGTCGATCAACTCGGTCTTCGCGCAGATGGTCGTCGACGTCGGCCCGGCGACGGTGAAGAAGACCGCGCTGGCGCTGGGCGTGCCGGACAAGAACTTCCCCGAGCGCCCCGCCATCACGCTCGGCACGATGAACGCCTCCACCTGGGACATGGCGGGCGCCTACGCCACGCTCGACAACCACGGCAAGAAGGTCACGCCGTTCATCGTGAAGGCCGCCAAGCACCAGAGCCGCACCTACGAGCCCGTCGAGGGCGTCGGCGGCCAGGCGATCAGCCGCAAGTCCGCCGACACCGTGACCTCGGTGCTGCGGGGCGTCGTGGACAGCGGCTCCGGCCACGAGGCCGACACCACGGCCTACGACGCCGCGGGCAAGACGGGTACGTCGGAGAACAACAAGGCCGCGCTGTTCGCGGGCTACACCCCCGAGCTCACCACGGTCGTCGCCCTCTTCGGCGAGTCCCCCAACGGCGGCGGCCAGGTCAGCCTGACCGGTACCGCCAACTCGGGCCGGGCCAACGGTGGCGGCTTCCCGGCGCAGATCTGGGCGGACTACACCCTGGCCGCGCTGAACGGCGGTTCCGACGCCAAGTTCGACCTGGAGGACGTCGAGCGCGGCGAGTCCACCGTGCAGCAGACGCCGTCGAACAGCCCCTCGACGACGGAGAGCCCGACCCAGGACCCGACCCAGGACCCGAACCCGCCGAAGGAGAGCCCGATCCGGACCCCCGAGGCGCCGGTGAGCGAGTCCCCGGACGTGCCCCCGGTGAGCGAGTCGCCGGACGTGCCCCCGGTGAGCGAGTCGCCGGACGTGCCGGGCGAGGGCGCGGGCGCCGGCCGACCCGGCGACGGCAACAACATCGCCAACAACAACCAGCCGGCGCGCTGAGCGCCAGAACCGGCGATGAGCGGCACGGGCGGGGGCGGTACCTTCTCGGTACCGCCCCCGCCCGTTTCCGTGGCGCCCTCGTGCCGTCGGGCGGGTGTCAGCCGCCGTTGACCTTCTTGGCGACCCGGTCGCCGAGGTCCTTGTCCACGTTGCGCCAGTACTGCAGGGCCCGCTCCAGCACCGGGGCGCTCACACCGTCCAGCAAATGGCCGGAAATGTTCGACACCATGCGCTCGCGCGCCGCGTCGTCCAGCACCTTGCGCACCAGCGTGCCCGCCTGGCCCCAGTCGTCGTCCTCGCGGTGCAGCTTGTACGCCTCGTGCACCATCTCGCCCGCCGTGGCCCAGCCCGCCGGGTCGCCGTAGCGCGAGGTGTCCGCGGCCGGACCGCCGTACGAGTTCGGCGCGTAGACCGCGCCCGTGCGCGAGGGCTCGTACCGCATGGGGCCGTCCTTCGCGTAGGAGTTCCGGCCGAACCGCGGGCGGTTCGGCGGTAGCTGCGCGTAGTTCGGACCGATCCGGTACCGGTGCGTGTCCGGGTATGAGAAGAGCCGGCCGAGCAGCATCTTGTCGGGCGACGGACCGATGCCCGGCACCAGGTTCGACGGCTCGAAGGACGCCTGCTCGATGTGGACGAAGAAATCCTCCGGGTTCTCGTTCAGCGTCATCCGGCCGACCTCGATCTCCGGATAGTCGCCGTGCGGCCACACCTTGGTGAGGTCGAACGGGTTGAACCGGTAGCCGGGCGCGTCGTCGAACGGCATGACCTGGACGTACAGCGTCCAGCTCGGATGCTCGCCGCGCTCGATCGACTCGTACAGGTCGCGGCGGTGGACGTCGCCGTCGACGCCGGCCATCCGGTCGGCCTCGTCCTGCGGGTAGAAGTCGATGCCCTGGTCGGTCTTGAAGCGGTACTTCACCCAGAACCGCTCGCCGCCCGCGTTGACCCACATGTAGGTGTGCGAGCTGTAGCCGTTCATGTTGCGGTAGGTCTTCGGGATGCCCCGGTCGCCCATCAGCCACGTCACCATGTGCGCGGACTCGGGGGACAGGGTCCAGAAGTCCCACTGCATGTCGTGGTCGCGCACCGCGTTGTCCGGGCGCCGCTTCTGCGAGCGGATGAAGTCCTGGAACTTCATCGGGTCGCGCACGAAGAAGACCGGCGTGTTGTTGCCGACCATGTCGTAGTTGCCATGCTCCGTGTAGAACTTCAGAGCGAATCCACGCGGGTCGCGCCAGGTGTCCGGGGAGCCCTGCTCACCGGCGACCGTGGAGAAGCGGGCGAGCATGGCGGTCCGCTTGCCCGGCTGGAAGAGGTCGGCCTTGGTGAACTGACTGATGTCGTTGGTCACCTCGAAGAAGCCGTAAGCGCCGGAGCCCTTGGCGTGGACCACCCGCTCGGGGACCCGTTCCCGGTTGAACTGGGCCATCTTCTCGATGAGGTAGTGGTCCTGGAGCAGGATCGGACCGTCGGACCCGACAGTGAGCGAGTGCTCGTCGCTCTCCACCGGGATTCCGGCGTTGTTCGTGGTGTAGGGGGTGTTCCTGGTCTTCGATTCCTCAGGCACGAGGGTCCTCCCGTCGGTGGGGGTTTCGCTCAGGTCGCCTCGTTCACGACTGAAGTCAACTCCGCCGACAGGAGGTCGGCAACATTTCGCTACCGTCCGTGCAGGGCTCTTCCCTTCCGGGCTTTCCCTTCCGGGCTCTTCCCGTGCGGGCCGGACCGCCGTCGGCCCGGCCGTCCGCCTACTGGCCCCGGGTCGGAATCTCGAACCAGACGACTTTGCCGGTCGAGAGCCGCGTCGCCCCCCACCGCCTGGCCAGCCGGTTCACCAGGAACAGGCCGCGCCCGCCCTCGTCCATGTCCCGTGCCCGGCGCTGCCGCGGCAGCTGCGGGGCGTCGTCGCCGACCTCGCAGCGCAGGAAGTCGGTGCGCAGCAGCCGCAGTGTCACCGGTCGCTCCGCGTAACGGACCGCGTTGGTCACCACCTCGCTGACCAGCAGTTCCACCGAGTCGGACAGATCCTCCAGCCCCCAGCGGCTCAGCGCCCGCCGGGCCAGCCTGCGGGCCCGCCCCGGGGCGGTCTCCTCCGGCTCCAGGTGCCAGTAGGCGACGTCGCTCGGAGCGATCCCGTCGAACCGGGCGGCGAGCAGGGCGATGTCGTCGTCCCGGTCACCCGGGCCGAGCATGTCCAGGACGTCGTCGCACAGCGCCTCCAGCGGCGGCGAATGGTCCGGTCCGGTCAGCCGTGCGGTGGCGGCGAGGCGCTCGCGCAGCATCTCGATCCCGGTCCACACGTCCCGCAGCCGGGACTCCACCAGACCGTCGGTGTAGAGGAGCAGAGTGGCCCCGGCCGGGGCGTCCAGCTCGACCGCCTCGAAGTCCACCCCGCCGACCCCGATCGGGGCGCCGGGCGGCACCCGCAGCACCTCGGCCCGCCCGCCCAGGTGGAGCAGGACGGGCGGCGGGTGCCCGGCGTTGGCGATGGTGATGCGGTGCGCGACCGGGTCGTACACCGCGTACAGGCAGGTCGCCATGCGGTCGCTGCCGAGCCGCTGCGCCTGTTCGTCGAGGTGGTGCAGGACCTCCTGCGGCGGCAGGTCGAGCCCGGCCAGGGTCTGGGCGGTGGTGCGCAGCTGGCCCATGATCGCCGCGGACGTCATGGAGTGCCCCATGACGTCGCCGACCACCAGGGCGACCCTGCTGCCGGGCAGTGGGATCGCGTCGTACCAGTCGCCGCCGACCCGGGCGGTCTCGGCGGCCGGGAGGTATCGGGAGGCGAGCCGTACACCGGTCGGCTGGGGCAGCGAGTCGGGCAGCATGGTGCGCTGGAGCTCGTCGGCGATGTACGCCTCGCGTCCGTACAGCACGGCCTTGTCGATGCCGAGCGCGGTGTGCGTCGCCAGCTGGGCGGCGACGAGCAGGTCGTTGGCCTCGAAGGCGGGCCGTTCGGGTCCGCGCAGGAAGACGGCGGCGCCGATCACGCGCCGTCGGCCGCGCAGCGGGGCGAGGATCGCGCGGTGTCCGGTCGGCACCGTCCGGTTGGCGCCCAGCAGCTCGGGAAGGGCGGCACGGGCCGCCGCGGAGTCGCCGAAGACCGGGCGCACGCCGCGCAGCACCTCGGACAGCGCACCGCCGGAGCGGACCTCGCACAGCTCGGCCGCGGGCGGCAGATCACCGTGCGGATCGACGACCGGCAGCCGCAGGCGATCGATCTCCGACGGGGAGTCGGTCTCCTCCTCGTGCAGCCGCAGCCGGTCCGAGCGGCGCAGCCGGAGCACGAAGGGGGAGACCGGCCGCTCGTCGCCGACCGGCAGCGGGTCGCGGAGGTAGACCAGTATGGCGTCGGAGAACGTCGGCACGCTGGCCCGGCACAGCCCCAGCACGATCTCGTCGAGATCGATGCCGCGGGCGATCCGCCGGGTGGCCGCACCGACGAACCGCAGCCGGTCGCCCTCGCGCCGGACCGCGACCTGTGGGTCGAGCCCCGCGGGGCCGGGGAGCGCAGGGCCCGGAGCGGCGGCCGGACCGGGGATCGCGGCGGCGGCATGGGAGACGGCCGGCGCGGCGTCCTGCTGCCGCGGCCGGGCACGTTCCTGCGACCGGGCGGCGAGAGGCTGCCGGCCTTCGTGGGAGGTGGGATGCTCCGTCACGCGTGGGGTTCCGTCCGTCCGGGCCGGTTGTGTGAGGCAGTCACCTCGTGGGGCGCTACTTTGCCCCGGCAAGAGCGGCGAAAACAACGGCTGTCACCGGATGCCCCCGAACGAGGGGCCGAAACCGGATGCCCGCGGAACAGTTCGGTGACAACGTTTCCGGTGGCGGGGCGGGCGACATCGAACACGTCTCCACCCCCTCGTAGTGGCTCAAACGATTCATGCGACTGATGTGCGGTTCGTACAGCTCATGCAGTGCGTGATGCTCGTGCGATGACTTGTGGTCAGGTCCCGTGCCACACCGACCGGTTGGATCGGCGGGGCACTCCGGGGACGATCCTACGGTTGCCCCCCTGGGGTGCGACAAGGGTCTCATGACGTCATGGGGGTGGGGGTACGGTCCCAGTCATCCGGGAGCGCCGGAACCTGCCAGTGCGGATCGGGCCGCCAGTCCTCCCAGCCGTCGCGGAACGGCGTGCCCCAGTCCCGGATCACCTCGACGGCGGCCAGACCGGCCTGTCGTACCCGCCGAGCTGTCCCCGGGGCCATCAGGCCGACCCGTTGCGCCTGGGTGAACTCGTCCTCGTCCCGCCAGACCCAGCTGCGGTCCGGGTAGACGGAGATGTCGAGAAAGTGGTCCTCGGAGTCGACGCCGCCCGCCCAGCGGGTGCGCGGCTCCTCCAGATTCACGTACCAGCTGCGGAAGTGCCAGCCGGTCTCCCAGAACAGCCAGACCGACCACGGTTCACCCGGACGGGCGAGTTTCAGTACGCCGTTGTGGAGCCAGGTCGAACGGGCGGTGGTGCGCGGGGCGGTGTAGCGGGTGGCGAGCGGCTCGTCGTGCACGTCGGTGCCGTCCGCCAGCACCGGCTTCACGCACTCCGTGCCGGGTGCCACCCACACGGCGAGCAGTTCGTCCGTGTCCCGGACGACGGTGACGGGGCGGCAGATATGGACCGGACCCGGGGCGCGGTCCGGCCCGCCGTCCGCGTCCCGCGGCGCGGGGACGTTGCCGCGGTAGCGCCACAGGATGTGCTCTCCCGGCGCCCAGTGCCCGACGCGCTCGACGTACTCCGTGCCTGCCATGGGCCGATCCTAACGACCTCGCCGGTGATGGAGCGTGGATCGTCAAGCGGCGTCGTGCGACTCCGGATCCATGCCGAGGAGGGCGCGACGCGGCGCCAGCGCGATCACCGCCGACGGCAGAGGCGGAACGAGGGGCCGGGGCGCCCGCCGCCGCCGACGAGGCCGCGCGGGCTGTCCCGCGGCCCCCGGCGGGTGTGCGGCGGGCAGCCGCCCCGGTGGGCGCGCGCTGATCCCTCACGGATGACGGGGCAGCCCCTGCTCCGATCGGTAGCAGGCCGATTCGACGGTGACTTCCAGGAGATCCGGGGCGTTTCCGACTTTGCTCGCCCTGTGCAACCGTATGTCGACCGCGAATTCGCCCCCCTTGGACTCCGCCACGATCTGCGGGCTCCCGGCCCTGCTGCCGTCCACGCCGTCCCGGATGATCTGCCAGCCGTCTTTCGGAAGTTCGACGCGCAACCGGTCCATGCCCTTCTGCATATCCGTAAAGGGGGCCTTGTGGATGCTCCAGGGGTGACGTGCGCGGTAGACCTCCTCGTCGGTGCCGTAGTCCGAGCAGTGCGATGTCATCGCACCTGTCTTCACTACCTTCCCCTTGACGTCGAGGATCTCGGCAATCCGGCTGGACGCCCTTTCGACGCCCGCTTTCACGGTGTCACTGTCCCGTGTTCTCACCCTTGCCTCCTTTCCGTCCGAGCATGCCGTCGCCAGCACACACATCGCGATAATGAAACCGGGTTGAGAAATACGCCTGTTCAAGCTGCACCTTTTCGTATCGGCCAGCGGTAGCGGCCGCCCGATCGCGCAAGCGGGAGAGTTGTGATCGAAGAATCCGGTGTGTCCGCCGGAGTCGTTCTTCGTCGCGGACGTCGGACGACGGGAGGCCCTTCACCGTTCCGATGGAATTCGGACGGGCGGCCGGCTGGCCGGCTCGCCGCTCAGGAGCGAGGTTGCTCCACCACTCCGCGTTCTCCCCGGGTCCCGTCCGTCCCCGGTCCGCCGTCCGCAGCTCCCGGTCCGCCGCCCGCCGCCCGCCGTCCGTCGTGAGCCGTCACCTTCCGGACCGTCGTGGGCGCACGGCTCACGGACGGGTCATGCGCAGCACGTCCAGGGCCTCGTCCAACTGCTCCACCGTGAGGTCGCCGCGCTCGACGTAGCCCGACTCCAGCACCACCTCGCGGATCGTCCGGCGCTCGGCCAGCGACTTCTTGGCGACCTTCGCCGCCTCCTCGTACCCGATGTACTTGTTCAGCGGGGTGACGACGGACGGCGAGGACTCGGCGTACTCCCTGGCCCGCTCCTCGTTCGCGGTGATCCCGTCGACCGTGCGGTCCGCGAGCAGCCGGGAGACGTTGGCCAGCAGCCGGACCGATTCCAGCAGGTTCTTCGCGATGACCGGAAGCATCACGTTGAGCTCGAAGTTTCCCGCCGCGCCCGCGACGGCGACCGTCGCGTCGTTCCCCATCACCTGGGCGGCGACCATCAGCACGGCCTCCGGGACGACCGGATTCACCTTCCCCGGCATGATCGACGAGCCCGGCTGGAGATCGGGCAGGGCGATCTCGGCGAGGCCGGTGCGCGGCCCGGACGCCATCCAGCGCAGGTCGTTGGAGATCTTGGTGAGCGAGACGGCGATGGTGCGGAGCTGGCCGGACGTCTCCACGAGCCCGTCCCGCGCGCCCTGCGCCTCGAAGTGGTCCCGGGCCTCGGTGAGCGGCAGCCCGGTGACGCGGGCGACCTCGGCGATGACGGCGGCCGAGAAGCCGGGAGGCGTGTTGATGCCGGTGCCGACGGCCGTGCCGCCCAGCGGCAGCTCGGCGAGGCGGGGAAGGGATGCGCGCAGCCGTTCGACGCCGTACCGGATCTGCGCCGCGTAGCCCCCGAACTCCTGTCCCAGGGTGACGGGTGTGGCGTCCATGAGATGGGTGCGCCCCGACTTCACGACCGTCGCGAACTCGGCGGCCTTGCGCTCCAGGGCGGCGGCGAGGTGCTCCAGCGCCGGGACGAGGTCCTGGGTGACGGCCGCGGTGGCGGCGATGTGGATGGAGGACGGGAAGACGTCGTTGGACGACTGCGAGGCGTTGACGTGGTCGTTCGGATGGACCTCGCGGCCCAGGCGTTCCGTGGCGAGGGTCGCCACGACCTCGTTGGTGTTCATGTTGGACGAGGTGCCGGACCCGGTCTGGAAGACGTCGACCGGGAAGTGGGCGTCCCAGCGCCCCTCGGCGACCTCCTCGGCGGCCTCCCGGACGGCCCGGGCGATGTCCGGGTCGAGCACCCCCAACTCGGCGTTGACCGTGGCCGCCGCCGCCTTGATCCGGGCCAGGGCCTCGATGTGGGCCCGCTCCAGGCGCTGTCCGGAGACCGGGAAGTTCTCCACCGCGCGCTGTGTCTGGGCCCGCCACCTGGCGTCCGCGGGCACCCTCACCTCGCCCATCGAATCGTGCTCGACCCGGAAGCCGGAGCCGGGCCCGGGGGCCGTGGCGGGGCCGGTCGGGGCGGTGGCCGCGGGGTCCGGTACGGGGGCCTGTGCGTCGTCCATGGATTCAACCTCCTGAAAAAGTTGAGCACTTGTCTGGTTCTGTCTATTCCCAAGTTGCCTACCGACCAGTAAATACCGGTGGTGCTGCATTTTCCCGGGGGACGACCCCCGTACCCCGTGCAGCGACCCGGGAGGCCCCATGAGGCGCACCAGGCACAGACTCCGTCGTACGGTCGCGACCGCCGCGGCCATGGCGGCGGCATTCGGCGGCATGGCCGCCGCGGCAGGACAGGCCGGAGCGGCGGACCGTTCCGCCACCAGCACTACCGCATCCACCCCCCTGTCGCCCGAACTGGAGACCATCCGCGCCGCCGAGGCCACCCGGCTGTACGGCGACCCGGCCGAGCGACCCCTCGCCGACCGCAAGACCGGTCTGATCTCGCTCGGCGACAGCGAGATCTCCGGCGAGGGCGTCGGCACCTACGAGGCGGGCACCAACGGCCCCGACAACTGGTGCCACCGCTCGCCGGACTCCGCCATCCACCGCACCGGCATCCAGGCGGACGTCACGTACAACGTCTCCTGCTCCGGCGCGTACACGGGCAACATCGTGATCGGCGGGTCGAAGCAGTACGCCGATGAGCTCGTGCAGAGCGACAACCTCGCCATCAAGGCCCGCAACACCCGCATCAAGATGATCGTGCTGGTCGCCGGCGCCAACGACGACCTCCAGTTCGGCCCGGTCATGACGGACTGCGTCACGCGCTGGGTGCTCTCCCAGGGCACCTGCCAGCCGAAGTACGAGGGTGGCTGGCAGGCGCGCGTCGACGGCCTCGTGCCCAAGGTCGAGAAGACGGTGCGCGACCTGCGGACCGTCATGTCGGACGCCGGGTACGGCAACGGCGACTACAAGCTCGTGGTCATGGGCTACCCGAGCCCGATCGGACCGGACTTCTACGACAACCCGAGCTTCCCCGGCAAACTGCCCGGCGGCTGCGCCGGGTACGACACCGACGCCGCCTGGGGCCGCAACGTGGCCGTCCCCACCTTCGAGCGCGGCATGCGCAAGGTCGCGGCCGACACCGGAGCCGTCTACCTGGACAACTCCCGGCTCTTCCACGGCCACGAGGTGTGCAGCGAGAACACCTGGGCCCGCGGCCTCTACATCGACCTGTCGCACTTCCCGCCGGACTCCAACTCCCTGCGGCAGTCCTTCCACCCGAACGAGCGCGGCCACGGCGCCTTCGCCTCCTGCCTGACGCAGATCTACAACTCGGGCCTGCGCGAGGCGAGCTGCGCCGACCCGGCGAGCACCGGGCAGCCGGTCCTCCAGCCGGTGGCGTGGGACGACGTGTTCAAACCCCTGAAGAACGAGGCCACCGGCACCTGCGTGGACGCCCCGGCCTCGGTGACCCGCAACGACACCAAGGTCGGCGGCTGGGAGTGCCACGGCGGACGCAACCAGGGATGGTGGTACGACTCCGGCACGCAGACCCTGCGCACGGAGCTGAGCCACGACCGGTGCCTGGACGTGCCGGGCGCCGACTACAAGGCGGGCGCCACGCTCATCCTCTACAACTGCTCCGGCGCGGCCAACCAGAAGTTCGTCCGGCAGTCGGGCACCCTGCGCCCGGCCGCCTCGACCGGACTGTGCCTGACGCTCGCGGCGGCCCGGGACGCGCTGAAACTGCAGAACTGCGACGGCGGCGCGGGGCAGCGGTTCGCGTGACGCCGCGCCCCTTCCGGTTCGCGCGGTGACATGGGGCCGGTGCGGCGCCGCGGGGCGTCCGCACCGGCCGCGGGGGCGGGGGGGGGGGGGGGGGGGGGGCGGCACCCCCCCCCCCCCCCCCCCCCCCCCCCCCCCCCCCCCCCCCCCCCCCCCCCCCCCCCCCCCCCCCCCCCC
>NZ_JBIBYN010000039.1:0-59949 GCF_043083325.1 Streptomyces sp. NPDC014734 | reverse complement strand
TATCGGCCCCACCCCCCCCCCCCGACCCCCCCCTAAAACTGGCCGTGGCCCGCCGCCGGCGGGGGGGCCCCCCCCCCCCGGGGGGCGGGGGCCCCGGGGGGGGGGCCCCCCGGGGGGGGGGGGCCCGCCCCGACGGGAGTGCGGCGGGGGAGGGGTCAGGCGACGATCAGGAAGATCCCGTAGGCGACCGCCGCCGCGCACAGCGCGAAGCAGACGTAGGCGCCCGCGCGGGCAGGCAGCCGCGACCCGCCGGAGCCGCCCCGGGCCGCCGGGCCCGGCTGTTTGGCGAGACCGACGATGCCCAGGGTGAAGAGGCCCACCAGCGCGACGGTGACGACGAGGGACACACCGAAGACGGAGGCGAGGGCCGCCCAGTCGATTTTCATGCTGATTCCTTGGTCGTCAGACGGTGGCCGGGCGTGCCGGGTCCTGGACGGCGGCGACGGTGGCCGGGGCCGGAATGGTGGTCATGAGGTCCTGCGCCGTGGCGTGGGCCGCGACGGTCGGCGGCGGGCTGACGGCGGCGATGGCCGTGGTGACGACTCCGGCGGGCTCGACACGGTCCCCGGCCGGTGCGACATCGCCCGGTGCCACATCGTCGTGGCCGACCGGCTTGCGGCGCGACAGCAGCCAGATCGAGCCGGAACCCGCGACCAGCAGCGCCGCGACCACGACGACGCCCCAGGTGCCCTGCTTCGTCAGGAACTCCGCGCCCGCGCCGAC
Organism: Streptomyces sp. NPDC014734; assembly: GCF_043083325.1. NCBI lineage: Bacteria > Bacillati > Actinomycetota > Actinomycetes > Kitasatosporales > Streptomycetaceae > Streptomyces > Streptomyces sp. NPDC014734. Next base: position 59,226 of record NZ_JBIBYN010000039.1, on the reverse strand, counting down.
CAGACCCGCGGCCGGCAGGGTCAGGCCCCAGGCGACGAACATCCGGGTCGCGGTGGACCAGCGGACCACGCCGCCCCGGCGGCCGAGACCCGCGCCCATCACCGCGCCGGAGCAGGACTGGGTGGTGGAGAGGGAGAACCCGAGGTGGGAGGAGGCCAGGATGACCGTGGCCGCGCTGGTCTGGGCGGCGAAGCCCTGCGGCGGCCTGAGGTCGGTGAGGCCGCTGCCCATCGTGCGGATGATCCGCCAGCCGCCCAGGTAGGTGCCGAGCGCGATGGCCATGCCCGCGGACACGATCACCCAGACCGGCGGGTTGGCGCCCGGGTGCAGCACCCCGCCGGTCACCAGGGCCAGCGTGATGATGCCCATGGTCTTCTGCGCGTCGTTGGTGCCGTGGGCGAGGGAGACCAGCCCGGCCGAGGCGATCTGACCGGCGCGGTACCCCTTGGCGGTGGCCTTCTCCTGGGCCTCGTCACGGATCTTCCCGCCGATCCGGTACGTCAGCCTGGTGGCCAGCAGCGCCGCAGCGCCGGCGACGATCGGGGCGGCGAGTGCCGGGATCAGCACCTTGGTGACGACGGTGCCGCCGTTGACCGACGACCAGCCGGCCGACATCACCGCCGCGCCGATCAGGCCGCCGAACAGGGCGTGCGAGGAACTGGACGGCAGTCCGACCAGCCAGGTCAGCAGATTCCACAGGATGGCGCCGACGAGTGCCGCGAAGATGACCTCCGTCCGCAACCCGTCCTCGTTGACGATCCCTCCGGAGATCGTTCTGGCGACCTCCACGGACAGGAACGCGCCGACGAGATTGAGGACGGCGGACATGGCCACCGCGGTCTTCGGTTTCAGAGCGCCGGTCGAGATGGTGGTCGCCATCGCGTTGGCGGTGTCGTGGAAACCGTTCGTGAAATCGAACACTAGAGCTGTCACGATCACAATCGCGAGGAGCAGCGTGATGTGTTCCATTTACCCAGGCAATCGTTCGACGTCATTGGCACGTGGACCGTAGGCAACCTGGGTGAACGGGAGATGAACTGGGAAGGGCATTGCGGTGTCCGTGACGGGCGTCGCCGAATTCTGCGTCACCCGCGGTGGCCTTCCCGCCAGCCGCGTGTACGTACACCGCGCGCGCTGACAGGATCACCGCATGACCGATCAGCAGCTGGACCCGATCGAACGGGCCTGGGCGGGCGTCGTCGCCACCGCCCGCAGGACGGCGGCCGAGGGCCTCGTCGTCGGCACATCGGGAAACGTGTCCGCGAGGGTCGGCGACACGATCCTGGTCACCCCGAGCGGGGTGCCGTACGAACGGCTCGGCCCGAAGGACCTGGTCGGCGTCGATCCGGAGGGAAACCGTGTTCTCGGCGACCTCGTCCCCACCAGCGAACTCCCGCTCCACCTCGCGGTCTACCGGAACAGTGACGCCGCAGCCGTCGTGCACACCCACGCGGTGCACGCCACGGCCGTCTCGACCCTGGTCCGCGAGGTCCCGCCGATCCACTACGCCGCCGCCCTGCTCGGGGGCCCCGTCCGGGTGGCGGCCTACGCGCGCTACGGAACCGACGAACTCGCCGAGAACATGCTCGCCGCCCTGCGCGACCGCACCGGCTGCCTGCTCGGGAACCACGGCACCGTCACGTACGGCACCACACTGGACGAGGCGTACGACCGGACCGCGCAACTGGAATGGCTCTGCAGGCTCTGGCTCGCCGCGAGCTCGGTCCCCGGCCTCTCCCCGAACCTGCTCTCCCCGGCCCAGCTGCACGACGTGAGCGAGGCCCTGAAGGGGTACGGGCAGCAGCGGTGACCCGTCCGGCAGCCCCGGACACGTCCGCCCCCCCCGCCACCGGGACAGCGGCTGTCCGGTGGCGGGGCACGACCCGCCCGACGACACTGAAGCGGTGCGCCCGGCAACAGTCACGGCAGCAGCCGTCACCACGATCCTCGGCCTCGGCGCGGCAGCCGTCGCGGCCGGCCGGTACGCCGGTGACGCCGCCCTCGGGACGCCGCCCGGGCGGCCGTTCCCCACCGACCGCGGACTCACCGTGCACGCCACGGCGCCCGGACGCGTCACCCTGACACGCTCCTTCACATCCTTGCGGCCGGGCACGTACGGACTCGTGTCCGACGACACGCACGCCGTCGTCGGCCCGGTGCTCGAAGGCGCCCACCACGCCCCCGACACCGTCGTCCGCAGACTGGAACGCGTCGACCGGGGCAGCCCGGAGCCCGGCGCCAGGGTCCGGATCACCCCCCAGCTGCACGAGGGGGACCCGTCCTCGGCACTCGGCCTCGACCACCAGGAGGTCGAGATCCCCGGCGAACTCGGCGCCCTGCCCGCCTGGTTCCTGCCCGGCGCCCGCGACACCTGGGTCATCACCGTGCACGGCCTCGGCACCACCAGGGAACACCCCATGAACGTCATGGAGTTCCTGCACGACCTGCGCCTGCCCGTCCTCGACCTCGCCTACCGCGGCGACGCCGGGACGCCGCGCTCCCCGGACGGCCTCTCGCACCTCGGCGCGTCCGAATGGCGCGACCTGGACGCGGCGATCCGCTTCGCCGTGCGGTACGGGGCCGAGAAGGTCGTCGTGCACGGCTGGTCCACCGGCGCCTCGATGGCCCTGCACGCGGCCGTCGACTCCGCGCTCCGCGACCGGATCTGCGGCCTCGTCCTCGACTCCCCGGTGCTGGACCGGGCCGCCACGCTGCGCGCCCTCGCCGTCGCCCGCGGCGTCCCGCCGGCCCTGCTGCCGCTCGCCGTCCGCGCCGTCCAGGGACAGACCGGATTGCAGGACGCGCGCCTCCTGGACGGCTCGCTCGCGCCGGCGCTGCGCGCCCCGACCCTGATCTTCCACGGCCCGGACGACACCCTGGCCCCCTGGCAGCCCTCCCGCGAGCTCGCCGCCCGCCGCCCGGAACTGGTCTCCCTGCACACCGTCCCACAGGCTCCGCATGCGGCAATGTGGAACGCCGACCCGGCGCACTACGAGGAGACCCTGCGCCGCTTCCTCACGCCCCTGATGTGATCCGATGGCAGGGATCGGCCGATTGGTGCCGGACCGGCGTCCACCTGCCCCGGCACCGCGAATTGGGGTTCCGTTTGGGCTTTCGGGCTGTCAGGGGCAAGACTGCTCTCCGTGACGTCCCGTACCCCGCGCGACTCCAGGCTTCGACTTGTCCGCCCGCGACCCCTCGCCACCGCTCGCAAGGCAGTGACCACCCGGCGCACCAGGCCGGCCCCCCGCCCCCCGGAGGGCACCCCTCCCCGGGCGGAACTGGCTCGCCAGGCCAGGGCAGCCCTCGCCGACGCCGTACGGATCGCCCGCTGGGCGGCCGACGGCGCGATCCCGGGCGCGCCCCCGCCCGCCGCCCAGGCGCTCGAACGGGCGGCCACGGCCCTGGAACTGTCCCCGGCCCAGGTGCGCTCGGGCTGGGACCGGGCCCGTCTCGCCGGTCTCGTCGAACTGCACGGCGACACCGCGCGCCCCGGCTGGCGGCTGCGCGCCTGGGACCGCGACGACTCCGCCGTGCTCCGCGGCTGGGTGGCGCTCTTCGACGCCTGGTCACTCGTCCACCCGGCCCCCGACGGCGTCGAGCCCGCCGCGGTCGCCGAGTCCGTCGAGGCCGTCCCCCAGGTGCTCTCCCTCCTCCAGCTCTCGGCCGGCCCGGTCGCCGTGCCCGCCCTCCTGGACCTCCTGGAACAGCGCGTCGCGGAACTCCGCGAGGAGCGCTGCGAGGTGCCGTACGGGCCGCGGTCCGAACCGGCCGAGCCCGCTCCCGCGCACCCGGCCGAGCTGATCGCCCTGCTCCTGGACTGGGCGCTGGAGGGGCTGGCCGCCGTCGGCGCGCTCACCCTCGACACCGGGCACGCCACCCTCACCCCGCTCGGCAACTGGGCGGTCTGGGTCAAGCTGGAGCAGATCTGCGTCGCCGCCCAGAGCCCGGCGGGGAACATCGAGCAGTCCGCAGCCGACATGCTGCTCGGCTGCGCCCGGCTCACCCCGGGCCCGGCCCGCGACGAATACCGCGCCTGGCTCGCCGCCCGCACCGTGGGCAGCGCCGTCGCCGAAATCCTCGCCGTCGCCCGCGGCGAGGACGCACTGCTGCGCGGGCTCGCCTTCGAGGCGCTCCGCGTCGTCGGCGCGCCCGCCGAACCCGAGGTGCGCGCCGTCCTCGACGACACCTCGCTCCGCCCCTACGCGCTGCTGTGGCTCGCCGAGTACGACGGGACCGACCCCGAGGACGCCCAGGACGTCCTCAGCCGGGAGGAGGCCACCTGGCTCTGGGTCGACACCGCGGCGGCCGTCGCCGACCACGGCGAGACCGGCCTGCTGGTCCGCCACCTCGACTCCGCCGTCCAGGGCACGGTGCCGGCGCTCCTCGACGAGGTGAGGGCCGTCGGCCATCCGCGCACCGTGCAGGTACTGGTCGCCCTGGCCGCCGCCCACCCGGACCCCGCCCTGGCCAAAGCGGTGCGCCGGGCCGCGTTCCAGGTGCACACCGGCGGCGTCTGAGAGGCTGCCGGGTGGCCTTCGGCCGGAGGGCGGACGGGGCACGGTGCGTGCGGTTCCGGGGCGCCGGGAGGGCCCGGTGGCGGAGCTGACCGGTCGTGCCGCCGCCCGGTCGCTCAGCGGAAGGTGTCGCAGGCGCTCATGGCGCCGCCGCGGTAGCCCGTGGTGAACCACTGCTGCCGCTGCGCGGCCGAGCCGTGCGTCCAGGCCTCCGGTGCCACCCGTCCCTGGAACCTCTCCTGGATGCGGTCGTCGCCGACCGCCGCCGCCGCGTCGAGACCGTCCCGGATGTCGGCCTGCGTCAGCGACGTGATCAGCGGCCGGCCGGTCGACTCGTCGGGTGTGGTCGTCGCGTGGTGCGCCCAGACCCCGGCGTAGCAGTCCGCCTGCAGCTCCACCCGGACCGCGTTGCTGTTCGCGCCGGTACGCCCGTCCTGGGTCCGGCCCAGCGTTCCCATCAGGTCCTGCACATGGTGCCCGTACTCGTGGGCGATGACGTACGCCTGGGCGAACGGGCCGCCGGAGGCGCCGAACTTCGTCCGCAGCTCGCCGAAGAACCCCAGGTCCAGGTAGACCTTCCGGTCGCCGGGGCAGTAGAACGGACCGACCGCCGAGGTCGCGGAGCCGCACGCGGTGCCGACCCGGTCGGTGAACAGGACCGTCGGCGCGTTCGTGTACGTCCTGCCGCGCCTGCGGAACTCACCGCTCCAGAAGTCCTGCACGCTGTTGACCACCGCGACCGTCCGGCAGTCGTCCCGCGTGTTTGCGTCCCGCCCGGTCCGGCAGGACTCCTGCACCTGCGCCGCCGAGGAGGCGGTCGCCGTCGTGCCCGAATCACCGGACGACAGCCCCAGCTCGTCGGGGCCGATGCCGAAGAACAGCCCCAGCAGCAGTGCGACGACGCCCACGATGCCGCCGCCCACGGTGGCCCTGCCGCCCGGAACGCGGCTGCCGCGGACGTCCTGGACCTCGGACGTGTCCAGACCGGCGTCGTCGTCGAACTGCATGGCTGTCACTCTCTCCGTTCCGGCCGTGGTGGAACGGCCACCTGCGCCGAGTATTGGCCAGATCATCCCCGAGCGCCCGACGGTACCGAGCGGCGGGGTGGGGAGGACGGCGTGCGCCGGGGCGGGCCCCGCGCGGGTCGTCGGCACACGCGGAAAAGCAGTTGCACACCGCCAGTAGAATGAGCCGTATGGCAATTCTCCTTGTGCATTAAACGGCGTCGAGACGACTCCGCCCTCGCCCCGTCCGCCGTCCCTCCCCGCCCTGGAGTTTTACCGTGATCACCGCTTCCGGCATCGAGTTGCGCGCCGGTGCCCGCGTCCTCATCGAATCCGCTTCCTTCCGCATCGCCAAGGGCGACCGCATCGGCCTCGTCGGCCGCAACGGGGCGGGCAAGACCACCCTCACCAAATGCCTCGCGGGAGAGGGCAGCCCCGGGGGCGGCACCATCACCCGCTCCGGCGAGGTCGGCTACCTCCCGCAGGACCCGCGCACCGGCGACCTCGACGTACTCGCCCGCGACCGCATCCTCTCCGCCCGCGGCCTCGACGAGATCCTGCGCAAGATGCGCGAGAACGAGGACCGGATGGCCAACGGCAAGGGCGCCACCCGCGAGAAGGCGATGAAGAAGTACGAGCGCCTGGAGACGGAGTTCCTCACCAAGGGCGGCTACGCCGCCGAGGCCGAGGCCGCCACCATCGCCGCCGCGCTCAGCCTGCCCGACCGGGTGCTCGGGCAGCCGCTGCACACACTCTCCGGCGGTCAGCGCCGCCGTGTGGAACTGGCCCGCATCCTGTTCTCGGACGCCGACATCCTGCTGCTCGACGAGCCGACCAACCACCTCGACGCCGACTCGATCATCTGGCTGCGCGACTACCTCAAGACCTACCGCGGCGGCTTCATCGTGATCTCCCACGACGAGGAACTCGTCGAGACGGTCGTCAACAAGGTCTTCTACCTCGACGCCAACCGCTCGCAGATCGACGTCTACAACATGGGCTGGAAGCTCTACCAGCAGCAGCGTGAGGCCGACGAGAGGCGCCGCAAGCGCGAGCGGCAGAACGCCGAGAAGAAGGCGGCGGCCCTCAACTCGCAGGCCGACAAGATGCGCGCCAAGGCCACCAAGACCGTCGCCGCGCAGAACATGGCCAAGCGCGCCGAGCGGCTGCTCTCCGGCCTGGAGGCCGTCCGGGTCGCCGACAAGGTCGCCAAGCTGCGCTTCCCCGAGCCCGCGCCGTGCGGCAAGACCCCCCTGATGGCGGAGGGCCTGTCCAAGTCGTACGGCTCGCTGGAGATCTTCACCGACGTCGACCTCGCCATCGACAAGGGCTCCCGGGTCGTCATCCTCGGCCTCAACGGCGCCGGGAAGACCACCCTGCTGCGGCTCCTCGGCGGCGCCGAGAAGGCCGACACCGGCCGGATCGTCGAGGGCCACGGACTCAAGCTCGGCTACTACGCCCAGGAGCACGAGACCCTCGACCCGGACCGCACGGTCCTGGAGAACATGCGCTCGGCGGCGCCCGACCTCGACCTCGTCGACGTCCGCAAGACGCTGGGCTCGTTCCTCTTCTCCGGCGACGACGTCGACAAGCCCGCCGGGGTGCTCTCCGGCGGTGAGAAGACCCGCCTCGCGCTGGCGACCCTGGTGGTGTCCTCCGCCAATGTGCTGCTCCTGGACGAGCCGACCAACAACCTCGACCCGGCAAGCCGCGAGGAGATCCTCGGCGCGCTGCGCACGTACAAGGGCGCCGTCGTCCTCGTCACCCACGACGAGGGAGCGGTCGAGGCCCTCCAGCCGGAACGCATCATCCTGCTCCCGGACGGGGTCGAGGACCTGTGGGGGGCGGACTACCGGGACCTGGTCGCGCTGGCCTGAGAGCCCGTCCGGCCACCCCGCGGCCCGCTCCCCGTCAACACGCGACCCGTCACTGATCCACTCCGTATGGATCATTCGGCCCATGCGTGATCCATCATCTGCGTGAGTACGTCTCGTACCACGCCGTGACGCCCGGCAGATACCTGCCGGGCGCACCCATATGGCGGGCACCGAACCCGTGTGGCCCTGACCTGGTGGTTCCTTTCCCGAGCCGTTCCGGCTCGCCGCCGCGGACCCGTGGAACGCGGGATTCCCACGGTGTCGGGCCCCTTTTCCGACGGGAATCCGGTTGTGCCGACCTTGTCGAATGGGTGGCCATGAAGCCCATGAGGGGTGATCATGAGAGTCCAGAGCGCACTTCCCATGAGGAGGCACGGGTGGCCGAGACTCTGAAGAAGGGCAGCCGGGTTACCGGCGCCGCGCGCGACAAGCTCGCGGCAGACCTGAAGAAGAAGTACGACTCCGGTGCGAGCATCCGGGCGTTGGCCGAAGAGACCGGCCGCTCCTACGGATTCGTCCACCGGATGCTCAGCGAGTCCGGAGTCACGCTGCGCGGACGCGGCGGGGCGACACGAGGCAAGAAGGCCGTCACGGCCTGAGAGCCTGTCGGGCGGTCTTCGAGCCGCTCGATCACGGGTCGCCCGACGGGTTCTGAGGGTTTCGGCGGATCGGAGCAGGTCGTCCGAGCCGTCCCGGAGACCACCGGTTTCCGGCGGTGGTCACCCGGTCGACCATGATGTCGCCCGGGTGGTTACTGTTCAGTCACTTAGCCGGACATGCTGTTCGGCGTGGAGACTGAACCGATCCGGAGGCTCTCATGACCTCGCTCGACTCCGTGCTCGACAAGGACGGCGTACGACTCACCGTCGACGACGCGATCGCCACGGTGACCCTCACCAATCCGGCCAGGCGCAACGCCCAGTCTCCCGCTCTGTGGCGGGCGTTGACCGAGGCCGGACGGGCGCTGCCCGGTACGGTGCGGGTCGTCGTGCTCCGCGGCGAGGGCAAGTCCTTCTCCGCGGGTCTCGACCGTCAGGCGTTCACGCCCGAGGGGTTCGACGCGGAGCCGTCCTTCCTCGACATGGCGCGCGGCACGGAGGCCGAACTCGACGCGACCATCGCCGCGTACCAGGAGGCGTTCACCTGGTGGCGTCGCAACGACATCGTGTCCGTCGCGGCGGTCCAGGGGCACGCGATCGGTGCGGGCTTCCAGCTCGCCCTCGCCTGCGATCTGCGGATCGTTGCCGAGGACGTGCAGTTCGCCATGAGGGAGACCAGCCTCGGGCTGGTTCCCGACCTCACCGGCACGCACGCCCTGGTGCACCTGGTGGGGTACGCCCGGGCGCTCGAAATCTGCGCCACGGGCCGCTTCGTGCAGGCGGAGGAGGCCGAGCGCACCGGCCTTGCCAACCTGGTGGTCCCCGTCGGCGAACTGGACGCGGCGACCCGTGACCTGGCCGCCGCGCTGCTCGCCGCTCCGCGCGACGCGGTGGTCGAGACCAAGGCGTTGCTGAGCGGTGCCGTCTCCCGGGGCTACGAGGAGCAGCGCGCCGCCGAACGCGCCGCGCAGGGCCGCCGTCTGCGTGACCTGGCGGGCATCACCGACTGAACGCGCCGGACGGGGCCTGCGGGACGTCGTCCCGCCCCACCACCGCCGTGACCAGGACGACCACCGACGGCCGGTCCGCCGACGCGTTCACCACCGCGGTCCGCACCGCTCGCGCCACGTCGAGCACCCGGTGGCCCGGCTCCGTCGCCAGCTCGATACGGACATGACCGGGGCCCGCGTGCACGGCGCCGCCGAGCACCCGGGTCAGCGTCGCCACACCGGGCACCTCCGCGGCGGCGGCCCCCCGAGGCCCCTCCGGCCGAGCCGGGTGCACCTCGACCGGTGCCGCTGCCCGGGGCCCGGGAGGCGTCTCCACCAGCTCCGTCACGTGTACGTCCACCTCGGACACCACCAGGCCCACATTCCGGTCGGCCGCCGCCAGCAACGACGAGCGCAACGCCGCGGCCTCGGCGGGCAACGGCCTGCCCGGCACCGCCGACATGTCCGCCTCCATCCGCAGCGGTCCCGGCGGGAGCGCGCCGGGGGGCGGCTCCGGCCCCGGTCCCGGGGTCGGGGCCGGACCGGCCGCACGGATCCGGAGCCTCCCGAGCACCGGTCCGGCCCCCGGCCCGCTCGTCGCGTCGCGCAGCACCGCGACGGCGGCCCGCTCCGAGATCCACGCCCCGTCCGCCGGGCCACCCAGGGGAAGCAGCCGGCCGAGACCGGTCCGGCGACGGACCGCCGCCGCCCATCCGTCGCCCCTGTGCGGGCTGTCAGCCGTTGTCATCGGCCCAGCCTGCCGCATCCACGACGCGAGACGGGACAAGCGCACCTAATGTGGGCAAAGAGGATGTGGGTAATGAGCCTCGACCTGCCCCGAAGGGATGAGTGGCGATGACCGACACCACACACCGGGTCCGTCCCGAGAACCCCGACAAGGAACCGGTTCAACCCACCAGACGCGGCGGGGGAGATCCCGCCGACCGTGGCCGCACGACCATCGCGGACGGTGTGGTCGAGAAGATCGCGGGCATGGCGGCGCGTGACGTGGTCGGTGTCCACGCGATGGGCAGCGGGTTCTCACGCACGCTCGGAGCGGTCCGCGACCGGGTGCCCGGGGGCGGCAAGACCGTCACGCGGGGAGTGAAGGCGGAGGTCGGCGAGTCGCAGACCGCCCTCGACCTGGAGATCGTCGTCGACTACGGCGTGTCGATCGCGGATGTCGCCCGTGACGTGCGCGAGAACGTCATCGCGGCGGTCGAGCGGATGACCGGCCTGGAGGTCGTCGAGGTCAACATCGCGGTGAGCGATGTGAAGCTGCCCGACGAGGACGACGACGAGGACCGGCCCGAGCCACGTCTCCAGTAGGCACGTCCGGAACAGGTATGCCCGGTGAGCCCGGTGACCGAGGCAGTTGAGGAGCGCACGATGAGCATGGCGGTGGTCGGCATGGTGGCCGGCATGGCGCTCGGATTCGCCGGGTACTTCGGCGGATTCGGGGCCTTCCTGCTGGTGGCGGCCCTGGGGGCGGTCGGCTTCGTGGTCGGCCGGTTCCTGGAGGGCGACCTGGAACCCGGTGACTTCTTCCGCGGTCGCGACCGCGGCGACCGGCCGCGGTGACGGACGTGCCGGGGGCGCCGGGGACGGGAGGCGGAGTGGCCGCGGCGGAGCGCGGAGCGACCGGGATCGCCGACCGGGTGATCGCGAAGATCGCCGCACAGGCCGCGAAGGAGGCGATCGACGCACCTCCCGAGGGGGGCACGGCGCCGCGTGCGACGGTCACGGTGCACCGGGACAGTGCCCGGGTACGGGTCGTCCTGGAGCTCGGATACCCGTCCGACATCGGCCGGCAGTGCGGTGGGGTGCGCCGTCATGTCGCCCGACGGGTGCGGGCGCTGGCGGGAATGGACGTGCCCGAGGTCGCCGTGCGGGTCGAGCGCCTGCATCCGGTGGCGGCGGACGGCACGGCCCGGGGGAGGGTCCGATGACCGGGCCCCACGACCCGCGGCACGGGACCGGGCGACCGTCCGGCACCCGGCCGGCCGAACGGGGAGACGTGCTCGAACACGACGGGTCCGCCTCCTGCGCCACGTACGACCCACCGCCCGCGCCGGGGCGGAGCGACGGCCGGGCGCACCGCTTCTGGTCCGCGCGCCGCATCCCCGCGGCGCTCCTCGCCCTGCTGGTCCTCGGCGGCGCGGGACTGCTGCTCTACGACGTCGCGGCGGTACGGGCCGACCGGCCGGCGATGCGGTGGCGCCGGGTACTGGCCCGGGAGCTCGCGGACCGTCCCCTGCACGACGTGTGGGTGCTGACCGGTGCGGCGGTGGCCGCGGCGACCGGCCTGTGGCTGCTGTTGCTCGCGCTCACTCCGGGGCTCCGCGGTCTGCTGCCGATGCGCCGCGACCGGCCGGGCGTACGGGCGGGGCTCGACCGGGCGGCGGCGGCGCTGGTCCTGCGGGACCGGGCCGTCGAGGTGTCCGGGGTGCAGGCGGTACGGGTCCGGGTGGGACGGAACAGGATCGCGGTGCGCGCGGTCTCGCACTTCCGGGAGCTCGACGACGTACGCACCGACCTGGACACCGTCCTGGACACCGGTGTCCGGGAACTGGGGCTGGCCGGACGGCCGAGCACGACCGTGCGGGTCCGCCGGGCGGCGAGGAAGGGGTGAGCCCGTTGCGCAGGATCGTCAACCGGGTACTGCTCGGCCTGGCCGGACTCGTGCTCATCGGCGGCGGCGGCGCGGTGCTCGCGGCCGGACTCGGCCTCCCCGTACCGGCCCGGTGGCCCTGGCACGGCGGGCACGACGTGCTGCTGAGCGAGGCCGACCGGGTCCGCTGGCGCGACCAGGGCTGGTGGTGGCCGGCGGTCTTCGTGGCGCTCGCCGTCGTGGTCGTCCTCGCCCTGTGGTGGCTGCTGGCCCAGGCGCGCCGGGCCCGTCTCGCCGCGGTGCCGGTGGACAGCGGCGACGGTGAGGCGGCGGTGTTGCGGGGCCGCGCCCTGGAGGCGGCCGTCGCGGACGAGGCGACGGCCCTGGACGGGGTGGCCCGCGCCCGGGTCACGCTGACCGGTCGCCGTGAGGCCCCCCGGGTCGTCGTGCGGCTCCTGCTGGAACCGCACGCGACACCGGACGAGGCGCTCGGCAGGCTCACCGACGAGGTGCTCGTCCACGCGCGCGACTCGACGGGGGCGGCGGAACTGCCGGCCGAGGTGCGGCTGAGCGCGGTCGGGCACCGCGCGGAGCGGGTGAGCTGACCCGGGCCCCGTTCCCGTTCCGGGAACCGGCCGGTTCAGAAGCCGTGCCGGAAGCCGCCGTCGACCGGCAGCATGACGCCGGTCAGATACGACGCCGCGGGCGAGAGCAGGAACGCCGCCGTCCGGCCGAACTCCTCCGGGGTCCCGTAGCGGCGCAGCGGGATGCGTTCCCCGGCGGCCGCGCGGGCGGTCTCCGCGTCGCCCGACAGGGCGTCGAGTTCGCGCACCCGGTCGGTGTCGATCCGGCCCGGCAGCACGCCCACCACCCGGATGCCCCGGGGGCCGAGCTCGTCGGCGAGGGACTTGGCGAATCCGGCGAGTCCGGGGCGCAGACCGTTGGAGATGGTCAGCCCGTGGATCGGCTCGTACACGGAGCCGGACAGCACGAAACCGATGACACCGCCCTCGCCGAGCGTGGCCGCCGCGGCCCTGGCGAGCCGGACCGCGCCCAGGAACACCGACTCGAAGGCCGACTGCCACTGCTCGTCGGTGTTGTCCGCGACGAGGCCGGGTGCCGGCCCGCCGACGCTGATGAGAATGCCGTCGAGCCGGCCGAACCGCTCGTGCGCTCCGTCCACCAGGCGCTGCGCGGCCGCGGGGTCGGAGTTGTCGGCGGCGAGACCGACGGCGTCCGGTCCCAGTTCGGCGGCGGCTGCCTCGACCCGCTCGGCGTCCCGTCCGGTGATGATCACCCGTGCGCCGTCCTCGGCCAGCGCACGCGCGGTGGCGTTGCCCAGTCCCCGGCTCGCCCCGGTGACGATGTACACACGGTCCTTCAGTCCAAGATCCATGGCCCTATCCTGCCGCGTCGGCCTCCAGCGTGTCCTCACCGGCCAGTGCCATGGCGGTGCCCACCAGCCCGATGTGGCTGAACGCCTGCGGGAAATTGCCGACCTGGCGGCGTGTGACGGTGTCGAACTCCTCGGCGAGCAACCCCACGTCGTTGCACAGCTTCAGCAGCCGCTCGAAGAGGTCCCGGGCCTCGTCCGCGCGCCCGATCGTCACCAGCGCGTCCGCCAGCCAGAACGAGCACGCGAGGAACGCGCCCTCGCTGCCGGGCAGCCCGTCGATCGACGAGCCGTCCGTGCTGTAGCGGCGGACCAGACAGTCGCTGCCCAGCTCCTCGCGGACCGCGTCGATCGTGCCGATGATGCGGGGATCGTCCGGTGGCAGGAAGCCCGTCCGGGCGATCAGCAGCGTCGCGGCGTCCAGGTTCCGGGAGCCGTAGGACTGCGTGAAGGTGTTCCGTACCGGGTCGAACCCCTTCTCGCACACCTCCCGGTGCACGGCGTCCCGCATCGCCCGCCACCGCTCCGGGTCCCCGGCCAGTGACGGGTTCTTCTCCAGGGTGCGCACGGCACGGTCGGCGGCGACCCAGGCCATCACCTTGGAGTGCACGAAGTGGCGGCGCTGGCCGCGGATCTCCCACAGCCCCTCGTCCGGCTCGCGCCAGGTGGACTCCAGGAAGCCGAGCAGGCTCAGCTGCAGGTTCCAGGCGTGCGGCTTGTCGTCCAGGCCCGCCTCCCGGGCGAGCCGCAGCGAGTCGATGACCTCCCCGTACACGTCAAGCTGACGTTGGCGCACCGCGGCGTTGCCGATCCGCACCGGGCCGGAGTTCTCGTAGCCGCGCAGCCACGGCAGCTCCGACTCGGGCAGCCGTCGTTCGCCCGCCAGGCCGTACATGATCTGGAGGTCGGCCGGATCCCCGGCGACGGCCCGCAGCAGCCAGTCCCGCCAGGCCGCCGCCTCCTCCAGGTACCCGGCGGAGATGAGCGCGCCCAGGGTCAGTGTGGAGTCCCGCAGCCAGCAGAAGCGGTAGTCCCAGTTCCGTACGCCGCCGATCTCCTCGGGCAGCGAGGTGGTGGGGGCCGCCACGATGCCGCCGGTCGGTCCGAAGGTGAGCGCCTTCAGCGTGATCAGCGAACGGATCACCGCCTCCCGGTACGGGCCCCGGTACTTGCACCGCGCGGACCACTCGGTCCAGTCGGCCAGGGTGCTCCTCAGCGCCTCGAACGGGTCGACGAGATCGGGGCGGGGCGAGTGCGAGGGGTGCCAGGTCAGGACGAACGCCACCTGTTCCCCTTCGGCGACGGTGAACGACGAGCAGGTGGAGAACTGCTGGCCCCAGGTCCTGACCGGCGGTTCGCTGCGCAGCCAGACCGAGTCCGGCCCGGCGACCGCCACCCGGTGTCCCTCGGAACGGCGCATCCACGGCACGACCGAACCGAAGTCGAACCGCAGCCGGATCACGGAGCTCATCTCCACGGTGCCGCTGACGCCCTCGATGATCCGCATGACCTCGGGCTCCTGGTCGCGCTGCGGCATGAAGTCGACGACCTTGACCGTTCCGGTGCGGGTCTCCCAGAACGTCTCCAGGACGAGGGAGTCACCCGCATAGCCGCGCCGGGTACAGGCGTCGGCGTCTTTCGGCGCGATGCGCCAGTGGCCGTTCTCCTCGTCGCCGAGCAGGGCCGCGAAACAGGCGCCCGAGTCGAAACGGGGCAGACAGAGCCAGTCGACGGAACCGTTCCTGCCGACCAGCGCGGCCGTCTGCAGATCGCCGATCAGGGCATAGTCCTCGATGCGTGGGGTCACGTTCTGGCGTGTTCCCGAACATCGGCCTCGTTAAGCAGCCCGGTTTCCCCGTGAGGAGCGGCGCCGCCCCGCCGCGTGCGGGGGCGGGGCGGGAGGCGCGGACGCCGGGGGCGGCGTCAGGCCGTGGCGGGTTCCGCCTGCTCCGGTTCGGTGGCGGACCGCTGCCCGGCGGCCTCGGCGGCGGCCGTCACCCGGTCGCGCTTCTCCCTGCGGGCGAGGACCACGTACCCCACCGGGACCCCGGCGGCGAACAGCCACCACTGCACGGCGTACGCCATGTGCGGGCCGATCGAACCGTCGTCGGGCGTCTCGATCAGCTCCGGGGAGTCTCCGGGCGGCTCGGGCGCGGTCTGCTCGATGTAGCCGCCGAACACCGGCCGGGACAGCCGCGTGGCCTCCTGGGCGCTGTTGATCAGCATCACCTGGCGGTCGGGCAGGCCCGAGATGTCCTTGATGCCGCTGCTGCCCGTCGTCTCGTCGGCCTTGAGGCGCCCGGTGACGGTCACCTCGCCCCGGGGCGCCGGCGGAATGTCGGGGAACGCGCGCTGGCTGGAGGCGGCGGGTACCCAGCCGCGGTTGACCAGGACCGTGCCGCCGCCCTTCAGGTCGAAGGGGGTGAGCACATGGACACCGATCCGGTCGTCGGTGGCGGTCCTGCGGCGCACGACCACCTGGTGCGCGGTGTCGTAGGTGCCCGTCGCCGTCACCGTGCGCCAGTAGTCGGAGCGCGGGACCGTGTGCCCCGGCGAGGTGAGCGAGGCGACCGGAACGGGGTCCGCCTTGAGATTGCGGGAGATCAGGGAGTTCTGCGCGACCTTGTGCTCATGCCGGTGCAGCTGCCAGAAGCCCAGCTCGATCATGGTGGGAATCAGGACGAGGGCGAGGAGGGCGAGAAGCAGCCACTGCCGGGTCAACAGGAAGCGGTACACCCCATGACGGTACAACCGCGTCATGGGGTGCATCGCGCAGGGGTGGAGGGAAGCGGGCGGGGCGGGGTCGTCACGCCCGGTGCCGGGTCGCCGTCGCGTGTCCGCCGGCCGGGACGGCCCGGGCGAACCGCCGGGTGGTCAGACCTTGTCGATGATGCCGACCCTCCCCTCGGCGCGGGCGCAGTGACCGCCGCAGTACCAGTGACCGTCGACCTCGACGCCCTGACCGATGATCTGGACCCTGCAGTGTTCGCAGATGGGTGCCATGCGGTGGATGGCGCAGGAGAAACAGTCGAAGACGTGCATCGCGCCCTGCGCGTGCACCTCGAAGGACATGCCGTAGTCGTTTCCGCAAACCTCACAACGTGCCATGCGCCACAGGGTCGGACGCGGGGGCCGCGGCGGGCGAGCGGCGGACGGGCGAGTCGCGCCCGGTTCACTCCGATGACGGCGTGGCGGCCCGCGGTGCCGCCGGGGCCACGTCGCGCAGCAGATGGGTGAACGCGCTCTCGTCCAGCATCGGGGTGCCGAACGACTTCGCCTTCACCGTCTTCGACGTTCCCGCGTCCGGGTCGTTGGTGACGAGCAGACTGGTCAGACGGGACACGCTGGTCGCCACGTGCAGTCCGGCCTCAACGGCCCGGTCCTCCAGCAGTTCGCGGTCGATGGACGTGTCCCCGGAGAACGCCACCCGCATGCCCTGCTTGAGAGGTTTGTCCTTCTCGTAGCGCCCCGGGTTCGGGTACGGGCACGCCGGTCGCCTGCGCGAGGGACGCCAGCTGTTCTGACCGTACGAGGGCTGATAGCCGATGCGCGGGGTGACCGGGGAATCCGACCACTCGGTCAGCGGCCGGCACTCCAGCAGCGGCAGCCGCACTCCGTTCCGCGCCGCCGCGTGCAGACTCGGCCGGAACGCCTCGGCCAGCACCCGGGCGTCGTCCAGCGCGTGGTGGGCTCGCTGCTGCACGACCCCGAAGTGCGCGGCCAGCGACTCCAGCTTGTGGTTGGGCAGCGGCAGCCGCAGCTCCTTGGAGAGCGCGATGGTGCACAGCCGCTGCTCGACGGGGGCCGTGACCGAGGCCCGCGCGTACTCCCGGGCCAGCATCGACCAGTCGAAGGCGGCGTTGTGCGCGACGAGCACCCGTCCCGCGAGCCGTTCGGACAGCTCGGCGGCGATCTCCGGGAAGAGCGGGGCCCCTTCGAGGACCTCGCTGGTCAGCCCGTGGATCCAGACGGGACCGGGATCGCGCTGCGGGTTGACCAGGGTGTACCAGTGGTCCTCGACATCGCCCCACGCGTCCAGACGGTAGACGGCGGCGGACACTATCCGGTCGTCCCGGGCGAGTCCGGTGGTCTCCACGTCGACGACCGCGTACCCCTGGGGATACGCGGTCGGCCACGGTGCTGCGGTCTGGCGGTCGTCGAGCATGGTCACAGAGAATACGGGCCGCGACCGACAGTCTCCTATTCCCCCGCTCCGCCCTCCTTCGCGCGGCCCGTTCGCACCCCGGCCGGGGCGGTGCGCGTCCGAGGACGGGACGGGGTGAGACCATCCCCCGGTGACGGATACCCAGGCGCACGACGAAGCGCACGGCAACGGGCTCGGCACGCGGCTGAACTGGCTGCGCGCCGCGGTCCTCGGCGCCAACGACGGCGTGGTCTCCACCGCGGGGCTGGTCGTCGGTGTCGCCGGTGCCACCGGCGACCGCGGAACCCTGCTCACGGCCGGCCTGGCCGGGCTGCTGGCCGGGTCCATGTCGATGGCGGCGGGCGAATACGTGTCGGTCTCCACCCAGCGCGATTCGGAACGGGCGGCACTGGCCCAGGAGAAGCGGGAGCTGTCGGAGGAGCCGGAGGAGGAACTCGCCGAACTCTGCGGCCTGTTGGAGGGCAAGGGGCTGAGCCCGGAAGTCGCCCGCGAGGCCGCCCTCCAGCTCACCGAACGCGACGCGCTGCGTGCCCACGCCGAGGTCGAGCTGGGCATCGACCCCGACGAACTGACGAACCCGTGGCACGCGGCCGGCGCGAGTTTCCTCGCGTTCACTGTGGGCGCCCTGCTGCCGCTGCTGGCGATCGTGCTGCCCCCGCCGTCGCTGCGGCTGCTCGTGACCGTGCTGTCGGTGCTGGCGGCGCTCGCGCTGACGGGCTGGTGGAGCGCCCGCCTGGGCGACGCGGCTCCCCGGCCCGCCGTGCTGCGGAACATGGGTGGGGGAGCGTTGGCGATGGCGGTCACGTACGGGGCGGGGGAGTTGCTGGGGTCGGTGGGGGTCTGAGCGCCGGCCGGGGGATCACGTCCGGCGCGGGTCTCCGGCCGGCGCGCGGGACGGCCCTCGGCCGAGTCGTACGATCCGGCCGGGCGGGAAGAACTCGGTGCCGGTGGCCGCCGTCTCGCCGCCGAGGGTGATCGTGAGCCCGTCGGGACCGGCCAGGGGCGCCAGGTCGTAGGGGCCGTCCTCGGGCGGGGCGTACAGGGTGAGCTGTGCGAGTTCGGGCAGTTCCCGCAGCGGATCGAGCCCGTTCCGCAGGTGGCACGTGCGGGCCTCGGGCACGTGCCGCAGGGCCGCCATCCCGTCGGCGTTCGCCACGGAGACACTGACCCCGGCCCGGGTCCGCGCCGCGAGCACGTCCCGGGCGCAGTCAACGGTGCCGAACGGGCCCCACGCCTCCGGCCACCGTCGTGGCCAGGCGGAGCACCGCAACTTCCATACCGTGCACGGTGGTTCCTCCCCGTGGACGGCCCGGTCGCAGGGATCGTACGACGACCGCGTTGGCGGAAGTCACCAAAGACTGCTGACACCATGTCTCGCATACTTGTTGGTAACAACGTCTGGTCCTGGCCGACCCGCGGCTCTACGGTGCTGCCATGCCGCCGAACCTGCCCGATGTCGTGCTCTGGTCCATACCGGCCTTCGCGCTGCTCACCGTTCTGGAGATGGCCCTCCACCACTTCCACCCCGACGACGAGGCAGTCGGGTACGAGACGAAGGACGCGGCCACCAGCATCACCATGGGGCTGGGAAGCCTGGTCTTCGACCTGCTGTGGAAAGTGCCCATCGTCGCGATCTACACCGCGGTCCACGAACTGACGCCGCTGCGGGTCCCGGTGCTGTGGTGGACGATCCCGCTGATGCTGCTCGCCCAGGACTTCCTCTACTACTGGTCCCACCGCGGCCACCACGTCATCCGGATCCTCTGGGCCTGCCACGTGGTCCATCACTCCAGCCGCAAGTTCAACCTCACCACCGCGCTGCGCCAGCCCTGGACCTCGCTGACCGTCTGGCCGTTCTACGTCCCGCTCGTCGCCTGCGGTGTCCACCCGGCCGCACTCGCGTTCTGCTCGTCGGCGAACCTCGTCTACCAGTTCTGGGTGCACACGGAGCGCGTCGGCAGGCTCCCCCGGCCCTTCGAGTACGTGCTGAACACGCCGTCCCACCACCGGGTGCACCACGCCTCGCAGGGCGGCTACCTGGACCGCAACTTCGGCGGCATCCTGATCGTCTGGGACCGGATCTTCGGGTCGTTCACCGCCGAGACGGAGCGGCCCGTGTACGGCCTGACCAAGAACATCGGCACGTTCAACCCGCTGCGGGTCGCCACCCACGAGTACGTCGCCATCGCGCGCGACGTGCGGGCCGCGGGCAGTTGGGGCGAACGGGCCGGGCGGGTGCTCCGCGGACCGGGCTGGCAGCCCGCCGCCGCCCCCGCGACCCCTCCCGCCGGGCCGCCCGTCGCCTCGCTGCCCCGTTCCGCCGGGGAGCGTGCCGGATGAGCGCCGACACCGCCACGGACCGACGGGAGCGCTTCGTGCGCCCGCTGCTCGTCGCGTTCCTCGTGGCGGGCGCCGTCGACCTCGTCGGCGTGCTCGCCGACGTCCGGGTCGCCCATCTCGTCGCCAAACCCCTGCTGATGCCGTTGCTGGCCGGGTACGCCGCCGCCCGGCGCGGTCCGCGTCTGCTCGTCGCGGCGCTGCTGTTCGGCTGGGGCGGCGACACGCTCCTGCTGCCCGACGCCGATCTCGCCTTCCTGCTCGGGATGGGTTCCTTCGCCGCGGGGCACATCTGCTACCTGTGGCTCTTCGGCCGGGACCGGAGCCCACTGTCCGTCGCGGCGCTCTACGCCGTCGTCCTGGCCGTCGTCGTCGCGCTGCTCTGGAACGGGCTGCCCGCCGAACTCCGCGTCCCGATGACCGGCTACAGCCTGCTGCTGACCGCCATGGCGTACCGGGCGGGCACCCGGGGCCGGTACGCGGCCGTCGGCGGGGCGCTCTTCCTGCTCTCCGACACGCTCATCGCCACCGGCATCGCCGACTGGCCGCAACTGCCCGCCCCGGACTTCTGGGTCATGCTCACCTACATCGCCGCGCAGTTCCTGCTCACGATCGGGGTGCTCGCCCCCGGCGCGCGGCCCCGGGGGCGCGCACCGGGCGGTCTCGGACCGGTGAGGGCAGGTGACCCCGGGGCCGGGCGGCCGTAGCACCGCATGACGACCGCGCGGCTACGGACCGGCCCCGCTCAGTCCGCCGCGAGCCAGGCGGCCGTGTCCGAACCCAGGGGGCCGGGCGGCCGCGACCAGTCGGCGGGCGAACCGTCGAAGCCGACCGGCGGCAGGGCGTGGCGCAGCCGGCCCAGCGGGCTGTCCGTCTCCGTCAGCCACCGCCCCGGATCGTACGCCGAGGTGCCGGACCCGGCCTCCCGTCCGACGGGCAGCTCGTCGAGCAGCCAGGACGCGGTGCGGGCGAGCGAGAGCGTCACCAGCCTGGATCCGCCCTCCTCGTGCTGTTCGGTCAGCGCGCGCAGCACGGCGGCGGCCAGCAGGTAGCCGGTGCCGTGGTCGAGCGCCTGCGCGGGCAGCGCGCCCGGCGGTCGCCCGGCCCCGGCCGTGGCCTCCACCGAGGCGATGCCCGTCGCCACCTGGACCAGACTGTCGAAGCCGCGCCGCAGCGCCCACGGGCCGTGCCCCCATGCCGAGAGCCGCCCGATCACCAGCCCCGGCCTGCGCGCGGTCAGGTACTCGGGGGACGGCCCCAGCCGGTCCACCGCACCGGGCCGGTAGCCGATGACGACCACGTCCGCCGCGGCCAGCAACGCGTCGAGGACGGCGAGGCCCGAGGGGGCCGACAGGTCGAGGTCCACCGAACGCTTGCCGAAGCCGGTGTCGGCGTGCGCGTCGGGGCTCTCCGGGAGCTGCGGGGCGTCGATCCGCAGCACGTCCGCGCCGAGCAGGGCGAGGGTACGGGTGGCGACGGGGCCCGCGATGACCCGGGTGAGGTCCAGGACCCGGACCCCGGCCAGGGGCAGAGACGGTTCACCGGTGAGCGGCGCCGTGCGGCGGACCGGGGCGTCGTCGAGACGCTCCCGGCGCACCAGTGGGGTGCCCGCGACCGCCGCGCCGCGCGGGTCGGCCGCCCACTGCCCGGGGGTGCGGGCGGCGACGGCCAGGCCGCCCGCGGCGAACACGGTCTCCTCGATCTCGTCGCCCCGGCGCCCGGCGAACGAGGCGGCGACGACGTCCACCGCGGCCGGATCCGGGGTGTCCGCGGACAGTCCCACGGTGCCGAGCAACCGGGCCCGGTGGTGCGGGTAGTTGGCGTGCGTGCGGACCCAGCCGTCCGCCGTGCGCCAGAACCGGGACAACGGGGCGAAGGAGACCGGCGCGCGCCCGTCGATCCGCAGATGGCGTTCGCTGGTGAACGCCGTGGCCACCGCACCGTTGTCGACCCGGACCCGTGGCACCGGCCGCGCGGTGCGGCGGGCCGTCAGTTCCGCGGCCGCCAGCGAGCAGACGGCGACCGCGGACCCGGCGAGCTCCATGACGGGGAGCCGGGCGGGCAGCAGTCCCCCGGGGCCGCTCGTCGTGACGTGCGCGAGAAGCGCGGGATCCCCGTCCAGCGCCGCCCACGCCTGTTCCGTACCGGACATGTGTGCATGACTCATCCCCGCACTATGGCACCGAGTGCCACCCGGCGGGACGCGAACCGGTGGGCCGGGAGAGGCCCGGCCCACCGGTCGTGAAGGGAGCCGGGAGGGGGCGCGGCCCCTCCCGGCCCGTCCGCCTTCCTACCAGCGGACCGCGTTGAGCGCGTTCACCACACCGGCCCCGTAGAACCCGTTGTAGCTCTTGCCGCCCTCGCAGACGGCGTCGATCGTGCCGTCGCCGTCGATGTCGTACGGCGCGCCGCACGCGGTGGCGTCGGCCTCGGCCAGCAGCAGCGCCTTCACCGCGGCCGCCGAGGCGTGCGGGTGCTTCGACTTGATCAGGGCCGCGACGCCCGCGACGTGCGGGGAGGCCATCGACGTACCGGCCTTGTAGCCGTACGTGCCGCCCGGCAGCGTGGACAGGATCAGGCCGCTGGTGGCGGGCGGTGCGGGCGTCTGGTAGACCGTCGAGTCGCCGCCCGGGGCCGCGACGTCGATGACGCCCCTGCCGTAGTTCGAGTACGAGGCCTTGAGGCCCTTGGCGCCGGTCGCGGAGACCGTCACGACACCCGGCAGCATCGCCGGGATGTCGAGGCACTGGCGCGGGTCGATCGTCCGGGTGACCGGCGTGGTGTCGTTCGGGCTGGTCGTGTCCTCGATGGCGTGGGAGGCCAGGTCGAAGGCGCTGTTGCCGGCCGAGGCCACGTTGACCGTGCCCTTGCGCTCCGCGTACCGGGAGGCGCGGGCGACGGCCTCGACCAGGGCGCCCTGGTCCGGGTCGTTCTTGCAGTTGAACATCCACGGGTCGGTGTAGTAGCTGTTGTTGGTGACGTCGACCCCGTGCTCCGCGGCCCAGACGAAGCCGCAGACGACCGCCTCGGTGTAGAAGGACCCGCTCGGGTTCGCCACCTTGATCCCGGCGACCTTCACCCCCGGCGCGACGCCCGTGACCCCGATGCCGTTCTTCGCGGCGGCGATGGTGCCCGCCACGTGCGTCCCGTGGTCGCTCTCGCCCGCCTTCGGACGCCAGGCGCCGTCCGTCGTGTCCGGCACCCCGGTCGCACAACTGACCGATGCCGCACGGTTGAAGTTCGGGGCCAGGTCCGGGTGGGTGTCGTCCACGCCCGTGTCGATGACCGCGACCGTGACCTTGCTGCTGCCCAGCGTCTTGCGGTGCGCCTGGTCCGCCTTGATGGCGGGCAGGTCCCACTGGAGCGGTTCCAGCGGGTCCTGGTCCGCGGTCGCCCGCGCCGTGGCGGCGTCGGCCTGCGCGGCGGTGAGCGGCTGCTCGACCCCGGTCTCCGTGACGGCCTGCGGAACGATGGGGTTGGTACGGGTGGCCCCCGCCGAGTCGACGCCCTTGACCCGGCGGATCGACTGCGCGAAGTCCGGGTTCTGCGAGTGGACGACGATCACGCCGATCTGCTCGTAGGCGACGACCACCGTGCCGCCGGCCTCGGCTATCGCCTTCTTCACCTGCTTGACGGTGCCGTGATTGGCCCGTGTGTTGACCACGTACGAGAGCTTCGGGCCGTTCGTCGACACCGCCGCCGAGGGCTGCGCGTCCACCGGTGCGGCGGAGGCGGCCCCCGTCGGCAGGAAGCCGAGCGAAGCCGTGAGTGCCAGTCCGACGGACATCGTCAGGGTGCGCGTCCGTCTGGAACCCAGCTGAACCATGGGGTCTCCACATCATCCGTGCCGGGCGACCGGACACCTGAAATGCCCGGTCGCGTACATGACCAGTGAAGTTATCGGGATCATGCCCGCTCATCAATGAGTTCGCGGTACCCACTTCGGCCGGACGGGTGCGCGCAGACGTGTTCGAGAAGTGTGGAGGGGAGGTGAACCGGCGCGACACGCCGTCCGTGCCGTAGTCGGGGAACGCACCATCACGGCAGGGAAAGCGCATGTCCGTCCCCGGCCGGGCGAGGTTCCCCGGCGGAAAACCGCTGTCCCCACCACCGCACCC
This sequence comes from Streptomyces sp. NPDC014734, assembly GCF_043083325.1. NCBI lineage: Bacteria > Bacillati > Actinomycetota > Actinomycetes > Kitasatosporales > Streptomycetaceae > Streptomyces > Streptomyces sp. NPDC014734. Next base: position 35,616 of record NZ_JBIBYN010000039.1, on the reverse strand, counting down.
GCGTCGCGAGGAGATTCCGTGACTACCGATGCACCACCGCCCGAGAGCGTTGCGGACGTCCGCCCCGCCGGGCCCACGACCGAGACGTTCGTCGCGACCCAGGAGAGCGCCGAGTTCGGCGAACTGCGCCGTACGCACCGCTCGTTCGCGTTCCCGCTGACCGTCGCCTTCGTCCTCTGGTACCTCCTGTACGTGCTGCTGTCCAACTATGCGGGCGGCTTCATGGGCGCCCAGGTGTACGGCCACATCAACGTGGCCTTCGTCTTCGGCCTCGCCCAGTTCGTCAGCACGTTCCTCATCGCCTGGTTCTACTCCCGCCACGCGGCCGCGAAGCTCGACCCGCGGGCCGAGGCCATCAAGTCCCGTCTGGAGGCCGACGCATGAGCGCCGCGTACCCCGCACACACCGCCGTCCACCTCGCCGCCTCCTCGACCACCGAGCACCGGCCGCTGATCATCACGCTCTTCGCGCTCTTCGTCGCCGCGACCCTGGGCATCACCGTCTGGGCCGGGCGGCAGACCCGCAGCGCCTCCGACTTCTACGCGGGCGGACGGCAGTTCACCGCGTTCCAGAACGGGCTCGCGGTCTCCGGCGACTACATGTCGGCGGCCTCGTTCCTCGGGATCGCCGGAGCCATCGCCCTGTTCGGTTACGACGGCTTCCTGTACTCCATCGGCTTCCTCGTCGCCTGGCTGGTGGCCCTGCTGCTGGTCGCCGAACCGCTGCGCAACTCCGGCCGTTACACGATGGGCGACGTCCTCGCGTACCGGATGCGGCAGCGCCCGGTCCGCACCGCCTCGGGCGTCTCCACCATCGTCGTCTCGATCTTCTACCTGCTGGCACAGATGGCGGGTGCGGGCGTCCTGGTCTCCCTCCTCCTCGGCATCACCAGCGACGCGGGCAAGATCCTCATCGTCGCCCTGGTCGGCGTACTGATGATCGTGTACGTCACCATCGGCGGCATGAAGGGCACCACCTGGGTCCAGATGGTCAAGGCCGTGCTGCTCATCGCGGGCGCCCTGCTGATGACCTTCCTGGTACTGCTGAAGTTCGACTTCAACATCTCCGACCTGCTGGGCACGGCCGCCTCGAAGAGCGGTCACGGAGCCGCCTTCCTGGAGCCCGGACTCAAATACGGCGCCACCGGCACCTCGAAGCTGGACTTCCTCTCCCTCGGCATCGCCCTGGTGCTCGGCACCGCCGGCCTGCCGCACATCCTGATCCGCTTCTACACGGTGCCGACCGCCAAGGCCGCCCGTAAGTCGGTCAACTGGGCCATCGGCATCATCGGCGCCTTCTACCTGATGACGATCGCGCTCGGCTTCGGTGCCGCGGCCCTCATCGGCCCGGACGAGATCAAGGCGAAGAACCCGGCAGGCAACGCGGCGGCGCCGCAGCTCGCCGAGTACCTCGGCGGCGTCGGCTCCACCGGGGGCGCCGTGCTGCTGGCGGTGATCTCGGCCGTCGCCTTCGCCACCATCCTCGCCGTCGTCGCGGGGCTCACCCTCGCCTCCTCGTCCTCCTTCGCGCACGACATCTACGCCAACGTCATCCGCAAGGGGAAGGCCACCGAGAAGGAGGAGATGCGCGCCGCCCGCCTGGCCACCGTCCTCATCGGCGCGGTCGCGATCCTGCTGGGCGCCTTCGCACGCGACATGAACGTCGCCGGGCTGGTCGCCCTCGCCTTCGCCGTCGCCGCGTCCGCGAACCTGCCGACCATCCTCTACAGCCTGTTCTGGAAGCGGTTCACCACCCGGGGCGCGCTCTGGTCGATCTACGGGGGCCTGGCCAGTTCGGTGATCCTCGTGCTGTTCTCCCCGGTCGTCTCCGGCAACCCGAAGACGTCCATGTTCAAGGGCGTCGACTTCGCCTGGTTCCCGCTGGAGAACCCGGGGCTGATCTCCATCCCGCTGGGCTTCCTGCTCGGCTGGATCGGCTCCCTCCTCTCGAAGGAGGAGCCGGACAAGGGCAAGTACGCCGAACTGGAGGTCAAGTCCCTCACCGGTGTCGGAGCACACTGAGCGGGCCCGGCCCCGGCACACGGCCCGGCCCCGGCCACCGGCCCGCGCCCGCACCGGGGGCGCCGACCGCCGATCCGCGCCGGGCGGTGCCCCCGCCCCCGCGATCGCTCCGGCGCCCGCGTCGCCGCGGCCGTGTCGTAGGACCCTACGGCACGACCGCGGCGTTCCTCGTGGCATACGAGCCCCCTCCGGCACCTCGGGTCTCGCGTAGGCTCGGAGGAGTCGTCCCGAACAACCGCCCCGGGACGACCGGCGGTGACGACCGACAACACCGGCCGACACCCACCGGCCGGGAACACCGGCCGACACCCACCGGCCGGGACCCACCGGCCCGAACCGCCCGGGCACGGCACCGGGACAACGACCGGGGAGGGGGCCCACATGCTCATCGACACCTACGGCCGGGTCGCCACCGACCTGCGCGTGTCGCTGACCGACCGGTGCAATCTGCGCTGCACCTACTGCATGCCGGAAGAGGGCCTGCAATGGCTGGCCAAGCCCGACCTGCTCACCGACGACGAGATCGTCCGGCTGGTCGGTATCGCCGTCACCCGGCTCGGCGTCACCGAAGTCCGCTTCACCGGCGGCGAGCCGCTGCTGCGCCCCGGACTCGTCTCCGTCGTCGAACGCTGCGCGGCCCTCGACCCGCGCCCCAGGACGTCGCTCACCACCAACGGCATCGGACTGAAACGCACCGCCGCCGCGCTCCGCGCCGCCGGTCTGGACCGGGTCAACGTCTCGCTGGACACCCTGCGCCCCGACGTCTTCAAGACCCTCACCCGCCGCGACCGGCACCACGACGTGCTGGCCGGTCTCGAAGCCGCCCGCGACGCAGGTCTCACCCCGGTCAAGGTGAACACCGTGCTGATGCCCGGGCTCAACGACGACGAGGCCCCCGACCTGCTCGCCTGGGCCGTCGGGCACGGCTACGAGCTCCGCTTCATCGAGCAGATGCCGCTCGACGCGCAGCACGGCTGGAAGCGCGACGGCATGATCACGGCGGCCGACATCCTCCGGTCGCTGCGGACCCGCTTCACCCTCACCGAGGAGGACGGGGACGAACGCGGCTCCGCCCCCGCCGAGCGCTGGCTCGTCGACGGCGGCCCCCACCGGGTCGGCGTCATCGCCTCCGTCACCCGCCCCTTCTGCCGGGCCTGCGACCGGACCAGGCTCACCGCCGACGGGCAGGTGCGCACCTGCCTCTTCGCCCGTGAGGAGACCGATCTGCGCGGGGCCCTGCGCTCGGACGCCCCGGACGAGGAGATCGCCCGGATCTGGACGCTGGCGATGCGGGGGAAGAAGGCCGGATCAGGCCTGGACGATCCGTCGTTCCTGCAGCCGGACCGGCCGATGTCGGCGATCGGAGGCTGACCCGGGGCGCGCCCGCCGGGGACGGCAGGCCCTCAGGCGCCCCCCGGCCCGGACTCCCATTCCGCCAGCGTCACGACGTCCTTGAGGAAGCCACGGACGCCCAGGAACGAGGAGAGGTGTTCCCGGTGCTCCTCGCAGGCGAGCCAGGTCTTGCGGCGCTCCGGGGTGTGCAGCTTCGGGTTGTTCCAGGCCAGGACCCATACCGCGTCGGCCCGGCAGCCCTTGGCGGAACAGATGGGTGCGGCGGCGGCGCTCTCGGCGGCGGAATCGGGGAAGTTCACGGCCTCAACCCTAACGACCGTCGTGGGCGAGGCCGCACGTGCTGTCCCCGGCATTCCCGGCGGTCGTGTGACGGGCGGGAAAAAACGACGCCGAGCAGCCACGGGGGGAGCTGCCCGGCGTCGGTCCGTCGCTCCGACGGGGGATGCGGAGCGCTCACGAAGTATGTCACGCGGACCGGGGTCCGGTGCACCGTAACTCCACGATTGATCTGAGGTTTTCGCGATATCCGGGTGCGGCGCGGCCTCAACTGTGCCTGTGCGCAACCCTCGTACGGCACCGCGTCCCCGCGGGGCTCACGTGGTGTCCCCCTCGTGCCCGGCCCCGTCGGACGCCGATGTGCCGGAGACGCGGGGGGTGTCGAGTGCCGGTCGCACCGGTGCGGGGATGAACGTCGAGGGAAGTCCTGGGGTGGACTCGCGGCCGGCGTTGGCGATCACCACGGCCACGTACGGGAGCAGAGCTCCGAGGACCAGCGCCACGATCGCCACGTACCGCTCGACGTTCCACAGCGCCGCGGCCAGGATCACCGAGACCGTGCGCACCGACATCGAGATCACATAGCGCCGCTGTCTGCCGCGCACATCGTCCGCGAGCCCCTGCCGGGCCCCCGTGATCCGGAAGACCCCGTCGACACCGTTCTGCTTCCGCATCACGTCTCCACCACCCTTCCCCGGCACCGGATGGCCCGGGGAAGACCTCATTTCCGCGCCGGACCTGCCCGGACCGGACCGCGTCCACCGTACGCCCGGCCTCCGCCGGCTCCGCTACCGGGGCGCGTCGCGTTCGGCCGATCGCCGACCGGACCGCACCCACGGGCCGCGCCGGACCCCTGGCGCGGACCGGCGGGCGGTACCACCGGCCGTCCGGGGCGCCGCGTACGGACGCGCCCGGCGTGCGGGGCCCCGCCACCACGCCGAGACTGGGCCGCACATGCGCGACATCGCGTCGCACGAGGAGGCGACATGGGCTGGTTGTGGGCAATCATCGTGGGACTGGTGCTCGGCCTGATCGCGAAGGCGATCCTGCCGGGCAAACAGAACATCCCCATCTGGCTGACGATCATCTTCGGCATGATCGGCAGCGTGCTGGGCAACGCCGTCGCCACCTGGCTGGGGGTCAACGACACCAAGGGCATCGACTGGACGCGCCACCTGCTCCAGCTGATCGGTGCGGTGGTGGTCGTCGGCGTCGGCGACATGCTGTGGGCGTCGTTCCGCGGCAACAGACACCGATCCTGAACGGGGCATCCGTCCGAAAGGGGCATCCGTCCTGAACGGGGCGCGGACACCGCCCCGGGCCCGCCCGGAACGTCCGGACGGCGACGCACCGCGGCCGGACACGCCCCGTGCGTATCCGGCCGCGGCAGGTCGACGGCGAGGGATCAGCCGGTGACCTCGACGGCGGCGAGGTTCTTCTTGCCCCGGCGCAGCACCAGCCAGCGCCCGTGCAGCAACTGGTCACGGTCCGGCGCGCTCTCGCCGTCCGTGATCTTGACGTTGTTCAGGTACGCGCCGCCCTCCTTCACCGTGCGGCGGGCGCCCGACTTGCTCGGGGCCAGGCCGACCTCCACCAGGAGGTCCACCAGCGGGCCGGGTTCGGTGACCCGCGCGTGCGGAACCTCGGACAGCGCGGCGCCCAGCGTCGCCTCGTCCAGCTCGTCCAGCTCGCCCTGGCCGAAGAGCGCCTTCGACGCGGCGATGACCGCGGCGCACTGGTCGGCGCCGTGCACCAGCGTCGTCAGCTCCTCGGCCAGCGCGCGCTGCGCCGTCCGGGCCTGCGGACGCTCCTCGGTGACCTTCTCCAGCTCCTCCAGCTCCGCCGGGCTGCGGAAGCTGAGGATGCGGGAGTAACGGGAGACGTCCCGGTCGTCCACGTTCAGCCAGAACTGGTAGAAGGCGTACGGCGTCGTCATCGTCGGGTCGAGCCACACGGCCCCGCCCTCGGTCTTGCCGAACTTGGTCCCGTCCGCCTTCGTCATCAGCGGCGTCGCCAGCGCGTGCACCTCGGCACCCGGCTCCAGGCGGTGGATCAGGTCAAGGCCCGCGGTGAGGTTGCCCCACTGGTCGCTGCCGCCCTGCTGGAGGGTGCAGCCGTGGCGTCGGTACAGCTCCAGGAAGTCCATGCTCTGGAGCAACTGGTAGCTGAACTCGGTGTAACTGATGCCCTCGTCGGACTCCAGCCGCCGGGCGATGGACTCCTTGGTCAGCATCTTGTTGACGCGGAAGTGCTTGCCGATGTCGCGGAGGAACTCGATCGCGGACAGTCCCGCGGTCCAGTCCAGGTTGTTCACCATGACCGCCGCGTTCTCGCCCTCGAAGGAGAGGAACGGCTCGATCTGCGTCCGCAGCCGCGCCACCCACTCGGCGACCGTCGCCGGATCGTTCAGCGTGCGCTCGGCGGTCGGGCGCGGGTCACCGATCTGACCGGTGGCCCCGCCCACCAGGGCGAGCGGCCGCAGACCGGCCTGCTGGAGGCGGCGCATGGTGAGCACCTGCACCAGGTGGCCGACGTGCAGGCTCGCCGCGGTGGGGTCGTAGCCGCAATAGAACGTGACGGGGCCGTCCGCGAGAGCCTTGCGCAGTGCGTCCTCATCGGTGGACTGGGCGAACAGCCCGCGCCACTTCAGCTCGTCGACGATGTCCGTCACGGTTCTTTCTCTCCTCGGATGTGCATCAGATGTGCATCGGGACGCGGCACTCACGGATCGCGGTGTGCGCGGATCGTGGCATGTGCGTCGGATGGCGACAGCCAGTCTAAGGGCTGCCCCGTATCCGTGGTGGATCAGTGCGCGGCGCCGGATGCGGCGCATCGCGGGGCGGAGGGGCATTCGCCCACCGGATGCGTGCGGACGTTCCGGCAACGCCGCGAGGTGCCGTAGCTGTCGTCGCGCGCCCGGCGGGGATTACGGGACAGCCCTGGGCCGGGTCCCCGCGCCGCCGGCCGGCACCGGCCGGACGGCGGCGGTTCGAGGACCCGGCCCGGGCCGGGTCAGACGCCGGGACTCACCGAACTCATGTTGAAGTCCGGGATCCGCAGCGCGGGCATGGCCGCCCGGGTGAACCAGTCGCTCCACTCGCGCGGCAGCGTCTTCTCCGTACGGCCCGCCTCCGCGGCCCGCGACAGCAGGTCGACCGGCGACTCGTTGAACCGGAAGTTGTTCACCTCGCCGATGACCTCCCCGTCCTCGACGAGGTACACCCCGTCCCGGGTCAGCCCGGTCAGCAGCAGGGTCGCCGGATCGACCTCCCGGATGTACCACAGGCAGGTCAGCAGCAGCGCGCGGCCGGTCGTCGCCGCGACCATCTCCTCCAGCGATTGATCGCCGCCGCCGTCGAGCACCAGGTTGTCGGCGGCGGGTGCGACCGGCAGACCGGTCAGCCCCGCCGTGTGCCGGGTGGTCGTCAGATGCTCCAGCCGGCCGTCCCGGATCCAGTCGGTCGACGTCAGCGGCAGCCCGTTGTCGAAGACGGAGGCGCTGTCCCCGGAGGAGTGGGCGATCACGAACGGCGCCGATTCGAGCCCCGGCGCGTGCGGGTCGCTGCGCAGCGACAGCGGCAACGCGGACAGTGTCTCGCCGAGCCGTGTCCCGCCTCCCGGCCGGGAGAACGCCGTGCGTCCCTCCACGGCGTCCCGGGCCGCCGACGACCACAGCTGGTAGATCAGCAGGTCGGCCACGGCGGTCGGCGGCAGCAGCGTCTCGTACCGTCCGGCGGGCAGGTCGACGCGGCGCTCGGCCCAGCGCAGCCGCCGCGCCAGCTCCGTGTCGAGTCCGATCGGATCGACGTCCCCGAAGTCGCGGGTGGAGCGGCCCGCCCAGGTCGGGCGGGACCGGTCGGGCGACTTGGCGTTGAGTTCCAGGGTTCCGTTCGGCTGGTCGTGACGCAGCCGCAGCCCCGTCGACGTGCCCAGGTACGTCGAGGTCAGCTGGTGGTGGGCGAAGCCGTACAGCTCACGGCCGCCCGACCGGGCACGGGCGAACGCGTCGCCCAGCGCCGGGGCGAACTCCGCGAAGACGTCCGAACCGGTCTCGGCCGGGGCGTCCGCGAAGTCGGGCGAGGCCGGTACCCCGCCGACCAGCGGCTGGGCGTCCTCCGCCGGACCGGCCGCGCGCGCGGCGGCCTCGGCGGCCCGCACCAGCGGCTCCAGGTCGTCGGCGGTCACCGCGGACCGCGACACCACCCCGGACGCGGTGCCCCGCGCCCCGTCGACGGTCGCGACGACGGTGAGGGTCCGCCCGCGCGTCACGCCGTTCGTGGTGAGCGCGTTGCCGGCCCAGCGCAGATTCGCCGACGACTCCTCGTCGGCGATGACCACGCAGCCGTCGGCGGTGGACAGGTCGAGAGCCCGCTCGACGATCTCGTGCGGCTTGCTGACGCGGCTCATCGGCCGGCCTCCTGCGTCGTGTTGAGGATGTTCACGCCCCGGAACAGGGCGGAGGGGCAGCCGTGCGAGACGGCCGCGACCTGGCCCGGCTGGGCCTTGCCGCAGTTGAAGGCGCCGCCCAGCACATAGGTCTGCGGGCCGCCGACCTTCTCCATCGATCCCCAGAACTCCGTCGTCGTCGCCTGGTACGCGACATCGCGCAACTGCCCGGCCAGCCTGCCGTTCTCGATCCGGAAGAACCGCTGACCGGTGAACTGGAAGTTCTCCGCAAGGTCAGGGGGCATACCCTTGTGACCGGCATTTGTGCAGGTCAGGCGGTTATTCATGGTCTGCCCTCAATCCCTGTTCATACTGGTTGAAACCGGACAGTGCGGGTCCCGGTGATGACCCTGGTGACGACTGCGGGGCCTGTTCTGGGACGCCCTGCAAAGGCCTCGCGAGCGGTCGAATCAAGAGAGGGTACCTATCGGCTGCTGAGGTCGAGGGACGGCTCTCCGACGTTGGCCGGTAGGGAGGTTGCATGTGCGGACTTGGCCTTACTCGTGCTTGTAGAGGTGCCACTTTACGACCGGGGTTCGGCGTGATTCACGCCCTTCACATCGAGATGCCAGCACGCTTCGCCAACTTGGTCAGCCGTTCGTTGCTGCGCTTGTGCTTGGACAGCAGGACGCGTGTCAACTCCAGGCTGGTTGGATGGACTGCCGCCATTTCTGGAGTGACCCTCCATGCCTTCTCCAGGCTCTCCAGGGCTCCATCCTGGTCTCCTACGGCGAGTTGGGAGCGGCCCAGGTTCATGTAGAGAGGTCCGACGCGTGCAGCTGGGAGGGGCATTCCTCCGCGAATCAGGTCGTCTGCTGCATTCATTGCTTGGCGGTGTTGATCCATATCTGACGCGGTGGAGATTACGTGTGTGGCTGTGTTCTCTGCGCCGAAAAGGATTCCGTGCGCAGTGATATCTTCGGGAAAATACTCGGCGGCCCGCCATGCTGCTTGAATATGGCGATTGGTGGTTTGTTTATCCTTGAGCCGTCCCGCAAGGGTTAAGCCGCGCAGATGTAGAATGCCGAGGCCGTAGGCGCGTTCTCGCCCGGTGAGCGTCGATTCCGCATGAATCACGGAGCGGTCGATCAGGGCCAACCCTCCTTCAAAGTCGCCGGAGTTGAGGAAGGTGCCAGCCTCGTCTCGTGCAGCAACGATAGCTGCGATGGGGTCGGCTTGCTCTGCGGCGACAAGTTGCTTCATGGTGGCCAATTCGGCTAGGTGCATCCACCTGTGACGTGCGGCCAGCCAATAGACAATTCCGTATGTGTCAGATACCAGACCCCAAGACTTTGGTTTGCCAGTTAGGTGAGCGTGATTAGTCACTCGGGTGAGGAGCCTTGGGAGTCGCAGAAGGACTTGCGAAAGCTCTGCGTCCAGTCGGAGACGGTTGAGTTCGTCTACTTCTTTTTGTAGGGTCTCCGGGTGTTCCGGTGGATCCCCGGGAATGTTGAATCTGCGGATGGCCCAATCGAGGTCACCTAGATTCTTCTCCGGTGCACTCCCCAGGAGTTCGTCAAGGGTGATGTTCATGGCTTGAGCGAGTGAGGCGCCTACGCCTTGACTCAGTGCCCGGTCCCCTACCTCAATCTTGCTGAGGAGTGACACCGACACTCCTGCTCTTCGTGCTAGGGCCACTTGACTCAGGCCGATTTCCTTTCGGCGGGCCGCGACGTTGGAGCCTGGTCCGGGTACCTGCGTAGCGCTCATGGCGTGCGTCTTCCCCACTAGGTGACGGTCCTCACAACCCATGGTCGCAAATCCCTCCATGGCGTGCCCGGCCAAGTGTGCAAGAAGTGTGCAAGTCGCCTGGTCGTCCGAAGCGTTGACTCTTATGAGCGAGACCCCCGCGACCGCGTGAACGGCCCGGGGGCATGGCCAACGCTTTGAAGGAGCGTCGACATGAACAACCCTATCGCCTGGGTCCTCCGAGCCGCGCTTTGGTTCTTGAACCTGCCGCTGAGGGAGCATTTGGCCCGAACGGGGTCCGTGGCGCCTTCGTGTCACGGGGTGGTGGTGCGGTGATGGACTCCGAGGCGTGGGAAGAGGCGGATTGCCCGTGGCGGTCGTCGGTGGCCTTTCCGCCGTGCGAGTGCGGGGCGCCCGGGTGCCCTGATGACACCGCTCAGGTGGCGAAGGCGGATAGCTCCGTGCTTCTGGAACTTCGGGCTCGGGTCTGTGACGAGAACGCCCGGCGCGATTTCTGGAGGCTGTGATGGAGCCCCGAGGGATCAGTCTGCCTGCGGCGTCGCCTGCGGTGCAGGGGCGTGTTCTCCCGGCGCAGGTGCCGGTGGGGGTGCCGGTGTTCACGTCGGCACGGCAGTTGCGGCCTGGGCAGGTGGTGTTCGACCGGGCCAAGGAGATGCCTTGCATGGTGATCCATGCCCATGGCACGCGGGCCATGGTCGTACGGCCCGGTGGGCGGCCGTGGGAAGCGGAGTTGCGGCGGCTTTCTCCGGGGACCCACTACCACTGTCGTCAGCTCGATGCTTTGGCCGAGCACATCGCCTACCAACGACGAGGAGAACAGTAGGGGCGCGCTTTCCGCGCCGTATCAGGGCTCTGTGAAGGGTCAGGGCCCCGCCCTTCCTCGTGGCGGAGCGGCGGGGCCCACTTGGTCTTCCGCCTCGCCGTTGTTCAGGCGGCGGGGCGGGTCAGTGAACGCAGTGCACCACTCACTCAGGAGAGAGGAACGAAGCAATGACCACGTTCGTCGAGTTACCGACCCATGAGCCGGTGGGAAGTATCCAGTCCCTGGAGCTGGAGATCACCGGGAAGTGCCAACTGGCTTGCTCCCACTGCTTGTCGGAGTCGAGTCCACAGGCGAGTCACGGGAGCATGACCCTCGATGACTGGCTGACGGTGATCTCCGATGCCGCTGCGCTGGGCATCCGGACGATTCAGATCATCGGTGGGGAGCCGACGGTTCACCCGCACTGGCGGGACCTGACCGAACACGCGCTGACGCTCGGGCGTCACGTGGAGGTGTACAGCAATCTGTACACGGTGCATGAGGCGTGGTGGGACATCTTCACGCATCCTGCGGTGACGCTCGCGACCAGCTACTACAGCGATGAACCGGCCGAACATGACACGGTCACGGGCCGAGGAGGGAGCTACGTCCGGACTCGGTGCAACATCCGGGAGGCGGTGAACCGGGGTGTGACGGTTCGGGCGGGGATCGTGGAAGTCCTGCCGGGGCAACGGATTGAGCAGGCTCGTGCCGAACTGCAATCCATGGGGGTGACCCGGATCAACGTGGACCGGGCGCGTGCGGTGGGGCGGGCGTTGCTGCCGGGGCAGTCTCCTGCGCTGGATGAGATGTGCGGGCGGTGCACGCGTGGGCGGGCGGCTGTCCTGCCGAACGGGGATCTGGCGGGGTGCGTGCTGGCGCGGGACTTCCCGGTGGGGAACGTGCGTGAGGTGCGGTTGGCGGAACTGCTGGGCGGGGAGGCGTGGGCGGACCTCGCGGCCCGGGTTCCGCCACCCGCTCAAGGCGGCTGCCCGCCCAATGACAGCAGCGACTGCGACCCTGCGAACACCACCGCGTGTGCCCCCAAGTACTGAAAGGCTGGCGGGTATGGACGACTGGCACGGACCTGCGGGGCGGCTCGCGGACGAGGTGACGGACCCCGATTCGTGGTGGCTGGCGGCGGTGGCGAGCGTGCCCCGTCATGAGCTGGTGCCCCGTTGGTGGGAACGAGGCGTGGACGGTGCGGGCTGGGTGCTGCGTGACGGCGCGAGCGATCCGGAAGCATGGATGCGAGCGGCCTACTCGGACCGGTCGTTGGTCACCAGGGTCGGCGCCCGGCACGCCGATCACGCCGGGGCGGGTGAGTGGACGGGGGGACAGCCCACGTCGTCGGCCACCATGCCGGGCCTGGTGGTACGCATGCTCCGCCACGCCCGGTTGGGGGACAGGTTGTCGGTGCTGGACCTCGGTACCGGGAGCGGCGGGCTCACCGCGTATGCCGCTCGGCGGATCGGGGCCCGGCACGTGACCAGCCTGGACGTGGACCCCTATCTGACCCGCGTGGCCGGTGAGCGGCTGGCCCGGCTCGACATCTACCCGCACTTCGTTACCGCCGACGCAACCGAGCACGTACCCGGCCGCTACGACCGGATCGTTTCCACGGTTGGCCTGCCCGCCGGTGCCGGGCTGCGGCCCGTGCTCGCCGCGCTGGAACCGGGCGGGCACATCGCCACGACACTCGGGCGGACGTGCCTGATCATCACCGGGTGGAAGCACACCGACGGCGGTGTGGTCGGCCGGGTGGAACGTGACATGGCCGGGTTCATGGTCACCCGGTCCGGCGACGACTACCCGCCCGCACTCACGGAGTTGTTCGCCCTTGCACGGGGTGCGGACGGGGAAGACGTCGGGACGGGCCGCTACCCCGTCGTCGATGTGGCCGGGGCGTGGGAGCTGCGGTCCATGCTGGAACTGACCGTCCCCGGCGTGGAAGCCGCCTACGAGGAGCAAGGCGGCACGACCCGGACCGCGCTCCTGGTCCACCCCGACGGGTCGTGGGCTCGCGCTTCCGCCGACTGGATCGACCCGCCGGAAGTCCATCAGGGCGGCCCCCGAAAGCTGTGGAACGCCCTGGAACGCATCCGTAACCGCCTCAATGCGGAAGGGTCGTTGCCGCTGCTCGGCGCACGGGTCCGCATCACCCCGGACGGGGTGTGTCACTTCTCCCGTGGTGGGTGGAGTACGTCGTTCGGGGAGCCGTAGCCTCAGGCCCGGGTGCTCGCCTGCCTGCTTCTGACCGGCGAGCACGGACCCGTAGGTCAGGGACGGCGTTCCGGGGCGCGGGGCGTGTTTCTGCGGGAATCGGGAATGCGGAGATGCCCCGCCCGCCGACGTGTCCGTACAAGCCGGTGCCCGAATCGATCGCTGAGATTTTCAACGATCACATCGACACGTTGGGTACGTGGGGGGATCGGGGCTGGTTCTTCGAATCGCCCCGGTTGATCGAAAGGCATCCGTCCCATGACTGCTTCCTGGACCAGTTCAAGGCTGCTGCCAAAAGGGCGGGCACTCCCGGCTGCACCCCCAAGAGCTTTCGGCGCTTTTTGTCTCGGAGGCGATTCATGCCGGGATCCCGCTCTTTGAAGTCGCGGCGTGGGTCGGGCACCGGACTACGAGAACGACAGAACTGGTCTATGGGCACCTCGTCCGTCGTGCGACGGTTCGAGGGGCCCGGACCGTTCACAACCGGTTGGGGCTGAAGCGGGAGCCCTTCAGGGGCCTCGTCGTCCCGCCCTCGCTGACCCCGTCGGACGAGGACGTGGAGGGCTGGGACGACGTGGCCCAGAGAGGTTCGCTGTGATCGGGTGTCGACCTGGTGCGGACTTTGAGCCCGAGCGGCTACATGGTCGGACGCGCCCCTACTCGTTCGACGTGTTCAGGATATTCACACTTCGAAACAGTGCGGTCGGGCATCCGTGGGAGACGGCTGCGACCTGTCCAGGTTGGGCCTTTCCGCAGTTGAAGGCGCCTCCCAGCACGTAAGTAGAGGGTCCTCCCACAGCCTCCATGGAACTCCAGAACTCGGGTGTGACCCCCTGATAGGCAAAGTCCCGGATCTGCCCCTCAAGGCGGCCGTTCCGGATCGTGTATGCCCTCTGACCGGTGAACTGGAAGTTGTAGCGCTGCATGTCGATCGACCACGACCGGTCGCCGACCACGTAGATCCCGCGCTCCACCCCGCCGATCAGGTCCTGAGTGGAGGGACCGCCCGGCTCCGGCAGCAGCGACACGTTCGCCATCCGCTGCACCGGGACATGCCCCGGGGAGTCCGCGTACGCGCAGCCGTTGGACCGCCCCAGTCCCGTCAGCCTCGCCATCCGGCGGTCCAGCTGGTACCCGACCAGCGTCCCGTTCTCGATCAGGTTCCAGGACTGCGCCTCGACGCCCTCGTCGTCGTACCCGACGGTCGCCAGCCCGTGCTCGGCGGTCCGGTCACCGGTCACGTTCATCACGGACGAGCCGTACGCCAGCTCGCCCAACTTGTCGAAGGTGGCGAACGAGGTCCCCGCGTACGCCGCCTCGTAGCCCAGCGCCCGGTCCAGTTCGGTGGCGTGGCCGATCGACTCGTGAATGGTCAGCCACAGGTTCGACGGGTCGACGACCAGGTCGTACGCTCCCGCCTCGACGCCAGGTGCCCGCATCTTCTCGGCCAGCAGCCCGGGGATCTCGTCCAGCTCCCGGTCCCAGTCCCAGCCGGTCCCGGTCAGGTACTCCCAGCCGCGGCCCGCCGGCGGGGCGATCGTCCGCATCGAGTCGAACTCACCCGTGGTCCCGTTCACGGCGACCGCGGTGAACTCCGGGTGCAGCCGTACCCGTTGCTGCGTGGTGACGGTGCCCGCCGTGTCCGCGTAGAACTTGTTCTCGTGAACGGTGGTCAGCGAGGCGTCCACATGCGCGACCCCCTCCGCGCCGAGCAGCCGCCCGCTCCACTCGGCGAGCAGTCCCGCCTTCTCCTCGTCCGGCACGGAGAACGGGTCGATCTCGTAGGCCGAGACCCAGGTCCGCTCGCCGTGCACCGGCTCGTCCGCCAGCTCCACCCTCTCGTCGGACCCGGCCGCGGCGATCACTTTCGCCGACAGCTTCGCCATGGCGACGGCCTGCGAGGCCACTTTCGCCGCGGCGTCCATCGTCAGGTCCACACCCGACGCGAACCCCCACGCCCCGCCGTGCACCACGCGCACCGCGTACCCGAGATCGGTGGTGTCCGAGCTGCCGGCCGGCCGGGCGTCCCGCAGCCGCCAGGACGCGCTGCGCACCCGTTCGAAACGGAAGTCGGCGTGCGCGGCCCCGAGCGCCCGGGCGCGGGCGAGCGCCGCGTCGGCGAGGGCCCGCAGGGGCAGGGCGAGAAATGATGGATCGATGTCATGGGCCACGCGCGGCCTCCTCTTTTCGTCACACGCCCTCGGACCACGCACGCGGAGGTCCGGAACACGTGCCTCCGGACCGTGTGCGGGCGGCCCCGGATCACGTACTCCCGATCCCCGTACGCGGAAGTCCTGATCATGTACTTCGGATCATGCACGAGGAAGTGAAGCACGCCCGAAGCGGCGTCGCGCCGGAAATACCACCGAGGCGGACGGACACCGGCCCGCCCTTCCCGGCGGCCCCGGGAACGCTCCGGGGCCGCCGGACGGACCGGCCGGTACCGGAGGCGCCCGTTCGGGGCACACGCTGTAGGAATCCCACAGTGCCCGGGGTAAGGCGCTGTCAGGGGCCGATTCCTCGTGGGGCGGGTGGTACCGATAGGTTTCCGAGGTACCAGACCGCTATCGAAAGGGTGATCCGTTGAGCCGCTCGGTTCTCGTCACCGGAGGAAACCGGGGCATCGGCCTCGCCATCGCCCGTGCTTTCGCCGCCAACGGCGACAAGGTCGCGATCACCTACCGCTCCGGCGAGCCCCCGCAGGAACTCACCGAGGCGGGCTGCCTCGCCGTTCGTTGCGACATCACGGACGCCGATCAGGTGGAGCAGGCCTACAAGGAGATCGAGGACAAGCACGGCCCCGTCGAGGTACTGGTCGCCAACGCCGGTATCACGAAGGACCAGTTGCTGATGCGGATGTCGGAGGACGACTTCACGTCTGTGCTCGACACCAACCTCACCGGCACCTTCCGCGTCGTCAAGCGTGCCAACCGCGGCATGCTGCGCGCCAAGAAGGGACGCGTCGTCCTCATCTCCTCCGTCGTCGGGCTCCTCGGCTCGGCGGGGCAGGCGAACTACGCCGCGTCCAAGGCGGGACTGGTCGGCTTCGCCCGGTCGCTGGCCCGTGAACTCGGCTCGCGGAACATCACTTTCAACGTCGTCGCACCCGGATTCGTCGACACCGACATGACCCAGGTGCTCAGCGAGGAACAGCGCAAGGGCATCGTCTCGCAGGTGCCGCTCGGCCGCTACGCGCAGCCCGAGGAGATCGCCTCCGCGGTGCGCTTCCTCGCCTCCGACGACGCGTCGTACATCACTGGAGCCGTCATCCCCGTTGACGGCGGATTGGGCATGGGTCACTGATCAGCATGAGCGGAATTCTCGACGGCAAGCGCATCCTCGTCACCGGTGTGCTGATGGAGTCGTCCATCGCCTTCCACGTCGCCAAGGTGGCCCAGGAGCAGGGTGCCGAAGTCATCCTGACCGCCTTTCCGCGGCCCACGCTGACGGAGCGCATCGCCAAGAAGCTGCCGAAGCCGGCCAAGGTCATCGAGCTCGACGTGACCAACACCGAGCACCTGGACCGGCTCGCGGGTCTGGTCCGTGACGAGCTCGGTTCGCTCGACGGCGTCGTCCACTCCATCGGCTTCGCGCCCCAGGACGCGCTCGGCGGCAACTTCCTGAACACCCCGTTCGAGTCCGTCTCCACCGCGATGCACGTCTCGGCGTTCTCGCTGAAGTCGCTCGCCATGGCCTGCAAGCCGTTGATGGGCGACGGCGGCTCGATCGTCGGTCTCACCTTCGACGCGCAGTTCGCCTGGCCGCAGTACGACTGGATGGGCCCGGCCAAGGCGGCGCTGGAGGCCACCTCCCGCTACCTCGCCCGCGACCTGGGCGGGGACGACATCCGCTGCAACCTGGTCTCGGCCGGACCGCTCCGCTCCATGGCGGCGAAGTCCATTCCGGGCTTCACCGATCTGGCGAAGGTGTGGGACAGCCGTTCCCCGCTGGCCTGGGACATGGAGGACCCGGAGCCGGCCGGTCGCGGCATCGTCGCCCTGCTCTCCGACTTCTTCCCGAAGACGACGGGCGAGATCATCCACGTCGACGGCGGCGTGCACATGATGGGCGCCTGACCCCCGTACGGGACGGGCCACGGGACGGCCGCGTACCGCCTGCTCGCAGGTGGTACGCGGCCGTCCCGCGTCGACGCGGGCCCCTTCGGGTCCGAGGAGGCGCGGGCTTCCCCCTCTCGGGTCGAGAAGACGGACGATCCACCGCAGAATGTGGAGGAACCGGACTTCTGGTCAGGCCGCGGGGGAGGAGGTCGCCGTGCGCTCCACCCGTACCCGTCCCCGGGACCTGCCCGCGGTCGCCCTGATCGTCGCCGGACTCCTCGCCCCCGCGGGCATATCCGCCGGGCTGTCCGTCGTCGGCCGGACGGGAACCGGGGCGGCCGTCCCGGCCGCGCCCACTTCCGGGCCCGCCGGAGCGGAATGCCGCACGTCGGTGCTGGGCTCGCACGTCGTCGCCTACTGCCACAACCCCTACCCCTCCACCGACCGCGTCCAGCTGCACACCGAATGCCGACGCTGGTGGGACGTGGACGCGGACGCGGCCCCCGTCGACGTCGGCCCCGGACGGACCGTGCGGATCGACGACCGCTGCTGGAAGGAAGTCGGGTCCGTGTGGGTCACGCACCGGGTCCTCGACGACGCCTGAGAGCCTCTCGGGTGGCCTTCGGCTCGCGGGCTCAGACCCGGTCCATGAGGCAGCTCCGCGTATAGCTCGCCGCCTCGGCCGCCGCCGCCTCGGCGTCGCCCGCCCGGATCGCCTCGACCAGCCGGCCGTGGTCCATGTGGTCCTCCGGCCGGAGCTCATGGCCCACATCGCCCCTGAGGTAGTCGCGCAGCAGGTCGCCCAGATCCGCGTAGAGGCCGGTCAGTACATCGTTGTGCGAGGCCGCGACCACGGCCAGGTGCAGCGTCGCGTCCGCCGCCACGAACGCCTCGGCGTCCCCCGCGGCCCAGGTCTCCTCCCGGCGCGCGATGAGCGCGTCCAACTGCTTCATGTCCCGCTCGGTGCGCCGGACGGCGGCAAGTCGCGCGGCGGACGACTCCAGAGTGGAGCGCAACTCGGCGATGTGCTGGGGATCGGCGGTGGCGAACCGGCGGTGCATCACCCCGGCCAGCTCGCTGGTGGCGACCACGTAGGTGCCCGAGCCCTGCCGGATGTCCAGCAGGCCGTTGTGCGCGAGCGCGCGCACGGCCTCGCGGACCGTGTTGCGGGCCACGCCCAGTTGTTCCACCAGCTCGGGCTCGGTGGGAATGCGCGAACCCACGGGCCACTCGCCCGAGGTGATCTGATTCCTCAGCTGTGCGATCACCTGGTCGGCGAGTGCCGAACGCCGCGGAGACGTCAGCGCCATGGTGCTCCTTGCTCGGGTCGTGGGGCGCCCGGGAGACAGTGGTGCGTTCCCGGACCCCGGCCGTTTACGGGCCGTTCTCAGACGATTGGACAATCAATCATCCCATGATTCTATGATGTCCTCATGCCCGACGACGAGACCCAGCCACAGAACCGGACCCGGACCCTGACCCCCGCCGACGCGGCGGACACCCCGATCGCGCCTCCGGCGGCCCCGACCGCACAGCCGTCGCGCCCCGCCGCGGCAGCCGCGGCCTCTCCCTGGCTGCTCCGGCTGGTCGCCGTCGGGCTCGTCCTCACCGCGCTCAACCTCCGCCCCGCCATCACCAGCCTCGGCGCCCTGCTGGAAGAGGTCCGGGACGGTCTGCACATGAGCGGCAGCGTCGCCGGAGTCCTCACCTCCGTGCCACCGCTCTGCTTCGCGGTCTTCGGCATCATGGCGCCCCGTCTCGCCCGCCGCTTCGGTCCGGCCGCCGTCGTCTGCGTCGGCATGATCGCCATCACCGCCGGCCTGGCGATCCGGCCGCTGGTGGGCGGCACGGCCGGGTTCGTCGCCGCGAGCGCCCTGGCCCTGATGGGCATCGCCGTCAGCAACGTCCTGATGCCGGTGATCGTCAAGCGCTGGTTCCCGGACCGCGTCGGCACCATGACCGGGCTCTACTCGATGGCGCTGGCCCTCGGCACGTCGCTCGCCGCCGCGATCACCGTGCCCGTCACCGACGCGCTGGGCGGCAGCTGGCGGATGGGGCTCGGAATCTGGGCCGTGCTCGCCGCCGTCGCGATCCTGCCCTGGATCCCGTCGGTACGGGACCGGAACGGCGCCCCGGGACAGGCGGTCGTCCAGCACCGGGACACCCCCGAGCTCAGGATCACCCGCAGCCGCACCGCCTGGGCCCTCGCCTGCTTCTTCGGCCTCCAGGCCACCGCCGCGTACATCACCATGGGATGGATGCCGCAGATCTTCCGCGACGCGGGGGTCTCGGCAGGCACCGCCGGGGTGCTGCTCGCCGTCACCATGGCCATGGGCGTGCCGCTCGCCTTCGTCATACCGGGAGTCGCCTCCCGGATGAGGAACCAGGGCGCGATCGTCCTTCTCCTCGGCAGCTGCGGACTCGTCGGCTACGCGGGCCTCTACCTCGCACCGGCCGGGGGAGCCTGGGCCTGGGCCCTGCTCCTCGGCATCTCGAACTGTTCCTTCCCGCTCGCCCTGACCATGATCGGCATGCGGTCGCGCAGCGGCGCCGGAGTGGTCCGGCTCTCCGCGTTCGCGCAGTCCACCGGTTATCTCCTCTCGATCCCGGGTCCGCTGCTCGTCGGCGTCCTCTACCAGCTCAGCGGCGGCTGGGGTCTGCCGATCGCGCTGATGGCCGGCCTCATGGTGCCGCAGATGGTGGCCGGTTTCCTGGCCGGGCGGGACCGGACGATCGAGGACGAGTGCTGAGATGCGAGACTGAGCCCATGTCTCCTGTGCTCGACCCGAACCCCCAGAACGGTCAGAAGAAGCTCCTCCTGGTGCTGGGCGCGATGCTCCTCGTCACCGTGGTGGTGGCGGTGATCGCCTCGATCGCCTCGCCCTGAACGTCGGCCCGAAGCGGCAGGGGGCCCGCGCCTCGGCCGTGAACGGCCCCGCGCACTCCCGCGTCGTCCCGAGCCCGATGGTGGGGCTGGCCCCACCATCCCCTAGGGGGGCAGGGTCAGGGGGAAGTGGGTGGGTCACCGGATGGGACCGTCGCCCCGGCATCCGTAGGTTCGTAGGTGTCAGAACCCACGCACCGAGCCATCACGGAGGCGGACATGTCGGCCCCTACCCACACCCGGCCCTCGTCCCAGGCCACGGGGGCAGTCGACGTGCGGCTGCCGTGGTGGGCCGTCGCCCTGCCCTCGATCGCGTTCGTCGTGCTCCTGCTGTTGATCGTGAGCCCCGACGAGGCCCATGCGGCGACGACCGATCCCGCGGTCGGCAGGCTGTTCGCCCGCATCGTCGCGCTGCTGACCGGCTGAGGCCCGCCGTGTCCCTGCGGGAGCCCGTCAACCCCCTGCGCCCGACGGCGGGTTTCGTGCGAAGCTGAGGTGTATGAGCGTCGACACACCTCGCAGGATCGTCCTTCTCAGGCATGCAAAGGCGGAATGGTCGCAGGACTCCGATCACGAACGGCCGCTCGCCGAACGCGGTCGCAGGGACGCCCCCGTCGCAGGCCGCAAACTCGTCGACTCCGGAATCACCCCGGACCTGGCCCTCTGCTCCACCGCCGTCAGGACGCGCGAGACGTGGAAGCTGGCGGTGCACGAGATGCCGCGGCGTCCGCGGACCGTGTACGAGGAGAGGCTGTACGAGGCATCCCTCGGCGAACTGATCGCACTGATCGACGAGACCCCCGACGACGTCCGCGATCTTCTCGTCATCGGCCACAACCCGGGCATGCACGCGGTGGCGGACGCCCTCTCCGGATCCGCCGAGGGCGACACCCTCGCCCGGATGAACCGCGGAGGCTTCCCGACCGCCGCCTTCGCCGTCGTCGAGTTCTCCGGCTCCTGGAAGGGCGTCGAGCACGGTGTGGGCAAGCTGATCGAGTACTGGACCCCCAACGACTGATCCGCCGCCGTGCGGCCCGGGCGGGCCGTCGGGGGTACGCGTGAGCTTTGTCGGGGCCGTCGGGGCCGTCGGGAACGCCTGACGTCTCAGCCGTCGAGGTCGTCGAGGCCGTCGGCGGCCTCGACCTCCTCGCGGGTGATGCCGAGCAGATACAGCACGGTGTCCAGGAACGGCACGTTCACCGCGGTGTGGGCGGCCTCGCGGACCACCGGCTTGGCGTTGAAGGCCACCCCGAGACCGGCGGTGTTCAGCATGTCGAGATCGTTGGCACCGTCACCGATCGCGACGGTCTGCGCCAGCGGCACCCCTGCCTGCGCGGCGAAGCTCCGCAGCAGACGGGCCTTGCCGGCCCGGTCGACGATGTCGCCGACGACCCGTCCGGTGAGCTTCCCGTCGACCACTTCCAGCGTGTTGGCGGAGGCGAAGTCGAGCCCGAGCCGTTCCTTCAGATCGTCGGTGACCTGGGTGAACCCGCCCGAGACCACCCCCACCTGGTAGCCGAGACGTTTCAGCGTACGGATCAGCGTGCGGGCCCCCGGCGTCAGCCGCACCTCGGCACGCACCTTGTCGACCACCGACGCGTCGAGCCCCGCCAGCAGCGCGACCCGCGCGTGCAGCGACTGCTCGAAGTCGAGCTCGCCGCGCATCGCCCGCTCGGTCACCTCGGCGACCCGGTCCTCGCAGCCCGCGTGGGCGGCGAAGAGCTCGATGACCTCGTCCTGGATCAGCGTCGAGTCGACGTCCATGACGACCAGCCGCTGCGCCCGGCGGCTCAGCCCGGCCGACACCACGGCGACATCGACGCCGATCCCGGCCGACTCCGTCGCCAGCGCCGTCCGCAGTTCCTCGGTGCCGGTACCGGAGACCGCGAACTCGACGGCGGTGACCGGGTACTTCGCGAGACGGAAGATCCGGTCGATGTTGCCACCGGTCGAGGTGATCGTGGCCGCTATGGCGGCGGTCGACTCCGCGGTCAGCGGGTGCCCGAGCACGGTCACGTGGGAACGTCCGTAACCGCGCGGGCGGTTGTCACCCGTGCCGGAGATGATCTCGGCCTGGAGCTTCAGCGATTCCGCCCAGCTGTGCACGGTCGCCCGCAGGTCGCCCTCGGTGGTGCCGCCCGCGGTCGGGGCGGTGATCAGCGCACACAGGACGATGCGCCCACGGGTGACGACCTGCTCGATGTCGACGACGTCGACCGCGTAGGCGGCGAGGGTGTCGAAGAGCCCGGCGGTGATTCCGGGGCGGTCCTTCCCGAAGATCTTCACGAGAAGGGTGGGTGTGTCGGTGCCCCGACGAGACTCAGAGGGCTCAGAAGACGGGGAGGACTGAGGTGGCTGAGATGCGCTCATGGTGCTTCCACCGTATCGGTCCGTCCCGCGGCGCCGGAGGTCCGTCCCGAGGACCGGACAGCGCGTCGGCCCCGCCGTCCCGGCCGCCGTCCGCGGGCGACGACGGACCGCACGCGGTCGCACACGTTCCGCCACCCTCGTCACCGTTCCTCTGGAGGGACGGCGCGAGGCCCCGGCGCCGGGCAGGGACGTCACCCCGCCCGACTTTCGTATCCGGGACTGCTCCTGGAATAGTTCCCCACGATGTTCAGCATCCCTAGACCCCCTGCGACGGGGGTGACTCGGGGGACGACAAGTGGGGCGCGGAGTGCCGGAACTCGTACTGGAATTGAATGGCAGGACCTGGACGCTCGATCCGTCCAGGTCGTACACCCTGGGGCGCGATCCGCAGGGAGACCTGACGATCGACGACGCCAGGGTGTCGTGGCGACACGCCACGATCAGCTGGGGGGGCCGCGGTTGGATCATCGAGGACCACGGCAGCACGAACGGCACCTATGTACAGGGCCGCCGGATCCAGCAGCTCGAAATCGGACCGGGCACCGCCGTGCACCTGGGCAATGCCACTGACGGGCCGCGGCTGAGCCTCGGTGCGGCGGCGGGTGCCGACGTGTACGGAGGCCGGGGCGCGGGTGCGCAGCAGGCCCCCGTTCAGCAGCCCTCCGCCCAGCAGCCGCAGCAGCAGGGCTGGCCGGGTCAGCAGCCGCCGGTGCAGCCGCAGCAGGGCTGGCCTCAGCCTTCCCAGGGCCAGCAACCGCCGCAGCAGCCCGTGCAGCCCCAGCAGCCCCACGTCCCGCAGCAACAGGGCATGGGAGGCACCCCCGGCGCGGGCGGGGCCGACGGCGTCGCGGGGGCGCCGCCGGCGTACGGCGATCGCAGCCCGACCACGTTCCACCAGTTCGCCCTCGGCCGCGTCATGCGCATCGGCCGTGCGCTGGAGAACGAACTCGTCGTCTCCGACCTCCAGGTCTCGCGTCACCACGCCGAATTCCACGCGACGCCCGACGGCCGCTTCGAGATCCGCGACCTCGGGTCCCACAACGGCACCTACGTCAACGGTCAGCCGCTCTCCAAGTCCGGCTCCGCGTTCATCGGGGCGAACGACATCGTCGGCGTCGGCCACTCGACGTTCCGCCTGGTCGGCGACCGGCTCGAAGAATTCGTCGACACCGGTGAGGTCTCGTTCTCCGCACGCCACCTCACGGTCACGGTCGACGGCGGGAAGCAGATCCTCAAGGACGTCTCCTTCGGCGTTCCGGAGAAGTCGCTCGTCGCGGTCATCGGCCCGTCCGGCTCCGGCAAGTCCACTCTGCTCAAGGCGCTCACCGGATACCGGCCCGCCAACCAGGGCGATGTCCTCTACGACCACCGGAACCTGTACAAGCAGTTCGCCGAGCTGCGCCAGCGCATCGGTCTGGTCCCGCAGGACGACATCCTGCACAAGGAACTCACCGTCACCAAGGCCCTCAAGTACGCGGCCAAGCTCCGCTTCCCCGCGGACACCACCGAGGCCGAGCGCCAGGCCCGCATCCACGAGGTGCTCGCCGAGCTCAAGCTCGACATCCACAAGGACAAGAAGGTCACCTCGCTCTCCGGCGGCCAGCGCAAGCGCGTCTCCGTCGCCCTGGAGCTGCTCACCAAGCCCTCGCTGATCTTCCTGGACGAGCCGACCTCCGGCCTCGACCCGGGCATGGACCGCGATGTCATGCAGCTGCTGCGCGGACTCGCCGACGACGGCCGCACGGTCCTCGTCGTCACCCACTCCGTGGCCGAGCTGGCGCTCTGCGACAAGCTGCTGGTCATGGCACCGGGCGGTTCCGTCGCCTACTTCGGGCCGCCGGAGGAGGCGCTCAACTTCTTCGGCTACTCCACCTGGGCCGATGTCTTCTCCGCGTTCGAGAACTACCGGGACTACGACTGGGCCGGCCGCTGGCGCGGCTCCCAGCACTACCAGATGTACGCCGCGGACATCGACGCCGTCGCCGCCCAGCCGGTCCACATGTCGCCCCCGCAGCAGATACGCCCGCCGAAGCCGCAGGGCTGGTCGGCACAGCTGTGGACACTCATCCGCCGCTACCTCTCGGTGATCGCGTCCGACAAGGGCTTCATGGGCCTGATGGTGATCCTGCCCGCGGTGCTCGGCATCGTCAGCGTGGTCATCCCCGCCAAGTTCGGCCTGGCCCCGCCGGACCCGCCGTCCCGGTTCAACAGCGCCGCCGGAACGATCATGCTGATCCTCGCGGTAGGCATGTGCTTCTCGGGCGCGGCCAACTCCGTACGAGAACTGATCAAGGAACGTGTCATCTACGAACGGGAACGGGCCACCGGCCTGTCCCGCTCGGCCTATCTGATGTCCAAGGTGATCGTTCTCGGTGCGATCACGGCCCTCCAGGGCGTCATCATCTGCGGCATCGGCTTCGCCACCCGCAAGCTGCCGGACGAGGGCCTCTTCATGCCCCCCGCCGCCGAGATCTGCGTGACGATCATCGTGCTCGGCTTCACCTCGATGATGTTCGGCCTGGTCATCTCCTCACTGGTGAAGACATCCGAGAAGACCATGCCGCTGCTGGTCATGTTCGCGATCGTCCAGGTCGTCTTCACCGGCATCCTCTTCCAGGTGTACGGGTCGCCCGGCCTGGAGCAGTTCGCCTGGCTGATGCCGTCCCGCTGGGCCATCGCCGGCGCGGCCACGACGCTCGACCTCTCGCACCTGATGGCTCCGTGGGACCCGAAGAACCCGACCGACCTGGACCCGCTGTGGGAACACTCGGCCGCTCAGTGGGGGATGAACATCTCGGTGCTGCTGCTCCTCGGCGTCATCTGCGGCGTCGCCGTCGCGCGACTGCTGCGCCGCCACGAGCCGGAGGTCATGCGCAAGTAGCGCGGGGCACCGCGCAGGACGCCGGAGGGCGGCACCCCGACTCGGGGTGCCGCCCTCCGGCGTCGCGCACGGGCCCGGTACGTCCGGATCCGGTCAGTAGGCGCTGTTGACGTTGTCGATCGAGCCGTAGCGGTCGGCCGCGTAGTTGGCGGCTGCCGTGATGTTGGCGATCGGGTCGTGGATGTTCCACGAGGTGCCCGAGACGTGGTAGGCGTTGAACGTCGGCTGGATGACCTGGAGCAGCCCGCGGGACGGGGTGCCGTTCTTGGCGTTGATGTCCCAGCCGTTGACCGCGCTCGGGTTGCCGGAGGACTCCCGCAGGATGTTGCGGTGCAGACCGTCGTACGAGCCGGGGATGCCGCGCGACTTCATGATGTCCAGGGCCTGCCGGATCCAGCCGTCCAGGTTGTTCGCGTAGACCGGGGTGCGGGCCTCGGAGCGGCTGGCCGCCGCTCCGGTGCTCCGCTCGGCGACTGCCTCGCTCCGGGCCTTCGTCTCGCCGGCGCCGGCCTTCGTCTTCGCGGCGGCCTTCTTGGCCCGGGCGAGGTCGGCGGCCTTCACCAGCTTCTCGGCGGTGGAGTGCTTCTCGATGAAGCTGGCCTGCAGAGCCTTGGCCTGCGGCGTGCCCACGGTCGACGCGAACACCACGGGAGCGGCGGACACGGTGGCCTCGGCCTCGGCGCCGGACTTGGACTCGGCGTTCGCGGGGACGAGCGAGAGCGAGAGGGAGGCGGCGGCGACGGCGGCGATACCGGCGATCGAGAGCTTCTGGTTCTTGTTCAGACGACTACGACGACCGGCGATGCTGGACAGGGACATGCAGACATACCTCTTCGAATCGCGGGGGTCCTCACGGAGGACGAGGACGGGAGCGGGTTCGCATCTCCGTCGGGGACGAGAGCAATTCTTAGCGCCGGCAAAATCGGCTGGCAAAGGTGTGACGTACGACCGCGCGTAGTGGTGCCGGGCCGCGCCCGGCTGCGACGATCCGCGCTCCTACCCATTGATCTGGCACTTACGCGTCCACTAGTCGCGTTCGTAAGTGATGTGGGTCCTATGCCCGGCCTCACACCGGCGGCGTGCCGAACTCACGGGCCGTTGCTCAAGCAACTCGGACGGTGAGTCCCGGTACCGGTACGGCGCCGCACCGGGACTCCTTCCGCGCGCCGCCCCGCCGTCCGCCGGGGCCGGGCCGGGCCCCGCACGGCGGACGGCACCCCCGAGGGCAGGTCCTAGGCCCGCAGACTCAGGCGGCAGCCGCCCACCGGCGGATACGTCGGCCCCGCCCCCGCTTGTACGGTGAGGCCATGAGCCACCGCCCATCGTCGGGCCTCGCAGCGGTGAGTGCCGCACTGCTCGCCATGAGCAGGCATCTCGAAGTGCGCGACGTCCTGAAGACGATCGTCGCCTCCGCACGCGAGCTGCTGGACGCCGAGTACGCCGCCCTGGGCGTCCCGGACGAC
This sequence comes from Streptomyces sp. NPDC014734, assembly GCF_043083325.1. Classification (NCBI taxonomy): domain Bacteria; kingdom Bacillati; phylum Actinomycetota; class Actinomycetes; order Kitasatosporales; family Streptomycetaceae; genus Streptomyces; species Streptomyces sp. NPDC014734. Next base: position 9,129 of record NZ_JBIBYN010000039.1, on the reverse strand, counting down.
CACGGCGGCTTCGCCCAGTTCGTCGTCGACGGCGTCAGCGACGAGCAGTGGAAGGCGATCGGCCCGCTGCCCCGGCAGCACGGCATCCTCGCCGCGATGCTGCACGAGGCGAAGCACGAGCGTCTCGCCGATGTCCGCAAGGACCCCCGCTTCGGGGGCTGGCCCGCCGCCCACCCCGACATGTCCGACTTCCTCGGCCTGCCCATCAGGGACGGCGCCGAGATCATCGGCGCGCTCTTCCTCGCCAACAAGCGCCGCCCGAAGCCCGGGGGCGGCTGCGGTTTCACCGCCCGGGACGAGGAACTGCTGTCGATCCTCGCCCAGCACGCGGCGATCGCACTCACCAACGCCCGGCTCTACGAGCGCAGCCGGGAACTGACCATCGCCGAGGAGCGCTCCCGGCTCGCCCACGAGCTGCACGACGCGGTGAGCCAGAAGCTGTTCTCGCTGCGCCTGACGGCCCAGGCCGCCACCGCCCTGATCGACCGCGATCCGGTCCGTGCCAAGGACGAGCTCCACCAGGTCGCCGCGCTCGCCGCCGAAGCCGTGGAAGAACTGCGTGCCGCCGTCGTCGAACTCCGCCCGGCCGCGCTCGACGAGGACGGCCTCGTCGCCACCCTGCGCACCCAGATCCAGGTCCTGGACCGGGCCCACTCGGCCCGGGTCACCTTCGAGAGCCTGGGCACACGCGCCCTTCCCGCCGCCCAGGAGGAAGCGCTGCTCCGGGTCTCCCAGGAGGCCCTGCACAACGCCCTGCGCCACTCGGGCGCCGAGCACGTCGACGTGGCCCTGACCCGGCACGGCAGCGGCGCGCTGCTGCGCATCACGGACGACGGCAGCGGCTTCGAACCCGCGGCGACCCGGGAGGCGGGCCGCCACCTCGGCCTGGTGTCGATGCGGGACCGTGCGAGCGGGGTCGGCGGACGGCTGACCGTTGATTCGGCGCCCGGCAGGGGCACCACGATCGAGATGGAGGTGCCCGGTGGCTGACAAGAACATCAGGGTGTTGCTGGTCGACGACCACCAGGTGGTCCGCCGCGGTCTGCGCACGTTCCTGGAGGTCCAGGACGACATAGAAGTGGTCGGTGAGGCATCGGACGGCGCCGAGGGGGTGGCCAGGACCGAGGAGCTCCGCCCCGATGTCGTCCTGATGGACATCAAGATGCCCGGCACCGACGGGATCGAGGCCCTGCGCAGGCTCCGCGAGCTGGACAACCCGGCCAGGGTGCTCATCGTCACCAGCTTCACCGAGCAGCGCACCGTGGTGCCCGCGCTGCGGGCCGGAGCCTCCGGCTACGTGTACAAGGACGTCGACCCGGACGCGCTGGCCGGGGCCATCCGCTCGGTGCACGCGGGCCACGTGCTGCTCCAGCCCGAGGTGGCGGGGGCGCTGCTCGCCCAGGACGACACCAGCGGCGGAACGGGCCGCGGGAGCACCCTCACCGAACGGGAACGGGAGGTGCTGGGCCTGATCGCCGACGGCCGTTCCAACCGGGAGATCGCGCGGGCGCTCGTCCTCTCCGAGAAGACGGTCAAGACACACGTGTCGAACATCCTGATGAAGCTGGACCTCTCGGACCGGACCCAGGCCGCCCTGTGGGCCGTACGCCACGGGGCGGCCGGCTGACCGGCCCACCGGGGCGGCTCTCCCGGACCGGGACCCATGGCGCCGGCCTCGTGTCACCGGAGCGCGGCCCGGGCCTCCGGCCGGACGACGGCACTTCGAGGGCACGGCCTACCGCTCCCGTTCGCGCTCCTCCACATAGGCGTTGTACGCGGCGACCTGCGCCCGCCGGGCCACCCGCTCCACCGGCCGCAGCGCTTCCGCCCGCGCCGCGATCTCGGACGCGCTCACCGCACCGCCGTGCCCGTTGCCGTGCGCCACCGAGATCAGCAGTCCGACCCGCTGCGCCAGCTCCAGGACCCGGACCGCCCGCGGCGGATATCCCGGTGCCAGCACTTCGCGGCCCCGCTCCGCCCGCGCCCGGTACGCGTCCACCGCAGCCTCCGCCATCGGCCCGGAACCGGCCACATCCAGCCGCGACAGCACCGCCGTGGCGTCCCGCATCGCCTCGGCGAGCTCCCGCTCGGCCTCACCCAGCGACGGCACGTCGGCAGGCGGGGCCTCCCGTACCGGCAGGCAACGCCACACCACCTCGACGTGCAGATCCCCGTCCGGCCCCCGCTCGGTGACCTCGGGAACCAGCCCGTACGGCGCACCGAAGGCGACCACCGCCTCCTCGGCCTCCAGGGCACGCGCGTTGAACTCCGGGGGGCCGCTCAGCCCCAGCGGATGTCCGGAAGCCGGCAGCGCGACCCGGAAGCCGGTCACGCCCAGCCCCCGCAGCCGCCCGAGCGCCAGCGTGAGACCCACCGGCCCCGTCTCACCCGGCAGCCCCGCCACCCGGTGCACCGAGTCCTCCCCGACAATGGCGAGGGCCGCCTCGTCCGGAGACACAAGTCCCGCGAGAAGCGCGTTTCCCCAAGCGGCCAGCAACCCTGAGCGTGGTTCCGAAAGCATGGGGACAGCCTAGGGAACCGGCCGACGGCCCGTCGCCATTCGGGCCCAGCGCCGGGCGCACACCCGAGGTGGCGTAGATTTCCCTGGGAGCTGTGCCCACAGGCACGCGACGATCTCGACACTGCATGGGGAGACAACGCGCCATGAGCGATGTACTGGAGCTGGTGGACGTATCCGTGGTCCGCGACGGACGCGCTCTGGTGGACGACATCTCCTGGCAGGTCAAGGAGGGGGAGCGCTGGGTCATCCTCGGCCCGAACGGCGCGGGCAAGACCACCCTCCTCAACATCGCGTCCAGCTACCTCTTCCCGAGCACCGGCACCGTCAGAGTCCTCGGCGAGCAACTCGGCGGCGTCGGCACCGACGTCTTCGAACTCCGTCCCCGCATCGGCATGGCGGGCGCCGCGATGGCCGAGAAGCTGCCCAGGCGCCAGACTGTTCTCCAGACCGTGCTCACCGCCGCCTACGGCATGACCGCCACCTGGAACGAGAACTACGAAGCCGTCGACGAGCAGCGGGCCCGGGCCTTCCTCGACCGCCTCGGCATGAACGAGTACCTCGACCGCAAGTTCGGCACCCTGTCCGAGGGCGAGCGCAAGCGGACGCTGATCGCCCGGGCCATGATGACCGACCCCGAACTGCTGCTCCTCGACGAGCCCGCCGCGGGCCTCGACCTCGGCGGCCGCGAGGACCTGGTCCGTCGCCTCGGCCGCCTGGCGCGCGACCCCTACGCCCCGTCCATGATCATGGTCACCCACCATGTCGAGGAGATCCCGCCCGGCTTCACCCACGTCCTGATGATCCGCCAGGGCAAGCTGCTCGCCGCGGGTCCCATGGAGACCGAGCTCAGCTCCCGCAACCTCTCCCTCTGCTTCGGTCTGCCGCTCGTCGTCGAGCGCACCGGCGACCGCTACACGGCCCACGGACTCCCGCTCTCGTAGAACAGGGCGGGGCAGGGGCGGGAGCGCGGCCCGCGGCCGGACGTGCCGTTCCCGGCCGGACGCGCCGCCCTGGCCGACGACCGCGGTGGGTGCCGGCCCTCGCGCGGTGTCACGGTCGGCTGTCCGCTTGCGGGCTGTCCGTGAGGGCGGTCGCGGTCCTACCATGACCACGTGGACATCGACGCGTGGGTGTGGTGGCTGATCGGCGCTGCGGGACTGGGCATCCCGCTCGTTCTGACCGCGATGCCCGAATTCGGCATGTTCGCCGTCGGAGCGATCGCCGCCGCGGTCGTCGCGGCTCTCGGCGGCGGGATCGTGGCCCAGGTACTCGTCTTCGTCGTGGTCTCCGTGGCGCTGATCGCCGTGGTCCGCCCGATCGCCACCAGACACCGCGCCGACCGGCCCCACCTCGCCACGGGCATCGACGGACTGAAAGGACGGCAGGCCGTCGTCCTGGAGCGGGTCGACAGCAACGGCGGCCGGATCAAGCTCGCCGGAGAGATCTGGTCCGCCCGCGCACTCGACGGGGACCAGAGTTTCGCCCCGGGCCAACAGGTCGACGTCGTCGACATCGACGGGGCAACGGCGGTCGTCATGTGACCGAACTGCCCACACCACAACGCAGGTTCTGTCAGACTCGAAGTCGATCATCATGAGATCGGGGCCCGCATCCGCTCACACACCCGCGGTCCCGACCTCGATCACCACGATCCGTAGGCAACCGAAGGGCAATGAGGGAACACGATGCAACCGATCATCATCGTCCTGATCATTCTGGTGGTGCTCGTCTTCATCGCCCTGATCAAGACGATCCAGGTCATCCCGCAGGCCAGCGCCGCCATCGTGGAGCGCTTCGGCCGCTACACCCGCACGCTCAACGCGGGCCTGAACATCGTCGTCCCGTTCATCGACACGATCAGGAACCGCATCGACCTGCGTGAACAGGTCGTTCCGTTCCCGCCGCAGCCGGTGATCACCCAGGACAACCTGGTGGTCAACATCGACACGGTCATCTACTACCAGGTCACCGACGCCAGGGCCGCGACGTACGAGGTCGCCAGCTACATCCAGGCGATCGAGCAGCTCACCGTCACCACCCTCCGCAACATCATCGGTGGCATGGACCTGGAACGGACCCTGACCTCCCGCGAGGAGATCAACGCCGCCCTGCGCGGAGTCCTCGACGAGGCGACCGGCAAGTGGGGCATCCGCGTCAACCGCGTCGAGCTCAAGGCGATCGAGCCGCCCACCTCCATCCAGGACTCGATGGAGAAGCAGATGCGTGCCGACCGGGACAAGCGCGCCGCGATCCTCCAGGCCGAGGGAACGCGTCAGTCCGCGATCCTCACCGCGGAGGGCGAGAAGCAGTCCGCGATCCTCCGTGCCGAGGGTGAGGCCAAGGCATCCGCGCTGCGCGCCGAGGGCGAGGCCCAGGCCATCCGTACGGTCTTCGAGTCCATCCACGCCGGCGACCCGGACCAGAAGCTCCTCTCGTACCAGTACCTCCAGATGCTGCCGAAGATCGCCGAGGGCGACGCCAACAAGCTCTGGATCGTGCCCAGCGAGATCGGGGACGCGCTCAAGGGCCTCAGCGGAGCCTTCGGCAACCTCGGCAACGGCGTCCCCGGCTTCGACACCGGCAAGGAGCGCAGGGAGCAGCCCCCGGTCGAATGATGCGTACATGCCCTCGTGCATGATCAGTGCACCACGCATCGACCATGCACGGGGGAGCTGTCATGACCATCTGGGAGATGCTCGCCGTCTTCACGGCGGGCATCAGCGCCGGAACGATCAACACGATCGTCGGATCCGGAACGCTGATCACCTTCCCGGTGCTGCTCGCCACCGGCCTGCCCCCGGTGACCGCCACCGTCTCCAACGCGCTCGGTCTGATCCCCGGCTCCGTCAGCGGCGCCATCGGGTACCGCGCGGAACTCGCGGGGCAGGGCCGCCGCGTCCTCAAGCTCGCCGTCGGTGCCCTGATCGGTGGCCTCACCGGGGCCACCCTGCTGCTGGCCCTGCCGTCCACCGCCTTCGAGACGATCGTCCCGATCCTGGTGACACTGGCCCTCGTCCTGGTCATCCTGCAGCCACGCATCAGCCGGGCGGTCCAGCGGCGGCGTGAGAGCAGCGGCCGGTCCGCGCGCACCGACGGCGGCCCGCTCCTCTTCGTGGGGCTGATGCTCGCCAGTGTCTACGGCGGCTACTTCACCGCGGCCCAGGGGATCATCTACCTCTCCCTGATGGGCATGCTGCTCGACGACACCATGCAGCGGCTCAACGCCGTCAAGAACGTCCTGGCCGCGGTCGTCAACAGCGTCGCCGCGCTCTTCTTCCTCTTCGTCGCGGACTTCGACTGGACGGCCGTCGTGCTGATCGCGGTCGGGTCGGCACTGGGCGGCCAGATCGGTGCGAAGGTGGGCCGTCGCCTCAGCCCCACCGTGTTGCGTGTGCTCATCGTCGCGGTCGGCACGGTCGCCATTGTTCAACTGCTGCTCCGCTGACAGCCGGAGGCCCGTCCTTCCCGAGACGGGCCTCCGGTGCCGGCGGAGCACGTGGGTGGGCTACGCCGCGGCGCGATCCAGCCATTCCGGCAGCGCCGACCGTTCACCGGCCCCCATCGCCAGCAGCATCGCCTCCGCGGGAGACGGCACGAACGGATGCCGCAACAGCGGCATCCCCGCCTGCTCCGGCGTCCGGGCCGCCTTGCGGTGGTTGTCCTCGGCGCAGGACGCCACGGTGTTGAGCCAGGTGTCCTGGCCGCCTTGGGCGCGCGGTACCACGTGGTCGACGGTGCTCGCCCGCCGTCCGCAGTACGCGCACCGGTGCTGGTCCCGTACCAGCACACCCCTCCGGGACCACGAGGCCTGTCTTCGGAACGGCACCCGCACGTACCGGCACAGCCTGATCACCCTGGGCACCGGAATGTCCACCGCGGCGCCACGCATGCGGAGATCGGGATGCGACTGCTCGACGACGGCCTTGTCCTGCAGAACCAGCACCACCGCGCGGTTCAGCGTCACCGTCGACAGCGGCTCGAAGCTCGCGTTCAGCACCAGCGTGTCCCGCATCTCGCCCACCTCCCGTGTGCCGCCCGCCCCCTGGCAGGCCCGGATCAACTCTGGCCGTGCGGGCTGCGGGGGACAACGCAATAAAAACTGCCCTGCCCCGGTCTCCTCAGGACCAGGACAGGGCGAACAGCGGGGAAACGTCAGGTTCCCGGCCGGCTACTCGGCGGGAGCCGCGTACTCACCGATCAGCTGGGCGCGGCCCAGCGTGTGGAACCGCAGATTGAAGCCGACGACCGCGGGCGACGCGTCGCTGTCGACCCCCAGCTTCTCGCTGTCGACCGCGTACACGGTGAAGACGTAGCGGTGGTTCTCCCCGGCCGGCGGCGCGGCACCGCCGAAGTCCTTCGACCCGTAGTCGTTGCGCACGTGTACGGCCCCGACGGGCAGCCCCTCGAAGGCGCCGCTGCCCGCACCGGCCGGCAGCTCCGTGACCGACGCCGGGATGTCGAAGAGGACCCAGTGCCAGAAACCGCTGCCCGTGGGGGCATCGGGGTCGAAGCAGGTCACGGCGAAACTCTTGGTTCCCGTCGGGAATCCCTCCCACCGCAGCTGCGGCGAAGTGTTCCCGGCCGCGAACACCTGCGTGTCCGCCAGCACGGCCCCGGGGGCGAGATCGTCGCTCACCACGCTGAACGACGGCACCTCGGGGTGGAAGTCGTGCGGCAGCGGCGCCCTGTTCGGCTCGGTCACGTCAGCACCTCTCCTGATCGCTCGCCTGCTGTCGGCAGACGTCTGCCCCGACCCTAAGGGCTGTGCCGTCGTCCCCGGCGGGCGCGACGGCAGCCGTCAGAACCAGTTGCGCCGGCCGCCGACCTCGGCGAGCCACTGATGGAGGTACGCGGCCCAGTCGGTTCCGTGGAAATCGTTGAGCCCGACCTCGAAGGAGCGGTACGTGTCGCTGCCCTCGCTGAAGAGCCCCGGCTTCTTGTCCATCTCCAGGACGACGTCCATCCCGTGGCCGTCCGCGACGAACGACACCTCCACCTGGTTCAGGCCGCGGTACTGCTCCGGCGGGTGGAACTCGATCTCCTGGTAGAAGGGCAGCCGCTGACGTGTGCCGCGAATGTGACCGCGCTCCATGTCCGCGCTTCGGAACCGGAAACCGAGCTGCCCGAAGGCGTCGAGAATGGCCTCCTGCGCCGGCAACGGGTGCACGTTGACCGGGTCCAGGTCGCCCGGGTCCACCGCCCGCGCGATCTCCAACTCCGTGGTCACGCCGATGTTCATTCCGTGCAGATGCCGACCGGCGAACATCGTGACCGGAGTCTCCCACGGGATTTCGAGCCCGAACGGCACGACGTGCACCGCACCGGCCCGCACCTCGAACGCGCCGCCGAGGCGGAGCCTGGTGAACTCGATGTCCTGTCTGGTCTCCGTGTCCTGTCCCTCGACCTCGACCCGGGCCTGCAGTCCCACGGAGAGTCCTTCTATCTGCTGATCCACACTCCCGCCCTGGATCCGCACCTCGCCCTGGACGACTCCGCCCGGTACGACATTGAGTTCGGTCAGCTCGGTCTCCACCGAAGCACCACCGGCACCCAGACTCGCGAGCAGCCGCTTGAAGCCCATGTCCACTCCTCCTCGATCCTTACCAAGTCCTACTGGATACGCGCCGGGACCGCCGACGGTTCCCCGGTACTCTCGACGCCCATGACCGAGGGCCCGGAACGTACTCCGCTGACACGCGACTTCTTCGACCGCCCCGTACTGGACGTGGCCCCGGACCTCCTGGGCCGCACCCTGGTACGTGCCACGCCCGACGGCCCCATCGAGCTCCGGCTCACCGAGGTGGAGGCGTACGCCGGTGAGGTCGATCCCGGATCGCACGCGTTCCGGGGCCGCACCTCGCGCAACAGCGTCATGTACGGACCCCCCGGCCATGCGTACGTCTACTTCACCTACGGCATGTGGCACTGCCTCAACCTGGTGTGCGGCCCGGAAGGAATGGCCAGTGGTGTCCTGCTCCGCGCGGGCGAGGTCCGGGTGGGCGCCGAACTCACCCGGGGACGTCGGGTCTCGGCCCGCCATGACAGGGAACTGGCCAAGGGACCGGCGCGGCTGGCCACAGCCCTGGACATCGACCGCGCACTGAACGGCACCGACGTCATCGCCCACCCCGGGGCCCCGCTGTCCGTGCTGCACGGCAGCCCACCACCTCGTGATCGGGTGCGCAACGGCCCGCGTACCGGGGTGGGCGGCGACGGAGCCACCCACCCGTGGCGCTTCTGGATCGACGGCGACCCGACGGTGAGCCCCTACAGGGCCCATGTGCCGCGCCGCCGCGTGAAACTTGACTCGCCCGGGCGAACCACCTAACGTAGTCCGAGCCGTTTGAAGAGGCGATGTTGTCGCCGCGGTCCATCCGATCGCAACGAAGCATCCCGAAACGGCAAACCACTACCTCCGACTCACACCTTCAAGGTGGGAGTTCGACATGCCGTAATTCGGGAAAGGCGACTCGATTATGAGTCGCCCGAGAAATCGGTTAACGTAGCGGACATGCCGAAAGGCAAAAGACCACTCCAACGGTCGACCGGAATTGAATTCCGAACCGGAAACGGAACGGAAAAAGAATCTGGTAGGGTTGGAATCGCCG
>NZ_JBIBYN010000038.1:0-63276 GCF_043083325.1 Streptomyces sp. NPDC014734 | reverse complement strand
TGCATCGTCATTTCCGGGCTGCCTTGTTGCACGCAGCATAGGCGCCTGATGGGGCGATTTCCGGTCGGGGCGACCGGCGCTCCGACAGAAATATTACTAGCCAGTACATCCAGTGACCTACCCATGGGCAAGCGCTCGGAACTGTGATGTGGCCAACGCGCGACACCCCTGTGCCGCTCGGGAGCACTCAGTCCCGCAGCGCGTTGAAACGGCCCTGGTGGTAGAGGAGTGGGCGCCCGCCGCCGGCCGGATCACCGACCACGGCCTGCGCGATCACGATGCGGTGGTCCCCCGCCGGGACGCGGGACACCACACGGCAGACCAGCCAGGCCGACACGCCGTCGAGCACCGGCACCCCCTCGGGCCCGCTGCGCCAGGAGGTGGCGGGGCCGAATCGGTCGGCGCCGCTGCGGGCGAAGGTGGCCGCCAGTTCCCGCTGGTGCTCACCGAGTATGTGGACGCCGATGTGCTCCGCCTCGGCGACGACCGGCCAGCTGGAGGACGAGGTGCCCACGCCGAAGGAGACGAGCGGAGGGGTGGCCGCGACGGAATTGAGGGAGGTGGCGGTGAAGCCGACGGGCCGGTCGCCCATGGCGGTGATCACCGCCACACCGGCGGCGTGCTGCCGGAAGACCGAGCGGAAGAGTTCGGGAGAGGCCGTACGAGCGGTGCCGAGCTCAGGCGAAGCCGTCATGAAGATGTCCTTCTGCGCGAGGAGTACAGGGGGCCGTGAGTGCTCAGGCACCCGGACAGCGCGCACTCGCGTTGCGGGCGAGGTCCACGTGGACCCGGCCGTAGAGAAGGAGTTCCGGCGGCATGCCGTCAGACTGACGACAGGCGGCGGGCGCGGTCAAGCGTGTCCCGCGATGTGGGAGATGCATCACGGTCCGTCACATCGCCCGGCCCAGTGCGGCGACGACATCGGCGGTGCGCGGCTGCCCGACGGCGCGGCGGACGATCCGGCCGTCCGCGTCGAGGACCAGCACCGTCGGCGTCCGGCTGATCTCCAGCTCGCGCACGAGAGTGAGATGCGCCTCGGCGTCTATCTCGATGTGGGCGACACCTTCCACCATCCGCGCCACCTCGGCCAGTACGCGGCGGGTGGCCCGGCAGGGCTGACAGAACGCGCTGGAGAACTGCACCAGGGTCGCCCTCTCCCCCAGTTCCGCCCCCAGTTGGGCCGCTCCCCACGTGTTCCCGCGCATGCGCCCCTCCACCTTCGCCCTCCCGTCGGGTCTCCCCCGGGGAGTCAGCAGCGCCGGACACCGGGGCATTCCCCGGCGCGGCCGTACGTGACGAGAATCTCGCGCCCCACGCCCTCCGGGACTGGCCACCGCGTCGCGCATGGGGCACGATCGGCCCAATGCCGAAAACCTACGGCTGCGTAACTTCCGCCGGGAGAACCCTCCCCAGGCGCTGGAGAAGGGTCTCCCCTCAGATGGCAGAACTCGTCTATCGACCGGTCATCGGCGCCGCTCGCACGTTTTTCAAGGCGCTGGACCTGAAGATCGACGTTCGGGGTTCGGAGCACATCCCGAAGACCGGTGGCGCGGTGCTGGTCAGCAATCACATCAGTTACCTGGACTTCGTCTTCACCGGTCTCGCCGCACTGCCGCAGAAGAGGCTCGTCCGCTTCATGGCGAAGGAGTCGGTCTTCCGCCACAAGGTCTCCGGCCCGCTGATGCGCGGGATGAAGCACATCCCCGTCGACCGCAAGCAGGGCGAGGACGCCTACGCGCACGCGCTCGCGTCGTTGCGCTCCGGCGAGATCGTCGGGGTCTTCCCCGAGGCCACCATCTCGGAGTCGTTCACGCTGAAGAGCTTCAAGTCGGGGGCCGCCCGGCTGGCCCAGGAGGCCGGAGTACCGCTGATCCCGACGGCGGTCTGGGGGACGCAGCGACTGTGGACCAAGGGCCGGCCGCGTAATTTCAAGCGCAACCACGTGCCCGTCACGATCCGGGTGGGCGAGGCGGTCGAGGCACCGTCCGACCAGTACGCGGGCGCCATCACCCGGCGGCTGCGGGAACGGGTGCAGGAGCTTCTCGAAGCGGCCCAGCGCGCCTACCCGGTACGCCCGAAGGACGCGGGCGACACCTGGTGGGTGCCCGCACACCTCGGTGGTACGGCCCCGACGCCGGCCGAGGTGCGCGCGAGGGGCTGAGGCGGCTCCCGCTCGATCCGAGCCGAAACGTCACTCCGGGTGTCGATGACGGTCCTCGCCCCGGGGTACGGCTCCGTCCGGGCGGCGGCCGTCCCCGCGCGGGAGGGTCAGAGTTCCGTCGGAAGCGTGCGCCACAGCTCCGCGCGGTCGGCCGCGGCCCGCAGGCCTCTCAGCACCGCCGGATGCGGCGCCGCGTGGAGCGCCGGATAGTCCACTTCGCCGAGCTCGGGCCGGACGGGCCACGCCAGACGCTCACCGTCGAGCGAGAACCGGGCGTCGACCCCCGGTTTGTTGCCGCGGGGGTCCTGACGGTCCCAGCGATCACGGCCGGGCATCCGGACCGCGACGAGACCGTGCACGGGCCCGGGCCCACCGTCGTCCTCGACGAGCTTCTGATAGCAGAGGGCCGTGGGGATGCCGGCCGCGCGAAGGAGCGCGGCCAGGGCATGGGACTTGGAGTGGCAGATGCCGTTGCGTGTCGCGAGGACGTCGGAGGCGCGCCAGGAGACCCGCGCATCACCGGAATCGGCGGAGTGCGCGATGGTGTCACGCACCAGGGCGTAGGCGGCGGCAGCGTATGCGTATGCATCGGTGGCATCTTCTTGCAGAGCGGCGACCGTGTGCCGGATGAGCGCATGCTCGTGATCAATGGCCTCATCGGCGGCAAGATAGGCGGAAAGCTCCGGTACTTCCTGGATCATCTCCATGGCGGTCGACTCTAGGCATGCGACCGACCAGAGTCAATGACTTTCCGGTCGACCGCATACCCATTCACGCTTCGCGCCGGGTTATCCCGCCATCTCGTCCTTCAGCGCGAGGATGAACGCGTCGACGTCGTCCTCGGTCGTGTCGAAGGAGCACATCCAGCGGACGTCACCGGCCGCCTCGTCCCAGAAGTAGAAACGGAAGCGCTTCTGCAGGCGCTCGCTCACCTCGTGCGGCAGCCGGGCGAAGACGGCGTTGGCCTGGACCGGGTGGAGAATCTCCACACCGCCCACCGTGCGCACGCCCTCCGCGAGCCGCCTGGCCATGCTGTTGGCGTGCCGCGCGTTGCGCAGCCACAGGTCCCCGGCGAGCAGCGCCTCCAGTTGTACGGAGACGAAACGCATCTTGGAGGCGAGCTGCATCGACAGCTTGCGCAGGTGCTTCATGGCGCGGACCGCGTCCGGGTTGAGCACGACGACGGCCTCGCCGAAGAGCGCGCCGTTCTTGGTGCCTCCGAAGGAGAGGACGTCGACGCCGACGGTGTTGGTGAACGTGCGCATCGGCACGTCCAGCGACGCCGCGGCGTTGGCTATCCGGGCGCCGTCCAGATGGACCTTCATGCCGTGACCATGGGCGTGATCGCAGATCGCGCGGATCTCGTCGGGGGTGTAGACGGTGCCCAGCTCGGTGTTCTGGGTGATCGAGACGACCTGCGGCATGGCCCGGTGCTCGTCGTCCCAGCCGTACGCCTGCCGGTCGATGAGTTCGGGCGTGAGCTTGCCGTCCGGGGTGGGCACGGTGAGCAGCTTGAGGCCGCCCACCCGCTCCGGGGCACCGCACTCGTCCACGTTGATGTGGGCGGACTCGGCACAGATCACCGCGCCCCAGCGGTCGGTCATCGCCTGGAGGGCGACGACGTTCGCACCCGTTCCGTTGAAGACCGGAAAGGCTTCGGCGGTGGGGCCGAAGTGGCTGTGCATGACGCGCTGGAGGTGCCCGGTGTACTCGTCCTCGCCGTAGGCGATCTGGTGACCGCCGTTGGCGAGGGCGATGGCCGCGAGGATCTCCGGGTGCGTACCCGCGTAGTTGTCACTGGCGAAACCGCGCACCCGCGGATCGTGGTGACGTCGCGCGTCGGTCCTTACGGTTGCGGGGTCAGCCACAGGCGCTTTCCGTTCACTTCCGGGGCGGGCCGGTCCCAGACGCCGACGATGGCGTCCGCCAGGTCCTTGACGTCGGTGAAGCCCGCGAACTTCGCATTCGGGCGCTCGGCGCGCATCGCGTCGTGCACCAGTGCCTTGACGACCAGGATGGCAGCCGCGGTCCTGGGCCCCTCGTCGCCCCCCGCCTTGCGGAAGGCGTCCGCGAGCGCCAGCGTCCACGCCTCGGCCGCCGCCTTCGACGCGGAGTAGGCGGCGTTTCCCGCGGTGGGCTTGCTCGCACCGGCCGCGCTGATCAGCACGTAGCGTCCCCGGTCGCTGCGCTGCAACCCCGCCTGGAAGGCCAGCGAGGTGTGCTGCACCGTGCGGATCAGCAGCTTCTCCAGCAGGTTCCAGTCGGCGAGGTCGGTCTCGGCGAAGCCCGCGCTGCCGCGCCAGCCGCCGACGAGGTGGACCAGGCCGTCGATCCGGCCGAACTCCTTCTCCGTCTTCTCCGCCCAGTCGCGGGTGGCCGCGAGATCGAGCAGATCCACCGTGTCGCCGGTGACGGTGGCTCCGCCGTGGGCGTAGCGCGCGGCGTCGACCGCCTCGGCCAGGCGGGCGGCGTCCGCGTCCGAGGCGACGACGGTCGCCCCGGCCTCAGCCAGCCGCAGCAGCGCGGCCCGGCCGGCCGGGCCCGCGGCCCCTGCCACCGCGACCACGGCGCCTTCGAGAGCACCGCTCCCGTTGCCGTTTCCGTTCATGGCCACCGCCTCCTCGTGCCCGGCGCTCACGCGGCTGCCCGCTCGGCATCCGCGGCGGTGATCCCCTTGGTCGAGGCGATCACGTTCTTCAGCTTCTTGGAGAGCGCCTCATAGAACATGCTCAGGGGAAACTCGTCCGGAAGCACATCGTCGACGAGCTTACGCGGCGGCTGTGACAGATCCAGCGCCTCCGGGCCCTTCGCCCAGCGCGAACCCGGGTGCGGGGCCAGGTAGGAGGAGACCAGTTCGTACGCGGCGAACCAGTGCACGAGCTTGGGGCGGTCTATGCCGTCGCGGTAGAGCGTCTCGATCTCGGCGCAGAGCTGGTTGGTGACCTGCGGGGCACGGTCCCAGTCGATCTTCAGCGTGTTGTCCGTCCAGCGGACCACGTCGTGCTTGTGGAGGTAGGCGAAGAGCAGTTGTCCGCCGAGGCCGTCGTAGTTGCGGACGCGCTCCCCGGTGACGGGGAAGCGGAACATCCGGTCGAACAGCACGGCGTACTGCACGTCGCGGCCCTGCGGGAAGCCGTCGGCCTCCAGCTTCACGGCCTCCTTGAAGGCGGTGAGGTCGCAGCGCAGCTCCTCCAGCCCGTACATCCAGAACGGCTGACGCTGTTTGATCATGAAGGGGTCGAAGGGCAGGTCCCCGTGGCTGTGCGTCCGGTCGTGGATCATGTCCCAGAGCACGAAGGCCTGCTCGCAGCGCTGCTGGTCGGCGACCATCTCGCGGATGCTGTCGGGCAGCTCGACGCCGAGGATCCCGACGGCCGCGTCGGTGACCCGGCGGAACCTGGCGGCCTCGCGGTCGCAGAAGATGCCGCCCCAGCTGAAGCGCTCGGGGGCCTCGCGCACGGCGACGGTCTCCGGGAAGAGCACGGCGGAGTTGGTGTCGTAACCGGACGTGAAGTCCTCGAAGGTGATGCCGCAGAAGAGCGGGTTGTCGTAGCGCGTGGCTTCGAGGTCGGCCAGCCACTCGGGCCAGACCATCCGGAGCACGACGGCTTCGAGGTTGCGGTCCGGATTACCGTTCTGCGTGTACATGGCGAAGACGACGAGGTGCTGCACGCCGTCGGCGCGCCCCCTGGCCGGCTGGAAGGCGAGCAGCGAGTCGAGGAAGTCCGGCACCCCGAAGCCGCCCCCGGCCCAGCGGCGCAGGTCCGCGACGAGCGCGCGATGGTACGCGGCGTCGTGCGGGA
This sequence comes from Streptomyces sp. NPDC014734, assembly GCF_043083325.1. Lineage (NCBI taxonomy): Bacteria > Bacillati > Actinomycetota > Actinomycetes > Kitasatosporales > Streptomycetaceae > Streptomyces > Streptomyces sp. NPDC014734. The sequence continues at coordinate 57,312 of NZ_JBIBYN010000038.1, read as the reverse complement.
GCAGCGGGGAGAGCTGCTCGATCGCGGAGACCACCCGGTCCAGCGCGGCCCCGGCGGTAGCGGCCGACGGCGCGCCCTCGGCGTCGAAGTCGATGGAGCCGTCCTTCGACTGCCAGGGGCGGATCTCCTCCACGGCATTCTTGAGCAGGGGCCACGCGGGATCGTCGACCACCCGCCGGTCCGTGGCCAGGTCACCTGCGGCAACGTCGTGCACAAGAATTTCCGTCATAACACTTCCTCCACAGGAGAACCTTGCGTCAAATAACCGTATCCGCGCATGGTTCCTCCAGACAAGTGGATCTCAGTAAATTATCCTGCCACATCGCATGGGGACCGTGATTTTTCCTGCGCGAAACCGTGATGACGGCCACTTCCGTCAGCCGCACCGGCTCGGTGGCCGAGCCCCGGATGTTCGTACGCACGAGCGGCAACGGTCGCGCGCGGCGCGCCCACCCATGGATGAGGGGACTCGCGGCCACGGACGCCCACCGGTAGGACGGACCGTGTCCGCCCTACGCCTCACCTCGGGAGATCCACCGCGTGAGCATGCGCGCCGTTCTCGTCGCCGCCGTCGTCACCGGGTTCCTGCTCGGCGCCGCCGAAACGGGCGGGCACGCCCTCGCCCCGTCCCCCGCGGGCGGCGGCCTCCCCGCGTCGGCCGACCGGATCGCCGCGATGACACGACGAGCGGTGGGTAGGAGCCGCGGGGGAACACCGTCGACGAAAGCGAGTCGCCTTGTCATTTCTCATCATCGGTCACCGCGGAGTGATGGGTGCGGAACCGGAGAACACCCTGCGGTCGTTCGTCCACGCGGAACGGGCCGGGATGGACGCGATCGAGCTCGACCTCCATCTGAGCAAGGACGGCGCGCTGGTCGTCATGCACGACGCCGACGTGGACCGCACGACGGACGGCAGCGGCCCGATCGCCGAGAAGACCCTCGCCGAGCTGCGTGAACTCGATGCCGGCCGGGGCGAGCGGGTACCCGTCTTCGAGGAGGTCCTCGACGCCGTGCGGGCGCCCGTGCAGGCGGAGATCAAGGATGTGGCCGCCGCCCGCGCGCTGGCGGACGTGATGCTGCGGCGCGGCCTCGTCGAACGGGTCGAGGTGTCGTCGTTCCACGACGAAGCGATCGCCGAGATCGCCCCACTGGTGCCCGGGGTACGGACCGTGCTCATCGCGAGCCGTTGGCAGGGCGACGTGGTGGACCGGGCGAAGGCGGTGGGCGCGGCGACGCTGGCGCTGAACATCCGCCGCCTCACCCTGGAGGTGGTCGAGCAGGCGCACGCCGAGGGGCTGAGGGTCATCGGCTGGGTGGTGAACACCCACGACCATCTGCGGCTGGCACATGCCCTGCGGCTGGACGCCGCCACCACGGACCACCCGGAGATTCGCCGCGTCGGCCGGTCCACGATCTGATCAGGAGCCCGGTCAGCGCTCCGGCCGGACCAGATCCTTGATCAGGAGTTCGAACGCGAGGTCGTCGCGCTGAGGCACGCCGAAGCGCTCGTCGCCGTACGGGAAGGGGCTGAACTCGCCCGTACGGCGATAGCCGCGCCGCTCGTACCAGGCGATGAGCTCCTCACGCAGGGAGATCACGGTCATGTGCATCTCCGTCACCCCCCAGCTCTCGCGCACCACGCGCTCCGCCTCGGCGATGACCACCTTGCCGAGACCGGCACCCTGCAGTGCGGGACGGACGGCGAACATCCCGAAGTAGGCCGCGTCGCCGCGGTGTTCCAACTGGCAGCAGGCGACGAGCTCTCCCCCGTGCTCCACCACGAGGAGACGGCTGCCGGGGGCCTCGACGATCTGGCGGACACCCTCCGGGTCGGTCCGCTGCCCCTCCAGGATGTCCGCCTCGGTGGTCCATCCGGCGCGGCTGGAGTCCCCCCGGTACGCCGACTCGATCAGCCGGACGAGGACGGGCACATCGGCGTCGACCGCGTCGCGGAACGTCAGCTGTCCGGATTCCCCGGCGAGGGTGGTGTCCATGGCGGTGGCTCTCCGTTTCTGCGCTGCGACCGTGCCGCAGCAGCGTATCCCGGTGCCGACGCGCCGGGCCACGCCCGTGAACCGGGAGACCGGGAGGGCCTGCGGCGCCACACCGGGCCCTCCGCCCCGGACGTGCGGGCCGGCGCACTCGCGGACGGGCCCGTACGGGAGTGCGCCGCACGCGAGTGCGCAGGACACGACGGCGCGCCGAATGCCCTCCTCGCCTCCACCGCCCGTCACGGACGGGGTCGTTAGAGTCCCGCTCATGGTTCACGTACTGAGCAGCCGGATCCTGTTGCGGCCGACCGATCCCGATCGGTCACGGAGCTTCTACGGCGATTCCCTGGGGCTTCCCGTCTACCGGGAGTTCGGGACCGGGCCCGAGCGGGGCACCGTCTACTTCCTCGGCGGCGGCTTCCTTGAGGTCTCCGGGCGCGCGGCCGAGCCCCCGGTGCCGGGGCTCTCGCTGTGGCTCCAGGTCGCGGACGTCCGGGCGGCGCACGAGGAGCTGTCGGCCCGGGGGGTGGAGGTGTCGAGGCCGCCGTTGCGCGAGCCGTGGGGGCTCGTCGAGATGTGGATCCGAGATCCGGACGGGCACCGCATCGTCGTGGTGGAGGTACCGGCGGACCACCCGCTGCGCCATCGTCCCTGAGACGTCGTCCGTTCTCGCCGGCTGGACGGTGGCGGCCACTGCCGTCGAGCGGCCGACTGCCGATTCCACCCGGACCGCGGGTTCCTGCGGCGCGCGCCACGGACACCTGGGGGCCGCCGGGGGCAGCGCCCGGCAGGGGGCGCGCGAGAAGGGGGCGCGCGAGAAGGGGCCGGACGCGGTCACGAAGCCGACGGCGGACAAGGGGCCCGGCGCCCTCCGGCTGTTCGGCGGGACCGCCGGGCTGTACGGGGATCCGGCGTCCGGCGACTGGCGGTCAGTGCGGGGCGCGGCAGCGTTCGGCGCAGTCGACGAGCACGGGCAGAGCCCTCTCCAGGCGGCCGTCGTGATCCGCGAAGGGGAGGCGGATGTGGTGCCGGAAGCCGTCCACGGCGGAGAACGCGGGGCCGGGAACGATCAGTACGCCCGCGCGGCGGGCCATCTGGGCGGTGGCCTCGGCGTCGGTACCGGGCATCTCCACCCAGAGCGCGGAACCTCCGGCGGGTCGTTCCCACCGCCAGCCGGTCGGCCGCGCGCGCAGGAGCCGCTCGGTCTCCGCGAGGCGCTCGCGCAGCCGGGAGCGGCGGCGGGCGCGGGCCTCGGGCAGATGCCGGAGCAGTTTCACCGCCAGCATCTGCTCGACCACCGGGCAGGACAGATCGACGGATCTCTTGATGTCGGCAAGCCGGCGGATGACCGTGGTGGAGGCGCGGATCCAGCCCAGCCGCAGGCCGCCCCAGAAGAGCTTGGACAGGGTACCGACGGTGGCGGCGCCCGCGGCGGGCAGCCGGGCGGCCAGCGAGACCGGCGCCTCGTCGTGGTCCAGTGACAGTTCCGCGTAGGCGTTGTCCTCGACGGTGTACAGGCCCTGCTCGGCGAGGACGGTCGCCCAGGCGCGGCGGGTGCGTTCGTCCATGCCGCGGCCGGTGGGGTTGTGGACGGAGGGCTGCAGGTAGACGAGACGGGGGCGGACGTGCCCGGCGAGTCGGGCCAGCGCGGCGGCGTTGTCGCCGTGGGCGGCGTCCGCGGGCAGCGGTACCAGGCGGGCACCGCGGGCCCGTAGCGCCTCCAGCGCCCCCCGATAGGTCGGGTCCTCCACGATCACGGTGTCGCCGGGCTCGACCAGCCCCTGGGTGATCAGCCAGACGGCCTGCTGGGAACCGGCGGTGACCAAGATCTGTTCCGGCGAGGTCGGCAGGCCCGCCGCACGGTGGTACTCGGCGACCGCCTCGCGCAGTGCGGGCAGCCCGTACGGCTGATACCCGTCGTCGGCCAGGGCCGCGGTGAGGTCGCGGGCGGTCAGCGAACCGACCGCCGCCGCGACCGAGGGCAGGCCGTCCAGCGCGCCGCTGGACAGGTCGATGACCCCGTCCCTGGTACCGAAGCTGGCCAGGCGCCCCTCGGTCGCCGGTTCCCCCACTCCCCCCGATCCGCGCAGCCGGGAGCCGCTGCCCTGCCGGCTCTCCAGCCATCCGCCGGCCTCCAGCAGACCGTACGCGGCCGTCACCGTGGAACGGCTGACGCCGAGCGCCGTCGCGAGCGCACGCTGCGACGGCAGCACGGTGCCCGCCGCGACGTCTCCGCGCTGCGCCAGCTCGCGCAGCGCCTGGGCGAGCAGCCGCGGCAGCGCGTCCGCGCCGCCCTTGGACCACCCGGTCAGCAGACGCGACAGACGAGTGGGAGGAATGCGGTCCATGCACCCATCATCGCCTGTCACAGGCCAATTGCCGTCAAGTGGCCTTTGCCGCCCCCGGACCCCTGGCACATGATCGGGAGAAGGCCATTGCAAAGGAGCAAGAACATGGCGACGGTGGTGCTCGTCGGGACGCTGGACACCAAGGGGGCGGAGTACGCGTGGCTGTCCGCGCGGCTGCGCGAGGCGGGTTGCGAGGTCGTGCTCGTCGACGCGGGCGTGCTGCCGCCGCCGCAGGGCGGCCCCGCAGGTGATGTCGACGCCGCAGCCGTCGCACGGCGGGCCGGGCACGACCTGGACGCGCTGCGCGCCGCCGGGGACCGCGGCGCGGCCGTGACCGCCATGGCCGAGGGCGTCGAACTCGTCGTCGGCGATCTGCACCGGGAGGGCCGGCTGCACGCGGTCCTCGCGGTGGCCGGCAGCGGAGGGTCGTTCATCGCCGCCCGCGCCATGCAGGCGCTGCCCGTCGGCGTTCCGAAGCTGCTGGTGTCCACCATGGCGAGCGGGGACGTGTCGCCGTACGTGGGCAGCAGCGACATCACGATGATGTACAGCGTGGTGGACGTGGCGGGTATCAACTCGGTGTCGTCCCTGATCCTGGGGAACGCGGTGGCGGCGGCCGCCGGCATGGCCGCCCACCACGAGCGCGCCATGAGCGGACCGCCCCCGCAGGGGCGGCCGCTGATCGGTGCCAGCATGTTCGGCGTGACCACGCCCGCGGTCGACGCCGCCCGGCGGCGCCTGGACGAACTGGGTTACGAGGTTCTCGTCTTCCACGCCACGGGAGCGGGGGGACGGGCCCTGGAGAAACTCGCCGCCAACGGCTTCCTCGCGGGCGTCCTGGACCTGACCACCACCGAACTCGCGGACGAACTGGTCGGCGGCGTGCTCAGCGCCGGGCCGGACCGGCTGACCGCGGCCGGCGCGGCCGGGCTGCCCCAGGTCGTCGCGCCGGGCGCCCTGGACATGGTCAACTTCGGTGCCCGGGAAACGGTGCCGGGACGCTTCGCCGAGCGCGATCTGCTCGTGCACAACCCCACTGTCACCCTGATGCGCACCACGGCCGACGAGATGACGGAACTCGGCGCCCTCATGGGCCGGAAGCTCGCCGCGGCGCACGGGCCCGCGGCGGTCCTGTGGCCGATGGGCGGCGTCTCCGCCGTGGACGCGCCCGGTGGCCCGTTCCAGGACCCGGAGGCCGACACGGCAGGGCTTGCCGCCCTGAGCAGGGCGTTGGAGGGCAGCGCGGTGGAACTGCGCGAGGTCGACGCACATCTCAACGACCCGGCCTTCGCCGTGGCCGCCGCCGACCTCCTCCACCGGCTGATCGGCGAAGCCGACCGCGCGCGCCCGAACACCTGACCTTCCCGCGCCCGCCCGGCCCGGACACTCCGGAGCCGCGTGATCGGCCGCGCGGCGCGGACCCCGAGAACCCGCACGCCCGTCCGCGCCGCGCCCCCGCAGAACCCCTGCCGAAATCGCTACCGAACAGGAGCCTTCCGTGAACCGCAACCAAGCCCTGGCACGCCTCACCGAACAGGTCCGGGCCGGCAAGGCCGTCATCGGCGCGGGCGCCGGCACCGGTCTGTCCGCCAAGTGCGCGGAGGCCGGCGGCGTCGACCTGCTGATCATCTACAACTCCGGGCGCTACCGGATGGCCGGCCGCGGCTCGCTGGCCGGTCTGCTGCCCTACGGCGATGCCAACGCCATCGTGCTGGACATGGCCGGGGAGGTCCTCCCCGTGGTGCGGGACGTCCCGGTGCTCGCCGGAGTGTGCGGCACCGACCCGTTCCGGATCATGGGCAACTTCCTCGACGAGCTGAAGGCCGTCGGCTTCACCGGTGTGCAGAACTTCCCGACCGTCGGTCTGTACGACGGGAAGTTCCGCGAGAATCTTGAGGAGACCGGCATGGGCTTCGGTCTGGAGGTCGACATGATCCGCCAGGCCCACGAGCGGGACCTGCTGACCGCGCCCTACGTCTTCGATCCCGAGCAGGCCGCCGACATGGCGCGGGCCGGTGCGGACGTCCTCGTGCCGCACGTCGGGCTGACCACCAAGGGGTCCATCGGCGCCGCCACCGCGCTCACCCTCGACCAGGCGGCGACGGCGGTGCAGGCGATGCACGACGCCGCGAAGCGCGTCAATCCCGACATCATCGTGCTCTGCCACGGCGGACCCATCGCCGAGCCCGAGGACGCCCGCTACGTCCTGGAGCACACCACCGGGATCGCCGGGTTCTTCGGCGCCTCCTCGATGGAACGGCTCCCCACCGAGCGCGCCATCACCGAGCAGGCGCGCGCCTTCAAGTCCCTCACGACCGGCTGACCGAACCGGAGGGGCGACACGGCGCACGAGCCGGACCCGTGGAGCGCGCGAAGGAGAACACTCCCTCGCGCGCTCCCCTTTTGCCCCAGTGCGCCGCGTACGCGTGTGCGTGCCCGGGCATCGACCCAGGGGACGACTGGTACGTCCAGGGGAGGTGCGCCGTGCACGGACCGGCGATGTCCGGCTGGCTGCTGATGGCGTTGTGCGTGGCGACGGGCGCCTACTGCCTGCTGCGCACGCGCGGCGAGACCGGGGAAGGGCGCAGGACGGCCCGTGCGGAGGCGCTGATGGGCTTCGGCATGGCCGCCATGGCGGTGCCCACGGCCGTCATGACGCCGCCCGCGTGGGGATGGGCAGTGTACGCGGTGCTGTTCGGCGCCGCCTCGTTGCGCGCGCTGTGGTTCTCCCGGCGCGACGGCCACCATCTGCACCACCTGGTCGGCTCGGCCGCGATGGTCTACATGGCGGTGGCGATGTCGCCGGGCGGTGGCGCCGCGCACGGTGGTCACGCGGGTCACGGCGGGATGGCGTCGGCCGGGGGCGTACCCGCGCTGACCGGTCTGCTGCTCGCGTACTACGCGTTCTACGTACTGCGGTCGGGGGCCCGGCTGATACCGGTGGCCGCCATGGCGGGCGACGTGGGCGGGGGGTCGGCCGGGATCGGCTGGGCGGCACGGCCCGAGCTCGCTCTCGCCTGCCGGCTGACGATGGGAATCGCCATGTTCGCGATGCTGCTCACGTTGTGAGACACGGCTCGGGCCAAACCGTGGCGTGCGTCACTTGCCTCGCACGGCCATACCCGTGGGTACCGCGCCGCTCATAGGCTGACGCCATGTTGGTCTCCCTCGCGCTGCTCCTGCTCGGTGCACTGGCCGCTGTCGTGACCCCGCGGCTGATAGCGCGGGCGCGGTGGCCGGAACGGGAACCCGTCGTCGCGCTGTGGGTATGGCAGTGCGTGGTGGCCGGAGTGCTGCTGTCCTTCGCGCTGTCCATGACGTTCAGCGCGGCTGCCGCCTGGCAGGCGGTGCGCGGGCATGTGTTCGCGCCCGCGCCGCGCGCCGTGGTGGAGGCGTACGCGCTGGGCGGGCACGGCCGATGGTCGGCGGCCATGGCCGTGCTGCTGGCACTCGGCGGGGTGTGGACGGCGGCGATGCTGGTCCGCGAGATTCACCGCGCCCAGGTTCGTCGCAGGCGGCGCCGGGCCTCGTTGCTGGTGCGTTCGCCGCTGATGCCCGGGGAGGAGCCGGGCAGCGGACGGCTCGTCGTGCTGGAGGGAGAGCGTCCGGACGCCTGGTGGCTTCCGGGCGCGGCGCCTCAGCTGGTCATCACCACCGCGGCGCTCGGTCGCCTGAAGGGCCGTCAGCTCGATGCGGTCCTCGCTCACGAGCAGGGGCACGCGAGGGCCAGGCACGACTGGCTGCTGCGCTGTTCCGACGCGCTCGCCACCGGATTCCCGCAGGTACCGGTGTTCGCGGCCTTCCGCGACGAGATGCACCGACTCGTCGAACTGGCCGCGGACGACATGGCGTCGAAGCGGTTCGGGCGGCTGACCACCGCGCTGGCCCTTGTCGAACTCAACGAGGACCGGGGCGTGTTCGGGCCCTGTCCGACACCCGATGCCCAACTGCCGCAGCGGGTGAACCGGCTCCTGACTCCGGTGGAACGGCTCACCGCGGGCCGTCGGCTCCGGCTGACCGCCGCGGCGGCCCTGGTACCGGTGGTCCCGCTTCTCGTGGCCTTCATTCCGGGACTCAGCGCTCTGCGATAGCCGCGGACCGCGGTTTTCCGCGAAGATCCCTTCATGCCGTCCCCGTCATCCGTTCCACCGGTCGGCGCGAGCACCCGTGTCACACCGTTCGGCACGGCGATGGTCTGCGCCCTCCTCTTCACCGTGCTGCTCGTCCTGGTCACCGCACGCTGGTCGCCGCTGATGGCACTGGACCGGTCGGTGGCGCGGGGCCTGCACCGCGACGCCGTCGCGGAACCCGGTCTCGTCCGCGTGAACCGGATCCTGACCGACTGGGTGTGGGATCCGTGGACCATGCGCGCGCTGGTCGCGGTGGCCGTGGTGACGCTGTGGTGGCGCGGAGCCCGGATGATCGCGGCCTGGGTCGCCGCGACCGAGGCCGCGTCCTCCGTTCTCCAGCAGGGGCTGAAGTCCGCGGTCGGCCGGGAGCGCCCTCGATGGCCCGATCCGGTGGACTGCGCCCACTACGCCGCGTTCCCCTCGGGTCACGCGATGACCGCGATGGTGAGCTGCGGTCTGCTGCTCTGGCTGCTGCGTCGACGTGGCGCGAGCCCTCTGGTGTGGCGGGCGGCACTGGTGGCGGCGGGGGTCTCGGTGACCGGGGTCGGCGTCACCCGGCTGTATCTCGGGGTGCACTGGCTGAGCGACGTGCTGGGCGGCTGGCTGCTGGGAGCGGCCCTGGCCGGATTCGCCGTCGCCGGTTACGACCGGTACGAGGGGCGCCGAAAGGCAGTCTTGCCGCGTCGCCCATGAACCGGGAAGGATCGCGTCCATGCGGATCAAGGGTGTGCTCTTCGACTTCTCCGGGACCCTCTTCCGGATCGAATCGGTGCGGTCCTGGCTGCACGCGGTCCTCACCGAGCGGGGGCCGACGATGGACGAGGCCGAGTTCGAGCGGTGCGCGCGGGAGCTGGAGGCCGCCGGGGCGCTGCCGGGAGGTCCGGTCCCCCGGCACGTCCCCGCCTCGCTCGCCCCGCTCTGGGCCACCCGTGACGAGAGCGCGGAACTCCACCGGCGGGTGTACACCGGGCTGGCCCGACAGGTGCCCCTCCCGGATGCGGGGCTGTACGACGCGTTGTACGAGCGGCACATGTCACCCGACGCCTGGCGGCCGTATCCGGACGCGGCGGAGGTACTTGGCGCGCTGCGCGAGGCCGGCACGCGCGTCGGTGTGGTCAGCAACATCGGCTGGGATCTTCGCCCGGTCTTCCGGGCACACGGCCTGGACTCCCTGGTGGACGCCTACGTGCTGTCCTTCGAACACGGTGTCCAGAAGCCGGACGCGCGGCTCTTCCACACGGCCTGCACACTCCTGGGACAGAATCCGGCGGATGTGGTGATGGTCGGCGACGACCGTCACGCGGACGGCGGGGCGGCCGCACTGGGCTGCGACGTGCGGTTCGTGCGCCATCTTCCGGTGGAGGAGCGGCCCGACGGACTGCGGATGCTCCAACTGGTGCCCGGCGTTGCCTGAGGAACATGTGAGAGATGTCCCTGACACACAATGGGTCGGATTTTCACATCAGGGCCTTAGCCTGTATGTATGTCCCGTTCTCCTTGCCCCTCCGATGCCACGCGCACTGCCGCTGTGGTGAACAAAGAGATCCGTGAGCTGTGGCAGCGCTCGGGCGGCTGCCTGTCCCCGGAGGACGAGGAACACTACCAGCGGCTGCTGGTGGAATGGGCTGCGGCGACCGGTGGGAGTTCCAGGCCCGCCGCGTGACGCGTACATGCACTCCGGGCCCCGCCCGCTGATCCGGCACGGTCCCGGCACGAGGTCCTGGGCCCTGGTCTAGGACGTGTCTGACAAGGGCCACGGCGATCAGCACACAGCCCAGCCCTCCCGCGGCCCCCGCGATCGCCGCCCAGCCGAACCGCGTCGCTCGTTCGGCCCGCCGGATCGCGTCGTGCCGGCCGCTGTCGTCGTACCAGCCGTGATCAGTCATGATCGCCCCCTCCACAACCCCGCGGCCCGGCCGGTTCGCCCGGAAAACGAAGGAATCGGCCCGAGGACGACGCGGTGCCCCTCCCCCGGACGGCCTCCCGTGCCGCGACCGCACGGACGCGCGGAGGACCACCGAATCCCATCGCCCCGGTGCGCCTGCCTGCCCTCGGCGTCGAGAACAGTACCGAGAAGCCCCCGGGAGGAACGCCTCCGGGCCGTCGCGGCGCAGACCGTTCGTCCTGGCCGTGGGGCGGTGGAACTGCCGCACGGTGCCGCTTTCGCGCGGCACCCGGAAGTGGTGTGTGCACGTGGACCCGGACACCGGCAGATCGACGCGGGAGCGGGTCGGCCCGGATTCCGTCGCGGCAGGCTCGCGGACCGCGCGCGGCCTCATGGGGTCGGCGAGCGCGGGGAGGACACGGCCGGGCGCCCGAGGCACGCCGGTCCACGCCGTGCGCCCGGAGCCCCTTCGCCACCCGCACGGCCCCGTCGACGGCCCAGCCCTCCCGCTCGTCCTCGCGCCCCGTGCACCCCGGCCGCCTCGGAACCGCGCCGAGAGCCCGGTGGGCGCCCTCGCGGAGCAACCCCGCGCGCGTCTCCGGTCCACCGCGCGCGGATCAGGTGGCACGCCTCCTGAGCGCGATGGCGGCGTCCGCGTCGTATGCCTGGCTCCAGCCGCGTCCGGCGCCGGATCTCCACGTGACGTGGGCGGTGGCTCCGTCGACCCGTACGCCCTCCACCGTCATCACCCGGTCGCCGTCCCGCACGTCCCCCCGGCGCAGCTCACGCGCCTCGACGGTCACCGGCCCCGACGCGTGCGCGTTCTCGGCCTCGTCCGCCGCGCGCGCGAGGGCCGCCGCCAGCTCCCGGGCACGGCCGGGGGTACAGATCAGGGACAGCTCGCCGGACCGCGACGCCGCCCGGACCCCGACCGCCGTCCCGGCGCAGACCACCTCCAGGGTCGCGGCACGTCCGTCATGGTCCTCGACACCACTCGTCATCGCTCCGCGCTCCTCGCTCGATGCCCTCTCGTGCCCCTCGCCCGGCACACCCCGCCGCCCGGCGCGGGACGCCTTCGGCCCCGCCACCCGGAATTCCAGCACACCCGTACCGGTCCGACGCGTCCGGTCCGACGCACCGGCGTCCCGGACAACCGTCCGTGCGCCCCGTCCGCCAGGGCCGCGTCCCGGCACCGGACCCGGGCGGATCAATTCCGTTGCCGACCGGGCGCGTGCCCTCTACCGTCCCACGTCATGTCGACGCCCACATTGCGCACCGAGCGGCTGCTGCTGGAGCCCTACTCCCCCGCGGACGAGAACTTCTTCGTGAGACTGTTCCAGGACATCCGGGTGTCCCGGTGGATAGGCGACGGGCCACACACCGAGGCCGAGGATCGCGCCCTGTTCGAACGCGTCTTCAGCAAGGTGTACGCAGGGGACCTCTTCGACGTGTGGGTGGTGCGGCACGGCGGCCGTCCGATCGGGCACGCGGAGATCAAACCGTCCCCCTCCCCGGACGTGGACGGTCACGAAATCGTGTACGCCCTGGATCCGGACGCGTGGGGGAACGGCTTCGGTACCGAGATCGCCCGGACACTCACCTCGTACGGGTACGACGTGCTCGGGCTGTCCGAGGTGTACGCGACGGTGTCCGTCGAGAACGCCGCGTCGTTGGCGCTGCTGGACCGGATCGGGTTCCGGCACGTGCGCGACACGGTGGAGGACGACGGCAGCACGACCCACGTCCTGGTCCGGCCCGGCCCGAGCACCCCTCTCCGCAGCGACGGCGACACCGGGGCGGCCGGTCAGCCGCGGTAGACGTCCAGCCGACCGCACATGCCGAACCTTCCGTGCGCGGAGGGCTGTTCGGCATGGACGACGGCATCGGCGAGGTGCCCGCAGTCGCCGCCGCCCAGGGCGTCGAGCCGACTGCCGGTCGCCGCGGCAGCGGCGGCGGCGCCCTTCCGCCAGCGCTCCCGCCACTCCTCGATCCCGGGGCGCACGAGAGCGGCGGCGGACCGGTGGAAGGCCGCGAGCGGTGCGGGATCACCGGCCTCGGTGGCCCGGCACAGGGCGAGGAAACCCTCGACGGCGAGGTCCCGGCGCGCACGCGCGGCTCGTTCCCGCTCCGGCTCGTCGCCGTCGGCGGGAAGGGCGACCGCCGCCCGGTAGCGGTCGGCGTCCGCCAGGTGACGCGGCGGCAGGGTGAGAACGGCGTCCCCCGCCTCGGGCAGCCCGCTGTTCTCCATGAGGACGACGATCCTCAGGTCGTCGTCGTTGACGAGGCGGTGGATCGTGCCGGGCGTGAACCGGACCAGGGCGCCCGGGGTCAGCGGCGTCTGCCGGAATCCCGAGGTGGTGAGCGTCTGCACCGAGCCCGCGCCCCCGACCACCGCATACGCCTCGGAACAGGCGAGATGGAGATGCGGCGTACCGCCGCGCAGGCCGTCCGTCGCGGGCCAGTCGTAGACGCGCAGGTGGGAGACGGCGACCCCGCCCGGCAGTCCTTCGAAGGTCGTCACGGGTACTCCTCGGTCCACCGGTCGTCGCGCCCACCCATCGCGCAAGCGCTTTCCATCGTGCTGCACCGTACCCCCACGACCGCGGGAGCAACAGGGGCCCACCACGGTGCGCCGCCCTGCGGGGCTCTGCCGGTGGCGGGGTGCAGACTTGCCCGTATCCGGCACAACGGAATTTCGGGAGGTTTCAGCCATGACCGAAGTACTGCTCACCGTGGGCACCCGCAAGGGACTCTTCATCGGCCGGGCGCACGGGGGCACCTGGGAGTTCGAGGGCCCGCATTTCAACGCCCAGGCCATCTGTTCGATCGCGATCGACACCCGCCGGAAGGTCCCCCGGCTGCTGGTCGGCGGGACCAGTTCGCACTGGGGGCCGTCCGTCTTCCACTCCGACGACCTGGGCCGCACCTGGACCGAGCCGGTCCAACCCGCCGTCACGTTCCCGCGGTTCACCGGCGCGTCCCTCGAACGGGTCTGGCAGCTGCACCCGGCGGGCCCCGAGGCACCCGATGTCGTCTACGCGGGAACGGAGCCGGCCGCGCTCTTCCGCTCCCCGGACGGAGGGATCTCCTTCGAGCTCATCCGTCCCCTGTGGGAGCACCCGACGCGCTCCTCCTGGGTGCCGGGCGGCGGCGGCGAGGGACTGCACACCGTCCTGACGGACCCGAGGGACGCCGGGGCCGTGACGGTCGCCGTCTCGGCGGCCGGGGTCTTCCGCACCAAGGACGGCGGGACGAGCTGGGAGCCGTCGAACAAGGGCGTGTCGGCGGTCTTCCTCCCCGGCCCGGCCCCGGAGTTCGGTCAGTGCGTCCACAAGGTGGCCCGGGACGCGGTCGACCCCGACCGGCTCTACCTCCAGAACCACTGGGGCGTGTTCCGGAGCGACGACGCGGGGGACGACTGGACGGACATCGGCCGGGGCCTGCCCTCCGATTTCGGATTCGCCATGGCCGCACACCCGCACCGCGCGGACACCGCCTACGTCTTCCCGATCAACGCCGACACCGATCGGGTACCGGCCGGGCACCGTTGCCGGGTCTTTCGCACCGAGGACGCGGGGCGCTCCTGGGAGCCGCTGTCGGCGGGGCTGCCCGAGGAGACGCACTACGGCACGGTGCTGCGGGACGCGCTCTGCACGGACGACGCCGACCCGGCCGGGGTCTACTTCGGGAACCGCAACGGCGAGGTGTACGCGAGCGCCGACGACGGGGACAGGTGGCGACAGCTCGCCCGCCACCTGCCGGACGTGCTCTGCGTCCGGGCCGCGGCGGTGGGGCCGTGATCCTTCCGGATCGCCGGGAGGTTCCACCGCGCGGCCGTCGGCGACCGCGGTTACGGCAGTTGCCAGTCCACCGGCTGGGCTCCCTGGCGGAGCAGGAGTTCGTTGGTGCGGCTGAAGGGACGCGAGCCGAAGAAGCCGCTGTCCGCCGACCTCGGCGAGGGATGCGCGGACTCGATCGCCGGGTAGTCGCCGAGGTTCGGTCGCAGGTTGCGCGCGTGACGCCCCCACAACACGGACACCAGGGGCTTGTCGCGCGCCACCAGGGCCCGGATTGCCTGCTCGGTCACTTCCTCCCAGCCCTTGCCCTGATGCGCCGTCGGCCTGCGGGGCGCCGTGGTGAGCGTCCTGTTCAGCAGCAGCACGCCCTGACGTGTCCAGGGCGTCAGGTCGCCGTTGGACGGGCGCGGAAGGCCCAGGTCCGTGTGCAGTTCCCGGAAGATGTTCTCCAGGCTGCCCGGAAGCTGGCGTATTTCGGGAGCCACGGAGAAGCTCAGCCCCATGGCCATCCCCGGTGTCGGATAGGGGTCCTGACCGACGATCAGGACGCGCACCTCGTCAAAGGGCTGCTGGAACGCCCGGAGGACGTTCGCACCGGCCGGCAGGTAGGTGCGGCCCGCCGCGACCTCCGCGCGGAGGAAATCGCCCATCGCCGCGACGCGTCCGGCGACAGGGGCCAATGCCTCGGCCCAACCGGGCTCGACTACTTCGTTCAAGGGTCGTGGTGCCACGGAACATCACTCTACCGGCGTAGCCGACACCTTTCGGACACCGATCCCCACAGGACCGACGCCTCAGGTGCTCAGGTGCTCACGTGCTCACGTGCTCACGTGCTCACGGCGAGCTTCCGCACGACCGGCGCCTTCGCCAACGGCTCGGGATAGGCTGCCGCCGTCAATTCTCCTCGTACTGGAGCCGTTCCATGAGGTCACGCGGGCAGACGCCGGAACGCGGCGGCACTCGTCGCGCTCGCGGGAGGCGGTCGTGACGGCCGGGACCACCGCGACTTGCGACGTGCCGGGCCGCGCGTCGGGCCCCTTCGTGCTCGGGGTGGACTCGGGGGGCTCCGGGCTGCGCGTGGCACTGGGCACCGTGGAGGCGGACGGCGCTGTGGAGACGACGGTCTGCGACCGGCCGGTGCGAACCGGTCCGGCCGGGATCGACGCCGGACACCTGCTGGAACAACTGCTGCCCGCCGCCCGCCGCATGCTGGAGCGGCACGGCGCCGGGGCAGGACCCGGGATCGTCTCGGTCGCGATCGGTGCCGCCGGGATGGCCACGCTCGGCGGGCAGTTGCGCGCCGAACTGCCCGCCGCCCTGGAACGGGAGCTCGGGGTGCGGCGGTCGGCCCTCGCCGCCGACGCGGTGACCGCGTACGCCGGCGCGGTGGGACAGCGGCCGGGCGCGGTCGTGGCGGGCGGCACGGGCATGATCGCGCTGGGTACGGATCTGACGGACTGGCGCCGGGCCGACGGCTGGGGGCATCTGCTGGGCGACTGCGGAGGCGGCGCCTGGATCGGGCGGGCCGGTCTCGACGCGGCCATGCGTGCCCATGACGGCCGGCGCGGCGGGTCCCCCGCCCTGCTGGCCCGGCTGGAGGCGGTGTTCGGGCCCGCGCCGGAGCTGCCCGGGCTCCTGTATCCGCGTACCGACCGGCCTGCCGTACTTGCCTCGTTCGCACCCGAGGTCGGGGCGTGCGCCGGGCACGATCCGGTCGCCGCGGGCATTCTGCGAGAAGCCGCCGGGCACATCGCGGCGGCGGCCGCGGCCGTGTGCCCGAAGGCGGGAACCGACGGCGATCCCTGCGAAGTGGCCCTGACGGGGGGCCTGTTCCGGATGGGCGATCCGCTGCTCGTCCCCCTGCGCGAGGAGTTGTCCCGGCAGGTCCCGCAGGCACGAGCGGTCCCCGGTTCGGGTGATCCGCTGGACGGCGCGCTGTCCATCGCGCGGGCGTTGGCCAAGGGGGACCTGCGGTTGCCCCGTCATCCGGCACTGCTGTGCGTACCGGGCGACGGGCCTGAACAGCGGCCTCGGACAGGAATCGACAGATCGGAATAGTCAGCCGGTAAGCCTCTCATCGGATAAAAGCGGACAGATGACGCCCGACTGGGCCCTCCCCGAACGGAGAGGCACCCAAAACCAGTAGCATGCGGCGCCATGAGCACCCCCACTGGGCCCGCTTCCGGCCTGCCTGTACGAATGCCGCGACCTCGCCAGTCCGGACGGCACCGCCGCCCGGAGCCCGTGGTCGCACCCGAGGGCGCCGCCGCGCTCGTTCTCGCCGTTCCCGGTACCCCTGCCCCGGCCACGCACAGCCTGGCCGAGGACATCATCAGCATCGCCCGTTCCGAGCTGCCCGGGCTGAACGCCCGGATCGGTTACATCGACGGCGACGACGCCGAGTTCCCCACGCTCTCGGCCGTGCTCGCCCACAACGCAGCGGAGCGGGTGGCGCGCTACGAGCAGGCGCGGGCCGCGGGCCGTGAGGTCGCCGAGCCCGAGGGTCCGTCCGCCGTCGTGGTGCCCCTGCTCGCGGGGCCGGACAACGCCCTGATCCGGCGGATACGACAGGCCGTGATGGACAGCGGTACGCAGGTGGAGCTGACAGATGTGCTCGGCCCCCATCCGCTGCTCGCCGAGGCGCTCCACGTCCGCCTCTCCGAGGCCGGTCTGGCCCGCGCCGACCGTGCCCGGCTCTTCACCGTGGCGACCGCCGCCGACGGCATCGTGCTGGCCACCGTGGGTGGCGAGGAAGCCGTGCAGGCGGCCGGGATCACCGGCATGCTGCTCGCCGCCCGGCTGGCGGTTCCGGTGATGGCGGCGGCGCTGGACGTGGACGGCTCCGTCGCCTCGGTGGCCGAGCAGCTGACGGGATCCGGGTCGGCGCAGCTCGCCCTCGCCCCGTACCTCGTCGGCCCCGAGGTGCCGGAGGGGCTGCTCGACGCCGCGGCGAAGGAGGCGGGGTGCTCCGCGGCCGAGCCGCTCGGCGCGTATCCGGCGATCGGCAAGCTCGTGCTGTCGATGTACATGACGGCGCTCGGCATCACACCGGCCGTGCCGCAGGGTGCTCAGGCGCACTGAACCGGTGGCCGGGCGGGCCCGGCCACCGGTCGCGTGAACGCCGGACGGCCCCGGGGGAACCGGGGCCGTCCGGCGTTCACGCGATGTGCGGGAAGCGACGGGCCGTCAGGCGAAGACCACGCAGGACGCGGCGGGAACGGTCAGCGAACCGGCTCGGCGCGGAACTCCGGTCGCCGGGTCGACGGCGAACCAGCTGACGTCCCCGGAACGCTCGTTGGCCGCGTAGAGCCACCGCCCGGTGGGGTCGAGCACGAGATCGCGCGGCCAGTGCCCGCCGCAGTCCACCGTCGTGACCGGGGTCGCCTTCCCGCCGGTCGCGTCGAGGGCCAGGACGCAGATGCTGTCGTGCCCCCGGTTCGCGGTCCAGAGGAAGCGGCCGTCGTGCGAGACGACCACTTCGGACGGGTAGGTCACCGTGCCCTCCCCGGCCTCCGTCCCCTCGGGCAGCACGGACACCTCGTCGAGGGGCTCCAGGATTCCCGCGTCGGCGTCCCACCGGCACACGGTGACGGTCGGTTCGAGCTCGTTCAGCACGTAGACATGGCCGCCCGCCGGGTGGAAGGCCAGATGGCGAGGGCCGGTGCCCGGTCGCAGGGACGTCTCGCCGTGCAGGCGCAGCGCCCCGGTGGCACCGTCGAGCGCGCAGATCCTCACGGAGTCGGTCCCGAGGTCCACGCTGAGCACCCAGGTGCCCGAGGGGTCGGACAGTACCTGGTGCGCGTGCGGGGCGCGCTGGCGGTCGGAGACCGGGCCGCTTCCCTCGTGCGCGAGGACGGAGCCGACGGGACCGACCGAACCGTCCGGCAGCACGGACAGGACGCTGACGCTGCCGGAACCGTAGTTGGCGGTGAGCAGGTGGCCTCCCGTCCGCGCGAGGTGGGTCGGCGCCGCGCCGTCCACGGGCCGGATCTCGCCGATCGGCCGCGGCACGTCTCCGGTGACGTCGAGGGCCGCGGCGGCGCCGCGCTCGGTCTCGCTGACCGCGTAGAGCACCTTTCCGCCCGGCTCCGGTCCGTCCCCCAGAACGAGGTACGAGGGGTCGGGCACGACGTCCGTCGTACCGAGGACGGAGAGCTCCCCGGTCTCCCCGTCCACGGCGGCGGCGGTGATTCCCCACCCGCCCGCCGAGGTGAACGACCCGATGTATGCCCGCCCCGCGCCGTCTTCCCGGCCCGTCGCACCGTGTGTCACCGCACTGCCCCTCTCCGGCCCTCCGCCGACCGATCACGATCCCGCGTTCCGTCGCGGTCCTGCTGGGGGCGACGGTAGCAGTCGGCCGGTCCAGGTCTGGACCAGAGCTTCGGGGCATCGGGGGCGGAGACCGGACCGTCCCGGAGCCTGTCGGGTGAGCTGCGACCGGGCGGTCGCGCACCGGCACGCACGCCTCCCGCGCCGGCGCCGGTCGCCGACGCCCCGCGTCGGCTCCCTCCCCCGCCCGGGAACCGCACGCACCGGACCGCGTCCGCCATCCGGTCCGAGGTCGTCCGACAGGCTCTCAGGCGCCGATCAGCGGGGCCCGCGGTGCGCTGCGCAGCGGCGCGGCGAGTTCGGCCAGGGCCCGTTCCAGGCCGTGGAGATGGGCGAGCGCGGGCTCCGTCGCGGCACTCTGCGGCGGGATGCCCGGTACGTCCGCCCGCCGTTCCGGATCCGGGGCGGTGAGTGCCTCCACGGACGCCTCGACGCGTCGGCACGCGGTGGCGAGGCGGGCGTCGTGGGACGCCTCCGGGTCCGCGGCGACGGAGGCCAGTCCGCGCACCTCCTTCGCGCACGCGTCCAGGAGGGCGAGTACCTGGTCGGCCCTGGCCCTGCGGGCGCGCAGCGGGCTCAGCGGATGCACCAGCGGCGCGAGCGACATCCGGACCCGGCCGAGGAGCGCCTCCAGTTCGGCGATGCGGGGCGCGGGGTCGGCGTTCGACGAGCCCGCGAGGCGGGCCGTCGCCTCGGCGGTGCAGGCGTGCACGCAGCGCAGGGCCCGTTGGATCCACGCGTCGGTCGTGGCGTGGGTGGTGACCGGGAGCACGAGGAGCACCGCGAGCGCGGCACCGAGCGCTCCGGCCGCGGTCTCCGTGAGCCGCAGCAGGAGCAGGGCCGGGTCGAGCACTCCGAGCAGCCCGTAGAGCGCTCCGGCCATCACGGTCACGGAGAACATCATCCAGGTGTACGAGACCGCGGCGGTGTAGAAGATCCCGAAGACGCCGAGCGCGACGAGGACCGCGCTCGGCACCGCCGCTCCGTGCAGGGGCACGACGAGGGTCAGTCCGACGGGGACGCCGATCAGTGTGCCGAGGACCCTGCGGAAGCCGCGCACCAGTGTCTCGCCGCGCGAGGCGGTGTTGACGAAGACCCACCAGGTGGCGCCCACCGCCCAGTACCAGCGCTGGTCGGAGAGGATCAGTCCCGCCGCGAGCGCGACGGCGCCGCCGGCCGTGGCCTGGATCGCCTGCCGTGTGGTCACCCGGGCCAGTCCCCTGCCGGACGCCGGGGCGGGGACGACGGGAACCGGGCGCCGTCGCTCGTAGCACCACAGGCCGAAGCGGACGGTCGACGAGGCGAGCAGGGAGAGGGCCACGGCCGAGTACAGCTCGGGGAGTTGAGCCG
This sequence comes from Streptomyces sp. NPDC014734, assembly GCF_043083325.1. Lineage (NCBI taxonomy): Bacteria > Bacillati > Actinomycetota > Actinomycetes > Kitasatosporales > Streptomycetaceae > Streptomyces > Streptomyces sp. NPDC014734. Next base: position 37,480 of record NZ_JBIBYN010000038.1, on the reverse strand, counting down.
GCACCGTGTGGAGGAACTGGGTGGTGAAAAAGGCCATGAACGCGAAGACGCCCAGCGCATGGCCTCGTGGTCCCCACCGTCGCGCGTACACCCCGAGGCCCACGACGGCGAGGAACACCGCGCTCCGCGCCGCCGGACGGTCGTGCAGCACCGCGGCGAGAGCGAGCACGGGGAAGCCGGCGACGGGCAGCAGCGCCGTGGTGACCGCCTGGCCCCGCACCGTGGGGTCCAGCACCGTGAACAGGGCGAGCAGGGCGGCGAGCCCGCCGGTGATCGCCGCGACGAGCGAATGGCCCGCCAGGCCGCACACGGTGACGGCCAGGCCGATGCCGAGGACGGCCCGCAGACCGCTGCGCAGCCGCAGCCGTCCCGGATCCGGGGAAACGAACATCCTCTTCAGCACCGCATGCTCCCGTTCACGCACCGGTCCCGCACCCCGGCATGAAAAAGGCGCCGCGGAGATCCGCAGCGCCATCGACGGGGTACATCACAGCATCCGTGCGGCCCGTGGCTCAACCGAGGGCTGGATGGGTGAGCCATTGGCCCAGTCGGTGAGCGCCGCGTCGTGCCATGGGTGGGCCAACGGACCGGATCCCGTTGTCCGGGTCACCCGGCCGTCCGGACATGTGCCGCCCCGGCGCGCGAGGACAGGGCGTCATCGCGCGTCCGGGGGCTGGCCCGACGGTCCGACGGGGGGCCGCGCCAGAAGTGCCGCCGTCACCGCGTACCCGCCGTCGGGCGTGGCCCCGGTGACGGACTCGCCACCCGGCATCGCGACGCGCTCGCGCATGCCGTGCAGATCGTGGCCGGCTCCGGTGCGGTGTTGGTGACGCGGACCGTGGGCCCGGACGTACGGTGGCCGGTCGTTGCGGGACGGCTCTCAAGGCGCTTTCCCCGTGCGTCGGGTCGTCGGCAGGCCGGACCCGTTCTTCCGCACGACGACGCTCCCGTGCCGCGGCCGCCGCTGCTCGTATCCGCGGAACGCCGCCCAGCAGATCAGCAGGGCCCCGGCGAACGCGGGCAGCCAGGCCAGGCGCGCGAGTATCCAGCCCGGGGTGTCGGGGGCGGTGTGCAGGCCGGGCAGGGGCCCGCCCAGCAGCAGGCCGGTCGCCGTGACCGCGATCATCGCGGTCTGATGCCACAGGAATATGGTCATCGCGGAGAGGTTCGTCATCGCCACCAGCGCCCAGAGCGCCGGCCGGCGCAGCAGACGGCGCAACGGGGCGAGGAGCAGCAGGGCCGCCCCGCACTGGGCGAGGCCGAAGACGACCGCGACGAGGGTCGGCGGGTCGAGGTTCGAGATCTTCTCGCCGGGCACTCCGACCATGGTGGCGGGGTAACCGGCCCACAGGACCAGTCCGGTGGTGGCGGCCGCGCCGCCGAGCAGCAGGGTCCATCCGGTCCTGCGCCCGCACAGTTCCCCCCGGGCCCAGGCCGCCCCCAGGCAGTACGGAACCAGCCAGGCCGCCGGTACGTTGACCCAGGCGAGGCCCGCGGGCCGGTCGAGGCCGAACCGGTGGACGTCCACGATCAGCACGACGGCGAACGGCCACAGCGGATGCAGCCTGACCACCAGGGGCGTCGCCGCGGTAAGGGCCGCGAACACCGCCACGAACCAGAGCGGGGACCACACGAGTCCGCACAGCGTGCGCACGGTGTCCTGGTCCGCGCCCAGGGCGAGCGTCGCTCCCGTCACCACGGCCCACACGAGCAGCACGACGGCCATCGGCCGCAGCAGCCGGAGCAGCCGCGCGCGCAGCCACTGGCCGTAGCCGTCCCCGCGGGTCCGGGCAGCGGCACAGCTCTTCGCGCCGACGTGCCCACCGACCAGGAAGAAGACGGCGAGGGTCTGGAACACCCAGGAGACCGGGGCGAATTGTGGCATATGGCGCAACGGGCTGGCGCCGTGCAGGGTGCCGCTGTCAGAGACCAACGCGGTAACCAGCCAATGGCCGAGGACCACTCCGGCGATGGCGAGGGCGCGCAGGGCGTCGACGGCACGGTCGCGGTCGGCGGGGGTGGCGGAGTCGATCCGCCGGACGAGATCACGCACGGCGCCCTCCCGGAGGTGTCACGGACGGACCCGTTCCGGTCACGATCCGGGCGATATTGCGCAGCGGGACGGAACCGGGCGTCAGGTAGTCGCCGTGACCGCCGTCGCCCGCCTCGAAGTGCCGGGCGCCGAAGGCGGGATCGACCGGATCGGCGCCGAATCCGAGGTCCGCGAAAGGCAGTCCGAGCCGCATGTGCGGTACACCGGCGATCCAGTCGTCGCCGCCGCGGCCGGCCCAGACGGTGGCCCTCGCACGCAGATCGGCGGCGGTTGGGTAGCCGGTGCCGGGGCTTGCGTACAGCACGATGTCCGCGACCCGCAGCCCGTGCGCGGCCCGGGCGCAGACGACGGAACCGTAGGAGTGGCACAGAAGGCTGGTCCTGGCCCCGGGCCTCAGCCCACGCAGTTCGTCCACGAAGCGCCGCAACGCCGGCGCGGCTTCAGAAGCCCGCCCCGAGGTCAGCGCGGCCGGGCTCACCGTCGCCGGGGTCCGGTAGCCGAGCCAGGCGATGACGGCCGACCCGTCGCCCAGTTCCTCGCGGAGCGCGGCGGCACCGTTGCGCAGCCGCCCGTAGTGGTCGACATCGGTGCCCGCGCCGGGGACCAGCACGGCGATCCGTTCGGCGTGCGACAGGTCGCCGAACACCTCCGCGCCACGTCCGCCGTCGCGGCCGTCGAAGGAGAGGAAACGGCGTCCCGGTTCCGCCATGGCCCGCAGCGCGTCGGCCCGTTCGCGGTCGCCGTGCGCGGTGGCGGCCCGCTCGGCGGCCCGGATGTCCGCCCGGGTCCCGGCATAGCGCCCGGCGAGGGCCGCGGGCTCCGCGGTGCGCAGCGGGCCCCTCACGGCGGGAGCCGGGGCCGGCACGGCCGTGGGACCCGCGGCTCCCACGACGGGTACGGCCACCGAGGCGGCGACCAGCACGGCGAGCACACCGCGGCGCAGGCGGGAACCGTGTGGAGGGGACGGCATGACGGTCTTTCCTTCCGTACCGGACGGCTCGGTCGCCATCGGGTACCGAAGCTAGGGACGCGTCCCCGTAGTCGGCGTCCCGCCGGAGGGTGAAGCTCCTTCGTAGCTCCGGGGGACTACAGGTATGACGGGGCCGTCGCCCCCGGGCCGGCCCGCCCGGCTCGTCCGGCTCGTCCGACCCGTCCGACCCGTCCGTCCCGTACGGCTCCCGTTCGACCCACCCGGCGGGTGCGGACTGTCCGACCTGTCCGGCAAGGGCCCTGACGGGGCATTGGTACAGTCGCTGACCGGATCGTTCTGGAGGAGGCCGACGGAGCCATGGCGGTGGACGCCCTCGACACCCGCATCCTGCGGTTGCTCATCGAACAGCCGCGCACCAGCGTCCGGGAGTACGCGCGCATTCTCTCCGTGGCCCGGGGCACCCTGCAGGCCCGCATCGACCGGCTGGAGCGTGCCGGGGTGATCACCGGTACGGGGCCGTTCCTGTCCCCCGCCGCGCTGGGCCACCCGGTGCTGGCCTTCGTCCACCTGGAGGTCACCCAGGGGCACCTGGACGAGGTCGGCGAGGCGCTCGCCTCGGTGCCGGAGATCGTCGAGGCGTTCTCGACGACGGGCGGCGGCGATCTGCTGGCCCGGGTGGTGGCCCGCGACAACGGGCATCTGGAGGATGTCATCCAGCGGCTGATCCGGCTGCCCGGCGTGGTGCGGACACGCACCGAGGTGGCGTTGCGCGAGCGGGTGCCGCACCGGCTGCTGCCGCTGGTCGAATCGGTGGGCCGGACCGCCGCCTCCGGCGGTGCCGTTCCCGCCTCCGGCGGTGCCGCTTCACCGGCGCGGGTGCCCGAGAGGCGCTGAGGCCCGCCCGTGACCGGGTCGGCCGGCCCGGAACCGCCGCGCGGCGGGGCCGTCGGCGGCGGGTACGGTGCCGTGCGCCGACGCCCTCTCCGGGCCCCGCGGACCGTCCGGACCCCGGTGTCGGGTGCACGGCGTGCGGACGCGCTCCGGCGGCCCGATATCCTGATCATGCCGCGCGCCCCCACCTCGCCCCGATCCCGGTCGGGTCGCGGCCGTGGCAGTCGGAGCGGCCCACAATTCGAGATTGGTGCACAGGTGCTGGTAGCTGGTCGGTACCGCTTGACGTCCCCCATCGGCCGCGGCGGCATGGGTGAGGTGTGGCGTGCCGAAGACGAAGTGCTCGGCCGCGCGGTGGCCGTGAAGCTGCTGCTGGGCGGCCACGCGGACGAGTCGGCCACCGCGCGGTTCCGTCTGGAGGCCCAGACCGCGGCCCGCCTGAGTCACCCTCATCTGGTGGCGGTGTTCGACTTCGGAGCCTGGGAAGATCGTTTCTTCCTCGTGATGGAACTGGTCGAGGGCACCAGCCTGGGCGGTCTGCTCGCGGCCGAGGAACGGCTCGGCGTCGAGCGCGTCGCGCGCATCGCCGGCCAGGCGGCCGCCGGGCTGGCGGCCGCTCACCGGCAGGGCGTCGTACACCGGGACATCAAGCCCGGGAACCTGATGCTGGACGCCGAGGGGTCCGTGAAGATCGGCGACTTCGGCATCGCCCAGTTCGTCGACGACCCCTCCGCCGCACTCACCACGACAGGTCAGATCGTCGGCACCAGTCTCTATCTCGCCCCGGAACGGGCGCTGGGCCGCACGGCCGGCTCGGCGTCCGACATGTACTCCCTCGGCTGCGTGATCTACCAGTTGCTGCTGGGGGAACCGCCGTTCCGCTCCGACACCGCGACCGCGACGCTCTATCAGCATGTCGACACGGCACCCGTGCCGCTCGGACAGCGCGGGGTCGACCTGCCCCCGGCCTTCGACTCCTATCTGCTGGGCCTGCTCGCCAAGCAGCCCGAGGAGCGGCCGAGCGCCCAGCAGGTCGCCGACTGGTTCCAGAGCGACGCGTGGCGGGGACAGCCCGAGCCCCTGCCCATGTACGCCCCGCCGATCGCTCCGGCGGCACCCGGCCTCCCCTACGCCCCGCCGCCGGTCCCTCCGTCGGCCGCCGCTCCGGCACCCGGCACGGCGCAGGAGGCCGCGGGCGTGGGCACGTACCGCCTGCCGCAGGCCGGCGGGCACCGGAGACGAGCGGCACCCGCGCCCGTCCGGCGACGCACCGGGGCCCGTGAGGCGATCAGGCGCCGGCCCCGGGTGGCGAGCGCCATAGCCGGCACTGTCGCCTTCCTCGCCGCCGTGTACCTGGGGATGAACCTGTTCTCCCCGGATTCCGACACGTCGGGCACACCGGACACCGGCCCCACCGCGCACACCGGGCCCGCCTCGCCGCCGGGGCCGGGGGCCGGGGCGGACAACGGGGACAGCGGGGACGACGGCGAGGACGAGCAGGACTGAGCCGGGTCCCCGCCGCCCGGGCCGGCGGGCGCGCCGGGTCCCGGGCGGGGCGGTTGTGCGATCCCACCACCGGGGCTTGACCAAACTTGCCAAGTCCCCCGGCGGGCACCGCAGTTCGTTGACGAGGTCATGGCGACATGTGAGTGTTCGGTCGCTCGATCACGGACGACGGCGACGCGGGCTGCCGAAGCGGAGGCGTCACCGTCCGCCGCTGCCCGTGATCGAGGCCCCCGACTCAAGGAGCCTCGATGAAACGCAGACCGATGACGGCCGGGACAACCCTGGCCGTCCTCGCCGGAATGCTGGTCGTCACCAGTGGCCAGACGGCTTCCGCCGAACCCTCCCCGCCCGCACCGACCGCGCTCCAGACCGCGGTGTCGGCGGCCGACCGGGCCGCCGCCAGTGGCCTCGACACCCTGGCGAAGGGTCCCGACGAGCGCTACGAGCGCCAGATGGTGACCCCCTGGGTCAAGGGCATGTACTCGGTCGCGTACCAGCGCACCTACCGCGGCCTGCCGGTCGTCGGCGGGGACGCCGTCGTGATGGCCGACTCCCAGGGCCGGGTGCGCGGCACCCAGTCGGCCCTCCCCCGGCAGATCAACGTACCGACCACCCCCACCGTCTCCGCCGCGAAGGCCGAGACCGTCTCCCGCAAGCGGCTCACCACCGTGCAGCGGGTGGAATCGCACCGCCTGGTGGTGCGCGCGGCGGGCCGGACCCCGCGCCTGGCCTGGGAGACCGTGCTCACCGGACGCAGCGCCAAGGCCCCCAGCCGCCTGCACGTCTTCGTCGACGCGGGCACCGGCAAGGTGCTCGACAGCTACGACGACGTCAAGGCCGGTACCGGCAACAGCCAGTGGAACGGTCCGAACCCGCTGACCATCGACACCACCGCCTCGGGCGGCAGTTACTCGCTGCGCGACCCGAACCGGCCCGGCCTGAGCTGCGCCGACTACAGCACCGGCGGCGTCTTCACCAAGTCGAGCGACTCCTGGGGCACCGGCAACGCCTCCAGCAAGGAGACCGGCTGTGTCGACGTCATGTGGGCGGCCCAGCACGAGTGGAACATGCTCAAGGACTGGCTCGGCCGCAACGGGCACGACGGCAACGGCCGCAGCTGGCCGGTCAAGGTCGGCCTGAACGACGTCAACGCGTACTGGGACGGCTCCACGGTCTCCATCGGCCACAACAACGCCAACCAGTGGATCGGCGCGATGGACGTGGTGGGCCACGAGTTCGGCCACGGCATCGATCAGTACACGCCCGGCGGCGCCAACCACGAGTCCGGTCTCGGCGAGGCCACCGGCGACATCATGGGCGCGCTGACCGAGTCGTACACCAATGAGCCGGCCCCGTACGACGATCCCGACTACACCGTCGGCGAGAAGATCAACCTGGTCGGCAACGGTCCGATCCGGGTGATGTACAACCCGTCGCAGACCGGCGACCCGAACTGCTACAGCGCCTCGATACCCAACACCGAGGAGCACGCCGCCGCCGGCCCGCTGAACCACTGGTTCTACCTGCTGGCCGAGGGCTCCAACCCGGGCGGCGGCAAGCCCTCCAGCCCGACGTGCAACAACTCCGCGGTCACCGGCGTCGGCATCCAGAGCGCGGGCAAGGTGTTCTACGGCGGCATGCTGCTCAAGACGAGCGGGATGACCTACAAGCGCTACCGCACCGCCACGCTGACCGCGGCCAAGGGCCTCGACGCGAGCTGCGCCCTGTTCGACCGCACCAAGGCGGCCTGGGACGCCGTCAGCATCCCCGCCCAGAGCGGTGACCCGACCTGTACGAACAACGGCGGCGACTTCACGCTGTCCCTGGACCCGTCGTCCGGCTCCGTGAAGCCGGGCAACTCGGTGACGGCCGCGGTACGCACCACGACCAGCTCGGGGAACGCGCAGACGGTGCAGTTGTCGGCGAGCGGGCTGCCCGGCGGTGTCACCGCGTCCTTCAGCCCCGCCTCGGTGCAGTCCGGGGCCTCCTCGACGATGACCGTGTCCGCGACGTCCGCCGCCGCGCCCGGCTCGTACACCTTCACGGTGAAGGGTGACGGCACCCAGAGCCACACCGCGCAGTACACCCTGACCGTGAACAACGGCGGCGGCACCCCGGGTGGCGGCGCGCCGGACATCGACGTCGCAGCCGTACAGGGCCACCTGGCGCAGCTGAGTACCATCGCCTCGCAGAACGGTGGCAACCGCCGTGCAGGCAGCGCCGGTTACACCGCCTCGCTCGCCTATGTGAAGGGCAAGCTGGAAGCGGCCGGCTACACCGTCTCCGAGCAGCCCTGCACCAGTTGCACGTACAGCGGCAACAACCTGATCGCCGACTGGCCGGGCGGCCCGTCCGACCAGACGACCATGTTCGGCGCCCACCTGGACGGTGTCTCGGCCGGTCCCGGCATCAACGACAACGGCTCCGGCACCGCCGTCCTGCTGGAGAACGCGCTCGCGCTGGCCAAGGCGGACCCGACGATGACCAAGCACGTCCGCTTCGCCTGGTGGAACGGCGAGGAACAGGGAATGCAGGGTTCGAGGTACTACGTCGGGCAGCTCACCGCCGCCCAGCGCAGTGCCATCAAGGCGTACTACAACTTCGACATGATCGCCTCGACCAACGCCGGTTACTTCATCAACAACGTCAACTCGGCGGCCGCGGCCCCGATGAAGGAGTACTGGGACTCCCTGAACCTGGCCCCGGAGGAGAACGTCGAGGGCCAGGGCCGGTCCGACGACTACTACTTCCAGCAGGGCGGCATCCCCACCTCGGGCTACGCCACCGGCGCGAGTGACACCAAGACGTCGGCGCAGGCCGCCAAGTGGGGCGGAACGGCGGGCCGTTCCTACGACCCCTGCTACCACTCGTCCTGCGACACCACCAGCAACATCAACGCCACCGCGCTCGACCGCAGCGCCGACGGCATCGCGTACACGCTGTGGAAGACCTCCGTCGGCAGCACCGCCCCGGGCGACGACTTCTCCGTCTCGGTGAACCCGGTCTCGGGCAACGTCCAGCCGGGCGGCTCGGCCACCGCGACCGTGTCGACCGCGACCACCGCGGGTTCCGCCCAGACGGTGCAGCTGACCGCCTCGGGCGCGCCGAGCGGCGTCACGGTCTCGTTCGCCCCGGCCTCCGTGCAGTCGGGGGCGTCGTCGACGATGACCGTCTCCGCCGGGGCCCAGACCGCGGCCGGTACGTACACCGTCACGGTGACCGGCACCGGTACCGCCACCCACAGCACCACGTATTCGCTGGTCGTCGGTGGCGGCGGCACCTGCCAGGCACGTCAGGCCGTCGCCAACGGCGACTTCGAGGCAGGGGTCGCGCCCTGGACCCAGACGGACGGCGTGATCAACAACCGGACGTCCGAGAAGCCCGCGCACGGTGGCGCGTACATGGCCTGGCTCGGCGGCTGGGGCTCCACGCACTCCGACACCGTCTCGCAGTCCCTGACCGTGCCGTCGGGCTGCTCGACGTACAAGCTGTCGTTCTACCTGCGCACCGACACCGCCGAGGCGGCGGGGAGCCCGGCCTACGACACGCTCACCGTCAAGCTGGGGACGAAGACGCTCGCCACGTACTCCAACGTGGACGCGACGAACTCCTACGTCCAGAGGAGCTTCGACGTCGGCGCGTTCGCCGGTCAGACGGTCGTCCTCGGGTTCACCAGCAGTGAGGACGCCTACCTGCAGACCAGCTTCGTCGTCGACGACGTGACGCTGAACGCGAGCTGACCTGTCGTCAAGGAGCCATCGGGGCGGGGCGTGCGCGTGCACGCCCCGTCCCTCGCGTTCAGCGGACGGCGGCCTCCAGCCTGCGCAGGAACTCGTCGGCCTCCGGGCCCGCTCCGCGTCCGGCGGCCAGCCTGCTGTGCAGGCCGCGCAGTTCCCTGCCGAGCAGGGTCGCGGCGGTCACCTCGGTGGTGTCGAGCACGGGCCCGGCGATGGCGACCGCCGCCTGCGGGTCCCGGGCGCAGGCGTGGGCGTCGGCCATCCGCACCGTGAACAGCGTGCGTGCCGAGTGCATCCCGGGCGGGAGCAGTTCCAACGCGCTGCGGGTCGCCGCGACCGCGCGCAGGGCGAGTCGTCGGTCCCCGGTCGCGGCGGCGAGGTCCCGCAACGCGCCCGCGGCGCCGGACTCCACCCGCAGGCGCACGGAGGCCACGGACAGCCAGGGCGCCTCCGCCTCGTCCCGCTCGCCCGCCCGGTCCATCTGCGACCAGGCACGTTCGATGTGACCCAGTGCCTGCCGCGCGTCGCCCCGTACCGCGTGTCCGCGCGCCAGGTACAGATCGCTCAGGGCTCCCGCCCAGTGCCGTCCCGCGGCGGCCTGCCGGATCGCGCCCCCGTAGGAGAGCGCGGAGGGGCCGTCGCCCTCCAGCCGCGCCAGGGTGCTCATGTCGCCGAGCGCGGCCACCTGCGTTCCGACATGGCCGGCCGTGTCCGCCCAGACCAACGACCGGTCGAGCCAGGCCATCGCCGTGGCGTTGCGGCCCCACAACAGCCGCAGACAGCCCGCCGACTGCGCGTACTCGGCGGCCAGCGGGGCGAGTTGGCGCTGGTACGGTGCGGCGGGCAGCGCCATCCAGCGGAGCATGGCGTGCAACGTGCGTTCGACCACGACGGTCGCCCCGGGCCAGGCCCGTTCCTCGTCGGCGCGCAGACAGACGGCGAGCAGCGCCGTCAGCGCGTGCACGGTGTCGACGTCCAGCGGCGGGCACGAGACGGCGGCCGGGCCCAGCTCGCAGAAGTCCGCGTGCAGCGCGACGACATCGGCGAGCGCGGGCACGGCGCAGCCGTCACGGCCGTGGACCGGGCACACCAGCCCGTACGTGGGCAGTGTCGTGGGCACGACGGTGTCCGGCGGCAGCAGGGAGAGCAGGTCGCCGCCCACCGGTTCCCCGGGCAGGGGTACGGTGCGCGCGGGGGGCGTGGCGCCACGCGCGGTCCCGCCGCCGTCCCTCGCTCCGCCCGGCGCCTCGGACTCCGCCGCCTCGCAGGCGGCGAGAAGGTCTCCCCCGGCGGTGAGCAGTTCGTCCAGCCGACGGGCGAGCGGCAACGGCGTCTTGCGGGTGCCGTGCTCCAGTTTGCTGATGGCGGTGTGGTCGTAGCCGACACGGGCGCCGACCTGGGCCTGGGTGAGCCCGGCACGCCTGCGCCACTGACGCAGCCGGGTTCCGAAGGCCCGCCACACCTCCGCGGTACGGGCGTCCGGTGCGGAGCCCATGCCTTCGGTCACCCGGAACTCCGCAGGACCGCGCGGGACGCCCCTACCGTGCCATGTTCATGGCTCATGGCGGGAGGATAGCGAGCGCGTGCGCGCCTTGTCCCCCGGGGTGGCGGGAACGTGGCGCCTTCCCGTTCCCCGTCGGATGCGCCCCTGTGCGGACCGCTGTCCCCCGGTACCGGTTCCGGGGCCCCTCGTGCCGTCCGGGACCCGTCCGCTCCGGTCGCGGAGGGCCCCGGCGGATGGCCCGTTCGCACAACGTCCTTGTGCCGAACCCGGGTTGAGGTGTTCGGCGTCGCATGAAAGGGCAGTTCGCCGGGCATAGGGACGGTATCCGAGTGGAGGTGGTGGCAGTGGGCCGCATCAGGATCGTCCGACGTCCGCAGCCTCCGTCGAGGCCGCACCCCCTCGACCTCCGGACCCCGTCCGGGCGCCCCCTGCCGTACTGAGGGCTGTCCCGCAATCCCTGGCGGGCGCGCGACGACAGCTACGGCACCACCTGCACCGGCCTGGTGCTCACCGCCGTGCTCGCGCTGCCGGCCATCGCCCAGCACCTGTACCTCTCGGTCAGTTCGGTCGAGAAGCATCTCAACTCCGTCTTCGGCAGGCTCGGACTGGCGCGCGCCTCCGGATACGGCAGACGGGTGCTCGCGGTCCTGCGCTACCTGGAGTCGTAGCCGCCCGGAGGAGCGACCTCCACTGCTTCCCCGTACGGCGGTTGACACCGTGTCGGCCGGTCGCCCGGCGGCGGGCCCCGTTCCGCGACGGCCCTCCCTGATCGATGATGAGGCCCAGGGCCGCCGTCCCCGGGACGGCGGCGGCCGTCCCAGGATCAGGATGAGGGGTTTGCGATGAGCGAAACGATGCCGGACCGGCCCGGCCCGGGCCACCGAACCGTTCCCGGGCCGGACGAGGAGGCCCAGGTGATCGTGGTGGGGGCGGGGCCCGCGGGCTCGGCCGCGGCCTTCCATCTGGCCAGGGCGGGTGTCGACGTGCTCCTCCTGGAGAAGTCCCGTTTCCCCCGCGAGAAGGTGTGCGGGGACGGTCTGACCCCACGCGCGGTGAACCAGCTCATCAGGATGGGCGTCGACATCGAGGCGCCGGGGTGGATCCGCTCACGCGGAATGCGCTGGATCGCCGGGCATCACCGGGTGCACATCGACTGGCCCGCGCTCGGCCGCTTCCCGGACTTCGGGCTCACGCGCAGCCGGCACGACTTCGACGACATCCTGGCCCGGCACGCCGTGGCCGCCGGTGCCCGGCTGCGCACCGAGGTGAAGGTGACCGGGCCGCTGACCGACCGGGCCGGCCGGGTCACCGGTGTCGCCGCCACGACCGGTTCGAAGGACCCGCTGACGTTCCGCGCGCCGCTCGTCGTCGCCGCCGACGGTGCCTCGGCCCGCCTGGCCCTCGCGATGGGTCTGCAACGGGACAGCCGTCGGCAGATCGCGACCGCCGCCCGCCGCTACTACCGCAGTCCGGAGCGTTCCCAGGAGGAGTACCTGGAGCTGTGGGCCGACCTCCGCTTCCCGGGCGGCGACCACTATCTGCCCGGATACGGCTGGATCTTCCCCATGGGCGACGGGCGGGTCAACGTCGGCCTCGGTGCGCTGCCGCACCGGCGACACGGCAAGGCCGATCTGCGCGCGACCCTGGACCGGTGGCTGGCGCGCACTCCGCACGCGTGGGGGCTGCGCGAGGAGAACGCCGAGGGTCCCGTCCGGAGCGCGGCGCTTCCGCTCGGGTTCAACCGCCATCCGCTCTACACCCGCGGGCTCCTGCTCGTCGGCGATTCCGGCGGCATGATCAGTCCGTGGAACGGCGAGGGCATCGGGCAGGCGATGGAGGCCGGCGAGGTAGCGGCGGAAACCGCCGCGCTCGCACTCGCGCTTCCCCGCGGGCCCCGGAGGGAGCGGGTGCTGCACGGCTATCCCGTCGAGATGAATCGCCGCTGGGGACGCTACTACCGGCTGGGCAACACGGCGGCCGATCTCGTCTTCAGCAGGTCCGGTTTCCAGCCGGTCCTCAACCGGTACGTCATGGGGTCGCCGTTCCTGCTCAACACCCTGGCCCGGCTTCTGTCCAACCTCACGGACCGGCCCTCGCGCGACCTGATCGACCACCTGCTCAACGGCGTGGTGCGGATCGTCCCGGAACCCGTGGTGCGGCGCGTGCGCTGATCCCTCCGGATGCCGCGGGACGGGCGGAGTTCAGGACCGGCGGCGGGGCCTTCCGCGCCGGGCGCCCCCGGTGCCGCCGGATCCACCGGAACCGCCGCGCGTGTTCCGGCCGCCCGATCCGCTCGCGGCGGGCTTGCGCCGTGCGGTGCCCGCGCCCGTCCGCTTGCCCTTCGCCTGCCCGCCCTTCCGGTGCTTGTCCGCCGGCTGATCGCCCTTCGTCCCCTCCTGGGGCCGGGGACGTCCCCGGGTGCTGTTGACGGTCCGCCCGCGGACGATCCCGATGAACTCCTCCACCAGGTCGGTGGTCTCCTCCTCCGGCCACGACAGCGCGACGCCGGACCGGGGAGCGTCGGACACGGTCCGGTAGGTGAGGTCCTTGCGGTGGTACAGACGGGCGAGCGACTGCGGGACCACGAGGAGCCCCACTCCCGCCGCCACCAGTTCGACGGCGTCCGCCGTCGTGGCGGGACGCTCGACCGCGGGCCGCCCCGGCAGCCGCTCCCACACGAGGGTGTCGTCGAGCGGGTGCAGCACGACGTCGTCGACGAGCTCCTCGGTGGACAGCTCGTCGACCGTCGCGACGACATGGTCCTTCGGGACCACCACGACCGTCGTCTCCGTGTAGAGGGGGATGGCGCTCAGGCCCGTCCTGTCGGTCGGCAGCCGCAGCAGGCCGGCGTCGGCACCGCTGTCGCGCAGCGTGTCGGCGGCCTCGGCGGCGGGCACGGCGACGAGGGTCAGCGGGATGTCGGGCAGCCGCTCGTTCCAGATCCGCACCCACTTGGTGGGCGTCACCCCGGGGACGTACGCGAGCCGGAACGAGGAGGGTTCTTCGGAGCTGGTCACTCGGCCAGGTTACCGGCCCTGGTCAGAGGTGGTGCACATGCTCGATACCCTTGACGTCATGACGTCGCACAAGACCGCCCAGACGATGAAGCCCGCAACCGCGGCGAAGAAGCTGGGTGTGTACCTAGAGGCCACCCCCGCGAAGTTCCAGGAGGGCGCCGTCTCGCGCACCGAACTCAACGCGCTGCAGTCCGATCCGCCCGAGTGGCTGCGCGAACTGCGACGCGACGGACCGCACCCCCGGCCCGTGGTGGCGGCGAAGCTGGGGATCTCCATCTCGGGCCTCGCCCGGGGCGGGGTCACCGATGCCCTGACCACGGAGCAGATCGAGGCGCTGAAGCAGGAGAGTCCGGACTGGCTGGTGCGGGAGCGCGCCACCCAGGCCGAGGTCCGCAAGGAAGCGGTGCGCCTCAAGGAGAAGCAGGCGCAGAAGGCCGAGGACGCGGACCGCGACGACAAGGCCCGCGGACCGCGCGGCTGACTCCTTCCGCCCCGTTCCGGTCTCCCGTCCCTGCCTCGGCACAATCGAATATTTGGAATACCATTTCTTCATGACTCATGTGACGCTGACGAACGTCCGCCCCTGGGGCGCGGAACCCGTGGACATCGTGATGTCCGGTCCCGAGATCCTCGCCGTGGTCCCCGCCGGCCGCGCGGACCACGGCGGTGACCGTCTCGACGGCGGCGGCCTCCTCGCGCTGCCCGGTCTCGTCAACGCGCACGCCCACGTGGACAAGAGCTGGTGGGGGAAGCCATGGGTCTCCTACGCCGGCGAGGGCACGACGCGGGGCCGCATCGCGCATGAACGCGCCGTGCGGGACAGTCTTGGTATCCCGGACGCGGAATCGACGACCGCGGTGCTGCGCGAGTTCCTTCGGCACGGTACGACGGCGGTGCGCACCCATGTGGACGTCGACCTCGGTGTCGGGCTGCGGGGCATCGAGGCCGTCCGCGAGGCGGTGGACGCGCTCGACGGGGCGATCGAGGTGGAGATCGTCGCGTTCCCGCAGGACGGGGTGGTGCGCCGCCCCGGTGTGCTGGAGCTGCTCGACCGGGCGGCCGGAGCGGGGGCGACGAGCATCGGCGGAATCGACCCGGCGTCCATCGACCGCGATCCGGTCGCCCAGCTCGACGGCCTGTTCGACATCGCCGAGCGTCGCGGGGTGGGTCTCGACATCCATCTGCACGACGGCGGGGAACTCGGGGCGTTCCAGTTCGAGCTCATCATCGACCGCACCCGGCGCTCCGGCCTGCACGGCAGGGTGACGATCTCCCACGGCTTCGCCCTCGGGGAGCTGCCGGCGAACCGGCAGCGGGAGCTGCTCGACGGCTGCGCCGAGGCCGGAATCGGGTGGACGACCGTGGCTCCGCCCCGTACCGCCCCGCTCCCCTGGCGCGACATGCGGGACCTCGGCATCCCGATCGGCCTCGGGACCGACGGGATCCGTGATCTGTGGTCGCCGTTCGGCGACGGCGACCTGCTGCGCGTGGCGCTCGGCTTCGCGCGTCTGCACGGGCTGCGCACCGATGAGGAGCTGGCGCACGCGGTGGAGCTTGCCTCCACCCGCGCCGCCGGCTTCGTGCACCGCCCGGTCCACGACATCGTGGCGGGCGCGCCCGCCGACATCGTTCTGCTGGATGCCGAGAACGTCCAGGACGCCCTCGTCCGCGCTCCGCGACGGCACCTGGTGGTCTCCGGCGGCCGGGTGGTCGTCCGGGACGGCGAGCTTCGGGTCTGAGACCGGCGGTTGGTGATGTCCGGTGCGAGCAGCGCCTCGCCGGCCGCCACCCCCCTTACGTCATGGGTGAGTTCGGTGGCCGGGGCGTCCTTGAGCAGGAAACCGGACGCGCCGGCGCGCAACGCCTCGTACACGTGCTCGTCGAGGTCGAACGCGGTAAGGACGAGGACCTCGGGGCGTCGGGCGATGCCGTGATGCTCCGTGTCGCCTCGATCCCGCCGCCCCCCGGCATCCTGATGTCCATGAGGACCGCGTCGGGGCTCGGTTCGACGGCCTTGGTGACGGCGTCCGCGCCGTCCACGGCCTGTCCGACGATCTCGATGCCGGGCTCGGCGTCGAGCAGGACCGTGAAGCCCTGACGGACCGCCATCTGGTCGTCGGCGGTCGGCACGCGGGTGGTCGTCACGGACGGTCCTCCAGGGGGCGGCCGGTTCGGCGCGGCGCCGTCCGAGTGGCACCGCGATCACGTCGTATCCTCCGTCGAGGACGGCGTCGGGGGCCGGCCCGTCGCGCCGGGAGACAGCCGGCCCGGGGCGGGCGGGGGCCGGTCAGGACTTCCGCAGGTCCGGGGCCGGGACACCGATGAGCAGCCTCCGCACGGCGTCCCAGGCGGCGCGCATCGCGCGGGTGACGGCGGGCGGGTCGCCGCCGACGACGCGCACCCACGCCCCGCAGCCGTCCGGCAGCGTGCTCACGCCGAAGGCCGGGGCGACGGGGTTCAGCGCCTCGTGGAGGGTGTCGGCGACCAGGGACGCCGGGGCGAGCGGGGTGACGACGTACAGGGTGGCCATCAGGTCGTGGTCCGCGAGGACCGCCGGACCGGTGACCGGCCCCGGGCCCCGCGGATCGAGCCGGACGGTGTCCACGGCGAGGAGTCTCCCGTCGGGACGGCGGATCTCCAGATCGCTGAAGAGCATGCGGTAGGCGTGCCGTTCACCGCGGGCGAGCCGTCCGGCCGCGATCGTCTCCCCCAGCAGCACGGTGGCGGCCGGGTCCGCGGTCACCCGGGTGTGCTGGTAGAAGCGGGCGTCCCGGTACGGGATCACGGGATCGGGGAGGAACTCGACGTAACTGCCCTGCGCCGCGGTGATGTCGACGAGCTGGGTGGCGTGGTCGAACTCCATCCGGTGCACCTTGGTGGCGGCCTGCGTGGTGAGGTGGACCGCGGTGCCGGGACCGCAGTCGATGTCGATCCGGTGGCGATCGGCCTGCACGATCCCTCCCCCGGTCGTCATCAGGTACGTCACCGGCAGGTCGGGCCGGTGCGGATCGACGTACAGCGGGCGCGTGATCTGCAGCGGCGACTTCTGGTAGCGGTCGACGAGTTCGGTGCGGTCGCCGACGCGCGCGTAGCGCAGTTCGAGCAGGCCCACCTTGCCGGGGCGCCCGGCGGCCAGGGTGTCCGGCGGTCCGGTGAGCGCGAGCATCGCGGCCGGGACCCTTCGGGGTTCGTAGTGCGCGGGGTCCAGCCGCGCGGGCGCCTCGCTCACGCGGAAGCCGCCTCCCGCGCGGCCTCGTGGGACAGCAGGAAGTCGGCGACGGCACCGAGCCCCTCCCCCGTGAGGGAGTTGGTCAGCACCACCGGCCGGTCCTCCCGTACGCGTCGCGCGTCCGCCTCCATGACACCGAGATCGCACCGCACGTAGGAGGCGATGTCCACCTTGTTGATGACGAGCAGTTCGCACTCGGTGATGCCGGGGCCGCGCTTGCGCGGCATCTTGTCGCCTTCGGCGGTGTCCAGCACGAACAGGAAGAGATCGACGAGGGCCGGGCTGAAGGTGAGGGTCAGATTGTCCCCGCCGCTCTCGAAGAGCAGCGTGTCCACCTCGGGGAAACGTTCGAGGAGTTCGTCGGCGGCGGCCTGGTTCATCGACGGGTCGTCGCGGACCGCGGTGTGCGGGCATGCCCCGGTCTCCACGCCGACGATCTTCTCGGGTTCCAGGAACCCGGCCAGGGTACGCCGTACGTGCGCGGCGTCCTCGGTGGTGTAGATGTCGTTGGTGATGACGGCAGGGGTCCGGCCGCGCTCGATCAGCACGGGGACGAGTGCTTCGATCAGGGCGGTCTTGCCGGAGCCGACGGGGCCGGCGACACCGACACGCAGAACGCCGTCCCCGGGCCGCCGCGGGAGCCCGTCGTGGTCGTGGTGGTGGTTCCTGGCCTGCATGGGGTCGTGCATGGCGATCCTTGTCCGTGGTGTTGTCGTACAGGGGTGGGAGGGCGTGCGGAACAGCCCTCAGCTGGCGAACAGCCGTGCCTCCGCGCGCTCGTGACGGCCCGCCATGACATCGGCCACCGGTACGCAGCCGCCGATGTCCGCGAGTTCGCGGCGCAGAGCGGCTTCGACGGTCTCCTCGATCACTGGGGCGGCCCCGTGCAACAGGACCTGGGCCCGGCGGTGGTCGGTGAGCCTCAGCCGCAGGGCGGCCCCCGCGAAACCTGCGGCGAAGGCGAAGAGTTCGCAGGTCACCGCCGCGCGGACGGGGACTCCGTTGGCGGCGTGGACGACGGCGGCGACGACCGGCTGGCAGCCGCGCACGGCGCCCTTCCGCCGCAGGGACCGGTACCGCTCGATCTGTGGCGTTCCGTAGACCTCGGCGGCCAGGTCCAGCAGTTGCCGTCCGGTGCGGACGGTGGCCTGCCGGGCCTCCCGGCCCAGCTTTCCGGCGTGCAGCCGCTCCTCCACGGCCGCCGCCTCCGCCCAGTCGTCGGCGGTGACCGCGCGGTGGGCGAGCGCGAGGGCGGTCGCGTCGGCCGGTCCCACGCTGTGCCGCAGCAGGTCGTGCAGGAGCCCCGGCAGGCCGCGCGGGGTGACCGCGCGGGCCTGCTGGAAGCCCTCCAGGCCGTGCGAGAGGGTGTAGTAGCCGCTGGGGAAGGCCGAGTCGGTGAGCTGAAGTCCGGTCAGCAGCGCCGGGATCGGGATCGGTTCGTTCACGCCGGGTTTCCGTTCCCGCCGGAGCCGTCCGGGTGCGCCGGCGGCCGTCGGCGTCCGTCGGACGGTCAGACGATGTAGAAGAGGTGGTTGAGCGGGAGTCGCTCGGCGGGCTCGATGGTGGCGGGCTCGCCGTCGACGGTGACCTTGTAGGTGTCCGGGTCCACCTCGATGCGCGGCAGCGCGTCGTTGCGCACCATGTGCTGCTTGCCGATGGTGCGGCAGCGCCGTACCGGTTCGACGCGCCGTTGGAGCCCCAGCTCGCCGGGGACGCCCGCGGCGATGGACGCCTGCGACATGAACGTGACCGAGGTGCGGTGCCGGGCGCGGCCGTGGGTGCCGAACATCGGCCGGTAGTAGACCGGTTGCGGTGTGGGGAGCGATGCGTTGGGGTCGCCCATCTGCGCCCAGTTGACCATGCCGCCCTTGATGATCATCTTGGGCTTGGCGGCGAAGGAGTGGATGGGCCAGAGCACGATGTCGGCGAGTTTGCCGGGCTCCAGCGAGCCGATCACGTCCGCCGCCCCGACCGCCGTCGCGGGATTGATCGTCAGCTTGGCCAGGTAGCGCAGGACCCGCGCGTTGTCGTTGCGGGAGCTGTCCTCCGCCAGCGGGCCGCGCGCCTCCTTGCAGTGGTGGGCCGTCTGGAAGGCGCGGACGAAGGACTCGCCGACCCGCCCCATGGCCTGGGAGTCCGAGGAGAAGATGCTGATCACGCCGAGGTCGTGCAGTACGGTCTCGGCGGCGATCGTCTCGGCGCGCACCCGGCTGTCCGCGAAGGACACGTCCTCGGGGATGTCGCGCGACAGGTGGTGGCAGACCATCACCATGTCCAGCAGTTCGTCCACCGAGTTGACCGTGTAGGGCAGGGTCGGGTTGGTGGAGGCGGGCAGGACGTTGGCCTCGCCGGACACCCGGATGATGTCCGGTGCGTGGCCGCCGCCGGCCCCCTCGGTGTGGAAGGTGTGGATGGTGCGGCCGTCGATCGCGGAGAGGGTGTCCTCGTAGAAGCCGCCCTCGTTGAGGGTGTCCGTGTGGATGGCCATCTGCACGTCGTGCTCGTCGGCGACGCGCAGCGCGGTGTCGATCGAGGCGGGCGTCGCGCCCCAGTCCTCGTGCACCTTCAGGCCTGCCGCGCCCGCCTCGATCTGCTCGTTCAGTGCCTGGGGCAGGCTTCCGCTGCCCTTGCCCAGCAGACCCACGTTGACCGGCAGGTCCTCCACCGCCTCCAGCATCCGGTGGATGTTCCACGGGCCCGGGGTGCAGGTGGTGCCGTTGGAACCGTCGGTCGGGCCCGTGCCGCCGCCGAAGAAGGTGGTGATGCCGTTGGACAGGCCCTCCTGGGCCTGCTGGGGCGCGATGAAGTGAATGTGTGTGTCCACTCCCCCGGCGGTGGCGATGAGGTGCTCTCCGGATATCACCTCGGTGCCGGGGCCGATGACGAGTTCGGGGTCCACGCCGTTCTGCAGGTGCGGGTTGCCCGCCTTGCCCACCTTGACGATCAGTCCGCCGCGGACGCCGATGTCGCCCTTGACCACGCCCAGGACCGGGTCCAGGACCACGACGTTGGTGATGACGAGGTCCAGGGCGCCGTCGCGGCTGAGCGCGGACGGGTCCTGGGCCATGCCGTCGCGGATGGCCTTGCCTCCGCCGTAGACGGCCTCCTCGCCGTAGGAGCCGGCGTTGTGGTCGTACTCGACCTCGACGACGAGACCGGTGTCGGCCAGGTGGAACCGGTCGCCCACGGTGGGGCCGAACAGGTCCGTGTACTGCTTGCGCGGGATGATCGCCATCAGTTCTGCGCTCCCTCGCGGTCGGCGCCGTCGGCGTGGCCGAATCCGAGTTCGGCGGCCCGGCGGAGCGCGGCACGTCTGGTGCCCGGGGCGGACAGATCCCCGTCGACGAGCGCGGCGAAGCCGACGAGCCGTCCGGTTCCGGCGAAGGCGCACAGATCCACCTCACGGGTGTCACCGGGCTCGAAGCGCACCGCGGTGCCGGAGGGGATGTCCAGGCGCATCCCGTAGGCGGTTTCGCGGTCGAAGCGCAGGGCGCGGTTGACCTCGAAGAAGTGGTAATGGGAACCGATCTGGACGGCCCGGTCACCGGTGTTGGCGACGGTGATCCTGGCCCTTGCCCGGTCCGCGTTGATCTCCACGGGTTCGTCGCCGTAGAGGTAGTGGGCTCCGCCCGGCATCTGTCTCTCCCCGGTGTCTCAGACGTGGATCGGGTCGTGGCAGGTGACCAGCTTCGTCCCGTCGACGAACGCCGTCTCGACCTGGAGGACGTCGAGCATCTCCCGTACGCCGGGCATCACGTCGTCGACGGAGACGACGTCGCGGCCCAACTCCATGCATTCGGCGACGGTACGACCGTCGCGGGCGGCCTCCAGGACGGCCTCGGTGATCAGCGCGGCGGCTTCGCTGTAGTTGAGTTTGGTGCCCCGGTCCCTGCGGCGGCGGGCCAGGTCCGCGACCACGTACACATGGAGCTTGTCGATTTCCCGTGGTGAGAGATTCATCGCGTCACCTTGTCTTCTCGAAACGAGATGCCGGGCCGGACCGGGGGTTCGGGACGAGCACCACCTGCGCGATGCCGTGCAGATGCGCCCGCCGTACCCGGCCGGCACGGGCGAGAACCCGGTTCCTCGCCCGTGCCGCCTGTTCCGTCACAGGCGTCCGTGCTCCTCCGGGGCATGGCGCATGCGCCAAATCCCCCGTGTCCAGCGGGCTTTGACCTGATCAACAATCTGTTGAGACGGTACGCCCGGCGGAGGCGGATCCCGGGCACGAACAAGCGGATACGTGGTGTGACCGCACGTGCACCATCGGGCATGCGCACTGGTGGGGAGTGACGCGTCCGGGTCCTCCCGGGCGGATGGCACCTCCGCCGTCGCACAATTCTTGGTCAGAGGTTGAACATTCCGTACCTGTCATTTGACCGGGCCACCGGCCGAACCGCCGGTGGGGCGCACGGACTTCCGGGCAGCCGTACGCAACCGGCCCGGCACCCCCGAGGGGTGCCGGGCCGGTTGCGTACGGCTCGTGCGGGTCGCCGGCCGGCGGCCGGCGGCCGGATCAGGGCTTGCGGGCCACTCCGGCGTACATGTTCGTGGTGGTGTCGGGCAGTTCCTCGCCGGCCGGAGGCCGCCAGGACGTCATCGGCACGACGCCGGGTTCCAACAGGTGCAGGCCCGTGAACAGCCTCTCCACCTCCGCGCGATCGCGCAGGTACATGGGAATGCCCCGCTCCGTGTACTCGCGCGCGAGTGCCTCCGAGCCCGGGGCGAGATCGGCCGTGGCGAGCGTGACCGCCACATGGCTTCCGGACGCGAGCGGTTCCATCAGCGTCTCGATGAGGCCCTGCGCGTCCGCCACGAACTGCAGCATGGCGATGACCGTCACGGCGACGGGCCGGTCCAGGTCGAGCGTCCGGTGCAGGGCGGGGTCGGCCAGGAGGGCGTCCGGAGTGTTCATGTCGCTCTGGATGTAGGCGGTCCGGCCCTCGGGCGTGCTCCGCATCAGCGCGTCGGCGTGCGCCAGGACGACCGGGTCGTTGTCGACGTAGACGATGCGGGCCTCGGGGGCCACGCCTTGCACGACCTGGTGCAGGTTGGGTTCGGTCGGAATGCCGGTTCCGATGTCGAGGAACTGGCGCATCCCGGCCTCCGCCGCCAGCCAGTGGGCCATGCGGCGCATCGCCGCCCGATTGGCCAGCATGCTCGCCCGCAGACCCGGCCACGCCCGGAGCGACGCCTCGGCCGCCCGGCGATCCACCTCGTAGTGGTCCTTGCCACCCAGGATGCAGTCGTACACCCGCGCCGAATGGGCCCGGCTGCCGACCCGTTCGGCCTCCTGCTGGTTCATTCTCCACCACCTGAATCGTTGTCGGTCTCCGTGCGTGGTCAGCGTCACGGACGATACCTGCTCGGCCGGTCACCCGGACCACGCGCGGTGTCCGGCGCGGGACTTGGGGTGCGACGGCGGGAATCCGGGGCACCGGCCGGCCTTCCGGACGAACGCGCCGACCACGGCGCCACGTGGTGCGGAATCGACAACACCAGTTGCTCATTGTGGGACAGGGGATGTGAAATGGACGCATGGACGCGCATTTCCCGAACGCCGAGGACTCCTCCCTCGCCGACACACTGGCCCGGGTCGGCCCCCGCCTCCGGCGCATCCGCACCCGGCGCGGTGTGACCCTGACGGCGCTGGCCGAGACCACGGGCATCTCGAAGAGCACGTTGTCGCGTCTGGAGTCGGGGCAGCGCCGCCCGAGCCTGGAACTGCTGCTGCCGATCGCCCGGGCCCATCGGCTGCCGCTCGACGAACTGGTCGGTGCGCCGGAGGCGGGCGATCCCCGGATCCGGCCGAGGCCCCGCGTCCACCAGGGGCGCACGGTGATTCCCCTGACCGCCGGACCCGGCCCCCTGCAGGCGTGGAAGTCGGTGATCCCGGCCGAGCAGAACCGGCCCGAACCGTGCACGCACGAGGGCTACGAGTGGCTGTACGTCCTGTCCGGACGGCTGCGGCTCGTGGTGGCCGACCACGATCTGGTCCTGGGGCCGGGCGAGGCCGCCGAGTTCGACACCCGGCTGCCGCACTGGTTCGGCGCCGCGGGCGATTCACCGGTGGAGGTCCTCAACCTGTTCGGCCGCCAGGGCGAGCGGATGCACGTCCGCGCCCGGCCGCGCCCCCGGACGGAACCGGATTCCTGAACGGCGTCCCGCGCGACGTCGCGGACGCCGGGCGGGGCGTGCCGGGGGCCGGTGCGCCGGGCTTTCGCTCAGCCGGCGACGAGGTCCCGTGCGGCCCGGGCGATGTGGGTGCGGGAGATGCCCGCCGCGTCGAGGAGTTCGGCGGTGGTGCCGGACCCCGGCATGACGCGCACGGCGAGGTGGACGAGGGCGGGGGCGAGCCGCTGCACGGCAAGCGCGGACAGCACGGCCTCTCCGACACCGCCCTCGGGGTGGTGGTCCTCCACGACGACCAGTGCGCCGGTCTCGCGGGCGGCGAGGGCCAGTACGTCGAGGTCCAGGGGTTTGACGGAGTACAGGTCGACGACGCGGACGGCGATGCCTTCGGCGGCCAGCAGGTCGGCGGCGGCCAGGCATTCGTGGAGGGTGACGCCGGCTCCGACGAGGGTGAGCCGGTCGGCGTGGCTCGTGCGCAGGGTCTTGGAGCCGCCGACGGGGAAGGTCTCGTCGGGGTCGTAGAGGACGGGGTAGGCGCCCCGGGTGGTGCGCAGGTAGGAGATGCCGTCCAGATAGGCCATGGCGGCGGTCAGGGCCGCGGTCGACGTGGCGTCGCAGGGGTAGAGGACGGTGGAACCGTGCACGGCCCGCATCATGGCGAGGTCCTCGACACCCATCTGGGAGGGGCCGTCCGCGCCGATCTCGACACCGCAGTGGGTTCCGCACAGGCTCATGGAGATGCCGGAGACGGCCGCCATCCGGATGAAGTCGTGGGCCCGGGTGAGGAAGGCCGCGAAGGTGGTGGCGTAGGGCCGGTAGCCGCGTGCGGCCATGCCGACGGCGGTGGCGATCATCTGCTGCTCGGCGATGTAGGTCTGGAAGTACCGCTCGGGATGCGCCTTGCCGAAGTCCTCCGCGTGGGTGGAGTTGCCCACTTCCGCGTCCAGGGCCACGATGTCGGGCCTGGCGCCGATCGCCGCGAGCGCCTTGCCGAACGCGACACGGGTGGCGACGGTGTCACCGGTCCGGAACCGGGGCAGTTCGACCCGCACGGGCTCGACCGGGGCGGCGCGGGGCGTCTCGGGCGGCAGCTGACCGCGGACGGTGAGGTGGCGTACGCCGCCCAGTTCGGCGACGGCGCGTACGGCGAGGTCGTCGGGCAGCGCCTTGCCGTGCCATCCCTCGGCGTCCGCGATCTCGGAGACCCCGCGGCCCTTGACGGTCCGGGCGACGACGACGGTGGGGGCCTGTCCGTCGGCCGCGACGGACAGTGCCTGTTCGATGTCCGCGAGGTCGTGGCCGTCGACGACGACGGCGCGGCAGCCGAACGCCTCGGCCCGGCGGGCGTAGGCAGCGGTGTCCCAGCCCAGTTCGGTGGGGCCCCGCTGGCCGAGACGGTTGACGTCGATGATCGCGACGAAGTTGGCCAGCCGGTGGCGTCCCGCCTTGTCCAGGGCCTCCCACACGGACCCCTCGGTCATCTCGCTGTCGCCGCACAGCACCCACACGCGGTACGGGATTCGCTCCAGATCACGCCCGGCGAGCGCGATGCCGACCCCGTACGCGATGCCCTGGCCCAGCGAGCCGGTGGCGGCGTCCACCCAGGGCAGCACCGGGGTGGGGTGCCCCTGGAGCCGGGCTCCGGCGCGCCGGTAGGTGGTCATCAGCTCCTCCTCGCCGATCGCACCCGCGGCGAGGAACATCGCGTACAGCAGCGGGGAGGCGTGGCCCTTGGAGAAGATCAGGTGATCGTTGGCGGGGTTCTCCGGGTCCTGCCAGTCGTAGCGCAGGTGGCGGGCCATGAGGACGGCCATCAGATCGGCCGCGGACAGGCTGGAGGTCGGATGGCCGGAACCGGCGGCGGTGCTGGCCCGGACGGAGTCGACGCGCAGTTGCTGGGCCAGTTCGAATACCTCGTCCAGGCCGCTGTCCGGCCCGAGTACGACGGCGTGGGTGTTCTCGGCCGTCATCGCGGCCTCCTCTCGTCCGGGCCCCCCGTGTTCCCGGGCCGTCCTCGCCGTCGGCACGGCGTGGGCCGGCCGTCGGCCCACGCCGCGGGTGCCCGGGAGTTCTGGGGCGGAGCACGGTGCCGTGCCCCTTGCCGACCGTATGCCGAGGGCGCGGGGGCCGCGATTCAGGCGCGTGCCGCCTTGAGGGTGCGGTCCAGGAGTGCCAGCAGCGCCGTCCAGTGGCGTTCGTCGGCGGTGCGGTCGTAGGCGGCGGTGTCCGCCTGGGTGAACCCGTGAAGCGCCCCGGTGTAGACCTCACCGCGATGGCGCACCCCCGCCGCGGTGAGCGACTCGTCGAGGTGGGTGATCTGCTCGGGGGGCAGTGCGGGGTCCTGATCGGCGTGACCGAAGTACAGCTCCGCGGTGATCCGGTCGGCGAGCAGGTGCGGGCTGTCGTCGGATTCGGTGGCCAGCCGGGCGCCGTGGAAACCGGCCGCCGCCGCGACCCGGTCCGGGTACGTGCCGGCGGTGCGCAGGGCGAGGCCGGCGCCCATGCAGTAGCCGGTGAGGCCGACCGGCCCGTCGGCGGCCGCGGGACACTCCGCCAGCCAGGCCAGGTAGGCGTCGGCGTCGCTCATCGCCGCGTCGGGGGTCAGCGACCGCAGGATCGGTCCGAGTCGCTCGAAGAGCTCCGGGCGGGCGGCCGGGTCGATGAAGTCCGGGAGTTCGACGACCGGCGCCCGGCCGTGACGGTAGAAGACGTTGGGGACCAGGACGGTGTAACCGGCTCCGGCGAGACGGTCGGCCATGTTCCGCAACTGCGGGCGGAGTCCGAAGGCGTCCATGTAGAGAAGGACCGCGGGGTGGGGTTCCCCGTCGTCCGGATGGGCCAGGTAGGCGTCGGCGACGCCGTCCCTCGTGGTGATGTCCACGGACGTTCCGTGCACGGAGGTCATGGGCTGTTCCCTTCTCTCGTCCGCTGCCCCTCCGCGCCCGGACGGGGACGGAGGGCGGTGGTGGGCCGGTGGTCGATGCCACGACGAACACGGTGGCCTCGGGACGGGGCGTGCGCATCGTCCCGAACGCGCCCGGGCGACGACGACCACGTGATGAACGATATGCCGGTCCGCCCACTCGGTATCGTCGTGCGGCGGCCTCGGTGCGCGAACGGCCCGCGGGCGGGGCGGCAGGTGCCGCCCCGGCAGGGAACCAAGACGGTGTGAGGATTCGGAACCCCGATGACAGACAACTCCGACATGATCGACTTCGTCCGGGCCCGCCTGGCCGAGGAGGAGCGGACGGCCCACGCGGCGGGCGGGGACAACTGGCGGTGCCCCGACGGAGTGCCCGGCGAGATCCACGACCGGTCCGGCGCCATCGCGTTCACCATCCGGGGGCACGGCTTCGACCAGCACATCGCCTTCCAGGACCCCGCGCGCACCTGCCGTCGCATCGAGACGAGCCGGGTGCTCCTGGACGAGTACGCGGAGGTCGCGGACAAGGACACCGACCGCCCGGATGCCGACTTCACGTCCGGCCGCGCCGTCGGACTCGGCTTCGCCGTACGGCAGATGGCCGCGGAACACGCCGGTCACCCCGACTACCGGGCCCGCTGGCTGCCGCGCTTCATCCATTAGCCCCCGGCGGTCGCCGTCCCCGCCCCGTCGCCGTGGACGTGCCCCGGCCGGACCGGAGTCCGGACGGCACCCCGGAGCCGACGTCCGGAAACCCGGTCGACAGCGGATCACCGCGCCCGGCAGAGTAGCGGCCCGTGACGAGCAGTGAACTGTGGACCCGCGCGACCGCCGACCGCTACGACACCGAGGAGAGCGAGAGATCCTCGGCGGTGTTCCTCGCACCAACCCTCGCCTTTCTCGCCGGCCTCGCCGGAGACGGCCGAGCCCTGGAGTTCGCCATCGGAACCGGACGCGTGGGCGTGCCGCTCCGCGAGCGCGGAGTGCCGGTCGTGGGCATCGAACTGTCCGAGCACATGGCCGCGGTCCTGCGGAACAAGATCGACGAGGAGACGCTTCCGGTCGTGCTCGGGGACATGGCCACCACTGTCGTCCCCGGCGAGTTCACCCTGGTCTATCTGGTCTACAACACCCTCTCGAACCTGCTCACGCAGGACGAACAGGTCGAGTGCTTCCGCAACGCCGCACGCCATCTGGCGCCCGGCGGCCGGTTCGTCATCGAGCTGGGGGTGCCTCCGCTGCGGTTCCTGCCGCCCGGGCAGGTGGCGGTGCCGTTCGACGTCTCCGAACGCCACCTCGGATTCGACACCTTCGATCTGGCCGAACAGACACTCGTCTCGCACCACCTCACCCTCGACGGCACGGACGGACGCTACCGCCGCGGCAGTTCGCGTCACCGGTACGCGTGGCCCGCCGAGCTCGACCTGATGGCACGGATCGCGGGGCTCGAACGGGAACGGCGCGTCGCGGACTGGGACGGAACACCGTTCACCGAGAACTCCGCGCAGCACGTCTCCGTGTGGCGCAAGCCGGTCGAGTGCGCTCCCTCCCGGTCCCACCGGCCGGACCGGGACCGGGCCTGACGGCGGGCCGTCGGTCCCGCCGCGTGACGGCGGCCGTCGGTCCCGCCGCGGGCCGACACCGGGTTCGGCCGACTCGACGCGGACGCCGGGAACACCCGGACGCGTAGGCTGCGCTCAGCATGGACACGACGGGGGGGCGGGCCACATGGCGGCTGAATCGGCACGGAGGTGGGGGTCGACCCTCGACTCGGTCCTGGTGTACGCGCAGGGCGCGGTCTGTCGGCGCCTGGCCCGGGGCACCGTGCCGGCCGACGGCCGGGTGCGGGTGACGGGACTGCCGCGCGCGTTGGACCCGGACTCGCTGCGGGCCCGCGTCCCGGGCACTCCGGGCGTACGCGTCACCGAGGTCAGGACGGAGGTCGAGGCCGAGCCGCGCGGCACGGGCACGCCCGACGAACCGCTGCGCGAGGTCGAACGGCTGAACGACGCGTGCGCGGCTGCGCGGGGCCGCCGGGACCGGCAGCTGGGACTGATCGAGGAGACCGGGGCCCTCCGCCCGGTACCGCCTGCCCGCAGACGGGGGGACCCGCACCGTCGCACCCCGGTCGACGCGTGGCTGGAGCTCACCGAATTCGTCGACGAGCGGCTGGTGGGACTGCACCACCGCCTCGTCGAACTGGAGGAGGCGCTGCGCGACGTCGAGCACGAGTTCGCCGTCGCTGCCGACAGACTCGCCCGCGCCTCCACCGACACGCCGTCAGCCCACGTGGAGACCACTGTCTGCGCGGTCCTGACCCTCGACGGCTCCGGCGGCACGGAGGTCGAACTGGAACTGGAGTACGGGGTGCCGGGCGCCGTCTGGACACCGTCCTACCGCCTGGCGCACCGTCAGGGCGACGGCAGCGGCCGTCTGGTGCTGCGCGCCTCGGTCGCCCAGCGGACCGGCGAGGACTGGACGGGGGTGCGGATCGCCCTGGCCACCGCCGACCTCCGGCGCCGCACCGACCTGCCGATGCTCCGCTCGATCCGGATCGGACGCGGCCAGCCCGCCCCCGCGCCCTCCGGCTGGCGCGAACCCCCGGCCGGACTCGCCGACCTGTTCTCCGGATACGACGCGGCGGGCCCGGCCCCGGCCCCGGCCGCCGCGCCCGTGGCTCTCGCGGTCGGCTCCGCCCACGGTCCCGTTCCACCACCACCGCCTCCCCCGCCGCCGGCGCCGACGCCGCGGGGCTACGGCGGTCCACCGGCCGCGATCGGGGCGCCCGGCCGTACGGTCGGCGCCCCGCCGGGCGGCCTCGGCGGCGGGATGCCCGCCCCTGCGCGGCCGACCGGGGCCGGGCCCGGTGACAGGCCGCGTTCCCGCGGCAGGTCCTTCGCGGACGCCCCCGCCGCCCCGGCACCTCCGGCTCCCGGCCGGGCCGCACCGCCGCCTGCGCCACCAGTGACCGGTCCGCCGCGGCCGAGCGGCGCCGAACTCGACTACGCCGCCCTTGTCCTGTGCGGCCCCGACGAGCAGGATGGTCGCAGGGGCAGGCTGTTTCCCGGCTCCCCCCTCGACCCGGCGGCGGCCGAGTACCGCCGCCGTGCCGAAGCGGTGGCCGCGCTGCCGTTGCCCGGACAGGCCGTACGCCCCCGCGAATCGGCGGGCTCCTTCGACCACCGCTTCGATGCCACCGCCCGCGCCGACATTCCGTCCGACGGCACCTGGCACACCGTCACCGTCGGCGAGATCCCGGTAGGGCTGCGCACCGAATACGTCTGCGTGCCGTCCGTGGAACAGACCGTGTACGCGACGTTGGTGCTCTCCAACGCCACCGACCAGGCACTGCTGGCCGGCCCGGTGGAGGTCGCCGTCGACGACGAGTTCCTGCTGACCGCCGCACTGCCCACGCTCGCCCCCGGCGGTGTCCGCCGGATGGGGCTCGGGCCGGCCGAGGGCGTCCGGGTCACCCGCCGTACGAACCTGCGCGAGTCCACCTCGGGCCTGCGCGGCAACACCACCGTGCTCGACCACCATGTCCACGTGGAACTCGCCAACCGGCTCGCCGGGCCCGTCACCGTGGAGGTCCGCGAACGGGTGCCCGTCGCCTCCGATCCGGACGTCCGGATCGAGGAACGGGCAGGCTGGACGACGCCCGATGAGGGCCCGGAATCCGATCGGCACGCGCCGGGCACCCGCGTCCGGCGCGTGGAGCTGCCCGCGGGCGCCACTGCCGCCGTCGACGGCGGCTACGAGATCCGCATCCCGACCGGCAAGGCCCTGGTCGGCGGCAACCGCAGGAGCTGACACCCACCATGCCCACGGCCCCGAAGCCGATCGCCCTCCCCGTCACCGCCGTCACGTGCCTGGAGGATCGCGCCCTCGTCGAGCGCGCCGTCGTGCTCGACCTGGAGGCCGGGGTCCAGCGGCTGCGCCTCGGTCCGGTCGGCGCGACGGCCGTCGACCGGACCCTCCATGCCGAACTGACCGCCGATCACCCGGCGACCGTGCTCGACGTGCGGATCGTCCGCAGCTGGACACCGCGCGGGCCGCTGCCGCCCACCGGCGACGACTCCGCCCTCCGTCACCACGTACACGCCCTGGAAGAGGAGCGGCTGGCCCTGGGGCGGCGGCGCGACCGCTTGCGGACGCGTCTCGACCTGCTCGGCCACCTCGCCACCGATCTGCTGCGGGACATCGGCGAGGGCGCCGGCTGCGGGGAGGCCGACCTGCCCCGGTGGGCCCGGGAACTGGACCGGGTGGACGGCGAGCGCGACGGGTGCGGCGAGCAACTCCGTGGCGTGGAAGCCCGGCTGAACGCGCTGGAAGCCGAACTCGGTGAGGCCGAAAGCGCCGTGCTCCTCGCCGAGGAGGAGCCCGCCGAGCTGGTCGGCCACATCGAGTTGACCGTGCGGAGCGCGGTCGCGGGGCCGGTCCGGCTGCGCCTGAGCCACCTCACCCCGTGTGCGCTGTGGCGCCCCGCCTACCGGGCCGTGCTCGACGGTGACTCCCTGACGCTGGAGACCGACGCGATGGTCTGGCAGCGCACCGGTGAGGACTGGTCGGACGTACGGCTGACGTTGTCGACGGCTCGCTCGGCGGCGGCCACCGATCCACCGCGGCTGGGCGAGGACCGGCTGACGCTCAAGGACCGCTCCGCGGCGGAGCGCCGCACGATTGACGTCGAAGTGCGCGAGGAGGAGACCGGGGATCTCGGCCCGGCCCCGGTGCTCGGCCTGCCGGGGGTGGACGACGGTGGCGAGGCACGGGTGCTGGGGTCCCCCGTGCCGGTCTCGGTGCCCGGTGACGGTCGCGCCCACCGGGTGCCGCTCTCCGCGTTCACCACGGTCGCACGCAGTGAGTACGCCTGTGCACCGGAGTTGTCCCCGCTGGTCACCCAGGTCGCACGGTTCGACAACCTGTCCGGCCACGCGCTGCTCGCCGGGCCCGTGGACCTGGTCCGCGACAGCGGGTTCAGTGGCCGCGGCACGCTGGAGTTCACCGCTTCCGGCGCCCCCGCCCGGCTGTCCTTCGGCAGCCGCGACGACTACAGGGTGGTGCGGCAGGCCGAGGAGTCCCGCGCGTCCGCCGGTATCGCCCAGCGGACCGTCGTCACGCGCACGGTCCGGCTGCACCTGTCCCGGTTCTCCGCCCCGGGGGAGCACGGCGAGCGGGTGATCGCCCTGCGCGAGCGGATTCCGGTCTCCGAGGTCTCGGCGGTGGGAATCCGCCTGCGCGAGGACGCGTGCTCCCCGGCCCCCGACGCGGTGGACGCCGAGGGCATCGCCCGCTGGGACGTCCCCCTCCCGCCCGGCGGCCGCCGCACGGTCACCCTGGTCTACGAGCTGTCGGCGAGCGGCAGGGTCACCGGGCTGTGAGCGCGACGGGGGGCTCTGCCGACGTCGGCCGAGCTGCCGTCAGGCCTCCCGTCCGGGCCGGACCGGCGGCGACCGCCGCCTTCGTCCCGCCACCGCCGACGGCTGTTCGGCACGTGCCCTCCCTCGCCCCGGGCGGGACCGGGTCCGTGAGGGTGGTGCCGGGCACCGTCTCGTCCGGGAAGCGGCGGCCGGTCAGTCGCCCTGCCAGCGCGGCTCACGCTTCTCCACGAAGGCGAGCGGCCCCTCGATGGCGTCCTTGCTGTGCATGCGCTCCTCCTCCCAGCGGTACCGGGTGGCGAAGGCCTCGGGCAGGGACATGGTGAGCGACTTGGTCGCCGCTTCCTTGATGGCTCGCACCGACAGCGGCGCGCAGCGCAGCACGTCGGCCACCCAGCCCTCGACGCAGTCGTCCAGGTCGTCCGCGGGAACCACCTCGTTCACAAGCCCCAGATCGAAAGCCCTCCGCGCGCTCAGTGGACGGCCGGTCATCAGATGGCCGAGGGCGCTCTTGAACGGAAGCTGTCTCGCCAGGCGGAACACGCCACCTGCCCCGGCCATGAGCCCGAGCTTCGCCTCGGGCAGGGCGAACGTCGCGTCCTCCGAGGCGACGATCATGTCGCAGGCGAGGGCCAGCTCGAAACCTCCGCCCATCGCGTACCCACGGACCTTGGCGATGACGGGCTTCGAGAGGTCGAAACGTTCGGTCAGGCGCGGCCACCCGGGCTTCCCCCGGCTGCCGAAGGTGGCTGTCCCCGCGGTGCCGCCCCGGACGCGGCGCGCCAGTTCCTTGAGGTCCTGGCCGACGGAGAAGGCCCGGGTCCCGGCACCGGAGAGCACGGCGATCCAGACGTCGTCGTCGTGCTCGAAGTCGTCCCAGACATCCATGAGTTCCGCGTGCATACGCAGATCCATGGCGTTGAGGACCTCGGGGCGATTGAGCGTCACATGGGCCACCCGACCGGCCTTCGAGTACTCGACACGGGGCGCTTCCCCCACACCCCTGGCGTTTTCGTCCGTGCGCGGCATACCGCGGATCGTAATGCCTCCCCGAAATGTCTGACCAGTGTCCCGGAAGCCTGCTCGTCACGCGCGCGTGAGCGGCTCCGGTCGAGCCCGGCGACTCAGCGGAACTCCTCGGGGAGCACGCGGAACCCGGCCCGCGCTTTCGGCGGGCGTGCCGAAATCCCGCACACTCTCGTGCTTCTCGCAGGCCCCGGACCTCATCGGTCGAACATTTCGCCCCAAGACCCCAAGACCCCAAGACTCCGAGGTCCCGAAACCCCGAAAACCCGGGGCCCCGAAAATCCGGGACCGCGCGGCCCCGACCGCTTCAGCCCGCCCGGGTGCGACCCGACGGCCTCTCAGGCCTCCCGCAGCCGTCGCCAGACGGCCTTCGCCGCGTGGTGGCCGGACATGCCGTGCACACCGGGGCCGGGCGGGGTGGCCGAGGAGCACAGGAACACGGCCGGATGCGCCGTCGCGTACGGCACGCGGGCGAGCTTGGGCCGGATCACCGTCTGGAGTCCCGCGAACGCGCCGCAGGCGATGTCGCCGTCGACGTAGTTGGCGTTGCGCGCGGCGATCCGGGGCGGTCCGGCCACCGACCGGGCGAGGACGAGGTCCCGGAATCCGGGGGCGAAGCGTTCCAGTTGACGCTCTATCACCTCAGTGGCGTCGCCCTCCCAGCCCGACGGGACGTGTCCGTACGCCCAGAAGACGTGCCGGCCCTCGGGTGCCCGGGAGGGGTCGATCAGGCTGGGCTGCGCGGTGATCAGGAACGGCACGCTCGGGTCACGGCCCGCCACCGCGGCGCTCAGCGCGGCGTCGATCTCCCCGGCCGTGGGGCCGAGGTGGACCGTTCCGGCCCTGCGGGCCTCGGGCGCGGTCCACGGGACCGGGCCCGACAGCGCGTAATCGATCTTGAAGCAGGAGGCGCCGTAGCGGTAGCCGCTGTAGGCACGGCCCAGCCCCGCGATGCGGGCCATCGCGGTGGGCGAGGTGTCGAAGACGTAGGCGCGTGCGGGCGGGAGTTCGTCGAGCCGTCTGACCTCGGTGCCGGTGTGAATCGTGCCGCCCTGTTCGCGCAGGTAGGAGGCGAGGGCGTCGGAGATGGCCTGGGATCCGCCACGCGGCACCGGCCAGCCCTTCTCATGCGCGGCCAGGGCGAAGAGCAGGGCGATTCCGCCGGTGGCGACACCGCTGACCGGCGCTATGGCGTGGGCTCCGAGCCCGGCGATCAGACCGCGCGCCTTCGCGCCGCGGAAGCGGCGGGAGAGCAGTGTCGCGGGCTGGAGCGCGTCGAGACCGAAGCGCGCCCATCGGTACGGGTCGCGGGGCAGGCCGTCCCAGGGAGTGCGCAGGAAGTCCTGGGCGAGGGTGTCCCAGTGCCCGAGGAACGGGGCGACGAGTCTGCGGTAGGCCCCCGCGTCCCGGGCGCCCAGCGACATGGCGCTCTCCCCCACCGATCCGGTGAGCACCGCGGCCGTCCCGTCGGGGAACGGGTGGGCGAGCGCCAGCTCGGGCTGGAGCCACTCCAGGCCGTGCCGGGCGAGCGGCATGGTGGCGAAGGCGGGCGAGCCGATGCCCAGCGGATGGACGGCGGAACAGGGATCGTGGCGGAAGCCGGGCAGGGTGAGCTCCTCCGTGCGGGCCCCGCCCCCTACGGTCCCGGCCGCCTCGAAGACCTCCACGGCGAAACCTCGCCGGGCCAGTTCGACGGCGGCGGTAAGTCCATTGGGCCCCGCCCCCACGACGACGGCATCAAGCATCGACGGCACCTTCGGGCTCCTTCGTCAGCCGGCGGCCGGAAGACCCAGGATATTCCGCGGCACCGACAGCGTGGCCGCGGGTAGGGTCACCACGCGATGAACACACCGAACTCCGCCGCTCCGCGCGCATCGGGGACGCGGCCAGGCCCGGCCGTGCCCGCCCGGATCGCGGACCTGGCCTCCCGGCTCGCCTCCGTGCCCGGTGTGCGAGCCGTCTCCCTGGGCGGCAGCCGGGCCCGCGGCACGCACCGCCCGGACTCCGACTGGGATCTGGGCCTCTACTACCGGGGGACTCCCGACGTGTCCGCGCTGACCTCGCTGGCGTCCGAGGCCCAGGGCTCCCCGGTGGAGGTCGCGGGGCCCGGCGGCTGGGGCCCCTGGGTGAACGGTGGTGCCTGGCTGACGGTGGACGGCGACGCGGTGGACTTGATCCTGCGCGATCTGGACCGGGTGGAGGCGGTCTGGACCGACTGCCGGGAGGGCCGTTTCGAGGTGAACGTGCAGGCCGGCCATCCGCTCGGCTTCTGGTCGCCCGCGTACCCCGGCGAGGTCGCGCTGTGCCACGTGCTCGCCGACCCCCGGGGCGACCTGACGGCGCTTCGAAACGAGACCCTCGCCTACCCGGAGCCGTTGCGCACGGCACTGGTGGAGGCGTCGTGGGAGGCGGATTTCTCGGTGGCGAACGCCCGCAAGTCGGCCGCCGCCGATGACGCGCTCCATGTCTCCCTGTGCCTGTCGCGCGCGTTCGGCGTCCTCGCGCAGTCGCTCCACGCCCACCACCGCGCCTGGTGTCTGAACGAGAAGGGCGCGGTGGCCGCGGCGGCCGGTATGCCGGACACGCCCGCGAATTTCGCCGCGCGGGTCGGTGAGGCGCTGCGGGGTCTGGACGGGGAGGCGGTGGACCGGGCCGCGGAGCTGGTCAGGGACGTCCGGTCGGCCCTCGCGACGGACGGGAGGAACCACGCGTGATCGCCGACCTCCAGTGTGTGGTGCTCGACTGCGCCGATCCCGCGCGTCTCGCCGTGTTCTACCGAGGTCTCCTCGGCGGAGACGTCGACCGGCCGTCCCGCACTGCGGCGTCCGGGCGCGGGCGGGTGGCGGGTCAGGCCCCGTCGCGCAGTGCCTTCAGGACGCGTTCGGCGGTCGCCCCGTCCCGTGCGGCCGTGAACGGCAGGGCGTTCCCGCCGGTGATCCTGAACGGGGTGCCGTCCAGCGTGGCCTGGGCGCCGCCGGCCTCGGTGACCAACAGCAGTCCCGCCGCGTGGTCCCAGGCGTACTCCCAGGTGAAGGCGACCGCGTCCATCTCGCCGCGCGCGACGGCGAGGTATTCGAGGCCTGCCGAGCCGCAGGGCCGGGCATCGATGCCGTCGGTGCGCAGGCCGAGCAGGGCGCGCTTCTGGGCTTCGGTGGTGTAGTCGGGGTGCGACATGGCCACCCGCAGAGCGGTGCCGGGCGCGGGCGAGCCCGAGCTGATCGGCTCGCCGTTCAGCGTGGCGCCCCCGCCGCGGACCGCGACGGCCATCTGGTCGAGGGCCGGGGCGAAGGTCCACGAGGCGAGGAGTTCGCCGTGCCGGGCGAGGGCGACCAGGGTGCAGAAGCCCGGGTCGCCGTGAACGAACTGCCGGGTGCCGTCGACCGGGTCGACGATCCACACCGGTGCGTCGCCCCGCAGCGCGTCGTACACCGCCGGATCGGCGTGGACCGCTTCCTCCCCGACGACGACCGAACCGGGCAGGAGCCGGGTCAGTGAGGCGGTGAGGTGTTCCTCGGCAAGGCGGTCGGCGATGGTGACGAGATCGTGCGGGCCGTTCTTCTCGACGATCTCGTGCGCGGCGAGCTGTCGGTGGCGCGGCATGATCTCGGCCGCGGCCGCCGCGCGCACCGCCGCCTCGACCTCGGTCAGCCGTCCGGCGCACCCGATGTCCGTGGCGCCCCCGGCCGTGTCGGCGATGCCTGCGAGTCCGTCGAGAAGTTCGTTCATCATGTCTCCAGCCAATCACGACGTCTCGAGGAGTTGACGAACGGCCCATGTCAGGAGGGCGGCCGGTCGGTGTACGGCGGCGTACGGACCGGGGAGGAGTGCGGCGGCGGTGTGGTGGGGGCATCAGAGCCAGTCGTCGTTCCGCGGCGGCTCGCAGAGCTCGAAGACCACCTCGCCCGTCTCCGGGTCGCTCCCGGTCAATGGCCGTACCCGTGCGCCGACCGGCACCCTGTGCGGCGCGGCGCCCACGACGCGGCAGCGGAACACGAAGCCCTCGGGAAGCCGGACGAGGGACTCGTTGCGCGCCGCCTCCGTGTAGCGGTGCACGACTCCGGATCTGACAACGACGCCCAGGCCCGCGCCGTGTTCGGGTTTCAGATCGCTCGACGCGCACACCGGGCACAGCAGCCGCCGGAAGGAGGCGGTGCCGCACCAGCGGCACCGGTGGTAGTGCAGGCCGGCTTCCTCACGCACCGCCTGCGCGGTGCCATGCGTTGACTGGGACACGTTCGACCCCCTGCGCTCGCTCGGACGCGCCGCACCTGCGTGTCGGCGCGTCCGCACCATAGGGCACTGAGTGCCGAACCGTAAAGGCACTCAGTGCCAGAAATCGTGATTCCGGCCTCAGTCCCGGCCGATCGCCGACTCGATCTGCTGCACCACACGCCACATGGGAGCCCCCTTGGCGGCGACCATCACCACCACGTCGCCACCGTCCGGGGCCCCCGGCGCTTCCGCGGTCTCCGCGCTCCCCCACACCTGCCGCACGAGCCCGAGGGCGTGATCCACCGCCGTCTCCGCGTCCCCCGCACCACCGGAACGCAGCCAGGCGCGCAACCCGTTGTTGTGGGCGGCGACCACGGAGGCGGCGATCACCTCGGCCCGCAGCGCGCCGTCCCCGGCCTCGCCGTAGCGTCCGCGGAGATAGCCGGCCAGCGTCTGCTCGTAACGGCGCACCACGGACAGTTCGTAGGTGCGCAGTCCGGGCACCTCCCGGGTGAGCCTGTAGCGCTGGACCGAGAATTCCGGGTTTGCGGAGTACATGCTCAGCACCAGCCGGGCCGCGTCGCACACCGCGTCGACGGGTTCCACGTCGCCGACCGTCGCCAGGAACGCCGTCATGTCGGCGAGGCAGCGCTCGTGGTCCGGGAAGACCGCGTCCTCCTTGGAGGGGAAGTACCGGAAGAACGACCGGCGCCCGACCCCGGCCCGGGCCACGATGTCGTCCACCGTGGTCTGCTCGAAGCCCCGCTCCAGGAAGAGCTGGAAGGCGGCCTGGGCCAGCACCTCCCGCATCGGGGCCTTCTTCGCGGGTCTGCGTGCGTCAGTCATGCGGGGAACGTAGCACCGAAAAGGCCTCTATGGCACCGCGTTCCTTTACAGAGGGTACTGAGTGCCATATCGTCGTTGGCACGAAACGCACCCAG
>NZ_JBIBYN010000037.1:0-64160 GCF_043083325.1 Streptomyces sp. NPDC014734 | reverse complement strand
AAACGCTCGGCTGGAAAACCCCAGCCGAGCGCCTGCGTGATCTACTGACGACCACGTAAGCCATCAGGTGTTGCGAGGACCCCAAGAATCCGCCAGATCGAACGATCTCCGCCGGGCCCTTCGGCATGCCGTGCGGCGGCTCAGCGCTTGGTGAGGGCGGTGACTTCCTCGCCGGCCTTCTTCATCGCGTCCTTCGGCTTGGACTTGCCGACCAGGACGGCCTGGACCTGCTTGGCCACGGCCTCCTCGATCTGGGCGTTCTGCGCGAACCGCCAGAACGGGCTGCCGGTGGCCGTGTTGGTGATCTTGTCGGTCCACTCGGTGGTGAAGGTGTCCTTCGCGACCTTCGGGTCGGCCAGGCCCGCCGTGGTGGACGGCGGCAGGGCGCGGGAGGCGAAGTACTCGGTGGTGGTGTCACGGTCGGAGGTGGCGTGCAGCGCGAACTGCGTCGCCGCGTCCTGCCCCTTGCCCTTGACGATCGCGATCACGCCGCCCCACAGCAGCGCCTGCGGCGTGTCACCGGCGCGCAGCACCGGACGCTTCATCGGCTGCATCGCGTCGGCAAGCGTCTTGTCCTTGGACTGGGCCGAGGTCACGCCCTTGCCGATGATGGCGTCGTCGTAGAAGGCGGCCTTGCCCTGCCCGAACAGGGCGCGCGCGTCGAAGCGGTCCACGTCCGCGGCGATCAGCTTCGCGTCGTGCAGCTTCTTGTACCAGGTGACCGCGTCGATGGAGGCGTCGTCGCCGATGGTCACCCGGTCGCCCTCCAGGAGCTTGCAGCCGAAGGTCTGCATCCACGGGAAGATGTCCTTGAGCTGCGCGACCTTGGTGGCCGCGGCGTAGGGCACGATGCCGCCGCCGAGCCCCTTCAGCTCCTTCAGCGCGTCCTCGAACTCCTCGATGGTGGTGGGGTGCTTCTTGATGCCGGCCTTCTCCAGGAGCTTGGAGTTGGCGATCACGCCGATCGAGCCGGTGTTCCACGGCAGACCGTACTGCTTGCCCTCGTACGTGCCGCTGTCCAGCGCCACGTTCGTGTAGCCGCCCTTCAGGGCCACCGAACCGAGGTCGGCCAGCTTGCCCATCTGCGCCACCGCGGCGAGCCAGGCGATGTCGAGGTGCACCGCGCCGGTCGTCTCCCCGCCGCCGAGCTTGAGGGTGAGCTGGCTCAGGTACTCGTTGTACGGGTACGAGACCGCGCGGATCTTGGAGTTCTCGGCCTTCTCCCACGCCTTGATGATCTTCTCGATGGAGGGCTTGGCGGCCTCCTCGTTGAGCGACCAGGAGGTGAAGTCGAAGTTCTTGGACTTCGTGTCGCCTCCGTTGGAGGAGGTGCCGGCGCCGGACGGGGCGCAGGCCCCCAGCACACCGGCGCCGGCCACACCGAGCGCGCCGATGCCGAACATGCGCAGCGCGCCGCGCCGGCTGATGCCAGAGGTGGTCATGGTGTCTCCATGGGGAAGTGGGTGGAAGGGGAAGGGAGTGGGGGGCGGAGGGTGTGGGGGAGGGGGGCGGGCCGGTCCCGCCGGCTCAGCTCTTGACCGAGCCGGCGGTCATGCCGCCGACGAGGTAGCGCTGAAGGAACATGAAGGCGATGACCACCGGGACGGACACCACGAGCGAGGCCGCCATCAGCTCGGGCCAGGCGGTCTGGAACTCGCCGATGTAGGTGGAGACGAGGCCGGGCGGCAGGGTCTGCTTCTCCTTGTCGGCCAGCGTCACCGCGAAGATGAAGTCGTTCCAGCCGCGCACGAAGGCGAACAGGCCGGCGGCGATCATTCCGGGCGCGGCCAGCGGCGCGACGATGGAGTGCAGGGTCCGCCACCGGGACGCGCCGTCGATGGACGCGGCCTCCAGCAGGGCGTCCGGGATGGTGTCGAAGATGCCCTTCAGCATCCAGACGCACAGCGGCATCGTGAACGTCGTGAAGGACAGCACCAGGGCGGTGTACGTGTTCAGCAGGCCGAAACCGGAGAACACGGCGTACAGCGTCACCAGCAGGAGTGCCTGCGGGAACATCTGGGAGGCCAGCACCATGTGCATCAGCGAGCGCCGGCCGCGGTAGCGGAACTTGGAGAACGAGTAACCCATGTACGTGGCGACGACCACGCTCAGCACGGCGGTGATCGAGGCCACGATGAGCGAGTTGACCAGGTACGTGATCAGTTGCTCGTTCTCGGCGAGGGCCGTGAAGTTGCTGAAGGTGATGTCGGTGGGTATCAGCTTCGGCGGGAACTGGAAGGTCTGCTCGGGGCTGCTCAGGGCGGTGGCCAGCAGCCAGTAGACCGGCAGCATGCCGAAGGCGCCGATCAGCAGGACCGCGGTCCAGGCGGCGATCCGCGAACGCAGCAGGTCTTTGCGGATGCGGCGTCGCGAGCTGCGTCCGGCGGATGCGGCGGTGGTCCGGTGCCGGCCGGTGCCGGCCAGCGGGGTGGAGGTCGTGGAGGTCATCGGGCGTCGCCCTTCCGCTCGGTGATCCTGAGGTAGACGACGACGAGGAGGAGCAGGAGCAGCATCCACAGGCCGCCCAGCGCGGTCGCCCGCCCGATGTCGAAGCCCTTGAAGGCGGTCTGGTACACGGCGGTCGCGAAGGTTTCGGTGGTACCGGCAGGGCCGCCGCCGGTGAGCACGTAGATGGTGTCGAAGTGCTGGAAGTTCCAGATGAACTCCAGGAGCAGCACGATCGAGGCGACACCGCGGACCTGCGGCCAGGTGACGGCGAAGAAGCGCCGGATCGAGCCCGCCCCGTCCATCGAGGCCGCTTCGTGCAGTTCCTTGGGCACGGTCTGCAGACCGGCCAGGAGCATCACCATCATCCAGGGGAAGCTCGCCCAGGTCTTGGTGACGATGACGGCGAGCATGGCGGTGCCGGGCTGGCCGAGCCAGGAGATGGACTCCTCGATGATCCCGGCCTTCATGAGGACGCCGTTCAGCACGCCGTAGTTCGCGTTGAAGATCCACATCCACAGGAAGGAGACCACCACGCCCGGGATCACCCAGGGGAACAGGAACAGGCCGCGCAGGAAGCCGCTGCCCTTCAGGCCCGAGTTCAGCGCGAGCGCGAGCGCGAAGCCGATCACGAAGGGGACGAGCGTCGCACCGACGGTGAAGATCAGCGTCTGCTTGAGGATCGTGAGGAACTCGCCGTCCAGCCAGTAGGCGAAGTTCTCCAGGCCGACGAATTCCCGGCCCGGCAGCCGCAGGTCCTGCTTGAAGAAGCCGGTGAACAGCGCCGACACCAGCGGATAGATGATGATCGTCGCGAACAGGGCGAGCCCCGGCGCGGTGAGCAGCAGTGCGAACGCGCCGTTGGAGAGCCGTCCGCCGGACCGCTCACGGTGTGGAGCGGCCTTCTGTGGAGGTGCGGCCGTACTCATGGGTGTGTCCTCTCGAACGGGGCGGGAGCAGTGGTGCGGGGCGTGGCACGCGAGGCCGTGCACCGGCAGACGGATGCGGCGCGACCGGGCGTGAGAGGGAAGTCGTCCTGTCCCCTGCTCCGATCGGGGCCCTGTATGAATGCCATGCATGCTCCATGGAACGCAAGTTGCAGCATGCGGGATCGTTCTCCATATCGTGCGACGGCGTCAACCCTTTTGGTCGGTGGATCGCCGGTTCTGCGCAAGACCGGCAAAGCCGCGGCATGAGGCACGAACGTGGTCGTATGCCTACGGCGGCGGTGTCGTCGGCTGCCGGAAACCTACAGCACATCCCACTGGCTGAACAGTGGTTGCACAATATGGATGTGATGTACGTTCAAGGTGGCTCCGCAGTGGCGGAGAGCATTCGAGCTTCACACCAAGGAGGCCGCACCGTGCGGGAAGAAGAGGTCCATTACGACATCGCCGTCATCGGCGGTGGCCTGGCGGGGACCTGCGCGGCCATCGCCGCGGCCCGGCTCGGCCGACGCGTCGCCCTGGTCAACAACCGGCCCGTCCTGGGCGGCAACGCCAGCAGCGAGATCCGCGTATGGGTCTGCGGCGCCACCGCCCACGGCGTGCACCGGTGGGCCCGCGAGACCGGCATCATGGGCGAGCTGTACACCGAGAACCAGTACCGCAACCCCGAGGGAAACCCGTACTACTGGGACCAGGTGGTTCTCGACGCCGTCCGGGCCGAGCCCGGCATCGACCTGTACCTCAACACCGACGTCCGGGAGGTCGACGCGAGCGGCCCGGACGACGCGCGCGAGGTGCACTCCTGCACCGGCTGGATGATGGGCTCCGAACGGCGCATCACCTTCCACGCGCGGCAGTTCCTCGACTGCACCGGTGACGGCCTGCTCGGCCACCTCGCCGGCGCCCAGTACCGCATCGGCCGCGAGGCGCGAGCGGAGTTCGGCGAGCCCTGGGCGCCCGAGGAGCAGGACGAGGCGCTGCTCGGATCGACGATCCTGTTCCACACCAAGGACGTGGGCCGGCCGGTGAAGTTCGTGCCGCCCGCGAGTGCCCGCGACCTCACCACCACGCCCATCCTGCGCAACCGCGTGCTGCGCACCGGCGACAACGGCTGCGACTACTGGTGGATCGAGTGGGGCGGTGAGCTCGACACCGTCCACGACAACGAGCGCATCCGCGACGAACTCCAGTCCGTGATCATGGGCATCTGGGACCACATCAAGAACTCCGGCGAGTTCCCGGACGCCGAGAACCTGACGCTGGAGTGGGTCGGCAGCCTCCCCGGCAAGCGGGAGTACCGCCGCTTCCTCGGTGATCACATGCTGACCCAGCAGGACATCCTCGAACAGCGTCAGTTCGAGGACCGGGTCGCCTTCGGCGGCTGGTCCGTCGACCTCCACCCGGTGCAGGGCATGTACGCCGACGAGCCGGGCGCACGCCAGCGCTACGCGGACGGCATCTTCCACATCCCGCTGCGCTCCCTGTACTCGGCGAACGTCACGAACCTCCTGTTCGCCGGGCGCAACATCTCCGCCACCCACATCGCCTTCGGCGCCACCCGTGTCATGGCCACCTGCGCCACGCTCGGCGAGGCCGCGGGCACGGCCGCCGCGCTGTGCGTCGCCGAGGGCATCGGCCCGCGCGAACTCGCCGCCGAGCGCCCCGAGCTGGTGCGCCGCACCCTGCTGCGGCAGGACGCCTCGGTCATCGGCCTGTCCGACGACGACCCCGACAACCTGGCGCGCACGGCACGCGTCAGCGCCTCCTCGTACCTGAGCCGCCTGGCCGCCGAACCCACACCGGCCGCACCCGGCGAGCCGTACCCGCTCACCCGCGACCTCGCGCTGCTGCTGCCGGTCGACCCCGCACTCGACACGGTCGACCTGCTCGTCCACGGCGCCCCGGGCGAGCGGCCGAGCGAGCTCACCGTGGAGCTGTGGAGCACCGGCAGGCCCGAGAACGCGGTCCCCGTCGATCACCTGCTCACCACCGGGGTGACCGTGCCGGCCGACGGCCCGCACTGGGTCACGGCCCGCCTCGACCACCGCCCGGACACCCCGGAGAACGTCGTCCTGATCGTGCGCGCCTGCCCGGGCGCGGCGCTGGTCCTCGTCCCCGAGCGCACCGACGGCGTCCTCGCTCTGCGCAGCAGGGCCGAGGGGGACGCGGCCGTCGACCACGACATCCCGGAGGAGGACGGTCAACTGGTCCTGGACTGGCAGGCCCGCGG
The DNA here is from genome assembly GCF_043083325.1 of Streptomyces sp. NPDC014734. NCBI lineage: Bacteria > Bacillati > Actinomycetota > Actinomycetes > Kitasatosporales > Streptomycetaceae > Streptomyces > Streptomyces sp. NPDC014734. The sequence goes on along the minus strand of NZ_JBIBYN010000037.1, from coordinate 58,538 downwards.
CCTGCGTCGGCGCACCTTCGGTTTCCGTGCGACCCCGGACACCGCGGCGTTCCGGCCCGAGCGGGCCGTCGGCGGATTCCAGCGCGCCTACGGGGGCCCGCAGATGTGGTCGTCCGGGCGACTTCCCGACCCGGACCGGGCCGAGCAGTCGCTGTGCCTCGAATGGGACGGGGAACAGCTGCTCACCGAAACCCGTCTGGTCTTCGACGACGACGTCGACGAGTACCTCAACAACCTGCACCGCCACCGCACCCCGTTCGAGATCATGCCGGAACTGGTCCGCGACTACCGCGTCCAGAGCCGTGAGCCCGACGGCACCTGGCACACGCTGCTGACGGTGACGGACAACCGCCGCCGCCACCGCGTGCACCGGATCGGCGGCGCGGACGGCGGGCCCGTGCGCACCGACGCGCTGAGGCTCGTGGTGGACGCGACGCACGGGGCGCGGAACGCGCACGTGATCGCGTTCAAGGCGTACGGCGCGTAACGGCGCGACGAAGGGGTCCGGTGAAGGTCGTACGACCTTCACCGGACCCCTTCGTCATGTGCGTCAGAGAGCGCCGAGTGCCTGGCTGACGGCGTCCGCGGCCTCGATGACCTCGCGGGTGAGGGCGAGACGCTGCCCCTCGGCCTCGGTGTGGTTGCCGAGCAGGGAGGCGGGGCCCCACAGGGAGATGGCGGCGACGACGTCCCCCGAGGCGTCGCGGACGGGCGCGGCGAGGGAGGCGCGGCCCAGGGCGCGTTCCTCGGCCTCGACGGCGTAGCCGGTGCGGCGGACCGTCTCGATCTCGGCGTCGAGGAGGTCGTGGCTGGTGGTCGTGTAGTCGGTGTGCGCGGAGAGCGGTTCGGGGAGCAGCTTGCGGCGCTCCTTGGGCGTGAGGCCGGTGAGCAGACACTTGCCGATGCCGGTGGCGTGCAGCGGGGCGGTGTGACCTGCCTGCGTGTGGGACTTGGGGGCACGGGTCCCCTCGAAATTGCACAGGAACATCAGCTCGGTGCCGCGACGGACGGCGACGTTGGCCCCGAGCCCGGTGCGGGTGGCGAGGTCCTGGAGGACCATGCGGGCGGCGCGGTGGACCGGGTGGCGATTGGCGGCTGTGGCGGCGAGCGGGAGGATGCCGAGGCTGAGGCGGTAGAGGCTGCTGACGGGGTCGCGTTCGACCATGTCGAGGCGTTCGAGGGTGGACAGGAGGCGGGAGGTGGTGGAGGAGCCCAGTCCGGTGAGTTCGGCGACATCGGAGACGCGTAGTTCGGCGCGGCCGGAGTCGAGTGCGCGCAGCACCGAGACCGCCCGTTCGACACTCTGGTTCGTCCCCACGTCGGTCGCCCGCGTAGCCATGGCCCTCCCCATTCTGCAAACCGTTTGCACAATCTGCATCAGCATATCGCGTCGGGCCGAGGAGCGTTCATGAAATTCCACTGCTCAGGACAGCTGTCCCAGAGGTTCGCACGGCCCCGATGCGATCCGCCGACGGACCGGCCGGAACGACCGTTCCACCCGCCCGCACACCGTCCTCGCCCCGCGCGGTCCGCGCAAGAGCGCGCCGGTACAGGACCGACACAATTCCGCGCGCCGCCCGACGCACGGCCACAACGGCCCGGATGCGCGCCCCGCCGAAGGTGAGGAGGAGTGCGCGGCCCATCGCGCACATGTCCTGGAGAGGTGGTCGCGGGTGGATGCACGGGCGATACGCGGTGCCGGACCGGACGGGGCGCGCCGCCGGAGCGGTCCCCGGTCCGGCACCGCGCACGGGACGGACCCCCGGGCCGCCCCCGACCGGAGCGGCGCGCCGACCGGGGCCGCACGCCCGGCCCCGCCCCCGGCGCCCGGCCGGCGGGAGACCGACGCGGGCACGACCGCGAACCCCACACGCAAGGCCGACACCACCGGGCACGGGGACGGCGCACGCGGCGGGACCGCGACGCGGCGCGGACGCAGGACCGCGGCGGTTGCCGCGGCGACCGCGACCGTCATGCTCGTCGCCGCCGTGTCGCCGTCCGGGCCCGGCAACCTCTTCGGCCTGCTCCAGACCTTCCTGCCCTGGCTCGGTCTCGGCGTGCCCGCCCTGCTGGCCCTGGCCGCCATCAGGCGTGCACCGCTCGCCGCCGTCGCCGTTCTGCTCCCCGCCGCCGCGTGGTGCCTCCTGTTCGGTGGTCTGCTCACCGACAAACACGCCGACGACGGCGACGTGACCGTGGTCAGCCACAACGTCCACGACGGCAACCCCGACCCGCGCGGGACCGCCCACGACCTCGCCGCGTCCGGCGCCGGTCTGCTGGCACTGCAGGAACTGACCTCGCGGACCACCCCCGCGTACGAGAAGGCACTGGCCGGCGACTACCCGTACCACGTGGTGCGCGGCACGGTCGGAGTGTGGAGCACCTATCCGCTGCGGGACCCGGAGCCCGTCGAGATCATGCCGTGGACCCGCGCGCTGCGGGTCACCGCCGACACCCCGAAAGGACCGCTCGCCGTGTACGTCGCCCACCTCGCGTCCGTACGCGTGAGCCTGGGGGGTGGCTTCGCCACACAGCGCCGCGACGAGGCCGCAGCCAAGCTCGCCGAGGCGGTACGGGCCGAACCACTGCCCCGCGTCGTCGTCGCCGGCGACCTCAACGGCACACCGGACGACACCTCGCTGCGCCCCCTCACCGGGCACCTGCGTTCCGCTCAGCGGACGGCGGGACAGGGGTTCGGCTTCACCTGGCCGGCCGCCTTCCCGGTGGCCCGGATCGACCAGATCCTCGTCAGGGGCGTCACGCCCACGGCGTCCTCGACCCTGCCGCGCACCAGCAGCGACCACCTCCCCGTCACCGCCTCGCTGCGTCTGTGAGCACGGGACGGACGGTGGCTACGATCGCCCCACGACAGCGGCCCGGCGAGACGGCCGGGCCGACAGGAAGGCAACCCCGCAGTGAGCGTGCACATCCTCCTCGTCGAGGACGACGAAACCATTCGCAGATCCGTCGGACTGGCCCTGGAGCGGTACGGCTACCGGACCTCGGCCGCCGCCGACGGACTGACCGGCCTGGAGATGTTCCGCGAAGGAACGTACGACCTGCTCCTGCTGGACGTCATGCTCCCGCACCTCGACGGGATCGGCCTGTGCCACCGGGTCCGCGAGACCAGCCAGACCCCCATCCTGATGATGTCGGCACGGGGCGACGCACTCGACGTGATCGGCGGCCTCGAAGCGGGAGCCGACGACTACGTCGTCAAGCCCGTCGACACCGCCGAACTGGTGGCCCGGATCCGCACCCTGCTGCGCCGCGCCAACCTCCCCGCCCGCGGCGACAGCGGCACCCCCGGTCCGGACACCGGCCTGCTCACCTTCCGGAACCTGACCGTCGACACACGCGGCCTGGAAGTCCGCAGGGACGACGAACCCGTCGGGCTCACCCCCACGGAACTCCGGCTGCTCCTGGAGTTCGTGGCCGCCCCCGGCATCGCCCTGCAACGCCAGACCCTGCTGCGCAAGGTCTGGGACTACGGATGGGACGGCGACAGCCGGGTCGTCGACCTCGCGGTGCAGCGGCTGCGCAAGAAGATCGGAGCCGATCACATCGACACCGTGCGCGGCTTCGGCTACCGGTTCCGTCGCTGACGACCAGGACCAGGACCAGGACCACCATGACCCCCACTCTCACCGCCGACGGCCCGGCCCGCCATGCCCTGCGCCGCCTCGCCGATCCGCGATCCCTTCGCTGGAGGATCACCGCCGCGGTCGCCGTCGCCGCCTGTGCGATGGCCCTGGGCATCGGCGTCCTGGTGCACCGCTCCACCGAGGCCCGCTCCCTGAGCCTCGGCCGCGCCTCCGCCGAGCGCGACCTCGGCAGGGCGGAGACCGAGTTCCGCGACGACACGGCGCCCGGGCACACCCCGCGGCAGCCGTCCGGCTACGTGACCGGCGACGCGGTGCCGGACGAGCTCCTGAACCGGCTCGGCTCCGGGCCGGGCCCCGCCACGTGGTACGACACCACCAAACCGGCACACGGCGCCGCCATGTGGGCGGCGACCCGGATCGACGGCACCGTGGTCGCCGTCCGCACGTCCATGCTCACCGACCAGCTGAGCCGTCAGGCCCTCGACCGGCACATGCGCTACGCTGCCGGCGCCACGCTCGCCGTCGTCGTGCCCCTCACCCTGCTCGCCGCCGGACTTCCGCTGCGGCGCCTGCGCCGCGTCACGGACACCGCCCGCCGCATCCGCCACGGCGATCTGGACGCGCGCACCGGCGACCACGCCCACGACGAGATCGGCGAGATCTCCTCGGCCGTCGACCACATGGCGGACGCGCTCCGGGACCGACTGCACAGCGAGCAGCGCTTCACCGGCGACGTCGCCCACGAACTGCGCACCCCCATCGCCGGGTTGGTCACCTCCGCCGACCTGCTGCCGGAGAGCGAACCCACCGACCTCGTCCGCGACCGCGTGCGGGTCCTGCGCGGCCTCGTCGACGACCTCCTGGAGATCTCCCGCCTCGACACGGGCACGGAACGCGCCGACATCCAACCGGTGCCGCTGGACGAACTCGCCGAGGAGTCCGTACGGCGCACAGGGCTGGACGCACGGCTCACCGTGACCGGTCGGCGGCCGGTCGCCGAGACGGACCCCCGCAGACTCGACCGCGTCATCACCAACCTGATCGTCAACGCCCACCGCCACGGGAGAGCCCCCGTCGAGATCTCGATCGAGGGCACGACGATCGTCGTCCGTGACCACGGACCCGGGTTCCCCCAGGACCTGCTCGACCGGGGACCGCGGCGCTTTCGCACCGGATCGGCCGAACGCGGCCACGGCCACGGACTGGGACTGACCATCGCCATGGGCCAGGCACAGGTGATCGGCGCACGGCTCACCCTCACGAACGCCACCCCGCACGGTGCCGTCGCGACACTCGACCTGGAGCGTGCCGCGCCGTGCCCCGGCCCCGATCACCCCTGACGACAGCCCGGCCGCAGGGGCTGATCCACCGGGGACCACGGCACGGCCCCGGTAGGCCGCCGGCCATGAATCCGGCCACGACCACCGACACGGCCATCGAGCCCACCGTCCTCGACGCCGCCGAGCTGACCTCGGCCCCCGAACGGGGAGCCCGGTCCGCCGGGTCGGCTCACCGGTTTCTGGCGGACCCGGTCGGTGGGGGTGCCGCGTTGGGGTGGGTCGACGAGTACGGGCGTCTGCCCGACTTCGTCGCCGTCGGTGAACGCCGCTACGACAGGGTTTTCTGCACGCTGGACTTCCGCCGACAGGGCTGACTCACCCGATCGGGTGTATCCGGAAGCCGTGAGACGGCCGCCGTGCCGGGAGCGACGGCGAGCGCCCGGGGGGAACGGGCGGATCGCATGCCGCGGCCCCGGCAGGGTCGTGAGGGGGAGAGCCGGTCCCCGACGCGGTTGCTCCGCGCCCCGGGAACAGCTGAACTGGTACATGGCGCGTGCGGCCTCGGTTCACGTTCTGACGCCGCGACGGCGTCCACGGCTCGATGCGAACACGTGTCCTTTGCCGTTACGGCAACAGCAGTTGTCGCTTCGGACGCAGCGGTCACAGCCTGGTGTCCGACCGAAGGTCGTCGACAACAACCAGGAGGCCACACGATGACCACCCACGAAGGTGTTGGATCCGCGCTGAGCACCGGTGACAGCAGGCCGGCGGGCAACCGGGTGCACCACGTACGAGTCGGCGAGCTGGACGGGTACGCCGCTCTCAGCGGCGGCACCGTCGGCTCGAAGAAGCTCTGGATGGGGCTTGTCGAGAACCCGCCGTTGAGCGCGACGGACAACCATCACCACGGCGATTCGGAATCGGGGATCTACGTGGTCAGCGGACACCCCGTGTTCGTCTACCACGACGGCGAGCAGGAAGTGCGGATCTCCGCCGGTCCCGGCGACTTCCTGCTCGTCCCCCCGTTCGTCCCGCACCGTGAGGAGAATCCGGACCCGGACGAGCCCGTGGTCGTCGTGATCGCGCGGACCACGCAGGAGCCGATCAAGGTTCCGGTGTCCGGTCTGTACCGGTTCGAGGAGCCGGACGCGCCGTAGGGAGCGGGCGTGGGCCGCGCCCGGATGTGAGGCATCCGCTTGATCGTTCCCCTCGCACGTAGTTCGGCAGTGGCTTTTGGGGCACCTTCCTTGCCCCCGTTCCTGCACCCCCGTTCCCTGCGTGTCCGGGGCTCCGCGGGCACCCTGAGGCGGTGGCGGGGCTCCATGCCCGTCGGGTGTCGGCTGTCCGGGGAGTGGTGGGCCGGGAGGTTGGATGAAGGCGGTTCCGGAGAACGGTCCCGGTGCTGCCCGCCGGACCGGGACCGCTCACTCGGGTACGCCGGTGTCGCGTACGACGGCCCCCGCTCCGGTTCCGCAGCGCCCGCAGGGGGACCGTCCGGCCGCCTCCCCCACCACCGCGAGTGCCGCGAGCGCCGTGTCCACGGGGGTCGGCGGGGCCGCCGCATCGGCCGCGACCTTGCGGGGTCTGCAACGTCTCCAGGGCGCGGCCGGGAACGCGGCGGTGTCCCGTCTGGTCGCCCAGCGCTACACCGCTCCCGTCAGACCCTCTCCCGACCGGGCCCCCGGGTTCCGCAGGGTGAAGGCCGATGTCGCGGCGAAGAAGACCCGCGTGGCCGTCCACGCCCCCGCCTCCACCGAGTCGAAGTCCGCCCAGGACGCCGCCGTCGCGCCCCCCGACGACAAGGAGGCCCAGGGCAAGGCCGCCAACGCCGAGAAGATGAACGCGGCCAGGCCCGGCGAGTTCGACAGACAGGCCTTCATCGACGCGGTGGACAAGGCCATCGACGCCCAGGCCCCCAAGAACCTCAACGATGCCGACACGTTCTCCAAGTCGGGCAAGGCCGACAGGATCAAGGGCGAGGTCGACGGCCAGGTCACCGACGGCAGGGAGAAGTCCGCCAAGGACATCGACACCGCCACCAAGGCCCCACCGGACACCTCCGCGGCCAAGGACAGACGCGTCACCCCGATGGTCCCCGACCAGCCACCGCCCAACCCCGGCGCCCCCCTGGCCGCCGACGCCGTCCCCGACAGGCAGCCCGCCCAGGTCACCGACTTCTCCCAGGGCCCCGCCGCCAACAACCAGGCCCTCGCCGACGCCGACGTCACCGAGGAACAACTCGCCAAGGGCAACGAACCCGCCTTCGACCAGGCCCTGTCCGCGAAGAAGACCGCCGAGGCGGACTCCGCGAAGGCCCCCGGCAGGGGCAGGACCGCCGAGAACGCGCAACTGGACACCGCGAAAGCCGGCGCCGCCGCAGCCGGCACCCAGGCCCTGAACACCCTGACCGCCACCCGTGCCGCGGCCGGGAAGCACGTCGACAGCGGCAAGGGCGAGACGAAGACACGCGACGAGAAGAAGCGCGCCGAGGTCACCGCGAAGCTCCAGAAGGTCTACGACGCCACGAAGAAGGACGTCGAGAACACCCTGACCGGCCTGGACGGAAAGGTCGACGCCGCGTTCACCACCGGGGAGAAAGCCGCCCGGGACGCGTTCACCGCCGACCACCGACGCCGCATGAAGGCCTACAAGGACAAACGCTACTCAGGCCTGACGGGAAAGGCCCGCTGGGTCAAGGACAAGTTCGCCGGCCTGCCCGACGAGGCCAACAACCTCTACCAGCAGGCCCGCACGCTCTACGTCTCCCGCATGCGGACGGTCATCTCCACCGTCGCCGACATCATCGGCACCGAACTCGGCCGCGCGAAGGCCCGCATCGCCAAGGGACGCACCGAGCTGAAGGCCGAGACCGACAGACTCCCCGCCGACCTCCGCCGGTTCGGCCAGGACGCCGCCAAGGACTTCGCGGGCAGATTCGACGACCTCGAATCCACCGTCGACGAGAAGTCCGACCAGCTCGTCCAGGACCTCGCGACGAAATACACCGCCGCCCTCAACAAGATCGACGAGGAGATCAAGAAACTTCAGGAAGCCAACAAGGGCCTGATCGACAAGGCGAAGGACGCGGTCGTCGGCGTCATCAAGACGATCAACGAACTCAAGAACCTCCTCCTGGGCATCCTCGCCAAGGCCGCCTCCGCGATCATGAAGATCATCAAGGACCCCACCGGGTTCCTCGGAAACCTCGTGCGTGCCGTCGGCGCCGGACTCAGTCTCTTCATCACCAACGTCGCCGACCACCTCAGGACCGGCGTCGTCTCCTGGCTCCTGGGCACCGCCGTCAAAGCCGGACTCGAACTCCCGCAGAAGTTCGACCTCAAGGGCATCATCCAGCTCATCGGCGCCCTCCTCGGCCTGAGCTGGGCCAACATCCGTACCCGCATCACCCGCAAGGGCGTCCCCGACCAGGCCCTCACCGCCGTCGAACAGTCCGTCCCCGTCGCGAAGAAACTCGCCGCCGAGGGCCCCGCGGGCGCCGTCAAGGAAATCGGGGCCGAAACCGGCGACCTCAAATCAACCATCCTGCAAAAACTCACCGGCTACCTGATCCCCACCGTCATCATCGCCGGAATCACCTGGATCATCTCCCTCCTCAACCCCGCCTCCGCCTTCGTCCGCGCGGTCAAGGGAATCATCGACATCGTCATGTTCATCGTGAACCAGGGCGCCCAGATCATCGAATTCGTCAACGCCGTCCTCGACGCCGTCATCGCCATCGCCAACGGCGGCACCGCCGGCGTCCCCCAACTCATCGAAACCGCCCTCGCCGCCAGCGTCCCCCTCCTCATCGGCTTCCTCGCCTCCCTCCTCGGCATCAGCGGACTCGCCAACAAAGTCAAATCCGTCTTCCACGCCGTATCCCGCCCCGTCAACCGCGCCATCGACAAAATCGTGAACCTCATCGCCAGAAAGGCAAAATCTCTCCTGAGGAAACTCAAGGAAAAAGGAAAGGGGAAGGGCAAGAGGGACGGAAAGGGAAAAGGAAATCACTCCGGGGACGGTCGTACGAGCGGTTCGCGCGATACCACGGACGTGCGGAGCGCGGCGCGCAAGGCGGCTCAGCAGGGGTGGCGAGTCGTCAGCGGACGCGCCGAGACCCAGGTCGTTCCTCGTGCGGAGGCGGAGGGCGCGCTCGGTGCACTGAAGCCCGCCCCTCCCGGCGTACGGGTCACGTTGTCGATCGCCGAATCGGGAACGAGCTGGCGGGTCATGGCTCGCGCGTCGGCCGGGGGCAGATCGGCGACCGCGCGGCGGGGGAGCGGCTGGATCGCCAAGGGGGACGGCGGAGAGAGCTGGTTCGGCGCCCAGAACCACAGTTCCTTCAACAAGTCCCTCATCGACGAGGTGTTCGGTGAACTGAGGGGCAGTGGCAACGGCGCCGAGGGCGAAGGGGACCTGAGGGCCGGCTATCAGCACAAGGTCCGGCTCGGGGCGTCGCTCGAACGGCAGCAGCAGGAGAGGTTGAACGGCAAGGTGCACGGGTTGAGGTTCAGGGTGTCGACCGAGTCCTACTCCGGTGTGGAGAAGGACAGGAAAATGCGCACGGTCGTCAGTGTCACCCCCAACAAGCAGCAGAAGCGTGAGGAGGTGGAGGTCTCCGGCGATCCCTTTCCCTACAAGATCGGGGACGCGACGGCCGACACTCCGATCGTCAGGGTCGGTCAGGTCCGCGACCACCTGCGCAAGGTCCGGCTTCCCATGCGGGGAGAGGACCGGTTCAACGGCTACGTGATCAATATGGCCGCGCGCCCGCAGGAGGTCGGGAGCGACATGGCCGCCCGCTATCTCGGCCAGGCATGGGACGGATCGGCCCGACAGCACGTCGCGGCGGCCTCCACCGCCGTCGTCATCGGTGTCAACGAGTTCGTCCGGCTGGACCCGCGAGCGGCCGACGGTGATTACCGCGACGACATCCGGCAGGCCGTGCAGAGCATCGCCCACCCCTCCCAGCTGAGAATGGCCGCCTTCGGATTCGCCTGGACACCCCACTGGAAGCGGGCGACGGGAGGCAAGCGTGTCTCCATCGTCGATGTCCGCAAGGCGTATCACCGGCTGTCTCCCGAGGAGAAGGAGATCGCCCGCCGGCAGGAGAGCAATTGGCGTGACGGGAACAAGATCCCCTACGGCCTGTTCCGTGAGCAGGTCATGGGGTCGCCGTACACCGAAAAGGCGGTGTCCATCCTCTCGGAGATCCACGATCGCGTGCACATCGCCGGTCAGGACGCGGACGGCGGGATCACCGCGAGGAACGGTATGGGCGTGCTCGCGGCATACGACACGATTCTTCGCGCGATGACACAGGAACCCATGCTCACCATCGGCGGCTACACCTTCGAAGGGTTCGACTGGGGCGAATTGGCGGGTTCGAGGACCCAGCAACTCACCTCACTCGCCAATACCCTGGACAGAGCGGCTCGTTCGGCGATCGCCGAACTGTTTCCGCAGATGCTCTACCCGCCGGAGCCCAACACCCTCATCAAGGCGTTCGACAGTTCGTTGAAGGACGGCGTCTTCCAGAACGCGAAACTCCTCGCGGGCCTCGCACGCCGACAGGGCTCGCTGTACGGCGTCGGCAAGGGCGAGGGCCGCAAGGCCCGCGACAACATCGGCAAGTACCGCGAGGGGGCCGGGCCGCTGCCGGTGGCCTACGAGCCCGATGCCGCCATCGTCACGAGCCCCGTCCCGGACAGCCCCGACCGAGGGCTGACCGTCCGTCCCGAGGACGTACGCGCGCACGCACGCGGGGAGGTCTTCGAGGACACGACCGACGACGACCGGCGGCGCCATCCGATGTACGCGCTCATCGTCCAGTCCCAGACCATGACCAGTTCGCTCAATCTGGCTCGTGAGTTCAGGATCGCCAACCCGGGTATGAAGTCGAGGGACCAGCAACTGCTGGCGGAGAAGATCTTCGCCACGATCGAGAACGTGGTGATGCTCCTCGCCGACGATCCGGAGCTCGACGGCGAGGCACCGCCGGTCGCCGGGCAAATGCGGCTCCTGAAAGCCGGAGTGGCGGACTTCGCCGAGCTCCGCCCGGGTGTCGAGAACGAGATCGCCAGGGCCCGGGAGGTGGCGGAGAAGATCGTCGGGGCCATGACGGCCGACGACCTCAAGAAGACGTGGCGTGAACTGCACATCCTGCTTCGCGACATCATGAAGGAGTCCAGGTCGGATGAGAGAGAACGGAGCGAGTAGTGAATCGCTGGACAATCTGAGGCGGCAGGCCTCGCGCGCGGACTACTCGTCCATGGCGGCCCTGGCGCTCGGCTGCTATCGAAGAGGTCTTCGCCCCCCACAAGTGATGTCCGAGTGCTATGGCGTGAAATTTCCGCAAGAATTCTTCGTGCTCGCGGAATCGGATCGTGATGACACCGATCTGTTCCTGGAGTTCATGAACCAGCCGTGGGAGCTCGCGACACCACCGGAACGCGGTGGGCCGTCGGAGATCCCCCGCCGCACGGACGAGTCGGAACGGCAGCTCTTCGACGCCGATGCCGACCTCGTACCGCTCGTGCGCCTCCTCGGCCTGAGGGAGCGGCGTGGAGGAAGCACGATCTGCTACCGGCTGGGCGAACTCTCCGAGGGGCGGGCCGCCGTGTTCGAGATCAAGCGAGGGGTGCGGCCCGGGGGGCCGGTGACCCGGTGCGGGGATTCGCTGCTCGACGTTCTCCTGGAGCATCACACCGAAGCGTACGAAACGCTGGAGAAACAGAGGAACAGCGAGTCGAACTTCGGCTTCGGGACGGTCGACGACGACGAGGTCGCCGAAGTCCGCGAGGTGGTCGAGCAGGTAGTGGAGTTGCGCCGGCGGGCCGACGCGCGAGGAGCGTGACGTGACCGTCGCGGGCGGGCGCCGGCCGGCCCCGTACGGCGCCCGCTCAATCGCCGCGACGGGATGGAGGGCCGCCGGTACGATCCGTGCATGGCGAACGAGGACGAACGGGACGTCGAAGCGGCGATCGAGGCGGAACTGCGGCTCCTCGACCCTGATGTCCGTGCCTCTCCGGACCTGGTCTCACAGCTTCTCGACCCCGAGTTCACCGAGATCGGCGCGTCCGGCAGGCGCTGGGACGCCACCTCGATTCTCACCGTGACGAGTGCCGGTTCAGTGGACCCGGAGTCTCCGGTCGAGGTCAGCGACATGTCAGGGGGTCGTACTTGCCCCGGGCATCGTCCACCTGACGTACTTCGCCGACAACAAGGGGCGCCGGGCCCGACGGAGTTCCCTGTGGCGCAGGTCGGAAACGGGCTGGCGCATGTACTTTCACCAGGGCACCCCGGTGGGCTGAGCGGGCACGGTGACGCTGTTGGCGCCCGCGGGCGGGACCCGGCCGCCGCCGGTGGACCGTTCGGCGCGACGAACGTGCCCGCGCGTCGGCGTCGCTCAGCCGCCCGGTCCCGCCATCATGAGCGGCCGTACCGCAGGTTCGAGCAGCGACAACGTCCGCCGCCGCGCATCCAGGCCGACGCGGATGCCGACCGGCATCGGCAGATTCGGGCCGGCATGTCCGAACTCGACGTTGCCCAGGACAGGGATGTCACGGTCGCCGAGGACGTCGAGGACGATCTCGGGGAGGTTCGGGGACGCGCCCGACGTCCCGAGCCCGCCGATTCCGCACGGAACGCCCACGACCATGCCGGAGATCCGGTCGAGGATGCCGCAGTGCCGCAGCACCTGCAGATCGCTCCACACCCACGACGCCCGGCCGCCCATCTCCTCCCAGAACAGCACCGCGCCGTCGAACGATTCGAGCGGCAGCGCGAAACGTGTCGCCTGCGCCCGCACGATGCGATTGAGTACCCCGCCGATCAACCGCCCTTCGGTACGACCGGCACGCCAGCACTCCCACGACGGGCCGGCGGGCAGCGCGCCGATCGCCTCCGTACCGGTCAGCAGCGTCGAGTAGAGCTTCTCGAGTTCCGCTCTGCGCGCCGCGGGCGCGGCCTGCCACGCCCCGCCGAGTCCGGGCGTGGCCAGGTCGGCATGGAACCCGACCAGACCCGTACGCCCGTACAGCACCAGATGCAGCAGTGAGATGTCGCTGTAGCCGAGGACCGGCTTGGGGTCGGCAGTGATCGCGTCGACGTCGATCAGGTCGAGGTAGCCGAGCACCGTCTGGCCGCCGTCATGGGCGATGATCGCGCGCACCTCAGGATCACGGAGAAGGCCATTGAACTCCGCGGCGATCTCCGCCGGCGGGGCCGCGCTCCACCAGTGGTGCCGCCCCGCTTCGAGCAACGGCGCCCGACGCACACGGAACCCCAACCGCCGGAGCACGGCCACCGACCGTTCGAGTGCGGGCACGCGATCGACATCGAGCGGGCCGGACAGCGAGGCGATGACGACGAGGTCCCCGGGTGCCAGGGCACGAGGGCGAAGCGGTTGGGGCGGTGCGGCACGGATCACCGACGCAGTATCCCGGCGCCGGCGACAGCACGCGACACGTTTACCGGCCGAGCGACCATCAGGACTCGGCCGGGACCGGGACCTGGGGACCCGATCGGCTGAGCGATCACCGGACGCGGCTTCCGCCGACGGAGGCCGGACCCGGTGTTCCGCCCCCGTCCGACACCGGGTCTCCCGCCACCCACCGGTGAGCACTTCACGTAATTGATCGAATACGCTGTGTGCCGTGCTGATGCGGGCGGGTCTTCGCGTACCCCGGCCTGTGCCGTGGTGGCTGATGCCGGCCATGGTGCTGGCCGGCCTGCTGCACCTGATCGGCTGCGCCCACGGCGCACAACCCGCCGGGCTGCCACGAGCCGATTCACTGCCGGTCGTCGCGGCAGTTCCCTTCTCGCACCCGCGTCCTGCCGCGGCGGGCATTTCGGCACCGTGCGATCACGACATCGGCGTCGAATGCGCGGCGGACGAACCCGCGACCGCCGGTCCTCGGGCGGCGCTGCTCCCGCCCCCCGCGCTCGGTGGCGATCTCCTCGTGCCCGACGCCGTCCGGCCGCCGTCCGTCGGGAGCCGGGCTCCGTGCCGGGTCAACAGCGGTGAAGGGTGTGCGGAGCACGGCCGGACACGCGCCGTGCTGGGGGTGTGGCGGACCTGAGCGGACCGTGCCGCCGGTCGCGCCCGTGAGGACGGGCGACGGCGACGGCGCCTCCCCGACGGTTTTGTCCCCCCGAACATCCCGACGTGCCCCGTCCTGCCCCGAGCGGGCACGGTGGCGGTCGGACAGGAGACCCGTGCGATGAACTCCACTCTCATGCTCTCTTCCCCGCTCTTCTCCGCCCCCGCGTCGGCACAGCCGCAGAGCGGCGCCGCCCGCCGGGCCCACACCCCGGCCTCCCTGGTCGGTGACACGCCGGTGCTGTGGGTCAGTGATCCCTTCACGGAGACCGGACGCGGTTTCTGGGCCAAGCTCGAAGGCCACAATCCCGGCGGAATCAAGGACCGCACCGCCCTGTTCATGGTGGAGCGCGCCAGGGAACGCGGCGATCTGCCGACCGGCGCGCGGATCGTGGAATCCACCTCCGGCACACTCGGCCTGGGCCTGGCCCTGGCCGGGATCGTCTACGGACACCCGGTCACCGTGGTCACCGACCCCGGGATGGAACCCCTGGTCTCGGGGCTGCTCACCGCCTACGGCGCCGATGTGCAGACCGTCACGGAGCCGCATCCGGTCGGGGGCTGGCAGCAGGCCCGCCGCGACCGCGTCGGCGAACTCCTGTCGGCACACCCGGACACGTGGTGCCCGGACCAGTACCACAACCCCGACAACGTGACCGCCTACGGGGGCCTCGCCCGCGAACTCGTCGCCCAGCTGGGGCGGATCGACGCCCTGGTGGTCAGTGTGGGCACCGGGGGTCATTCCGCAGGGGTGGCCTCGGTCCTGCGCGGCTGCTTCCCCGCGCTGAAGGTGGTCGCCGTCGACACCTGCGGGTCCACCATCTTCGGGCAGGAGGCCGCGCCACGGCTCATGCGGGGACTGGGCAGCAGCATCCACCCGCGCAACGTCGACTACACCCTGTTCGACGAGGTGCACTGGGTCGCGGCAGGCGAGGCGGTGTGGGCGGCGCGGGCGCTGGCCCGCTCCCGGTACGCCACCGGCGGATGGAGCGTGGGAGCGGTGGCCCTCGTCGCCCGGCACCTCGCCGCGACCCTCCCGGCCGAGGCCCGGATCGCGGCCGTGTTCCCCGACGGCCCGCACCGATACGCCGGCACCGTCTTCGACGACGCGTGGTGCCGGGAACACCGGCTCCTGGGCGGAGAGCCCGCCGCCGCGCCCGACGAGATCGCCCATCCCGGGGAGCGGGCCGTCACCCGGTGGACGAGGTGCGCAACCGTCCTGAACCCCGTCCCCGCCGAAGCGGGACCGTCCGCGGGTGGCGCACACCTGGTGGGAGCGGCCCGGTGAAGACCCTGTGGACCTCGACGCGGAGCTTTCCTCCCGCGGTACGGCTGCTGATGGCCAATCAGTTCGCCATCAACCTCGCCTTCTACATGCTGATGCCCTACCTCGCCGCCCACCTCGCCGGTGAGCTCGGCCTGGCCGCGTGGGCGGTGGGCCTGGTCCTGGGCGTGCGCAACTTCTCCCAGCAGGGCATGTTCCTCATCGGCGGCACGATCGCCGACCGCTACGGCTACAAGGCGCCGATCATGGCCGGATGCCTGCTGCGGACCGCGGGATTCGCCCTGCTGGGCGTCGTGGACAGCCTGCCCGTCCTGGTCATCGCCTCGGCGGCCACCGGGTTCGCCGGTGCCCTGTTCAACCCGGCCGTGCGGGCGTATCTGGCCGCCGGGGCCGGAGAGCGGCGGGTGGAGGCGTTCGCGGCGTTCAACGTCTACTACCAGGCCGGAATGCTGTCCGGACCACTGGTCGGACTTGCACTGCTGGCCGCCGACTTCCGCCTGGTGTGCCTGGTGGCGGCGGGCATCTTCGCCGTCCTGACCGTCCTGCAGGGCCGGGCCCTGCCCGCCCGCCGGGCCGCCGAGCGGGCGGGGGGCCGGAGCGGAGTGCTGGCACAGTGGCGCACGGTCGTGGCCAACCGGCCGTTCCTGCTCTTCTCCCTCGCGATGATCGGCTCGTACGTGCTGACCTTCCAGATCTATCTCGCGCTCCCGCTGGCCGCCGGGCAGGCGTTCGGACCGGCGGGCACGAAGGCCACCAGCCTGCTGTTCGTCCTCTCCGCGGCGGTGGCCGTGGCCGGGCAGTTGCGGCTGACCGGCTGGGCGCGGGCACGCTTCAGCGGCGACCAGGCACTCATGCGCGGGCTGGCCCTGATGGGCCTGGCGTTCGTGCCGCTCGCCCTGGTCGCGGCGAGCGGCCGGACCGTTCCGGCCGGTCTGACGCTGGTCGCGCTGGCGATCGCGGTGATCACCCTGGCTGCCGGTGGCGCGGTCGTCTACCCCTTCGAGATGGACACCGTCGTCTCCCTGTCCGGCAACCGCCTCGTCGCCACCCACTACGGCCTCTACAACACGGTCTCCGGGCTCGGCATCACCCTGGGCAACCTGGCCACCGGCGCCCTGTGGGACTACGCCGCGCGACACCACGCGCTGTGGCTGGTGTGGGCCGCCCTGACGCTGACCGGGGCCGCCTGCGCCGGGGCGGTGTGCGCGCTGGCCCGTACCGGCCGGCTGCACGAGTCGCCACGGCGGCCCGCGATGGCCTGAGCGTTCCCGCTCCGGCACCTGTGCGGGAATCCAGGCCGCGACGACGGCCGCGACGACGGGGTCGGCCGCAGGCGAGTCCGGGGCGCTCCCCTCCGCAGCCGCCGCTTCCACCCGCCGCTTCCACCCGCCGCGGCCAGTCGTCGGCCGCGTGTCGTCGCCGACGTGCATGCGTACCACTTTCGGGTCTCCCGTGGCGGGAGAGCCGATCAGCCGGGCCTCCGGCCCCGGATGGGCCTGTGGAATTGTGCGGGTGGTGCGGTCGGTACGAGGCTGGAGACCCCACCGGACGGTCCTGTCCCGGAGAAGCCACGACCGGGAGCGTCTCTCCTGTCCCTCGTCCTCCAGAAGGAGCGTGATCGGCGTGGCCCGGAACTGCCGTCTGATCCTGAGCTCGCCGTCCGAGGTCTGGGGTCTGCTGTCCGACAGCCACCGCTACGGGGAATGGGTGACAGGTACCCAGCGGGTCCTCGCCGCGGACCCGCACTGGCCGGAGGTGGGCGCCCGCCTGAAAGTCCGGGTCGGTGCCGGTCCCCTGACCCTCGACGACATCTGCGTCGTCCGCATCTGCGAGCCACGACGCCGCCTCGAACTGGAAGCGAAGGCACATCCTTTCGGCGCTGCCCGCATCGCCATGAACTTGATCCCCTGGGGCGAGAACACCCTCTTCGTCCTGGACTGGCACCCGCTCCGGGGGCCCGGCACCCGGATGCATGGACTCCCCGTCGACTACATCGTCGCGGTCCGCAACGGAATGATGCTGACGAAGCTGGCCCGGATCGCGACGCGGGAGCACGGCGGAAACGCTTGAGGCCCCTCGCGGAACAGGGCGGGATCCCCCGTCAGGACGTCCAGCGGGAGCCTGCCGTGGGCGGGCAGATCCTGGGGTGGCATCGGCGTCGTTTTCCCGGCGGGTGGGCAGCGGTCGGCCGTGACGCGCTCGTGCGCGCCTTTCCCGCCTTCGTACCCTCGAAGAGCTGTGCGCGACCCGCCCCGTGCGCGGGATCTGCGCCATGCCCACCTTGCACAACCCTCTGGGCTGGGTCATGCCTGCAACCGATCGAACCCGCCTGATCGAGATCGCTCGACAGCACGGCCCGCTCATCATCGAAGACGCCTCCTACGCCTACCTTGTCGAGAACCCGCCACCACCTCTGGCCGCGACCGCGCCTGACATCACCGTCTACGTCTCGGGACTCGACCGGCCGATTCCTGCCGGCACCGGCGTCCTTCCACGAAAGGTCGTCGGCGCTGGAGCCCTGCGGAAACCTCGTGGCCGATCTTCCGCGGGGCCCGGTGCATCCCGAATCGGGAATGGTCCATCGCCGCAGCCCTCCCCACCCCGGAGCGGCGACGCCGAAAAGCTCACCGGCACGAAGCCCGGGAAACCACCGGTACGAAGCCCGGGAAACCACCGGCGACCTGTTTGAATGGCGGCCTCGGCACCCCTCGGGGACGGTGGTGGGTCGAGGACACAACCCCAACCGTGTGACCGGGAAGTCACGTCTCTTCGCTGGAGCGCGAACGGTTCTCGCTGGAGCGAGCACGGGCGGACGGGCCATGCCCGCATGACGTTCACAAGGAGATCAAGAGGATGAACGCGTCGATGAGGACCGCAGTCGTGGGAACGATCGGCATCGCCGTCCTGGCCCTGACGGCATCCGCGGCGAGCGCCGTCGGCGAGAACACGAGCGAGGCAGCCGGAGTCATCTGCGGCACCGACGGCACCTCGGGGCTCACGGTGGGGACGGCCCGCACCAGGGACTGCGCCGCAGCACTTCAGGTCGCGAGCGCCTACACACGGACCTGGAACAGCGGCGGCGGGGACGCCACCGTCCGCGCCGCAGGATCCGTCTGGAGCTGTGGGGAACGGCAGGGTCCGCTGAATCCGTATCAGGAGTGTGTCGAGACGGGCGGCGCCGGTCGGCGGGTCACCCTGACGTCCTGATCGAGGCGCCCGTCGTCGTGAGTGTCCGTCGTCGTGAGCGTCCGTGGCACCGGGCGGAGCCCCGCCGTCCGGTGCCACGGCCCTCTTCTACTGCTTCCAGTTCGCGGGCTGGCCGGGGTCGAGTGTCCGCCATTGGGCGAGGACCTCGGGGTCCTGCGCGTCGAGCCAGTCGGTCAGCTCGCGGAAGGACACGCAGCGGACCTCCTTGCGGGGGCAGACCTCGCGCATCGTGTCCTCGACGGCGTCCATGTAGATCCCGCCGTTCCAGTCCTCGAAGTGGTTCCCGATGAACATCGGCGCACGGCTCCCGTGGAACACGCGCTCGAAGCCCGCGATGTACGCGTCCCGTGTCTCCTTGCGCCATGCCTCGCGCTTCGAGGGATCGCCCTCGGTGTCGCCGTCCGACTGGTTGTAGAGGAAGTTGAAGTCCATGGACAGCACCTGGAAGTCCTTGCCGGGGAACGGCAGCATCTGCAGTGGCAGGTCCCAGATTCCGTTCTTCTTCGACGGCCAGATCTGGAAGTCCCCCGGGGAACTCGCGTCGTAACGCCAGCCGAAGTCCGTGAGCCCGGGCAGCAGGGTCTTCTGGCCCTCCAGACAGGGGGCACGCCCGCCGACGACCTCACGGGTGGGATCGAACGGCAGCGGATCGAGGTCCTTGAAGCCCGTGTTCGTCTTCCAGTTCTGGACGAAGGAGTAGAACTGGTCTATCTCGCTGGTCCATTCGCCCTTGCTCCAGTCCCCGCCGCCCTTCTTGTCGCAGAAGTGGCCGTTGAAATGGGACCCGATCTCGTTGCCCTCCCGCCAGGCGTCTCCGAGCTGCTCCAGCGTCGTGCGTATGTGCTCGCGCGTCGGGTACGAGATCGCGGCGTCCCCGGCCTTGTGCTGGGGCGGCCGGTAGAGGTTCCTCTTCTCCTTCGGGAGCAGATAGATACCGGTGAGGAAGAACGTCATGTGCGCGTTGCTCTCCTTCGCCACACGGCGGAAGCGCGAGAACATGTGGTCGTCGCCCTCAAGCGCACCGTCCCATGAGAACACCACGAACTGGGGCGGTCGTTCGCCGGGCTTCAGGCGCTTCGCCTTCAGCCGGCCCGGCTGCGGTCCGGTGTAGGACGTGGAGCCGTCCCCCAGGATCTTGACCTTGCCGTCCCACTCCTCGTCCGACGCGTCCTTCGAGGCGAGGCTGTCCCGGCTGGTCGGCTTCGGCGCGGCGACGGTATGCGTGTCCCGCTCCGGCGTCCGGCTGTCAGCGGCGTCGTCGGACAGCGACGGGACGACGACCGCCGCGGAACCCGCCGCCACGAGACATACCGCGAGTCCCAGGGCGACACGGGGGGTGAGACGGATCTTCTTGCGGCGGGACACGGGCTTCGCTCCGGCTCTTGTCATTTCGTCATGGCCTTCGTGTACGTGTTCCAGATCTCGGCCGGGAAGTCCCGTTTGACCGCGGAGGCGCCGCCGAGCCCCTTGAGCGGCAGCGGTGCGAGGCTCCGGTTCAGGTCCATTCGGTAGACGACGACGGCGGTGGCGGCCGCCGGGTTGTACCCGACGTACCAGCGCGCGGTGTCGTCCTCGGTGGTTCCGGTCTTGGCGGTCACCGGGGTGGACGGGGCCTCACCGCCTTTGCCGGGCCGGGTGAGCGCGGCCGTCACCTCGTCGGCAACGGTGGCACGGACGGCGCGCTTCGCCTGCGGCAGGTCGAGCCGGACCGGCGCGCCGTTGCGCGTGGCCCTGCTGACCGAGTACGGGTCCGTGTGCATGCCGTGCGCCGCGAACGTCCCGTACGCGTCGGCCATGCGGATGGCGCTGGGCATCGAGTTGCCCATCGCGAACGCCGGAACGGGCGGACCGAAGCTCGACGGGAGCAGCCCCGATGCCTCCGCGGTGCTCCGGACCTGCTTCAGGCCCGTGTCCATGCCGAGCTGGAGGAAGGGGGAGTTCACGGACTTGGCCATGGCGTCGTGCAGGCTGATGGGGCCGTAGGAGCGGTCGCCGTCGTTGTTGCCCTTGACCATTTTCCCGTTGCGGTCCCAGTAGGGGCCTTCGGGAGTCGTGACCGGGATGCCGTCGTCGCCGTCGTACAGGGCCGACGGGGTGATGGCGGACCGCGGGCCGTCGCGCTCGCGCGTGATTCCGTGCTGCAGACCGGCGGCGTAGACGAACGGTGTGAACGCCGAGCCGGCCGGAACGGTGCTCGTGTTGGATTCGTTGAAGGCCTGACGCTCGAAGTCCGGACCGCCGTACACGGCGAGGATGCGGCCGTCCGGGGCGACGGACGCGGCCCCGAACCGGACATGCCGGTCGGCCGCGCGTCCCTCGGGATCGAGCGTGCCTCGCGCCTCGTTCACGGACCGGGTCAGCGCGGTCATCCGCGGTTTCTCGAACGTCGTGTAGATCTGATAGCCGCCGAGGTCGAAGCGCGCGTCGGAGATGTGACCGGCCCGCTTGGTGTACGACTCGGCGAGCTGGACGAGGTAACCGTTCTGCCCACCCGTGCTGTTGGGCCTGTGCGGCGGCTTCGGTTCGGGAAAGGTGGTGTACTTGGCGCGCTCCGCCCGGCTCAACCTGCCGATCTCCACCATGCGGTCCAGGGTCCACCGCCACCGTTCCACGGCCCGTTCGCGATTACGGGGGTTGATGGCGGGATCGTAGAGCGAGGCCCCTTTGAGCAGTGACGCGATGAACGCACCCTCGCTGGCGTTGAGTTGGGTGACCTCCTTGCCGTAGTACGCCTGCGCGGCACGCTGGAGACCGTAGGTGCCGCGGCCGAACCAGCTGGTGTTCAGATACTCCTCAAGGATCTTGTCCTTGCTCACCTGCCGGTCCAGCTTGACCGCCAGCAGCATCTCGGTGAACTTCCGGGAGAAGGACTGGTCCTGTGACAGGTAGACGTTCTTGACGTACTGCTGGGTGATGGTGGACCCGCCCTGGGTGTCACCGTCACTGGCAGTACGCCACAACGCACGGGTGATCCCCTGCACCGATATGCCGTGGTCGGAGTAGAAATCGGCGTTCTCCGCCGCGAGTACGGCCCATCGCACGTGGTCGGGGATCTTCGACAGGGGCATTTCCTGGCGGCGCACCCAGCCGGTCCGGGCCATGGGCGTCCCGTCGGCCCAGTAGTAGACGGTGTCCTGCTGGGTGGCGAACGAGTTGAGGTCCTTGGGGATGTCCGTGCGCGCGTAGGCGATCCCCACCACCGTCACCAGTGTCGCGACGAACGTCAGGCACGAGCCCAGGACCAGCCGCCACGACGGCACCCAACGCCGCCAGCCGCTCCGGCCCGCGCGCGGGTAGTCCGGTCTGCGCGGCAGGCGGCCGCGCGAACGCCTCGCCTGCCTGCGACGTCCTGTCCCTCGGGCCGACACCCCCCGCCCGGCCCGCTTCGTCCTGCCGAATGAGCTGAGTGAGCCGAATAAACCGAATAAGTTGTGTTGCGTCATTCCGTCCAGCCATGAAGTCCGGGCCGGTCGCGAGCGCCGACAGTGCCCGTGCAGTGGTCATTGCCCGTCCGCCGCCACGCGTCGGCACGGCCTGCCCGCCCCGGGGCCTTGCGAACGTCCCCGCGTCGGGCGGACAGCGGGGTCACTCGTCCCGGCCGGTGTGTGCCATGCGCGTCCTCAGCTTCAGGTCGGCCCGTTCGGCCGCAGATCGGACCGAAGAGCCCGGAGGGCAGTCGTGCGCTTCACCCTCATGGGCTCCACCGCAGTAGAGGCCAAAGCATGACTGAGAGTTCCGTGGTGAAGTCACGTAAAGATAACAGGCCCTCGGCGGCCGCCTCGTGAGACCGTTGTCATCGGCGCGCACGTCCTGTCCCCGCGATGTGCGGGCAGTCCCGTTCCGCCCGGCTCGGAACACCAGGCGTGCGCGACCGGGGCCGGTCATGTGCAGGCAGGTTCTCGAGTCTCCGGTCTCGTGCGGGTACGGCGACGGCTGTGGCAGGCGGGGATGCCGTCGCGTCCGCGGCTGCCGCGCGCCAATCAGCGCGGGACGATGCAGAAGGGATGCCCGGCCGGGTCGGTGAGGACCCGCGCCTTGTTCTCAGCGCGGAGTTGCCGACCTTGCGGGTGACGGCCCGGGTGGTGACGGCGGGGTCGGTGACGAGGATGTCGTCGCCCATCAACTGGGCGCGGTCGCCGAGTCGTTCGGTGAGGCGGATCCAGCCCTCCCAGTCGTCCTCGGCGAGACCGTCCTCGATGCTCCATACCGGGAAGCGGTTGATCATTTCCGCGTAGCGGTCGATGAGCCGGTCGGAGGCGAGTTCCTCGCCCGCCACCAGGTAGCGCCCGTTCTCCCGGGATTCGCTCGCGGCCGGGTCGAGGGCGATGGCGACGCCGTCCCGGCCGGGGGTGCAGCCGGCGTCCTCTATCGCCGCCACCGGAAGGGCAAGCACGTCCTCGGGGCGGTCGATGTCCGGGGCGAAGCCGCCCTCGTCGCCGGGCCCGGCCCGGTGACCATCCGATGGCGCTTCGCCGGAAGTCGGCAGCTTGCCGATGGCCCGGGACCACGGGACGATGGAATGCACAGGCGATGAGGCTCGCCGAAACCGCGGATCGTGCCGCTGATGGCCTCTGTTCCGGATGTGTGCCGTTGACGGCACACAGGACGACAGGGGTGCGCCATGCCGCGAAGTGATCATGTACAGCCCATGGAGACCCGTTGCTCCGTCGCCGTCTTCCGTGGCGAGAGCGTGCTGCTGGTCCGCAGCGTCGAGAACGGTTCCCCCGTGTGGAAGCTGCCCGGCGGTCACACCCGGGCGGATGAGGGCCTGATCGCCTGCGCGCGCCGAGAGCTGCGCGAGGAGACCGGCCTGGTCCTGAACGCGCTGCACTGCGCGTTCGTCATGGACGCCCACGATCCGAGGACCGGGCGCCACGTCGTCGAGATCGTCCTGATGCCCGACGAGGAGATCAACGGCAGGCCGCAGGCGTGCGAGCAGGGCCGCGAACCGTACTTCGTACGGATGGACGACCTGCCGAGGCTGGATCTGAGGCCGTCGGTCGAGACGCTGCTGCGCGATCTGCGCAGTCTGCACCGGGACGAGATACCGGAGGCCGCCTTCGGCTCTCCGCCCCGGACCGAGGAGGTCACGCTGCTCCGGTCCGCCGAGGCACCCGCGGTCGTGGAGCGGAGGTGACGCGGATGTACGTCCGCACGATGCGCGCATGGCGTCGTTCCCCCGCACAGGAGCACGAGCGGCACGCGATCCTCACTCCGAGCGGTAGTACAGCCGGAGGAACTCCTCCATCGCCGCGTCGACGCCGGCGCGGTCATCGGTGGCGAGCAGGTCGAGCAGCAGACCGCGGACGGTGGCGAGCCCCAGCCTGGCGCGGTTCCGGGCCACGGCGGGGTCCGCACCCGCGGCGACCTCGGCGGCCACGAGCGGATCCAGCCAGTCGTCCACGAGTCCTTCGAGGATGGGGGCGGCCTCGGGGCGGCCCCGCAGCGCGTGCCCGCAGATTTCGAAGAAGAGCCGTTCCTGACCGGCCAGCCGAGGGTCCGTCAGCCCGCGCCAGAGCAGCCTCGCGGTGTCGGAGGGCGAGAGGGCGGGTTCCAGGCGGAGCCGGGACAGCAGATCACGCTGGCGTCGCTCCGACGCCCGGACGATCTCGACGAGCAACTGCTCCTTGGAACCGAAGTAGTGGATCAGCATGCGGTGACTGACACCGATCGCGGCGCCGAGACCGCGCAGGCTCAGATCCGCGAAGCCGTGTGCCGCGACGTAGTCGACGGCGGCGTTCACCAGTTGAGAGCGCCTGTCCCCGTCCGCGCCGGGGCCGGTCTCGCTCCCGGGACGCGCGCTGTCCGTATGCACCACGTCATGAGTGTACCAATCGGTACACGCCCTGTGTACCGTGTGGTACATGAAGCCTGTCACCGTGTCGATCGACGTACCGCAGACGCCCGAGCAGGTCTACGACTTCCTCGACGTCATGGCTCACCACGAGCGATTCACCAACCACTACCTCACCGGATGGCGCTACAGCGGCCCCGGCGGCGGCGTCGGATCGCGGGCCACGGTCACCGCCGCGCTGGCCGGCGCGAAGACCGACGTCGCCATCGAGGTCGTCGACGCCGACCCGCCGCGACGCATCGTCGAACGGAACGTCAGCGCGGCCGGCCGACGACTGGCTCACGGCACCTACACCGTCGAACCGCTGCGGACCGGCGGAAGTCATGTGTCGTTCACGTACGCCTGGGCGCGCGCCCCGCTCGCCGATCGCCTGCTGGCTCCCGTCGTCCGGGCCACGATGCGGCGCGCCAACCGTACGGGCATGCGACGCCTGGCCACCGAGCTGGTCCGCCACGTGTCCACCGCCGGGTCCTGACCCCGGTACGTGTCGCCTCCTTCGCCCGGCACGTGACCCGGGCCCGGGGCGTTGCCGCCGTCGGCCCCTGGACCGAGACCCATGCGTCCCTCCCGACACGTACCGGCTCAACACCGAGCCCGCAGCCGCCGTCGGCCTTTCCGGCCCGACGCCGGGTCGGTGGGGCCGACGGCGGCTGCGGGGAAGGCGAAGCCGCCGCCTCGTGAAGTACGGCGGCCAGGGCTTCGAGCCAGGCGCCGAGGCTGTTGGGGGCGGGCGGAGCGACCTCCATGCCCAGCGCGGCGACGGCCACGGTCAGGGCCGACTCGTCCATCGGGAGTGCGAGCAACTCGTGCAGCTCGACCGTCAGCCGGGCACGCGCGCGGACGGCCCGTTTCCATCCATCCCCACCGGGCCGGCCCCTTGACGTCGTGGCGCCTGTTGTGGCTGGTCAGGGCGGTGAAAGGGCCTCTTCTGACCTCGGTCATAGTGGGCGCCATGGACTATGACGTAGTGGTGGCCGGAGGCGGCCCGGTCGGACTGATGCTGGCCTGTGAGCTCCGGCTCGGAGGCGCGCGGGTGGCCGTCCTGGAGCGTCTCACCGAAGTGGACCCGACGATCAAAGGCGGGGCGATCACCACGCCCAGCGCCGAGGCGCTCTACCGCCGGGGCATGCTGCCCGAGCTGGCCGAGGTGCAACGGCAGGCGATGGACCGCTTCCAGACGTTCATGCGCGAGCGGAACGGCGGGGACGGAGACGGGGCCGCGGGCCAAGGGCTCGGGATCGTCGGGCACTTCGCCGGGATCATGCTGCGAGCCGACCTGGTCGACCGCACGCAGCCGGGCTTGGGTGACGCCGGACCCGCCGCCGAGATCGCTTTCGTGGCGCAGCAGGACATCGAGCGGCTGCTCGGCGGGCGGGCGGACGAGCTCGGCGTCGACGTGCGCCGGGGGGTGGAGCTGACCGGTTTCGACGCGGACGACGGGGCCGTCACCGTGCGGACGGGCGACGGGACGATACGAGCCGGCTGGCTCGTGGGCTGCGACGGCGGCCGCAGTGCGGTCCGCAAGCTCGCGGGGTTCGAATTTCCCGGTACGGAACCGGAGGTCACCTGTCATCAGGCGGTCGTGGAGATGACCGGTGCCGAGGACCTGGAGGTCGGCTGGACCGCCACGGACACCGGGGTGTACGCCTACGGGCCGATGCCGGGCCGCGTCGTCACCGTGGAGTTCGACGGCCCGCCGACCGACCGGGACGCGCCGGTCACCGCCGAGGATCTTCAGGCGCGGCTGCGCCGTGTATCCGGCGTGGACGTCACGATCACCGGAGTGCGGACCGCGACCCGCTTCACCGACCACGCCCGCCAGGTGACCGCGTACCGCAGGGGCCGGGTGCTGCTGGCGGGCGACGCGGCGCACGTGCACTCCGCGTTCGGGAGCCAGGGGCTGAGCCTGGGCATCGGGGACGCGATGAACCTCGGCTGGAAGCTCGCCGCGGTGATCGGCGGCCGGGCACCGGAAGGGCTGCTGGACACGTACACCTCCGAGCGGCACCCGGTCGGTGCGTGGGTCCTGGACTGGACCCGGTCCCAGGTCGCGGCCATGCGCCCGGACCCGCATTCCCGGGCCCTGCGCGAGATCGTCGGCGACCTGGCGGGGACGGTCGTGGGCACCACGTACCTCACCGCGCGGCTCAACGGTGCCGGGGTGCGGTACGAGCTGCCGGGCGAGCACCCGCTGACCGGCGGCAGCACCCCGGACCTCGAACTCACCGGCGGCGGTCGCCTCGCGGACCACCTCCACGGCGGCCGGGCGCTCCTGCTCGACCTCACCGACGACCCGGCACTCCGGGCCCTCGCCGCAGGATATGCCGACCGCGTCGACACCCTGACGGCCGACTGCCCGTCCCGCCCGCAACTGGCGGCGGTCCTCGTCCGTCCGGACGGTTTCACGGCCTGGGCGGCCGACGCGGGGGCGCAGGCGCCGATGTCGACGGCCGGGCTGGCGGAGGCGCTGGAGATGTGGTTCGGAGTGCCGGAGGGTGCGGCGACGCCGGGCTGATCCGCCGCTCTGCCGACCGGTTCGAACCACGAGCCGATCCCGCCCACGCCGCCGCACCCACCCGGTGTGGCGGCGGCGTGGGCGGGGCCGACGTGGGCGGGGCCGACGTGCCGCAGGAGCGTCAGCCCGCGTGCCGCCACCAGAAGGAGCCCGGGTGGAAGTGCCTGGTCACGCCGAGCCTGCGCCAGAACGGGGCAAGGATCTTCCGCAGTTCCGGATCGGCGTGGACGAACGCGTTCGGCAACTGGACGTCGAAGCGTTCCGGCGCGGCGGTGAGCAGTGCGGCCAGGAGGTACTGCTCCGAGTAGAGGCGCCAGCGCCAGGACTCCGGATAGTCCGCCGGAAGCATGATGTCGTGGACCTGGATGAGCACTCCCGGCCTGAGGCGGGGCAGCAGCTCGAAGAAGAACACCATGACGTCGGAGCCCATCTGGAGCCGGTGAGAGCCGTCGATGAAGAGGATGTCGCCCGGCTCCAGTTCGGCGAACACGCCGAGGTCGGCGTCCTGGAGCGGGACACGGATCACCTCGTCGCAGAGGTGGTCGATATGGGCCCGGGGCTCCGGGTCGATGGACGTGATGCGAGTGCTCAGGCCGAGGTCCCGGATGGCCCGGCGTGCGAACTTGGTGGAGTTGCCGGAGCCGACTTCGAGATACCGGGCCGGCTTCTCGGAGGCGAGGAAGCCATAGAGCGAGAGTGCGTCCAGCGGGGGCAGCCAGGTGTTGCCCCAGTAGGCGGTGGACGCCTTCTCCACTCCTTTCAAGGGTATTCGGGCCAGTTGGTCGGCGTGCTCCAGGAAGCCGGTGAGGTGTTCGGCGTAGCACTCCCGGTTCTTCTCCAGGAGCTCGCGCACGGGGGCGAGTTCGGCGCGCGGCCGGGGTGTCACCACATGGTCCAAGAACACCGGCTTGGCCAGGCCGAAAGCCCACATGACCAGGCCGAACGCGGTGGGCTTGCTCTCCAGCCGGTCGAGTCCACGGCGTAATAAGGGGAGTCGTTCCAGGAGGGTGGGAGTGGGTTCGGGCACGGGGTTCGGGGTCTGCGTGTGCAAGGAGGGGGAACCTTTCGATCGGTCGGACGGCCGAGAAGGATGAGCCACGGGTCCCGCAAGCGCTGTTCGGACGGAGTCGGTGGAACGATGGACTCGGTGTTGATGGCGGAGCCGGTGTTGCTGGTGGAACCGGTGTTGATGGCGGAGCCGGTTGTCGCCGGTGATACTCCGGACGCGGGTGATCCTTTCCCGGATCGGCCCCCGGTATCCACGAAGGCCGCCCGTATGCCCGTTCTCGGATCCTCGGGATCCGGTCCTCGGGGCCCATCCCGCTCGTGCGTACGGGATCCAGAGGCCGAGGCCACCTCGCTCCGGCTCCCGGCATCGCCCGGCCCGCCCGGCGCAGCGCGTCGGCCACGCGTGACCGGCGGCGCGTTCCGGCCCCGCCCGGTGAGGGGCGCCGCGTGCCGGAGCGTCATTGAGCGGGGAGACGTACCGAGTAGATGGAAGGGGTGTCGAGTCTGCCGGAGACGAGCATGGCGCCGGTCACGGCGAAGAGCAGCGGGACCATCAGGGCATCGACGGTGCGGGTGAGTTCCAGCATCAGGACGACGGCGGCGATGGGGGCCTGCATGGCGGCGGCGAGGACCGCGGCCGCGCCGATGACCGCGAAGCCGGCGGCAGGGGCCGGCCACGCCTGTGCCCAGCCCTGCCCCGCCAGGGAGCCGAACAGGGCACCCGTGGCGATCGTGGGGGTGAACAGGCCGCCGCTGGCCCCGCTGCCCAGACTTCCGGCCGTGGAGACCGGTTTGAGGAGGAGCAGAGCCACCAGAAGAGGGGCGGCGACCTGCACGGTGAAGGTGAGCTGGACGATGTCCTTGCCGTTGCCCAGCAGTTCGGGATAGGGCACGGCCAGCGCACCGACCGCGGTGAACACCAGCAGCGGTGCGACCAGCATTCCCCACCCCGTGGGCCGCCTGTCGTGCGCGATCCGGACCAGGCGCACCCAGCCGACCGCGATCAGCCCGGCGAGCGGCCCGATCAGCACGGCGAACACGGCCAGCGAGAGGGAGAGCCCCACCTCCGGCAACTTGTAGGTGGGCCCCGTGGGCAGAAGCGTCCAGGAGACCGCGGTGGCGATACAGCAGGTGGCCAGGGCCGGCAGGGCCAGACGCAGCGACAGGACGCCGAGCATCACCTCCAGTGTCAGCAGCGCCCCACCCAGGGGGACGTTGTACACGCACGCCATTCCGGCGCCGGCGCCGCAGGCGGCGAGCAGTCGACGGTGCGCGGTGTCCAGACGGGCCCAGTCCGACAGCCGGGAGGCCAGTGCCGCACCGGCCAGCCGCGGCGCGCCCTCACGCCCCAGCGAAGCCCCCATGCCGACGATCACCACGGACAGGACCGCGGTGCCCAGGCTTCGCCGCAGCGGCAGACGTCCCTCGTCGCGCCACAACGCCGTACTCACCTCCGAACCGCCGGGACCCGTCCACCACCGCAGCAGCCACCAGCCGATCCCGGCCACCGCCCCCGCGGCGGCCAGGGCCATCACGCGGCGGGACGCGCCGGCCTGCTCGACGGCGGCCAGGAAGCTTCCCGACCGGTAGGAGTACGTGAGGTGGGCCGCCGTACGCAGCACCACCATCAGAGCGGTGCCCGCCATCCCCGCCAGCACACCCGTGGCCACCACCAGACCCCAGAACCGCGCGGACAGCGCGGGGACATCCGATGGCGCGACAAGGTTCGGCTGTCCTTGCACCCCAGCCCCACCGAACGTGTCTCCCCGCCGATCGCCCCGTCCGCCGTCCATCACTCGCCCTTCCCGGGAGACCGGCCGCTGTCGGCCCCTTCGCGGGGCATCGTCTCCTGTCCCGGCCGACCGAAGGGGCGCCCGGCACGCGTGTCGCGCCATCGGCGCAAGCAGGCCGCCCGTACCCCGGCACGGTACGGAAGCGGCCCGACCGGGCCGAGCTCGCCGGGGATTGCGGGACAGCCCTTACCTCGCCACTCGCACGACGGCCGACGGCCGACGAACAAGCCCGACTCCCGGTCCTCGCTCCGCGGAACCCCCACCGTGCCATCGCGGATCTCCGTATGATGCCGGGCGGATGTCCCGGAGCCGGGCACGACCGTAGGGGGAGAATTGCGTCAGGCCGCGATCGTCTTTGTGCATGGGCTGTTCTCGTCACCCGCCACATGGACGCCGCTGCGGCAGGAGTTGTCCGCGGTCCCCGCCGTGGCGGACCAGTTCGACTTCTTGTTCTTCGAGTACGCGACGCGTCCGGTGACCTGGAATCCCCTGCGCCGCATGCCGGATCTGGATACCGTGGCCGACAGCCTTCGCGGCTTCATCGAAGATTTCACCACAGAACACGAACGAATTATCCTGGTCACGCACAGTCAGGGTGGTCTGGTTGCCCAGCGGTTCCTTTCCCGCATGCTGCAGGCGGGCCGGGGAAGAGATCTCGCCAGGATTCGACGGCTGGTAATGTTCGCGTGCCCCAACAACGGGTCCGATCTGTTCCTGCTGGCTCGAAAGGGGTTCATCCCCATGACCCGGAACACCCAGGAACGCGAGCTCAAGCCGCTGCAGACTTCGGTCCTGGAAACCCAGCGCAAAGTCCTTGACGGAATCGTCGCAGCTCCGGACGTCTCGCGGGACCGGTGCCCGATACCGATCGTCGCCTACGCGGGTGAGAGCGACAACGTGGTCGTTCCCTCCTCCGCAGCCGGTTTCTTCCCCGAGACGGGAGTGCTCCCGGGCGACCACTTCTCCGTCATCCGGCCGAACGGGCCGGACAGCCGACTCGTCCACGCTGTGCGGAAGGAGTTGGCGCGGGCCCTGAGCCAGCCGTTCCCCCTTGAATCACAGCCGGGGGCCGACATTCCCCACCACCGTCGACCGGCACCTGCCGCCGCCGATGTCCTGACGGAGTCGGAAGTCGTCGGCCCCATTTCCATTCCCGCCGACGGAACCACACGTCGCACAACTGAATTCTTTCTCCATGGTGGACCGGTGGAGCAGCTCAGGAACATCGACATCGTGGTCTCCTCGGAGAACACGTATCTTCAACTCTCCCAGTTCTTCAAACCGTCCACCTCCGGCAGCCTTCGTTGGGCTGCTGCCGAGAAGAGCGCAAGCGGCCAGATCCTGGAGGACGTGACCGGCGAGCACCTCTCCGCCTGGCTGCGCGGCCACGGAAGCTACGGTTTACCCATCCCGGAGGGGACGGTGGCACCGACACCCTCCGGAGCGCTTCGGAAACGAAACATCCAGAGGATCTATCACGCGGCCATTGCCACCCCGGTTTCCGGTACGAACAACTACCGGATTGCCCATCATGCGATTCCTCGGGCCGTGCACAACACGTTCGAGTTGGCCAGGCTGGAAAGAGAGGAGCTGGGAATTTCCTTGTCCTCCATCTGCTTCCCGCTCTTCGGGGCGGGCCGCGGCAGGATGAGTGCGGTGGAGAGCTTCGAACTGATCTGGGAGTCGCTGATGAGCGAGCTGGCCGACGATCCGACTTGGGTCATTCACTTCACGACCCGCCGCAGGACGATCTTCGATCTCCTGCACGGCCGGCTCCGGGCGAAGAAGCAGGCGTACGACCAGACCACCTAGGGAGACCCGCGGTGCCCTCGTCCGATGAGGTTCTCCCCTCGCGTTCGGTGTGCCTGAACCATGTCGTCGACGGTCATCTGCGCCGTCATCTCGGGCCGTCGCTCATCCCGGGAAGCTGTTCCTTCTGCGACCGGACGGACCCCGTCGTGACGATGATCGCGGACTTCGACCGCCTCGCCAGGAGCGTCATGGCAGGTGTCCACGAGAAGTACGAGCGGACGGAGGAGCCCGAGCGAGGCGTTCCCACCGATGCTGCTGTCGAGGACGTCTGCCGTGGGGCTCTGGATCCTGAAGTGTCACGCGCGGTGCAAGCGTGGGCGCAGCCCGCCTCCTGGCGGATACGGACGCTCCTGAAGCGCGGGGGGCGGGGCGCGGGCGTCCCCGAGCCGTGGTCCGCCTTCCGGGACCGAGTCACGCATCAGCGACGCTTCACCCTGCTGGCAGGCATCGATCTGCGCGAGCAGTCCCAACTGGCCGTGCTCGATGGGGTGTCGGTCGCGCTGGAGCACGTGGGGCTGGTTCGTACGCTGCCGGCCGGCCACCGGGTGTGGCGCGGTCGGATGCGTACGGACACCACCCCGCCGAACTATGTCGCCGCCACCATCGGGTCCACTCCCCACGAGCGGGCCGCGGCCAACCGGATGAGCCCGGCGGGCGTGTCGATGTTCTACGGTTCCGCGGACGTGGAGACCGCAGTCGCGGAAATCTCGGCACACGATCCACGCCCGTTCGCAGCGGTGGCGGCCTTCGAGCTGGTCCGTCCGATATCGGTGATCGACCTGTCCGTCATCCCGGCTTCCCCGAGTGTCTTCGCCCCGAACGGCAGGGCCCTTCCCCATCAGGTCGAGTTCATCCGGGCCTTTGCCGCGGACTTGAGTCAACCCGTGGTGCTGGACGGGCGAGAACACACCGCCTACGTCCCCACTCAGGTTCTCACCGAGTATTTCCGCTGGCTGTCCCCCCTGCGCGTGGAGGGCATCGTCTTCCGTTCCGCACAGAACGGAGGCCTCAACTACGCGCTGTTCACCGGGCCGGAGGGGTGCGTCGATGCCGGTGCGGACCAGGGCCGGCCGGACGCGGTGCTTCGTCTCCGGCCCCGTACCGAGCTTGTTGTCGCGCGGGCCTCGGGCAGGTGAACCACGTCCGGGCCGAGCGGGACCGGCGGGCCCGCGGGCAGGTCGAGGAGAGCGGCCCCGTCGCGCTCGCGATGCGCGGTGTCGACCGGTCGATGGAGTCCACGCCCGATGCCATCGCCGACCACATCGACGCCCGGCACCCGGCGGGGCCGGATCCGTCCACGTCCTTGGGAGAAGGACAAGCACGCCCGCCGGTACGCCTGGTCGAGCACGGGAACTCGCCTCGTCGGCTACCCGGTCCGGCGCCGCACACGGGTGGTTCGGACGGCAGCCGTACCGCGATGCGCGTCTGCTCCGGCCGAGCGGGAACGGACGCGGGCGACGGCCCTGACGGCGATGGGCTGCCCGAGCACGATCCCGAACAGGACCAGGGCCAGCCCGCATATCTGCTGCGGAGTGAGGGTCTCTTCGGCGATGACGGTCCCGAGCAGCACGCCGGTGACCGGGTTCAGCAGTCCTACCAGGCCGACAGCGGATGCCGGCAGATGACGCAGTCCGGCGAACCAGGCAACGAAGGCGACCGCGGTCGCGACGACGGTGACGTAGGCGAATCCGAGCACCGCGCCCGCATCGAGGGTGGGCGGTGCTCCTTCGCGGACGACGGCCGGCGGCAGCACGACCAGGCCCCCGCCGATGAGCTGCCACGATGTCGAGGCGAGGACGTCGACCTCGGTGCTCCACCGCTTCGCGAGCACGTAGCCGAGGGAGGACGTCACCATCGCCGTGGCCGAGGTGAGGACGCCGAGCACGTTCAGGGTCACGGTGCCGGTGAGAAGCATCAGGCATACGCCCGCGATACCGACGCCGCCGCCCAGCAGTGCGAGGCCGCGGGGGCGTTCCGCGATCACGGCCCAGGCGAGCAGCATCAGGACCAGTGGTGAGGCCGCCATGATGGTGGAGGCGGTACTCGTCGGCAGCAACTGGGCCGCGAGGTAGACCAGGGCGAAGAAGGACCCCATGTTGAGGGTGCCGAGAACGAGCGACTTCCACCACCACGCCCCGCGGGGGATCCGCCGACACAGTGCCAGCAGCAGCACTCCCGCGGGCAGAGCCCTGATCGCCGCGCCGTAGAGCGGGTGGCCGGTGGGCAGGTATTCGTGGGTGACGAAGTAGTTCGTCCCCCAGGCGACCGGGGCGATCGCCGTCACGAGTGTCCATCGCACAGTAGCTTCCACGGAAGGAATATAGCTTCCATGGAAGCTATGATGAAGCCGTGAACGACGACGACTACAAGGATCACGTCGCCCGCATCCAGGCCGAGTGGGCTCGTGAGCGTCCGGATGTGGATGTGAGCCCCCAGGGCGTGATCGGCCGGCTCCATCGCCTCGCCGGTCTTCTGACCGAGCAGTTGTGCCTGGTCTACCGGCGCTACGGACTGAACGAGGGAGAGTTCGACGTCCTGGCGGCGCTCCGGCGGGCCGGTGACCCCTTCGAGCGCGCCCCGGGCGAGCTTGCCACGTTCACCATGGTCACCACGGGCGCGATGACCAAACGCATCGACCGGCTCGAACGCAACGGTCTGGTCACGCGCCGTCGGTCGGCCGAGGACGGCCGGGGACGCGTGGTCGCGCTCACCCCGGCAGGACAGGAGCTGTTCGACCGGGCCTTCGCCGACCACATGAGAAACGAACGCCGCATACTCGACGAGCTCGACCCCGACGAGGCCGCACGTCTCGAAACACTCCTCACCGCCTGGCTGGCACGTGTCGAGCCGCCTCCCGGCGCACCGCGGTGACCCCGACCGGCCCCCGGGCACCGCGGACGCCTGGTCCGACCTGCTCCGACCCGACCGTGCGACCACACACGTCGGTCGGCCCCCGCCGGGCCTCCGAGAGGGCCGTTCGTTCACCGTGAGGGCGGGGGGCGGGCCCGCCGCTCTGGTGGGCCCGCCCGTCGCGGGCGAAGGCGGAGCCGTCGTACAGCGCGGATCGTGTCGACCCCGCGACGAACCCACCGCCGTGCACGAACACCACGACGGGCCGGTCGCCGTCCGCGTCGGCGGGCGTCCAGACGTTGACCGTGAGACGGTCCTCGCCACGACTCCAGCCCGAACCGAAAACAGGGGGATGTGCGTAGGGGATGTCCAGGAAGGCGAAGGCACCCATCCCGGAGCAGGCCCCGGACAACTCCCCGCGTCGTGGTCACGACGGGGTGGGTACGACGGTTCACAGGGGCTCCCCCTCAGGGCCCTGGACCCGCTCGGTGTACGGGGTGAACGGCGCCCAGCCCCTGACCGTGAAGCCGTTGCCCTCGCGCGCCACCTGGGCGGCGCCGTGACCGCCCAGGTGGGCGGGAACGACGAGGGCGTTGTTGTCCGCCGCCCAGCCCAGCACCTTGCGGCGGGTGGCGCGCGCCTGCGCGGGGTCCTCGCAGAAGCAACTGTTGGAGTCCGGCTCGAAGATCTGCACCGGGCTGTGCAGCAGATCGCCGACGAACACCGCGCGGTCCGTCCCGGAGGCGAGGGTCAGTACCGAGGAACCCGGAGTGTGGCCGGGAGCGGCGTCCAGCCGCAGACCCGCGTCGATCCGGTGGCTGTCCTCCCACAGCAGTGTCCGGCCGGCCCGGTGCACCGGGGCCACGCTGTCCTCGAACACGTTCTGGTTGCCGCGGCCGAGCACGGACGTGTGGCCGTTCTCCGGGTTCCAGAAATCGAAGTCGCGCTTCGGCATCAGATAGGTGGCGTTGGGAAAGGTCGGAACCCAGGTACGTCCGTCCAGACACGTGTTCCAGCCGACATGATCGACGTGAAGGTGTGTGTTGATCACGATGTCCACGTCCTCGGGGCGGACCCCGGCCCGGGC
The DNA here is from genome assembly GCF_043083325.1 of Streptomyces sp. NPDC014734. NCBI lineage: Bacteria > Bacillati > Actinomycetota > Actinomycetes > Kitasatosporales > Streptomycetaceae > Streptomyces > Streptomyces sp. NPDC014734. The sequence continues at coordinate 23,139 of NZ_JBIBYN010000037.1, read as the reverse complement.
GAGGTTGTCGAGGAAATTGGTGTTCAACCGGCTCCACACGGGGGAGTAGGGGCGCTCCTTGTGATTGCCCACGCCGGTGTCGACGAGGATGGTTCTGCCCTCGCTGCGCAGCAGCCAGGTCTGGATCGCCGAGTTGACGACCCGGGTCCCGTCGGCGAGGAAGTCCGGGACCAGCATGGTGCGGTGCCTTTCCCAGGTCTCGGCCGGGCTGTCCGGGAAGAAGGCCTCGGGGGTCATGTCCACGGGCCCGAAGTACTCGCGGACGCGGGTGAGCGTGATGTCGCCCAGGGTGATGGTGTTCACGGTCGTTCTCCCATGCGGTCTCTCGGAGGTCTGCGGTGGGTCTCCGGTGACGCCGTCGGTGGTGGAGGGGGTCGGAACCCCGTCACCGTCGGCGCGGGCGAGGTCGTCGCCGATGCGGAAGCACCCGGAGAACGGGCCGCACCGCCGGGGATCCCGGTCACGGGAGGCCCTCACGAGACGTACCCGGTGAGGGGCCCGTGCCACCGCGGAGGAACTGCTTGGTCCATGCCACCCGCATCGCGGCGGCCGGGCCAGACCGGGCCGCGCCTATCCCCGTCCGGGTCAGGCTGCCGGCCGCCGGGGCCCGCATTCTGCTTCTCATGGGCGGACGGCGGGAACTCGGGAGTTTTCTGCGGACTCGACGGGCTCGGCTGAGTCCCGGGGACGTCGGGCTGCCGGACCACGGAGACCGGCCGCGCAAGGCACGGGCCGTCGTTCAGAACCTCCGCATGACGACGGGCCGGTACGTCGTGCTCGCCGTCACCGAACCCGGCTCCCCGTCACGAGCCGCGCTGCACCTGCTCGCCCGGGCGACCGCCCCGTCGGTCTGTCCGGCTCTCCGCGGCGACCGGTGAACGCTCCGGCTCGTGCGGCCGGAGAAGTCCGCCACCGCCGGAACCCGATCCGGTGCCCCCGGGATCCGTCCGGCACCTGTGCGGCAGGATCCGTTCCTGTCACCCTGGAAGCCGGGGGACAGCGCCTCCATGGCGGCCCTGACGGGCCGGACGGGGCCGAGGGGGACAACTGATGACTGACTTCCTGACGGACCTGCCGACCTTCTGGGCCTTCGCGCTCGTCTGGGTCGGCGCCTTCACGGCACTCATGGCGTACTCGCTGGTCCGCCTGCGCTGCGTGCTCCGGCGTGACCGGCGGGCCATCGGACGCTTCTTCGAAACCGGTGCCGCCAAGCCCGTTCTCGCCATGTACCACCTTGAGGGGGTGCGGGCGGCGACACGGGCAGGGATCCTGCTGCTGTCCCCCACGCACCGCCCCTCCCGTGGATCCTCCCGTGGCCGACGCCGGAAGGCGCGGGACGCACGACCGGAATCGCACCCCCTGCTGGCCGCACTCCAGGCTGCCGTCCACGACGCCGGAGGGAGCGGCTCCGTGGAGGAGGTGATGGCATCACCCCGATTCCCTGCCTTCAGCGCCAAGCTGCGGCAGACGGCGCGGCGCAGCCTCCCCGCGCGTCGGACGCGCGACGTGCCCGGCCGGACGGAAGCCTGGGCGGCGATGTCCGGTCTGTTCGCCGTCCTCGTCTACGGCATCGGCTTCTACATCCGTCAGCCGGACGCGAACGGGGTCTGGTTCGTGATCGCCCTTGCCGTGCATGCGCCGGCGGCGGTCTGGCTCGTGATCGCGGAAGACCGGACGGGGCAGGACCAGTGGCCCGAGTTCGAGGCGCTGTGCGAGCGCTGCGTCGCCCGGGCGCGGGTCCGAGTCCACGAACCGAGGCGGGCCGCCGCCGCGGACCCCGCCCGCACCTCCGGCTGGGCCAGCGACGGCGGCGTCGGCGCGTCCAGCTCGTGCGGCGGTGGCTGCGGTGGCGGCTGCGGCGGCGGGGTATGAGCCGGTCGCGGCGCACCCACGGCGCCGGGCGGGTCGACCGGCGCTTGCGGGACCGCAAACAGCGACGACCGGTGCCCGGCCGGCTCACCGGCCGGCCTGTCCCGGGGCGTCGACCAACGGGTACGGCCCATCGCGGCCTGCACGGTCGTGATGACCGTCAGGCCTGCGCACCGTCAGGACGATCTGCCGGGGCGCTCACCCTCACCGACTGCCACGGCACCGAAGAGCCCGCCCGAACGAATTCGTACATCCGCGTGTCCGGGCGGGCTGGTGACAGGGCGGACCGGGCCGCACGACGAAGCTCCTGGCAGACGGGGTCTCGACCGAGGTCACCCATGTCTGCCAGGAGCTTCGTGTACCGCGCGACCAGGTCCGGCCGATCTGCCGGGCCGAAGCCCGCGGTTCACGACCGGACAGGTGTCAGCACGACATCCGGTGTCAGTGCGGCATCCGGTGTCAGTTGAGGGTCAGGAAGGTGCCCGCACCGTTCGGGTATTCGATCCAGACGGTGGACCGGGCTGCCGCCGGGACACCGGACCAGGTGGCGGTCAGGTCGGTCGGCGTGCCGGGGGTGACACGGGCGCGGTCGGGTGTGACGGTGACCTTGCCGGTGACCGGGCTGTCCCCGGAGATGTGGTTCACCTGGTAGGTGTACGGGGTGACGGTGTCGGCGGTGCTGCCGAGTGCGACCACGGCTACGAAGATCGTCCCGGCGTTCGGCTGCCCCAGGGAGATGGTCGAGGTGTTGTTGCTGTCGGGATCGGCAAACGCGGCCGACTGCAGAACGCCGTCGACCATCACTCCCCAGACGACGCCGACGATGGTGTCTGCCGCCGGATCGAAGTGCACTGAGATCTGAGCGGCCTTGGTGCCGGCCGGGATGTTCGTCTCGTAGTAGGTCTCGGCGGCGGTTCCGGTCAGGGCCGCCCTGGTGAGGGGCGAGGAGACGGGTCCGCGTGCGGTGGCCGTGAGGGTGCTGGTGGCCGGAGTGACGGAGAAGGCGGTCTCGCCGCTGGTGCCGGTGCCCTTGATCTCGGCAGGGGCGTGGACGCTCTGCGGGGTGACGGCGATCGGGCTGCGGACCGTGGTGCGGCCGGAGGTCCACGTGAGGGAACCGGTGTCGAGGACTCCCGAACGTGCGGTGGTCACATCGAACTTGATGGTGAAGGTGCGCTTCTGCCCGGCGCGACTGAAGTGCAGGACGGAAGGCGAGACGGTGGCCTTGACGCCGGGCAGATCGACCTTGGCCCGGTAGGTGCCGGCCGAGGTGGCGGTGACGGTACGGGTGACCGTCTGGGTACCGAAGAGCTCACCGATCGCGATGGAGGGGTAGTTGAGGTCGCTGGGATCGATGGCCTCGGTTCCGGTCCGGGTGTCGATGCCGACGCCTTCGAGGTACCCCAGCCAGTCCTGCTCGCCGGAGTCGTAGACGAGCCCCGGCCGCAGCATCGCGCGGGCCTCGACCTCGCCGGCGCCCTGGGCGAAGAGGTCGCCGTTGTTCTTGCCGTCAGCGGTCTTGGTGGGGGAAGCGGTGGTCATCATGGCCGACTTGATGCTCATCGGGGACCAGGTGGGGTGCTCGGAGAGGTAGAGGGCGGCGAGGCCTGCGATGTGCGGGGTCGCCATGGAGGTGCCGGAGAGGTAGTCGAAGTCGCGGCCCTGGTTACCGGGCGGGGCGACGGCGGCGAGGATGGTGGCGCCGGGCGCGGTGATGTCGGGCTTGAGGAGATCGCCCTTGCCGGCGAGGGAGGGGCCGCGGGAGGAGAAGGCGGCGACCTGCGGGTAGATGGCGCCCTTGCCGCCGCTGGTGAGGGTGGCGGTGGCGCCGTCCGTGGCGGCGTAGTCGCGTACGGCGGTGGCCTCCGGGCCGGTCAGGTGCACGGTCGGTATGGAGTGCAGGTCGCCGTCACTGCTCTCGTTCCGCGTGTTGACCAGGACCATGGCGATGCCGCCGGCCCTCTTGACCTCGGCGGACTTGTCCGCGCGCGCGGTGACGCCCCGGTCGCAGACGACCGTCTTCCCAGCAGTGCGTGCGGGGTCCAGCGTTCCCGCGGTACAGAGGTCGGCGTCGGTGGCATCGGCCTCGGCGGTCTTGACGGCGGCGGCACGGACGAGCGGTGCGGAGCCGACCGTTTCGTGCACGCTGGTGCTGATACCGGTGTAGCTCTTCCCGTTGCCGAGCGTGACCGTGCCGGTGTGCGAGGCGACGGTTCCGGCGGCTACGGTGGTGGTCCAGGGAGCCGTGTTGTCGAGGCTGGCGGACTCGGGGCCGGCGTTGCCCCCGGCCGTGGCGACGAAGACACCCGCCGCGGCGGCGTTGCGGAGCGCCGTCTGGGACGGGTCGTCGTACTCGCTTTCGAGCATGCCGCCGAGGGAGTAGTTGATGACGTCCACGCCGTCGGCGACGGCCTGGTCGATGGCGGCGACGAGGTCGCTGGTCAGGCCGCCGTCCTGCTTGCCGTCCTTGCTCTCCCACAGGGCCTTGTAGACGGCGACGGTGGCGGCGGGGGCGACGCCGGAGACGGTGCCGAGGTCATGGCCGTCGACGGTGGCCCGGACGCCCGCGTTACCGGCGGCGGTCGATGCGGTGTGGGTGCCGTGGCCCTGACTGTCCCGCGGGGATATGTAGCCGGCCCGGTTGGATTCGGGGACCTGCTGGAGCCAGCCGTCGGCGAAGTAGCGGGCGCTGACGATCTTCTGGTTGCAGTCGGCGGCGACGAAGCTCTCGCCGGTCTGGCAGGTGCCGGTGAAGGTGGTCCCGTCGGCCTTGTTCATGACGGTGGTGGTGCCGTCGAGGTAGGGCCGGTGGACGTCGTCCTTGGACGGCTTCTTGCCGTGCTTGCCGCCGGGCTTCCCGCTCGTGAGGGCCGGGGCCTTGAACGAGGCGCTCTCGGGCCAGATACCGGTGTCGATGTCGCCGATGACGATGCCGCGGCCTGCCTCGGCCGTACCGCCGAGGGCGGCCCACAGACCCTTGCGGCCGGAGAGGCCGAGGAAGTCGGAGGAGTTCCTGTCGTCGGTGGCCTGGTGAAGCCGGTCGGGGGCGATGCTGGTGACGCCCTTGGTGCGGGCCAGCTGGACGAGCTGGGCGGCGTTGAGCCGGGCGCTGAAGGTGTTGGTGGTGACGGCGTAGTGCTGGCGGACGGTCGCGCCGACCTTCTTGGCGACATGGCGCTGCTCGGCGACCAGGTGCGTGCGGTAGCGCTTGGCGTTCGAAGTGGTGACGTCGAGCTTCCGGCCCTCGGCGGGGCGGGTGGCGGGGAGGTCGTCGACGCTGCCGTCGTATGTGACGAGGGGTTGGTCGGCCAGCGTGATCAGGTAGTTGCCGGCGGCCAGGGGCTCGGCGGGGTTCGTCGCGACGGCGGGGGCGGCGAGCGGCAGGCCGAGTGCGGCGAGGGTGGTGGTGAGCAGGGCACCGATGGTGCCGCGACGGATTCGGGACGCTCTTCGTGGCTGAGGTGTCACAGGATTCCTCACGGATGTTCGGGCAGGCCGGACAGGCGAGCGGGGTACTCGCCCTGGGTGTGAGTCAGCGACTTGAGTGGCGAGCCGCCATGCACACAAGGTGATCGATAGGCGATTCGAGAGAAGTGAACGCTGTGCGATCACTTGGTGTCCAGATAACCTGATGGCGTGTTTGGCGCGGTGACCAAAAGCGCCACCTGCGGGGGGACGATCGGCCGGTGACCTGCACTGTTCGCACCTGCCCCGGGCGACCTGACACGTGTGGGAGCGGAGGCTGGTTGTGCTGGAGGCAGTGGGCATGAGCGCGTTCGACGAGGGCGTGTACCGGGCGGTACTGACGGGACCTCAGAGCGCGGTACGTGATCTCGCGGAGAGCGTGGGCGCCGGCGCGGCCCGTACGGGGCAGGCGTTGAAACGCCTCGCCGCTCTGGGACTGGTGCGACGGGTGGGGCGGGGCCGGTGGGAGGCGGTGAGTCCGCGCTCGGCCCTGTCCGCGTTGCTGCACCGCCGCCGGTCGGAGGCGGAGACGCTGTTCGCGGGGGTGGAGACGGAGTTCGCCGATCTGCAGCGCCTGCACCGGGCCGGGCAGTTGCGGTCGGATCCCGGCGCCTTGGTGGAGGTGCTGACCGGCCATGAGGTGATGGCGCGAAAGGTCGAGGAGCTGAGCCGGGCAGTCACCACGCACTTGTGGACGCTGGACAAGCCGCCATATCTGGAGCCGGTGGGGGAGCCGCACCACAACGAGCGGGAAACGGCGACGACTACGGAGTGGCTGGAACGTGGTGTGGACATCAGGGGCGTGTACTGCCTGGAGTCGATCGAACCGCCGGGGCGGCTGGAGTCCATTCTGAACCTGGCCGCCCTCGGGGAGAAGTCCCGGTTGCTGCCGCACCTTCCGTTCAAGGCCCGGATCGTGGACCGGCGGGTAGCGGTGGTGCCGTTGACCGGGGGGAGCAAGGACTCCATCGTGGTGGTTCATCCGTCTGGACTGCTGGACGGGTTGATGGAGTTGTTCGAGGCGTACTGGGAGCGGGCCGAGCCGTTGCTCTCCGACGGTCTGGGGGCGGTGGAGGGACCCAGCGAAGAGGAGCTGATGCTGGTCCGCCTGCTGCACGCCGGATTCAAGGACCAGGCCATCGCCCGGCAGCTGGGGGTCAGCGTGCGCACGGCGACGCGTCGGGTGGCGGCGTTGATGCGGAGGCTGGACGCGGGGACTCGGTTTCAGGCCGGAGTGAAGGCGCGGGAGCGCGGCTGGGTGTGACGGCCAGTGTGATGCGCCGTGACGTGCGAGGTCGGTCAAGTGCCTGTTCCCGGGGGCGTGCCCGGCGGGTTGATCTCGGCGACGCGGTCGGCGAGGGGCTTGAGGATCTCCTCGGCGGCCTTGGCCCACCCACAGGGCTCCTGCACCACGCCGCTCGAAGGAGCCCGTTCCGGAGGTGAGCGACGTCCCTCAAACGATCGGGCAGACGTGCCTCAACGCCTATTTTCGACGCCGTCATACCTGAGAGCCAGACGGGAAGACGGCTCCGCAGTGTGAGGCCGACCAGCAGGTTCGCTCCGTAACCTCGTATCCGGATGAACGTCTGGAGGGTGAGCAGCGTGAGCGTCCGACGGCTCCGGCACCGTCGTGTACGGCAGTCCGGGCGCCGCCGCGGATACGTTGGCCCGGTGGGGCGCCACGGCACGGGCCCGGGCGGCCGGGGAGAGCGGGACTGGATGACGCATGTGCCCCACGCCGGCCTCGGCGTCCTTGGCACGACGAACGGGTTCGGTGCCGATCCCACCTCCCGTGGCTTCGGGGTCCGGGTGCTCGCCACCGGCGACGCGGGCCACAGCGACTGCCTCGCACCGCACTCGGTGTCCCTGAAGAGTCCGGCCCGTATCGCTTGTGGGGCCGCCCAGGAGGCGACTGATGCCTGACCTGCTGACGCGCGCCGCCCCCGGCAAGTACGGCAGGGAGCCGACCCATGGACAAACTGGACGATACTGATCGCATGGACAGGGCCGAGAAGGGGACCGTGCGCGGGGCGCTGAGCATCGTACGGAAGGATCTGTTCACCCCGGCCCCGCAGCCGATGCCGCCCATGGGCGGGCCGAGGCTGCTGCGGTGGCTGCCGCATCTCGCGGTCGCCGCGGTGGCGGTGTTCGCGGCGAACTGGGGCACCGAGGACATCTCGATGAGGCCCGTCGGGATGGTCCACGCGGCGTTGCTCGTGCTGGGGCTGCGCCGGCCGGTGCCGGCCTGGTGGCTGTCGATGGCGATGCTGCCGGTGTTCTCGCTCCATTCGCCCTTCGGGCCGTACGTGGGATGGGCATGGGCCGTGCACGCCGGGCTCCTGTTCCTGATCGCGCTGCGCAACCGGCCGCGGGTGATAGGCGAGACCGTGCTGCTGAGCACCGCGCTGCTGCTCGGGCTGCAGTTGTCGGGCGACGGGATCGGACCCTGGCGCTTCATCGTGATCGTGCTGGTGATGTTCGCTCTTGTCGAGGCCATCGCGATCGGGGTACGCAGGACCGGGGAGGTCCGTACCCGGCTGGCGGAGCAGGAGTCGGCCCTTGCACAGGAGAGGGCGCACCGCACCGTTCTGGAGGAACGCGCCCGCATCGCTCGCGAGTTGCATGATGTGGTCGCCCACCATATGTCCGTTATTTCCATTCAGGCCGATGCCGCCCCGTACCGGGTCGCGGACCCGCCCGAGGAACTGGTCACGGCGCTGGCCGACATCCGCGCGGGAGCCCTCGAAGGACTGACCGAGCTGCGCAGCCTTCTCGGAGTGCTGCGCTCCGGGGACCATCCCGGCGGCAACACTCCCGAGGCCCCGCAGCCCACTCTGGAGCGGCTCGACGACCTGCTTGCCGGTGTGCGTACGGCCGGGCTCGACGTGACCGTGCTGATCTCCGGCACCCGCCGCCCGCTGCCCGAAGTCGTGGAACTGTCGGCTTACCGGATTGTGCAGGAGGCGCTCAGCAACACACTGCGCCACGCCCCCGGTGCCACCGCCCGCGTCGAACTCACTTACGCTCATGCAGCTCTTCACCTGCGGGTTCTCAACGGCCCCGGACGACAGGTCGCCCAGTCCTCACCAGGAGCCGGACACGGTGTCCTGGGCATGCGCGAACGCGCCGCGATGCTCGGCGGAGAGTTCTCCGCAGGTACAACACCCGACGGGGGCTATGCAGTCACCGCTCTTCTGCCGGTGCCTGCCGCCCCGGCTGCCCGGACAGACAAGGAACGAACCGCATGACGATCCGAGTGATGATCGCCGACGACCAGACGATGGTCCGCGAAGCCTTCTCGGTACTTCTCAACGCTCAGCCCGGCATCGAAGTGATCACGACCGCCGTGGATGGCCTGGAAGCCGTCTCCAAAGCCGAAGAGCTCCGCCCCGACGTGATCGTCATGGACATCCGGATGCCCGGACTGAACGGCATCGAAGCCACCCGCGAGATCACCCGGCAGACCGACCTGCCCACCAAGATCCTGGTCCTGACCACCTTCAACCTCGACGAGTACGTGTACGAAGCGCTGCGTGCCGGCGCCAGTGGCTTCCTTCTCAAGGACGCCTCCGGAGTGCAACTGGCCGAAGCCGTACGTATCGTGGCCGCCGGTGAAGCCCTGCTGTCCCCCGGGATCACGAAGCGGCTCATCACCGAGTTCTCCCGGCTGAGCACCTCGGCGAAACCGCCCACCCAGGTACGGATCGACGAACTCACCAACCGCGAGACCGAGGTGCTGACCCTCGTCGCCCAAGGACTGTCCAACGCGGAGATCGCCGGCGAGCTCGTCGTCGCGGAACAGACCATCAAGACCCACATGGGCAAAATCCTGCAGAAGCTCCAGCTGCGGGACCGCACCCAGGCAGCCGTCTTCGCCTACGAGACGGGCCTGGTCGCCCCCGGCCGCACCAACCTGTGACCCGTGAAGCACGGTGACCCGCGGCCCTTCACGCCGCGGCGTTCCCATCCTGCGGACCCCCTACCCGGGAGCCAGGCCAAGGAATGGCTCCACAGCCCGAGGCTGAAGCGGGTGCCCGGTTCCTACCTTTCTTGTACGAGCCGGACCTCGCCGCCCCGCACGCGGTTCCGAGGACTCCGTGGCTCGCGACAAGTCCCGTAGGCGGCAACACCGCCCCACGCACCACCGCAGGAGTGCAGCCATGACCACGCACAGAAGCCCCGCCACATCGACCGGTCGGCCGGTCCGGATCCTGCGGGGCACCTCCGCCGTCCTGGCCTCGTTCCTCGCGTTCCTGGTCCTCGCCATCGTCCTGGGCGCGTACTTCCCGGCCATCCCCAAGGCAGGGGTGATCGGACCGGTCCTCGGCGGCCAGTACCCGTTCCACGTAGCCCTGATCGCTCTCGTGGCAGCCGTCCTCGCCGCGCTGGCCTGGCGTGCCGGCCTGGTGCGCTGGGGACGCACGGTCACCGTCATCACGACGCTGTGCACCTTGGGCGCACTGGCCATCGGCGGAATCCAGTACCGGGCCGCGCACGACGCCGGCGTCGACATCTCCCTGAGCCAGGTGTTCACCGGACTCGCCTATCCGGCGACGAAGCCGGACGCGACGAAGACGTACGCGAGCCCCGAAGGCAAACCGCTGCAGGTGGACGCGTACCTCCCCAAGAAGACGCCGGGCAAGAAGACCCCGGCCGTCGTGCTCGCCCACGCCGGAGGCTTCCACACCTTCGACAAGAGCGACCTGCGCGGCACCGGCCGCTGGCTCGCCGACCACGGCGTCGCCGTCTTCGCCGCCGACTACCGCCTGGCCGGCCCCGGCCACCCCACCTGGAACAAGGCCCCCCAGGACCTCGTCTCCGCGCTGAGCTGGGTGCAGGAGAACGCCGACGAGTACGGCGTCGACAGCTCGCGGATCTCGCTCGGCGGCATGTCGGCGGGCGGCACCCTGGCCATGAACACCGCCTACCGCCTCCACAACGGCACCATCACCGCCACGGACGGTGCCACCCCCGAGCCCCCGGCCTCCGTGATCGGCTTCTACCCCGGCACCGACGTCACACAGATGTGGAAGAAGGACGTGGCCGGAACCCGCGAGGCGGCGCAGCTGTTCACCGGGGGCACGCCGCAGCAGTACCCGGACCGCTACCGCGAGGTGTCCCCGACCTCCGACATCCGTCCCGGCCTGCCCCGCACCCTGCTCGTGGTCGGCGACCGAGACCGCAGCGTCCGCCCCGGAACCATCACCGAATTCGGCGACGCGCTCAAGAAGCAGGGCGTCGACACCGAGGTCAAGGAACTGCCCTTCGCCGAGCACGCCTTCGACGACGCGTACGGCAGCCTCACCTCACAGACCAGCCGTCAGATCCTGCTCGACTTCCTCAGCCCCGGCCGACACTGAGCCCCACTTTCCCGGCCCCGCCGGAATCGGGACAGCCAAACGTTCGGTGCACCTCCCGATCACGGAAGACGCATCGACGACCAGCGACAACGTGACCGAGGCCGAGTCCGTCGAGCCGTCTGAGGCGACGCTGCCGACGAAGTCCGTGGACGACCGACTGATCGACGAGCCGGTGGGCCGGGCTCGGGCCGCGGGTCTTCAGCTGACCGGCGGGGAAGGGCTGCTCCAGCAGCTGACCAAGCGGCTCCCGGAGTCCGCTCTCAAGGGCGGGATCACCGGCCATCTCGGCTATGACAAGCACGATCCGGCCGGGAAGAACGGTGGCAACTGACGCAACGGCTCCCGTGCCAGGACTGTGCTGGCCGATGTCGGCCCGGTGGAGACGGCCGTCCCGCCGGACGATCTCCGCGGTCATCGACAAGGTCCTCGACGGCGGGGCCGAGTGGCAGAACCGGCCCCTGGGCGCCGTCTGTCCGGTGGTCTTCATCGATGCGATCCGTGTGGAGATCCGGGACGGGGCGGACCCGTGTGGTCCACCCTGCTGCGGAACTCCTTCCGCTGTGCAGCCGTCAGGGCTGGGACAAGACCGCCGAGGTGCTCAAGCCCGTATGCACGCCGTCGGCCGAGGTCGCGCCACGGGCCCGGGGCAGAACGCCGGGCAGTCAGCCCCAGGTCTTGCCGCTGACCTGGTCCGGTCCGAAGTAGCGGGAGGTGACGGAGGCGAGCGCCGGTACCGGGCCGCCGTCCAGGCCGAGGTGGCCCAGCGCGTGCTTGAAGGTGTGGACCACGCAGGTCCGCACCGCGAGCACCGGCCCGTCGTCCATTTCCCCGCAGTCGTGGGCGGACAGCGGCCGGTTCTGCGGGCGCGCCAGCGCGAAGCAGGCCAGTGTCGAGCGTCCGTCCTCGTACTGGAAGTAGTCGGTGATCGCCCGGTTGCCGAAGTCCATGTGGGCGAAGACGACCGAGATGTCCTCGTCGCCGTACGGGGCGGCCCGCAGCGCCGGAAGTATGTCGAGCGCCTTCTCGCCGGAGGCGAGCAGCCGGGCCTCCTCGTGCGAGGGGCCCCACGGCGGAGGATCGTCGTCCGGGTCCTCTGAGTCCCACGGATGCTCCTCGGTCCGCAGCACCGTGCCGACAGGAGGTTCGTCCCAGCGGGCCTGCCCGCTGACGCTGCCCCAGTTGAGACTCGCGTTGACGCAGAGCCGCCCCGCGAGGAGCGCCCACGGGGTCCGGACGACGCGCTCGCGCGCCAGCTCGACCGCGAGCCGGCCGAACGCCTCCGGCCGCAGGAGAGTCGGCTCCGCAGGTGCGATGAAGGCGTCGGTCCAGATTCCCATACCCCTTCTTCTAGCAATGGGGAACGGGTTGGTGCGACCGTGTTTCCGAGAATCCGGACGAGCCGCGCACCGGGTGCCGGGCTCGGCGCGGGGCGGCGAGGGCGAAGCGGGAGCGGTTGCCGGACGCGGCGCCCGCCTCTGGCCGTCGTCGCATTCCGCTGCGGTGCCGCGTGGGTACGGTCTGTCCGGGCGCGGGCCGGCCACGACCACGACGGACACGCCGCCCGCCCCGCCGGTCCCGCCCGCCCCGCCGGTCCCGCCCGCCCCGCCGGTCGCGCCCGTTCCGCCGGTCCCGCCCGTTCCGGGGCAGGCCCCCGTCCCCCTCGGGGCTTCCGGGGCCGACCGGGCCCTTGAAAGGCCGCGGTCCTCGTGCCCGGTGTGCTCGGTGAAGTCGACGCCGAGATGATCGCCCGGCTGGAGAGCGGCGTCGCCGAACTGATCCGCCTCGCCACCGAACGCCGACAACACGCTCACCGCCTGCTCGACACGCACCTGACCACCGTCACCGATGTCATCAGCGGGAGCCGCTGCACCGGCCGGACCGACGCGCCTCGGTGCGTGACGATGGTGCGCGACCTCGAACCGGAGCTGTCGCGACATGCGCACGCGCCCGGCGTCGGCGAACTCCTCGGACGGCTTCGAGCCGTCGGCTGAAGTTCCGGCGCCGACTGTCGACCCTACTTGCGAAGCTCGAACGGATGGGCCGCCAGAACGTCCGCCAATCAGCAGCAACTACTCTGGCCCGAGCCGCATAAACGTGTTCAAAGTCCGGAATCAAGGCCCATCCCGGGTCAAGGCTCCCGTGCCGGGAACCCGGCGTCGCACGCATCTGCGGATCTGCCCGCCCAGCACTCAAGGAACAACAATGTCCCAGGCCCACGCCAGTCGCAGAACCGTCCTCACCTCCCTCGTGGCCGCGGCTGCGGGTGGCCCGCTCCTGACCGGTCTCGCCGCGACTGAGGCCGCCGCTGCCGGCGGCGACCTCCACACTTCGAACTCGGCCCTGTACACGAAGGCGATCGAGGGCCAGGACTTCGCCCGCCGGTTCAAGCGGCACGAGGCCTTCGACAACGACAAGAACACCACCCCTCTTCCCCGTCTGACCAGTGTGCTGGCCATCCACGGCGGCGGAATCGAGATGGGCACTTCCGAACTCTGCCTGGGCATAGCGGGATACCGGCCCGACACCCTCGCCCCCGTCACGGCGGGCGCCCCGGTGTACGACTACTGGATGCTCGAAGGCCTCCGCTCTTCCAACAACGGTGAACTGCACGTCACCGCGTCGCACTGCGACGACCCGGTCGCCCGGTCCATGGCCGCCGGGAGCGCCAATGTCCTCAGTCTGCATGGCTGCACCGCGGCTCAGGCAGGCGCGCCCGCAGGTCAGCCGAAGGCAGTCGTGATCGGTGGTCTCAACCCCCGTTTCCGCAAGTTGCTGTCCACGAAGCTGCGTGGCGCGGGCTTCCAGGTGCTCGACACCGACCCGGAGGACCTCAACGGCGATCTGCCGGAGAACATCTGCAACCGCACCCTGACGGGCGAAGGCGGCGGCCAGTTGGAGATCACCACCGAACTCCGGCAGAGCCTCTTCGGCAACTTCTCCGGTGCGAACAACCGCGCGGCCACCACCAACACGGACTTCTGGAAGTTCACCAACGCCTGCCGTGACGCAATTGCGGCGATGGAGGCCGAACAACTGGCGCGCAAGAGTCTCTTCGTCCACTGAGACCACAGCACCCCCGACCGTGCCGGTCCACCGGCCCGGATGATCGGGTGCGTGCCAGGGGACGCCGAGTCGGCGGCGGTGAGTTCCTCCGCCTTCCGAACCAGGGCCGCCTGCGTGATGTCCGGCTCGGACGAGGGTGGGGGACCGGCGAGCGAGCCGTCGGCGGTGCCGGCCGGCCCGGTGAGGTGAACGGCGTACCTCCACCGCCCGGGGTCCGGTACGGGACGAGGCCGGTCGGCGTCCCGAGGATGCGCCCGTACGGCCGTCGTTTGCTCGCCACGCCGGCGCGGTGCTGCGGACCCACCGCCCATGCGGTGTGCCCGGCGTCACCGGGGACGCACACGCCCCCGACCGTCCGGATAAACGGGTGGTCGGGGACGAGCGTGACGCGGCAGGATGCTCCGCATGGCATTGCCCACCCCCGAGCTGTATACCGCCCGCCTGCGACTGCGGCCGTTCACCGACGCCGACGCGGCGCCGCTCCACGCGCTGCACAGCAGCGCCCATGTGCTGCGCTACTGGGACTCCCCGCCGTGGACCGAACCGGCCCGAGCCCAGCGTTTCATCGCGACCTGCCGGACGATCGAGGAGGAGGGCACGGGAGCGCGGGTGGCCGTCGACCGCGTCTCCGACGGCGCGTTCATCGGCTGGTGCGGCCTGACCCAATGGAATCCGGACTTCCGCAGCGCTTCCCTGGGCTATGTCTTCGACACCGCCGCGTGGGGCCACGGCTATGCCACGGAGACCGCGCACGCCGTCCTGCGGTGGGCGTTCGACGCTCTGGACCTGAACCGCGTCCAGGCCGAGACCGACACCCGCAACGTGGCGTCCGCCCGGGTCCTGGAGAAGCTCGGCTTCGTCCGCGAGGGCACCCTCCGCGAGGACTGCGTCGTCAACGACGATGTCTCCGACTCCTGGGTCTTCGGCCTCCTCCGCCGCGAGTGGCATCCGACGGCCACGCCGACAGCCGGCCGCTGAGGGCTGTCCCGCAGCCCCCGGCGGGTGCGCGACGACGGCTACGGCGCCTCGCCGCGTCGTCGGAACGTCCGCATGCGTCCAGCGTGCCGACGCCTCTCCGCCTTGCGACGCACCACATCTGACGCCGTGCGTCGATCCACCACGGATGTCGGGGCGGCCCCCGGGATTCCGGGGGCCGCCTGTTGCATCCGGTGGTACCCGCTGCAGCCGCCCAGAAGAAGACGTGCCCGCACGAGGGGGACGGCAGGCGCGAGCGTTCGGCGAGGACGATCAGTGCACGGCGCAGCTCCGTGCCCAGTCGGACGAGCCGGAGGCTGTACTGCCCACCTCTGTAGGCGTACAGCCGGAAGACCTTGACGGCCAGTTCGTCGCGGCCGTCGGCGAAGGAGTCCGGGAGCCCGGCGAGCAGCTCGAAGTCGCGTTTGCCCGTCGCCGCGTCAGCCACCGCGCTCAGAGGCAGGACGTCAAGTTCTGCGGCGGATAGGGAAGCGTCGATCGCGACGGCATGGGCGGCCAAGGCCGCAAATACCTCGATCAGCCGCTCGCCTTCCACGATATCGATGCCCCAGGCCCTCAGGTGCTCGTGGCGGCGGGCCCGGCGCCACGCCTCCTGGTCCACCACCGGCAGCAGGACACGGCCCAGGTGCGCGCAGCGACGCCACATCAGGTCGTGATCGGAGGCCACGGTCGATCCTTCCCAGGTGAGTGGAACACATGCGGCCGAGGACCAGCCCGACCGCCGCAGGCCCTCCACCTTCCCACTGCGCGCGACGCGCATACGGACCGGAAACCAAGATCCCCGACAGCGTCAGGCACTTCACCATGGTCACGAAGCCCGGGCCTGCCGCGCTATGCACCCCAACCGGTCACCACCCGACCAGCCGCACGACCTCGGAACTCGCGACTGTCCTGACTTCCCGTCAGGGCGGGAAGGCTCAAGGAGCGGCCCCCGACGGGACCTCCCACAGCCGTACACCGTTGTTCGCCTCGGCGTCGTCCGGGGCGCCGTACCCGTCCGGGCTGCCGGAATCCTCATCGGGTTCGTCGACGCCCCCGATGGTGCTGCCCGCGAGGAACCGTCCGTCCGGGCTGAAGGCCAGCTCCCGGATCTCGTCGTCGCCGTAGCCGGTGTCGTCGTCGGACAGGATGGCGCTCGGCCTGCGGTCGGCCAGGTTCCACAGCAGCACCCCGCCGTCGGCGGTGACGGCGAGGCTCCGGCCGTCGGGGCTGAACGCCAGGTCCCGGGCCTCGACGAGACGGTTGGCGAGGGTGGCCTTGAGGCGGCCGGTGGCCACGTCCCACAGCCGCACGTCGCCGCCCGGTCCGCCGGTGGCGAGGGTCTTGCCGTCGGGGCTGAAGGCGACGGCGTAGGTGACGTCCTCAAGGGCGAGGTTGCGGCGAGGGTCGCCCTGGCCGTAGGGCTCCGGATCGATCCGGGTCAGGTCCCACAGCTTGGCCGGCTCGTTGTTCGGGTAGCTGCGCTTCTCGGACGCGTCACCGACGGTGGCGAGGGTCTTGCCGTCGGGGCTGAACGCCATGTCCATCACGCGCACCTCCTGCGTGAAGTGGGCGCGCATGTCCTCACTGCGGCTGTTGACGTCCCACAGGTCGGCCCCGGTGGTGTTGCCGAGGGTGATCCGCTTGCCGTCGGGGCTGAGGGCGATGGAAGAGGCGTGATCCTCGATGCGGCGGATCTCCCGTCGCCCCGCCACGTCCCAGACGCCGATCAGGCGGTTGTAGGTCCTCGTGGCGAGGGTCTTCCCGTCGGCGCTGAACATCACGTTGAGGACTCTCATCGGCTCCCCCGCATAGTCCTTCTCGATGAGCGTGGTGCGCACCTTGCGCGTGGCGACGTCCCACAGCCTGACCTTGCCGGCCTCGCCGCCGGTGGCGAGCGTCCTGCTGTCCCGGCTGAACGCGATGCCGCTGGTCCCCTTGGCGAAGATCGCGGTCGCCGCGACCACGGGGTACGGCTGCTTGTTCTTCGGGGGTTTCTTCGACGAGGGAAGCAGCACCGCGACCAGGGCGACGGCCAGGGCGATGGCACCGGCAACGCCGAGCAGCGCGACGTACGGCGGTGTGGACGGGGTCGCGGGGTCGGCGTCCGGTGCGGGGGTGCGCGCCGGCGCGGTGGCTGTGGGCGCGTCCGGGCCGGTCACCGGAGGTGCGGACACCACGGTGGGCGTGCGCCCGCCACCGGTGCCCCCTGTCTCCGCCCCGCCGCAGAGCCGGACGACCTCGGCGGGCGTCGGCCGCCGTGCCGGGTCCTTCTCCAGGCAGCGGGCCACGACGCGGCGCACGGACTCGGGGCAGCCGTCGAGGTCGGGCGCCGCTTCGAGGATCCGGTACGCCACCCCGTGGTCGCCGCCGCCGCCGAAGGCGAGCCGTCCGGTGGCGGCGAAGTGGGCGACGAGGCCGAGCGCGAAGACGTCACCGGCCTCGGTGACCTGCTGCCCCCGGATGTACTCGGGTGCCATGTAGGCCGGCGTCCCGGCGCGCATGCCCGTGGCGGTGACGGCGGTGACGTCCGCGGCGCGGGCGATGCCGAAGTCGATGACCTTGGGTCCGTCGGCGGTGAGGACGATGTTGGAGGGTTTCAGGTCGCGGTGGATCACTCCGGCGGCGTGGATGGTCTCCAGCGCCTCGGCGACCCTTGCCGTCAGCGCGAGGACCTCGTCGGCGGGCAGCGGCCCCCGTTCACCGACGGCCTGCTGGAGGGAGGGCCCGGGGGCGTAGGCCGTGGCGAGCCAGGGTTCTCCGGCGTCCAGGTCCGCCGCGACGACGGGCACGGTGTAGAGGCCCTGGACGCGCCGGGCCGCCGCGACCTCCAGCGCGAACCGTTTGCGGAATTCCGGGTCCGCGGCGTACGCACGGTGGACGACCTTGACGGCCACGGCACTTCCGGCGGGCGTGCGTCCCAGGTACACGCGGCCCATCCCGCCCTCACCCAGCAGCCCTTCCAGCCGGTACGGACCGATCTCCGCCGGTATGCCACCGGCCGGGTCCGACCTCCCCGTCATCCTGCGAGCGCTTCGGTGGACGCGGTGCAGCGGATCATGACTCTCCAAGCCTCTGCTCGACGACGGCCCGCGACTGTCGAGGCGTGCGAGCCCGGCCCGGATCATTTCACAACACAACTCATGGGCCCCGAGCTTGATTACGGGATCTCGGCGACGGGACCACGAAGCGGGACTCTCAGGTGTCGCACCCGGCGATCCGGAGCCCGGCCCCGGATCGGTCCCGGAAACCCCGTGAATCTCCCCGGAGTTCACCGCCCGGATGCCCGGATGCCCGGATGCCCGGATGCCCGGATGCCCGGATGCCCGGATGCCCGGATGCCCGGATGCCCGGACGGGGTGCGGTGACGGCCGAACCGAACCGGGGTGGGCTCCGGGCCTGTACCCGGGGGCGCGAAGACGCCAGACGCTTTCCCGGACCGCATGCACACACTGATGGACCCGGCGACGCCGGAAGACGGCCGTCAACGGCTCGTCGACAGTGGGCCGCATGCCGAATCCCCCCGAGGTAACGACGGAGGATCGCTGGTGCGCAGGATCGCTGCGGAAGCTCGCTTCCTCGCCGTGACCAACTGGGTCGCGCTCGGCGACTTCAACCGCGAACCGGGCAACCTGCCCCCTCTCAATCCCCCCCGGGCTCTCAAATCCTCAACCCCGACCAGGCCACCCATCGCGACGGCGGCGAGTACGGCCACGCGGTCACCAACGTACGGAACCCCCGGCGCTGGCCGCGGTCCGAAGTGCTGAACAACACCAACCGCAGGAACTGCTGGCGATCGTGGTGTGGTCCTGCGACTGCCCCACTACGCCGTGGCAGTCGCAGGACCGCCTCATATCCCGGTGGTTTGCTGCTCGGGCCGACGGCCCCTGTTGGACACCACGGCGCAGACCGCGAAGGTCACACCGAGCAGACCGAAGATGATCGCCAAGTTGCCCTTCGCCTGGATGGCGGCCTGCCGTGCTGCAGTCTCCCTTTCCCAGAGCGCCGCACCCTGTTGATTGGCCGCCTGGTACTCGAAGAGGCACTTCATGTACGGCTGAGTGGGTGCCGCGTCGCGATCTGCTTCGCAGCGGGAGTCCTCGAAAAGAATCGACGTGCCGCCGTGTTCGCCCAATGGTTCATCTGCCACCTTGGAGGCCGCGTCCAACGCGACCGCCGACAAGATCACCGCAGTGATCATGCTGATCATGGCCACAACGATGCACAAGGCGGCTCCGGCACTGCGCTCTTGGGATGTCATGCCCTGGAGAGTAACGACACCACGCGTAAACCACCGCCCCACCAAGCGCACTTACTGACCAGTACGCCAGATGCCCCCGACTCCTCCCTCCTGGCCCGGGTGCTCTTCGACACGCTGCGGGCACACACCCGCCCCTACGGCGAACCGCTGCACGGCCTCGACGGACTCGACACCCGCATTCTGCGGTTGCTGCTCGCCGGTTTCCCCGACACCGCCGTAGCCGGTCAGCCGGACCTGTCGACCTGACCGTGCAGCGGCGCATCCAGGCCCTCGTGCAACGGTTCGGAGCCTCCACTCGGATCCAGCCCGGATGGTACGCCCGGCACCACGGTTGGGCCTGAGCCGATCCGGCCCGGCCGCGGGGCGGTCTGCGGCGGCATGCGGGGGAGGGCTCGGCTCCCGTTCTCGTCCCCGGCCAGCCCCGGCCGTCGCCGCTCCCGCGCAATGCCCGGGGTCAGTCCTCGGGCGTGCTCGGCTGCCATTCGTAGCGGCGTGTGCCGGAAACGTGCAGGCACATCAGGATGTAGCCGTCGGGACTGAAGGCGACGTCGTACTCCCGGCCCGCGGGGCAGGAGCTGAAGACGCTGGGTCCTTCGGGGTCGGCGAGGCCGCGTTGGGCGTCGGCGGGGACGGTGCGGGCGGGGGGTGCGGACGAGCGGTTCCTCTCGGGGACGGCCGGGCTGCCAGTACCACCGCTGTTCAGTACCAACGCCGTTACGAGACCCGCGAGGAGCACGGCGCCGGCGGCGAGGGCCGCCCACGTGCGCCGGCGACGGGAGGACCGGCCGGTGGCGGTACGGGGCGCGTCACCGGCCCGGTCGAGGACCGCGTCGCCGAGCTGGTCGGGGACGAGAAAGGGCTCGTCCTGCCACTGAACGGGCCAGTGTTCGGTTCCCAGGGCCGCGCGGGCGGCGGTGACCGCCTCGCGGGCCGCCGCGGCGGTGGGCCGGTGCTCGGGCCGCTCCGCGGTCATGGCGGTGAGCAGCTCCGGTGAGGCGCCCAGTGCGCGCAGCACGAGCCCGGCGGCGTAGACGTCCTGGGCGGGGGAGCTGACTGCTCCGACACGCATTTCGGGGGCGAGGTAGTCGGGCGTGCCCGCGACGAAGGCGGGTGCGGTCAGCTGGAGGTGGGGCAGCACCCGGGCGACACCGAAGTCACTGAGGTAGGCGTGGGGGCGGGCGGCGCCGGTCGCGGCGAGGAGGATGTTCGAGGGTTTGACGTCGCGGTGCACGAGGCCGGCGGCGTGCACCGCGACGAGCGCGTCCAGGATCTGTTCCGCGAGGACCAGGCCGACGGCGGGTGGCAGTTCCCCGTAGTCGTCGAGAAGCCCGGCGAGCGTGCCCCCGCGGACCAGGGGCAGCACCAGCCAGGCCTCGCCGTCCCGGACGAACCAGTCGACGGGGGCGAGGACATGGGGGTGACCGATGCGCACCGACTGCTCGCACACGAGCCGCAGCAGCGACTCGACGTCGGCACCGCCGATGACCTTCACCGCCACGTCCTCGCCCTGACGCGTGTCCGTGGCCCGCCAGACCGTGCCCTGGGCGCCGCGTGCGACCGGCGCGAGCAGCCGGTACCGGTCGGCGAGCATTCCCCCAGCTTCCATGCGCCGTAGCGTACCGGCGCACGGGAGCTCGTTCTCAGGCGCCCGCGAGCGTGAGGATCACGGTGTCGGCGGTGGTGGTGATCTGCACGGCGGTCATGCCCGAGGTCGCGGTGAACGTGCCACCGATGTCGACCACGGTGTACTTGGCGCCTTCGAGGGCGGACCGGTAGGCATCGAGCGTGGCCTCGGGGTCGTCCGTGCGGTACGTGAGGACGTACGCGCCCGCGGCCCCGGTCACGGAGGTGAGCTCCCCCTTCGGCAGCGGCAGGCCGCCCGGCAGGTCGTCCGGGGCCTTCACACCGGCGACGACGGGGGAGTCCGAAGAGTCGTCCGCGTCGCCGGAGTCGGCGGCGTCCTGAGCCGCGGGGGTGCTGGGGGCGGTGGCGGCGGGCTTGTCGGAGCCCTCTGTGCGGTCGCTGTCTCCGCCGCCGCAGGCGGTGAGGCCGAAGGCGGCGAGGGCGACGACGGCGGCGAGCGAAGTGGTGCGCGTCCAGGACACGATGACATCCCGTTCAGTCGAAAGTGGGTCGGGCTTCCGGAGGGGAGATTGACACATGAAAACCCTCTTTGACAAGTGTAAAATCCGCTCCTAGCGTGGTCCCATGGATGAGACCACCACGCTGCGCAACCAGGAACTCCAGCGCCAGTGGTACGGCGCACCGCTCAGCGAACTCTGCCGGGACCTGTGCACCCTGTTCTCGGTGACCCAATCCGGCCTCGCGGAGATCCTCGGGATCTCACCGGCCATGCTCAGCCTCGTCATGAGCGCCCAGCGCGCCCGGATCGCCAACCCCGACGCAGCCGCCCGCCTCTCGGCGGCGCTCCGCCTGGCCCACGACGTCCGCGCCGGGACCGTATCGGCCACGGATGTGCGCGAGATCCTGGCAACCATCCGCGCCAGCCGAACCCCCGGCCAGGACTCATTGGGCACCTCCGCCCTGCCGCCCGCTCCCGCTCACCCGGCCCCGTCACCGGCCCACGGTCCGGCCACGGACCCGGACACACACTTCGTCCTGCGGCTGCGCGAACTGCTCAACTCCCGAGCCGGCGCCGCGGAGATCCTGGCCGCCGCGGAGATCCTGGAGCCCGACCACCCCGGCCTCGCCGGCATCCTCCGCACCTGCGGCACGGGACGAACCGACGAGGCCGTGGAATTCGTCCGCCGACTCGGCGTCGGCCGCGGCACCGGCGACGGACACGGCTGAGGGTTGTCCCGCGATCCGTGGATCGGCACGCGGCGTCGGGGCGGTCCAGCGCCCGGGTAGCCGCCGTCGGCGATCGTCATGGTCTTGCCGACGGCGGCCTTCGCGCCGGACTCCTCCCACGCCTTGCGGTCGTTGCGGTTGCCGGGCAGAGGCCGGCCGACCAGGACGACGAGCCGGGTGTCGGCGTCGATGACGACCTGGTGGTTGGTGGAGTACCTGTAGTTCTTCGACTGCTCGGCGATGGTGTGGTCTTGAGTGGGCACCAGGGTGCCGTCCACGATGAGCACGGTGTCCATACGGAATCGCTTGCGGGGCCGCAGCGCGAGCGATGGTCCGAGGTCGACGATGATGCGGTCGGCCGCCGACTTGGACACCCCGGACAACGGGGCAATGTGCCGCATGGTCAGGTTCGTGCACCAATACGCCGCGACCAGCAGCACCCGGTCCTCCAGCGGAAGACCCCACGGGCGGCCCTTGCGGACGGCGTCCGTACCCTGGCGCCGCAGCACGGTCATCAGCTTTCCGGACAGCCGCGGGCTCAGCCCGCTGAACGGCGCTTTCCAGGACGGCGACGCCGTGATCACACCGGCCACGGCGAGATCGTCTCATGTCGATCACGCTGCGGGGCCGCCGGCCTCTGATTGGGACACAACTCGGTCACCTGGACGGATTCGGCATGAGAGCCTCACGCCCGTGGCTACTGAAACCGAGGTGGGAGAGCTGTTGCACCAGCGTGGCTGGCGGACGGCGTTCACGGTTGCTGAAAGGGTCAACGCGTGGGCTGCCCTGGTGAGCGTCATCGAGCGCGGCTACGGCGACAACATCTACGAGTACACCAACGACCTCTGCTGCCGAAACTGGCTGCACGAGGCGTGGCTCCTGCTGGACGAGCACGTCGTCCAGCTCTGGACCCCGCGGATCAAAGCTCTGGACGACCAGTACAAGGCCGTGACCATCGACGACGACGGCCAAGCACTCGATCAGTTCCACAGACTGCCCGGCCCTGACCTGTGGTGGTGGCGGCGCCACCCCCGCATCCTCACCGGAGACCTAGGGCGTTCGCTTCTCTCGGCCGGTGCCATCGGCGCCGCCCCGGACACGGCATGACCACCCTCGGTCTCGTGGGATTACGGGACAGCGCCTAAAGGGTGTTGCACAAGGCCGCGTTCGGGCAGGTCAGGGTCGGTGAGGGCGGTTCTCTGGTCATGATGTGAGGGCGAGGTTGTGCATCTGGGCGACTGCTTGGACGGCGTGGTGGAGGCCGTTGCCGTGCTGTCGGCAGTCGCGGAGGATCTTGTAGTTCTTCATCCGTCCGATCACGTGCTCCACGCGGGC